>OZ245834.1:0-1037500 GCA_965228725.1 uncultured Pseudohongiella sp. | reverse complement strand
GCAAGCGCACACGTTGACCTGGCGAAGCCAGCCAACGTGAAAGCGTTCTACACGTTGAGTCTGATTCTTCAGATGCTAAGAGTGTGTTTAAGGGAATGCTGCGTGGTAGAGGAGCGTTCTGTAAGCGGTTGAAGCTGCATTGAGAAGTGTGGTGGACGTATCAGAAGTGCGAATGCTGACATGAGTAACGATAAGAGGGGTGAAAAACCCCTCCGCCGAAAGATCAAGGTTTCCTGTCCAACGTTAATCGGGACAGGGTGAGTCGGCCCCTAAGGCGAGGGCGAAAGCCGTAGTCGATGGGAAACCGGTTAAAATTCCGGTACCGACTCTTACTGCGATGGGGTGACGGAGAAGGCTAGGCTAGCAGGGCGATGGTTGTCCCTGTTTAAGCGTGTAGGTAGGGGAGCTAGGTA
Organism: uncultured Pseudohongiella sp.; assembly: GCA_965228725.1. GTDB lineage: Bacteria > Pseudomonadota > Gammaproteobacteria > Pseudomonadales > Pseudohongiellaceae > UBA9145. Next base: position 1,037,087 of record OZ245834.1, on the reverse strand, counting down.
AATCCGGTTCCTCGTTAATCTGAGACGTGATGACGATCCCTCGGGGAGACCCTTGGGAGAAGTAGTCGATGCCATGCTTCCAGGAAAAACCTCTAAGCTTCAGGTAAGAGTTGACCGTACTGTAAACCGACACAGGTGATCAGGTAGAGAATACCAAGGCGCTTGAGAGAACTTGGGTGAAGGAACTAGGCAAAATGGTACCGTAACTTCGGGAGAAGGTACGCTCCTGCCGGTGATGAGACTTGCTCTCTAAGCTAGTGGGAGTCGCAGTGACCAGGTGGCTGCAACTGTTTATTAAAAACACAGCACTCTGCAAACACGTAAGTGGAAGTATAGGGTGTGACGCCTGCCCGGTGCCGGAAGGTTAAGTGATGGGGTTATCTTCGGAGAAGCTCTTGATCGAAGCCCCGGTAAACGGCGGCCGTAACTATAACGGTCCTAAGGTAGCGAAATTCCTTGTCGGGTAAGTTCCGACCTGCACGAATGGCGTAATGATGGCCACACTGTCTCCACCCAAGACTCAGTGAAATTGAAATCGCTGTTAAGATGCAGTGTACCCGCGGCTAGACGGAAAGACCCCGTGAACCTTTACTATAGCTTCACACTGGACTTTGACTTTATTTGTGTAGGATAGGTGGGAGACTTTGAAGCGTGATCGCCAGATTGCGTGGAGTCATCCTTGAAATACCACCCTGGTAACGTTGAGGTTCTAACTCTGGTCCCTAATCGGGATCGAGGACAGTGTGTGGTGGGTAGTTTGACTGGGGCGGTCTCCTCCCAAAGAGTAACGGAGGAGCACGAAGGTACCCTAAGGATGGTCGGAAATCATCCGCTTAGTGTAATGGCACAAGGGTGCTTGACTGCGAGAGTGACAACTCGAGCAGGTGCGAAAGCAGGTCATAGTGATCCGGTGGTTCTGAATGGAAGGGCCATCGCTCAACGGATAAAAGGTACTCCGGGGATAACAGGCTGATACCGCCCAAGAGTTCACATCGACGGCGGTGTTTGGCACCTCGATGTCGGCTCATCACATCCTGGGGCTGAAGCCGGTCCCAAGGGTATGGCTGTTCGCCATTTAAAGTGGTACGCGAGCTGGGTTTAGAACGTCGTGAGACAGTTCGGTCCCTATCTGCCGTGGGCGTAGGAAATTTGAGAAGAGTTGCTCCTAGTACGAGAGGACCGGAGTGAACGAACCTCTGGTGTTCGGGTTGTGTCGCCAGACGCATTGCCCGGTAGCTATGTTCGGACGGGATAACCGCTGAAAGCATCTAAGCGGGAAGCCCCCTTCAAGACGAGATTTCCCTTAGGACTTGATCCTACTGAAGTGCCGTTGAAGACGACGACGTTGATAGGCTGGGTGTGTAAGCGCTGTGAGGCGTTGAGCTAACCAGTACTAATTGCACGTGAGGCTTGACCATATAATCATGTGTTCTGCGACCAAGGGGAGCAGTGACCAATGAATATGTGGAGAACAAGCAACTCCAACAACTTCGAACGGAAATGCGCAAAACGCTTTTGGTACTCGAAAGAGAACTAAAGGCAAACTTGTACAAACTTACAGACTTATTCGCCTGATTTTAAAGAACAACTGTGCCGTGCAAACGGCCAGGCAGCCTGACCAGTCAATCTGATATTGAACGGCCAGGTTAACCGAATTGCCTGACGACAATAGCAAGTGGGAACCACCTGATTCCATCCCGAACTCAGTAGTGAAACCGCTTAGCGCCGATGGTAGTGTGGGGCTTCCCCATGTGAGAGTAGGTCATTGTCAGGCATCTAGATAGAAACCCCTGCAGCCATCGGTTGCAGGGGTTTTTTTATGGGTTGCCGGAGGTGACAATGACCTACGGTCATAGTGATTCGGAATTTACGGGGGCGTAAATTCCTCACCCCTTCGGGGCGGCGTTCCGCCGTCTGCGCCGCTATCGCGGCTTTGATTCGGATTTCGCGTGGGCGCGAAATCCTCACCCCTTCGGGGCCGCGCAGAAAGCGCGCGGTCCAAAACGCTAGCGCGTTTTGTCAGGCATCTCATGAGTAGCTGAATCTTGTTTGCTGTTATGGAGCGAACGGCTCGCATCTATGATGCGAGACCGGCCTGGAGCGCGCAGCGCGGAAGGTTGTGATTCCTAATTTGGCTAGGCCAAATTACTCACCTTTCAGGTGCTGCTGCGCAGCATCTGCGGCGCTATGCGCCTTTCAGGCATCTAGATAGAAACCCCTGCAGCCATCGGTTGCAGGGGTTTTTTTATGGGTTGCCGGAGGTGACAATGACCTACGGTCATAGTGATTCGGAATTTACGGGGGCGTAAATTCCTCACCCCTTCGTGGCGGCGTTCCGCCGTCTGCGCCGCTATCGCGGCTTTGATTCGGATTTCGCGTGGGCGCGAAATCCTCACCCCTTCGGGGCCGCGCAGAAAGCACTCGGTCCAAAACGCTAGCGCGTTTTGTCAGGCATCTCATGAGTAGCTGAATCTTGTTTGCTGTTATGGAGCGAACGGCTCGCATCTATGATGCGAAACCGGCCTGGAGCGCGCAGCGCGGAAGGTTGTGATTCCTAATTTGGCTAGGCCAAATTACTCACCTTTCAGGTGCTGCTGCGCAGCGTCTGCTGCGTTCTGCGCCTTTCAGGCATTTGGATAGATTCCCCTGCAGCCATCGGTGCAGGAGTTTCCATTACGTCGTAAAACGATTCCAGAGGCGGGAACGAGCTCAGGTCGAGGTGGAGAGAGTATCTGGCCAGTCGTTTGCCTTCCCGGAAAATAAAATAGTCCTGACTGACAAGCAGACTCTTGTTCCCACTTGCCATATCACTTAGATTTTTATCCGAGTAACAATCTAGAACGAGCAGGTTCCATCTGATGATAGCGACAAGACCAAAAGTAAACCCAAAACGCCAATCGAAAATCTTAAAGATTGGTAATGAAAAGACGGTTGTAGGTGTTGTTGACGATTTTCTGGTTTCTCTGGAGCCCTTGAAACAAGGTGCCGTAAATGGGCCTGGTTTCAAAAAACCGAATTCTGCCTACCCCGGGACGACAGCGCCTCTCCTGTCCAGCCATATTCAGGAAATCGGGAACACTGTTGTGCCTTTATTGATGGAAATCTACGACGTACCTGAGCATTTCGTACCGCAATTGGGGACCAGCTATTATGGGCTTGCCTTCACGCGCCCCGATGACCTGATTCCGGTGCAATGCATCCCCCATGTTGATACAAATGACGATCATACCTATGTCTCGTTGCTTTACATGAATGATGGAGACTTTCAGGGCACAGCATTCTACCGGCATAGTCCAACCGGCTTCGAGCGCATGGGGCCAGGCAGGAAAGATGCATATCAGGAAGTGCTCCGCTCTCAAAAATCCAGAATTATCGATAATCCGAACTACTACCAGAATGATGGTGACTTCGAAGAAATTTTCCGCGTGGAGTACAAGCCAAATCGCCTGGCCATTTATCCTGGATCTCTGTTTCATGCACCATTGGTCGACAGTCCGGACAGCCTGGTTGACTCTGTCGACAAGGGCCGGCTCGCCGCATTGTTCTATTTCAGGTTCGTTGATCCTGCCACTGCCGGTCTTTGACGGCAAAGTTAAATCGCTTGGCACCAACGGTAGCGTGGTGCCTCGCTTAGTGAGAGTAGGGTGAGCCCGGTGCCCTCAGGGCAAACACAGCGAATGCTCTGTTAGGGAGCGAACAGCTCGCATGTGTGATGCGAGCCCGGTCTGGAATGCGAAGGACGAAGAGTTGTCAGGTATCTTGTAGAGAGCTGGTTCGCGAGTTAAGTCAATGAATGAACGTAGCACGCGTCGCCTCTAATGTCCTACGTATCGTAAGTGGCTATCTCCCCGTCTCAATGGGATACTGCCTTCGAATCAGAGTCTTCGAAATTCTATAGCGATAGAATTGCGAGCGATGCGAATCTGCTAATGCCACCAAAAAAATCAAATCGAGTAGTCCTCGCGCTAAGAATAGTCATGCCACTCGTGGCGCTGGCCTGTATCGTGATACTCCCACCCTGGAACGGCATCACCGCCTGGATAGCGCCACTACCGGAAACTGTGCAAGAGCAGGTTGATGCTGCTTCCAATCATGGGCTCGATGGAATCATCGTCTATGTAGATCAAGCAGAAAAGGCTCCACGTCTGTACGCCTCTGGTTGGAAAAACAGGGAGGCTCAATTGCCTGCCGATCCGCGAGCGCTGTTCAAGATTGCCAGTATCAGCAAACTGTACATCGCAGCCGCGACTGTCCGATTGATAAACAATGAGAAGTTGTCACTCTACAGCAAGCTTGGGGATCTCTTGCCTGAACTTCTCGGAAGAATCGAAAATGCGGATCAGATTTCCTTGAAGATACTGTTGCAACATCGCAGCGGCATTCCTGATTTCACTGCTCAACCCGGATTTGATTGGTCCAGGTCACCGCTGGACGTCAGTGAGGATCTGGCACTGATTATGGACAAGGCCGCTGACTTCGAACCTGATACCCGCTACAGCTATTCCAATTCCAACTATCTTTTGATTGGAATAATCCTCGATCGGACTCTGGGGTACGACCATCAGCTATTTATTAAAAGAGAAATTCTGACGCCACTTGCCTTGAACTCTACCTACGGTTCTTTGCAGCAGGTCGCTATCGAGGATGTAGTGAGCGGCTACCACAAATCCTATGTTGAAGATTGGCGTGAAGTAAGCTACCTGAGTGCCAGCGGCGCTATGGTTGCGACAGCGCAGGATGTCGGTATTTTCTTGCGGGCGTTGATCGATGGCACATTGTTTACAGATGAAGAGCAAGCTGTTTACTCCTCCATTTACGAATATGAACATACTGGCTGGGTGCTTGGATACCAGAGCATTGCGCGCTATCACGAGGCTATTGATGCTGTTGTGATTCAGTTTGTGAACACAACCAGTGCTAATGGGGAGTCGGAGTTGGCGGCTAATGTGATTTATGATCGAATTGTTCGGATTCTGAATCAGTAATTGCCTCCGACGAAATTTGCGTCAACCTCCTTCAAGTTTGGTTAGAGCTACTCGCTTACCAAGCAGCAGATAAATCCCGATTGCTGCATCTGGCAAATTTATGCTCAGGTTGTAACTTGTAAAACCGTGGAGCAATTTCCAGACCAAAAGAATTCCCGCCGATTTTTGGTGAGTAGCTGAATCCTTATGCTTTGAGAGTGACGTGGGCCTCGGTGTTCGAAGCGCAAATGGAGCGGAAGCTCCGCGAGGAGTCGCTAGTTTTGTTGCTGATCGCGCAGTTGCAGACTGCGCAAGTAATCGCCGTAGTGCTTTTCCTTGCACTCAGGGCAAAGGCCGTGCGAGATGATAGTGCCTTCTTCCCGGGTTTCGATATAGCTCTCGATACTTACCCAGCTGCCGTTGTCATCGCAGGTTTTCTTGCATCCTGAACACATGGGTAGAATAGATTCGAGCGTTTCGACCCGGTGCTTTAACTCGAAAACATTATGTAGAGCGGCAATGCGACGATTGAGGATTACGTGTCCGGCACCCGCTCCAGCGAGGCAGAATAGGATGCCAGGTAGCGTTGCGCCAAAACCAAGTTCAAGGGCATTTGGGAGTAGCCAGATGCCAAGAATCATGGCCTGAAAAATCAGTGCGTGACGAAATGAAAGCAGCGTAACGCCAGCGCCAAACAGAGTTAGCATCACCGTATCGGGTGTCTGACCCGGGTACCAAAGAGTAGTTGCCATGCAGGCTTTAGTGCCAATACAGAGCAGGCTTAGAACAGCAACATTCTGTGATTGTTGCACTGGGAAAACACCACTAATCGCGGCGATCCAAATGCCAAAACCGCACAAAGGTGTGCCGAATTCGATGAGGTACATCCAGTTAGCAGTCAGCTCGCGCCCGTTTACAAAATCGCGTAGTGTCGCCATGACTAAAACGCCGAAAATGCAGCCAGTGATGAGTGGCAGATTATCGAATTGAGAACGATTGACTATGTCCTTCCAGGCGGAATGATTCATCGTTGGCGTTGATGCCTATCTGTGCAGGATGCTTTCAGGGACGGAAGGGTTTTCGAAAAAATGATCTTTTTTCCAAGGTAAATACAGGCAAGACCATATGAGGTTAAGGGAGATATAAAACCGACGCAAGTTGATTAGTCGCAGAGTTGAAAATCTTCACCTACTCCGCAAAGGCGAGTACCTGGCCCAGCAAGGCGCTGCTTCGAACGCACGTTCGATTTGCTCTCAGGGTTTTCAACACAACATCACAACACCAGTAATGACGTGGAATGCGGCGAGCAATAATCCGTACCACGTCTGCCTGTGCTAGACTCCGCTTCCCATGGAATCTCTGCGTTTTTTTGCCACTGCGCCGCGCGGCGTCACTGACCTGCTGGCCACCGAACTCACTGAGTTGGGTGCTGCATCGGTGACGGAGAATCGTGCTGGTGTGGAGTTCGTGGGGACGCTGGAGACAGCCTACCGTGCTTGCCTGTGGTCGCGGCTTGCCAATCGTATTCTGCTACCGCTGGCTGAGTTTGCAGCTGCCGATCCCGACGCCCTGTATGAGGGCTGCCAGAAGATCGACTGGTCAGTGCATATGAGCTCCAGCGGTACTTTGGCCATTGATGCCAATGTCACCAGTTCCAGGATCACTCACAGTCATTACGCCGCTTTACGCATAAAGGACGCTATCGTTGACCAATTCAACGCCGAAGTTGGTCATCGCCCGGGAGTGGATACCGAGCGACCGGATCTTCGGGTAAATGCATATATTCATCGTGATGTGGCTCATATCTATGTCGATCTATCAGGTGCCAGTCTGCATCAGCGCGGCTATCGCCTTGGTACAGGCGAAGCTCCGCTAAAGGAGAATCTGGCCGCTGCTATTTTGATGCGTGCAGGCTGGCCCGAAATTGCCCGTCAGGGCGGTGCGCTGGTAGATCCCATGTGCGGTTCCGGGACTCTGGTGCTGGAAGCTGCAATGATGGCCGGTGATGTGGCGCCAGGTTTGCGACGTACTTACTTCGGGCTCACGCGCTGGCAGCAGCACGACGACGCTCTCTGGCAAAGGCTGATTACTGAGGCCTGCGAGCGGGAAACAGCCGGTACCAAGCGCACCCCAACTCTGCTGGGCTTCGATGTGGATCGTAGAGTACTGGACCGGGCGCGAGAAAATGCGGAGCGGCTGGACATTCCAGGTCTTAGTTTCATCTATCAGGATTTATTCGATTTCCGACACGACTTCCCGGACTTTGGACTCGTGGTTACCAACCCGCCTTATGGAAAGCGGTTGTTGGAGTCCGGCGATCTGCCACGACTGTATTCGGCACTTGGGCAAACATTGCGAACTAATTTTCAGGGCTGGACTGCGGCTGTTTTTACTGAGGATCAACAACTGGGCAAGTCCATCGGCATTCGCTCACACAAGCAACACACGCTGTACAACGGTGCCATTACCTGCAGGTTGTTGCACTTCAGTGTTGAGGCAACTAATTTCTTCGATGACGCCCGTTTGCCGAAACGTCTAAAGAGCGAAGAGTTGTCACCTCAATCTCAAGACTTCGGTAATCGCCTGCAGAAAAATCTCAAGCAACGGCGCCGCTGGGCCAAGCGCGCTGGCATCGAGTGCTACCGGATTTACGACGCCGACATGCCCGACTATGCTGCTGCGATAGACATCTATGGCAACCGCAATGAGCCAGATGAACAATGGGTTTGCATTCAGGAGTATGAGGCGCCAAAGAAGATTGATCCGGATGTGGTTAAACGCCGCACCCGAGAGTTGCGCACAGTCACCCAGGACGTACTCGGGCTTGACGAGTCACAACTGTTCTATAAATCCCGTGCTCGCCAGCGCGGAGAAAGTCAATACGAAAAGCTGGCCAATGAGTCGCGGTTTCATGTTGTCAGCGAAGGCGCCTGCAAGCTGCGAGTCAACTTCAGTGATTACGTTGATACCGGCTTGTTCCTCGACCACCGTCCTGTCCGACAACTTATCGAGCAGCAGGCCAATGGCAAGACCTTTCTCAATCTGTTTGCCTACACTGGGGCCGCAACAATTCATGCCGCTCTGGGTGGCGCCAAGTCATCACTGAGTATTGATCTGTCCAATACCTATCTGGACTGGGCGAAACGCAATCTGCAACTGAATAAACTGGACGAGAGTAAACACCGTTTGCTGCGTGCCGACTGTCTGCAGTGGTTAAAGCAGAACCACAATGAGACCTGGGACCTTGTCTTCCTCGACCCGCCTACATTCTCCAATTCCAAGAGGATGGATGACCTGCTGGACATCCAGCGTGATCACGTACAACTGATTGAGCGCAGCATGCTGTTGTTGGCCGAAGGTGGCACGCTGTATTTCTCCACTAATTTGCGATCATTCAAACTGGACGAGCAATTGGCCTCTCACTACAAGCTGACCGACATCAGTACGAAGAGCATTCCTGAAGATTTTCAGAGGCGGGCAAAGATCCATTTCTGTTTCGCTATTGAGCACGCGTAACATCAGCGAACAGGCCTTGAGGCTATTCTCATTTTTGGCAATCAACATTGCTGCTACATGAGCAACTCGATGGCCGCGCAACGGTTCGGACAGCAAGTAATCCGAATGTTCTGATGCTAAACCGGAGGCAATCTGTGAGCATCACGATTGCTGCCGCGCGATGCGTTGCAGGTGACGCCAACTGCTGAAAGCAAATTCGCAGAAGCTACTGTGGTGAAGGCTGGGAACCAATGCTGACATGGGGATTTTCTGATCGCTCTCGGGTCCAGTTACGATCGGGGCGTGTCAGACCGCCTCGTGCTGGTCCGCCGACATTGTAGATGCCGCCACGTAGCACGTAGTAGAGATAGTCCTTTTCATCGCTGAAATTGCTGTTCTTGTCAGTGTAATTCTGAACGGCCAGTTCAATCTGTTCCCAGCGATTTTCGACTTCCGGGTGGGCGAGAATATCGCCGATGACTACTTTTAACAGTTCCAGATTGTCGATGATATAAGCAGCGTCCGGGTGTCGCTCGAAAAAGGCGGGGGCGATAACCGGACTGGTAGGTATATCGCTGGGAAGGGAGACCAGGCTGCCATGAAGGCGTTTGATTTTTTCTTCGTAGAGCTCAAGCAAATTGGCGATAGACTGATCGCGCAATGCTGCGTCGGACTCTGAGACGATCAGTTCCAGTACGCCGATCTTTAACCATTGCGATGCCCAGGTCAGACCACTTAGTTGCGGAAACCCCGCTTTGTAGGCGTAAGCCCAGGGATGATCGGACAGTAAATCATCAGATTTGGGTCTGGGGGCGATGGCGTATTGATCGTTCTGTAGATAGTTTTCTACCGCCATTGCAACCGCAGCCTGTTTGTCTTCAAAGACAGGATTGATATAGATCTCGATAAGTTGTTCGATGAACTGCCTGCCTTTTTGTAAGGTCTCTACGGCCAGGGGAGGTAAATTGCCCACATCGGCCAGAGCAGTGCTCACTTTGTCGGCGTTATGGGATTCCCTGATTACTCCCAGCAGGCCTGGAATCGCTCGGCTTTCAAATACGCGATGCGGCCCCAGCATGGCCGAATGGTCGCCAGCGGAATGGTAGTGTGAACTCTGGGATTCTTCGAGTTCCGCAAGAGTCTCCAGTAATACCCGCTGGCCAATGGCAGCGGTGTTGGAGGCATTGGTAATACTGATTTCTTCGTAGGCCCGAGCCTGCACGATATCGTGGGCCAACAAGAGTTGTTGTAGCTCCGGGAACTGAGTTGCCAGCACCGATTGATCGTCCGCTGCGGCGAGGAAAGGAAGGTGCAGCGACAGCAGCAGTGCTGCTATTCGCAAGCCCGAGAGGGCCAGAGAGGCCGATGAACGAAATGCTAAGATTCTCATAGGGTCACATTATAAAGATTGCTGGCCCGATGAAATGTGGCATTTTGTCGCAGAATGAAATTGATAATTCGGGGCATTCGTTACGCTCAATCATACAAACGCTGGAGTTAGCTCAATCTGGAGCGCTTCTTAACTTATTGCTCAGCTCTACTCTTCTACTTCTCTACATCTCTACTGCTCTGTAGCTCGCAAAGCTGTAGCCGCCGTTAAATATGTCAGTTGGGATAGACCTGAAAGGTATTCTGGAGCTATCGGAGTTTTGGTGGCGCCTGACCTATTTCTCGAAGTCTGGCAGCTAGTCTGATGGATTTCGAAATCCATTAGAACGCAGGCCTGCTTGGAAAAAAGTGTGGGACGAAATGCCTTCATTTTCCCACCAAGACCCTATCCGTCCCATAGCGCCAAATGTACTATTCCCTCCCAACTACATAGTCAGGCATGCCAGTTTAGGACGAAGAAATTATGCTTCCAAAAAATGTATTGCTTCCTCTGATTGGTTTGCTGATTTTCAATTCGGCCATCCTGTCACTTCAGGCCCAGGAAGCCACTGACGACGACGCAACTGTCACTTATCCAGCAAGTTATTTCGAACAATACGGCGCAGTGTCAGTGAACGACATGTTGAGTCGTATACCGGGCATTGATCTCGCGCTGGAAGGCAATCAGGTGCCGAGTTTGGGCAATAGCAATGACCGCGGCCTGGGCGCCAGCAGTCAGATTCTCATCAATGGCAAACGCCTGGCTGGCAAGGCAAATGAAGCGAGTAGCCAACTCGATCGCATCGCCGCCGAACAAGTCAACTACATCGAGATTATCCGCGGCAGTTCAGGGGACCTCGATGTGCGCAACTCCGGCCAACTCGTCAACATCGTCCTTCTTGAATCGCAGAGCAACTCCAGCCTATCTGGCGAACTGGGCTTCACCCATTTTCACGACGGCACTGCAGAGCCCAATGCGTCTTTTTCCTATAGCTCGCAGACTGGTTCGCTGACCTATCTGCTTAGTGCTGACGTATCCAGCGGCTATGAGTATCAGGAGAGCAGGGAGATTAGCTATCTTGGCGACAACACGCTGAATGATGCCCGCGACTTTGATCGCATTCGTGAGCAGACCAACTATAGCCTGAATTCGAACTTCGTCTACCAGCCCTCAGCCGCGCACAGACTCGCATTTAATTTTCTCTATGGTGAGAGCGATCCTCCAGCCGAACTCTTCAGAACGATAACCGATTACAGGACACCAGACGCTACCGTTCGCTTCGAGCGTGAGACGCTACCCGCCACCGACAACAATTGGGAGTTGGGTGGAGACTATGAGCACAACTTTGATAATGGCGGTAAATTCAAGTTTCTATTCATAGTCAATGAGCGAGATCAGGCCACGACTCGTGAAAGTTTCGTCTCTTCCACGCTCGGTGGTATGGAGACCAAGGATCTTTTTCTCGACACGGCGAGCACATATCAGGAGCGCATTGGAAGAAGCTCTTACACCTGGGAAGTCGCTCCGGCGCAGTCACTTGAGCTTGGCCTAGAAGGCGCGCAGACGATACAGAACTCAGCGCTGCGTCTGGGCCTCAATGCCCCCGGTACTCCGTCGCCAGATTATGGTGGGCTTACTCCAATAGATGTCCCAAATTCCCTCTCGGAAGTAGAGGAAATCCGCTTCGAGGGCTTCGCGATTCATAATTGGCAGATCAATGAGCGCATGTCGCTGGAGAGCTCTCTGTTCTATGAGACATCCGAGATCGAGCAAAGCGGTGACATCAACAAGAAGCGTGATTTTGACTTCGTAAAGCCCAAGCTCGATTTCCGCTTCGACATCAGCAGCAGTTTTCAACTGCGCATGTCCGCCGAGAAGGACGTCTCGCAACTAAGCTTTGCTGACTTTTCTGCCTCTGTAAATCAACAGGACGACGATCAAGACACGTTTGCTGGCAACCCTGAAATAGAGCCAGAGCAGACCTGGCGATACAATATTAACCTCGACTATCGAATTCCGAATGACGGCGGCGTGCTGAACTCGCGATTCTTTTATTACGACGTGGCCGATTCCATCGGCCGCGTCGACGTCACCACCGATCCGACTCGTCTGATTAGTGCCAATGGCAATGTGGGCGATGGTAAAGTGTTTGGCTTGTATCTCAATGCCAGCATCAGGCTTGGCTTCCTCGATATGCCTCAGGCCGTGGTGACTACTGCATTGAATCTCGAGGATGCCTATATCTATGACCCACTCATTGCCAAGAAACGAACCGTCATCCCCTTCGACCGCGGTGGGTTTCGCCTCGGCTATCGTCAGGATGTGCCGTCCCGCAACCTGAGCTTCGGTTTTAACTATCAAGATGCCTTCGGAGGTATCGGCGGGACTGGTGGCAATCGCGTTCGCTACGACATCAATAACGTTGTGTTTTTTGGTGCAGGGAAATTGCGTCCTCAGTTAAATCTCTTCGCCGAGATGATCGGGCTCGGAGGTTTCACGTACCGCGTCGAGGTCAATGATGCTGAGAATGAGGTTCGCTGTAATCAGCGCCTTCGTTACGATGGCTACCTTCGCGACGGTAATCTGATAGAGATTGAAAACACCTGTGTAAATACCGGTGCGGAGATTGTGTTCAAGGTGCGAGGCAATTTCTAAGGCAAGCAAACCGAATGCCTGGAGAATCTGGAAGCAACTGAAGGCGGGGGAAGGGCAGCGCGAGCTGGATTGCATCGGCGTTTGATCCTGCCTATCCCCTGGCAGCCATCTCGATATGCCATAGCCCGGCCGACAACTCCAATCGCATAAAAAAGGCCCCGCTAGTGTGAACCAGCGGGGCCTTCCTGTCTCAGGAGCGGAAGTTTAGCCTTTGGCTTTTGCTTCCTGTCTCTCTTTCTCTGCAGCAACCACAGCGTCAGAGACTGTCTGTGGGCAAGGCAGATAGTGTGAAAACTCCATGGAGAACTGACCGCGACCGGAAGTCATGGTGCGCAGGTGGCCGATGTAGCCAAACATTTCCGCCAGAGGTACCTCGGCTTTGATGCGTACGCCTGTAGCGCCTGACTCCTGGTCCTTGATCATGCCGCGACGACGGTTCAGGTCACCAATCACATCGCCTACGTGATCTTCTGGAGTAAACACGTCAACCTTCATGATGGGCTCGATCAGTTGCGGTGCCGCTTTCGGCATTGACTGTCGATAGGCGCCTTTGGCTGCGATTTCGAAGGCAATTGCCGAGGAGTCGACAGCGTGGAAGCCACCGTCGAAGAGTTCGATCTCAACGTCGAGTACCGGGAACCCTGCGATTGGTCCTTCCTCCATCATGCTCTCGAAACCCTTTTCGATAGCCGGGAAGAATTCTTTTGGTACGTTACCGCCAACAACTGTTGAGGAGAATGCAAAGCCACTGCCTGGCTCACCTGGCTTGATGCGGTAATCGATCTTACCGAACTGACCAGAACCACCGGATTGCTTTTTGTGAGTGTAGCTATCTTCAACTTCCTGCGTGATGGTTTCGCGGTAGGCTACCTGTGGTGCACCCACAACCAGTTCCACACCGTAAGTACGCTTCAGGATGTCGACCTTGATATCGAGGTGCAGCTCGCCCATTCCCTTGAGAATGGTTTCGCCGGAATCTTCGTCTGTCTCAACTTGGAAAGAAGGATCTTCCGCGACCATTTTGCCGATTGCGATACTCATCTTCTCGACACTGCTCTTGTCCTTCGGTGCAACTGCGATCGAAATAACCGGATCGGGGAAGACCATGGGTTCCAGTGTGCACTCATGATCCGGGCTGCAGAGCGTATGGCCAGTTTGTACGTTTTTCATGCCAACGATGGCAAAAATATCACCAGCCTGGGCGCTCTCGATCTCGTTACGATCGTTCGCGTGCATTTCGACCATACGACCAACGCGTTCAGTCTTGCCGGTAAAAGAGTTTAGAATGGTGTCGCCTTTCTTAACCTTGCCTGAGTACACGCGGACGAAGGTCAGGGCGCCGAAACGGTCATCCATGATTTTGAACGCCAGTGCACGGAACGGCTCGCTGGCATCTACCTTGGCAACTTCGCCAGTAGGCTCGCCTGTTTCGCTCATCAATTCCTGAGGGTCGACCTGAGTAGGGTTCGGCAGGAAGTCAACCACGGCATCCAGAACCAGTTGAATACCCTTGTCCTTGAACGCCGAGCCACAATAAGTCGGGAAGAAGTCCAGACCGATCGTACCCTTGCGGATGCAACGCTTGATGTCATCAATGGATGGCTCGTTACCTTCCAGATACGCTTCCATCAGGTCATCATCTTGCTCGACCGCAGTTTCAATCAGTTTTTCACGCCATTCTTCAACCTGATCCACCATGTCTTCAGGGACATCGCGAATTTCGAACACTTCACGGTTATTCGGGTCGGGCCACACGTGTGCTTTGCGGGTGAGAAGGTCAACGATGCCAATGAAATCGTCTTCGATACCTATCGGCAATACCATGACCAATGGATTCGCGCCGAGCACGTCCTGGACCTGACGCACGACTCTCAGGAAATCTGCGCCTACACGGTCGAGCTTGTTGACGAAGATGATGCGTGAGACTTCCGAGTCATTGGCATAGCGCCAGTTGGTCTCAGATTGGGGTTCCACACCGCCGGAGCCACAAAATACGCCGACACCACCGTCCAGTACTTTAAGTGAACGATAAACTTCAACGGTGAAGTCAACGTGACCGGGAGTGTCGATAATGTTCAGGCGGTGGTCTTTCCAGAAACAGGTAGTCGCCGCAGACTGAATTGTGATTCCGCGCTCTTTCTCCTGGTCCATGAAGTCCGTTGTGGATTCGCCGTCGTGCACTTCTCCAGTCTTATGGATCTTACCGGTGAGTTTAAGAATACGCTCTGTGGTCGTAGTCTTGCCGGCGTCAACGTGGGCGAAAATACCTATGTTTCTATATCGTGATAAGTCGGTCATTTTGCTGCTCGAATGTTAGCTATCTGGTTGGGTGAAAAAATGCTGCGTATCATACTAGATTTCTCTCCCAAGCGAGAGGGAATAATGGCGAAAAGCGCGTGAATCTTGCCAAAAACAGGGAAAAAAACGCATTTTCGCGGTAAGAATTCACCAAATAGGGGTAGCAGTCGGGGAAGAGGGAGGCAGAGGCGCGGCAGCCGTGCTGGCGGCGCAAACCTCCAGCGGCGGCCTGAATGCTCCAGAGGCCCTGAATCCAGGGGCTTGCCTTCATCCGGCGGTGGAATTCCCGTACCAACGGCTAACACCCGCATTGCGCAAGTCGCAATGTCGGTGCCTTGCCCTGCAGCGCCAGAGCGTCAATTTATCGTGAGCGGCCATTCTCAGGGGCGCAGCTGGCCGCCATGTCAGGTCCGCCATAGATAGGGGGAGCGTCATGGGAGTTATGGGAGTTATGGGAGCAATAGGAGCAATAGGAGCAACGAGAGAACCGGGCGCTGCTTGCTTTCTCTGACCGAACTTCCAGGCAAGCTCTGTTTGGGCCGCGCACACACTGCGCGGCCCATGCCAAGCGAGTGCTCCCGGACAACCCGAAAGCGACGTTTCTTGCGCCTGAATATCGGCTCCAGCAGTTCCAGTCGATTCAATTCGATGACTACGGAATCCCTTCCAGTTGTTTGCGAATTTCATCGGCACTGGGCCGGAGCTGGGGAAGTCCTCGTCGGGCTCGTCGCTCGCCCAGGAAATACACAACAGGTGCAGCGATGAAAATCGAAGAGCTGGTGCCTATGACGATGCCGAATAGCATGGGTGAGGCAAAACTCGCCACCGCGGCGCCGCCGGAGACTGCCATGGGCAAGAGCGCAAGGAATGTGGTGAACGAGGTGAACACGGTTCGTATCAGCGTTGACGTGATGCTTTCGTTCAACAACTGTATGAGCGGCTTGTCAGGGGTTTGCCGCAGGTTTTCTCTTACCCGGTCGAATACAACCACCTTGTCGTTAATGGAGTAGCCGATTAGCGCCAGGAGTGCAGCTACTGCAGTCAGATTGAACTCAATACCAGTCAGGACAAAGAAGCCGATTGTTTTGGTCAGGTCCAGCGCGATAGTAAGGATTGCCGCTAACGCAAAGTGGAATTCGAAGCGCGCCCAGAGGTAGGCCATCATTCCGGCACCGGCCAGTAGCAGCGTCATGATGGTCGCGTCTGAAAACCCGCCACTGACTTTCGGCCCTACCATTTCAACACGTGGGAAAGTGGCGTTAGGTGATTCCTCAAGGATGACGCGTTTTAAGGTGTCGACTGGTTGCGCTGATGCGCTGTCGTCCGCGACTTCGTCGGACACTGCAACAGGCAAGCGAACGAGATAGTGTCCTTCGTCGCCAAACTCCTGTATAGCCACTTCTTCG
The DNA here is from genome assembly GCA_965228725.1 of uncultured Pseudohongiella sp. GTDB lineage: Bacteria > Pseudomonadota > Gammaproteobacteria > Pseudomonadales > Pseudohongiellaceae > UBA9145. Next base: position 1,020,900 of record OZ245834.1, on the reverse strand, counting down.
AGGTCTTGCGCGAGCAGCGCTGAGCGCAGGCTTTCTACCGACGAGTCAGGTGCTGCCACTTCGACAACAGTGCCCCCGCTAAAGTCGATTCCGAAGTTGAGCCCGGGTTGCACAAATAGTGCAATGGAGCCTAGTGACAGTACGGCAGACAGTGCTATGCCGGCGACTCGGCCGCCCATAAAATGTATTGGTTTACTACCGAGGCGGTCAAGAAAGCTGAAGCCAGAGATTTGCAGGGGCTGCCGTCCCAACTGTTGTACGCGCCACATCATTATCGGGCGAACGACTGCGACCGCAGTGAAAAGCGAGGTTAACAAGCCAATGCCGATAGTAACCGCGAAGCCTTTCACGGGACCGTTCCCGAAGAAGAAGAGCAGACTGACAGCGATCAGTGTGGTGAGGTTTGAATCGATGATAGTACTGAATGCACGTGCGAATCCTTCCCTCACAGCTAACAGCGCAGAGCGCCCCTGCCGGCTCTCCTCCCGTATGCGCTCGTTGATGAGGATGTTGGCATCGACTGCCATGCCGATGGACAGAATGATGCCGGCAATGCCCGGCAAGGTCAGGGTCGCGCCGAGCAGGCTTAGAACGCCGAACACCAGACAGATATTCACGCTAAGTCCCAGACACGCTATAAGTCCCCAGCGCCGATACGAGGTGAGCATAAATGCCACCACCAAGGCAGCTCCGATCAGCCCTGTGGTCAAGCCCATAGCGATTGAGTCGCTGCCAAGGTCTGGTCCGACAGTGCGCTCTTCAATCACATTGAGGGCTGCGGGCAAGGCGCCGGCCCGTAGCATAAGCGCCAGGTCGCCCGCTTCGCGAACAGTAAAGGCGCCGCTAATCTCGCCACTGCCACCCGCGATAACGCTGCGAATAACCGGGGCTGTAATGACCTCCTCATCGAGCACAATGGCGAGAGGGCGACCGATGTTTTCCCGAGTCATGTCGCCAAAGAGTCGGGCTCCCTCGCTGTCGAGACGAAAGTTGACCACTGGCTCGCCGGTATCTGGATTTAGTGCCATGCGCGCCTCCCGGATATGACTTCCCGCCAATGCAATGCGTCGTTCAAGCCGATAGGAGTCGCCCGCCTCATCGAGCAAGGTAATGCTGTCAGTGTTGGTATTGGATCCTTCGAACGCCACCCAGTGGAAGCTCATTTTCGCCGTAGTGCCAAGCAACTCGCGAATCTGTTGTGGATTATCAACGCCAGGGAGTTGTACCAGAATGCCATCTGAACCCTGGCGGGTAATACTTGGTTCAACGAGGCCAGTCTCATCCAGCCGTCGGCGGACAATTTCAAGACTGCGCTCAACGGCGTCTGCAATCAGACTATCCCGGTAGGTATCGGTGGGAGTTATTTGTACTCGATTTTCTACCGTGCGAACGGAATGGGTACGGGTATCTTCCGTTGCTCTGACAGTCTCGCGCACCCTACTTGCCAGAGCGTCCAGTTGGGTCGTATTTCTGGGCTCTATTGATATCGCATTGTCAGCAACTTGCACCGGGCTGTGTTGCAGTCTGGCGTCACGGAGCGCGGACTTTATTTGTTCAGCCAATTGTTCATTCGTGCTGGCAAGGAGCTCCTGGCTATCGACCTCCAGCAGCAGGTGAGATCCACCGCGCAGGTCCAGTCCGAGGGCCAGGGTGTTGTTCGCGTACCAGTCAGGCAGTGTGCCACTGACGGTAGCAGGCAAGAAGTTGGGCAGGGCGCTCAATAAGCCCAATAGTATGACAAGACCGTAGACAACGGTCCGCTTGGAAACAGTTTTCATGGTAAATCCTCGTAATTCGATGGTGCTGAATTCGGCACAACCCGGACGGGAACGAGCCCAATTGATCTGCAACAGGCTACGCCTGCTCAGAACGGTTCCGGGTTTCCTAAGATGTTTAGAAGAGGATTAGCTGCGAGGGGGAGCGCGCGGGGACGGCAGCCTGTAATGAGATGTGCTGCTAAATTGCTGCGCGGCTGGCAAGGGCTGCCAGGCTGCGGCCAGCGTCAGGCCCAGCAAGCCGTAGTCGGAGTAGCAACCACCGCATTCGGCTTTGAACTGCTCGCTGTCGTCGCTTGACTGGTGGTTTTTGCGGGGGGAGGGTCTGAACCGTAGCGGGTCGGTACCGCTGGCCAGTGCCTGTTGTCCTTCCTGCTTGGCGAGCAGAGGAGCTATGGCATTGCTCTCTTCGTCGTAGTCCCGATCGACGCTCAGCAGCAATCCGCACAGGAACAACGCCGCCAGCGGGGCAAACCACCGCGAGGGCCAGAGAGCAGGCCAGAAGCGAGATAGCAGTGAACGAAGTGTGCTTGGCATCAGAATAGTCAGCAAACTGTAGGACTGAGAAGTATAGTGGGAGTGAGTAGCCCCAATATCAACTCTGCGATCACATTCAATCCACTGTGCTCTCGCTCCGCGCGGCCCGAATCTTCTTCAATGCTGGGCTAATAGCATTCTGCTGCTCCCGCTAATGTCTTGCCAGCTTAGTCGTGCTTCGCGGCGTAGCAGAGCTTTTGCGCTTTCAATTGCCTGGCAATTGATGTTAGAATTTTCAGTAATTTCTGAAAATTGAGAATTATCTGAACTGTGAAGGAACTCAGTCCTGTCGCCAACTCCTTTATCCAGCATTTCGGGGAAATGGGGAGCCGCTGGGGAATCAATCGGACCGTTGGGCAGATCTGTGCCCTGCTGGTTATAAGCGAAGACCCACTCAATGCGGATCAGATCAGTGAGACGCTGGGATTGTCGCGCTCTAATGTCAGCATGGGCCTGAAAGAGCTGCACTCATGGAATTTGTTGCGCCAGATTCATGTTCCCAATGATCGTAAGGATTATTTCACGACGGCTGAAGATGTCTGGGATATCGCTCGAACGCTGATTGAAGAGCGCCGTAAACGCGAAATCGATCCAACGCTTTCCATGTTGCGCAGTGCCTTGCTGCAGGAAAGCGATCAGGAAGCAGATCGCTATGCCTTTAAACGCATCCGCGAAATGCATGATCTGATTGAACTACTCGTGTCATGGGTAAATGACATGCAAACGCTGAAGTCGCAACGTTTACACACCTTGCTCAAACTCGGTTCAGGCGTGAGCAAGGCATTGGACCTGTCAGACAAGCTGACGGGAAGAGCAGGCAAAAAAAACAATAATAGCCAGGAGAACACCGAATCAGGATTTAACGAATAAGCTTACCGGACTACGCGGTACTGCAATACGAGTAATGTCTGTGACCAAGATGCAACGACACTTTATCTCACTCCGCGTGACCTTGTTATTTCTGGCAATCTCACTTCCAGGTTGCAGCTACGAACTGTTTGATCCAAAGGGTCCGGTAGCCGAACAGCAGATGTGGCTGATCATTTTTTCTGCCGCCATCATGTTGATCGTTGTGATTCCTGTAATGGTGATGGGGGCCTGGTTTCCTTATCGCTACCGCGCAAATCGTCGCAACGCCGAATACAAGCCGAATTGGGAACATTCCAATCGCATCGAGTTTGTAGTCTGGGCCGTCCCAATCGTAATCATTCTGGTGCTTGGCGCGATTACTTTTATCACGTCTCACTCCCTTGATCCGCGACAACCGATAGCGTCTGAGAATCCGCAGAAAGTCATTCAAGTGGTCGCGATGGACTGGAAATGGCTTTTCATCTATCCAGATGAGCAAATCGCTACAGTGAATGAGATCGCTATTCCTGTGGATACGCCCATTCAATTTCTCGTCACTTCCGACACCGTAATGAATTCGTTTTTCATCCCGCAACTCGGCACGCAAATCTATGCGATGTCAGGCATGGAGAATCGACTTCACCTGATGGCAACTGAAGCAGGCGAGTACGAAGGTTTCTCTGCGAATTACAGCGGATTCGGATTCTCTGGCATGAAGTTCACTGCAATTGCGCGGGATGAGGAAGGTTACGCAGACTGGATAGCCACCGTAAAAGCTTCAGGTGGCACGTTAGATTCTTCAGAACTGGACGCGCTGCGAGTCAAAAGCCGCGATGTTCAACCACTCTATTACTCTGAGGTCGATTCGAATCTGTTCTCAGAAATAATTACTCGCTTCACTGGAGTTCAACATGGCGACTGAACACACTCGCACTATCGTCACTGATCCACACCCAGTGTTCGGGCGCTTGACCTTTGATTCTGTGCCTTATGAAGATCCAATTCTGGTAACCACATTTGCTGTCGTTCTGATTGGATCGATTGGTTTGTTGGGCGCGGTCACCTACTGGGGGAAATGGAAGTTTCTCTGGGACGAATGGCTTACGTCAGTAGACCACAAGAAAATCGGCATCATGTACATTATTACCGCGCTCATCATGCTGCTGCGTGGTTTTTCCGATGCGTTGTTGATGCGATCGCAGCAGGCGATCGCTGTCGCCAATGAATCTGGTGCTGGCTATTTACCGCCAGAGCACTATGACCAGATTTTCACCGCGCACGGTGTGATCATGATCTTCTTTGTCGCGATGCCACTCATCATTGGCCTCATGAATATCGTCGTTCCATTGCAGATTGGCGCACGCGATGTGGCGTTTCCTTTTCTGAATTCGCTGAGTTTCTGGTTATTCGTAGCCGGCGCGCTGATGCTGAACATCTCCCTGTTTCTTGGAGAATTCGCCGCGACCGGCTGGCTCGCGTACCCGCCGCTCTCTGGTCTTGAATACAGTCCCTGGGTCGGGGTCGACTATTGGCTCTGGGCGCTACAGATTTCCGGAATTGGTACCTTGCTCAGCGGTGTAAATTTTGTCGTTACCATCCTGCGTATGCGGGCGCCAGGCATGAGCCTGATGAAGATGCCCGTCTTCACGTGGACGTCTCTCTGCGCAAATGCACTGATTGTGGTTGCCTTTCCCATACTTACAGTGAGCATCACGCTGTTAACACTGGACCGTTATATTGGTACCCATTTCTTTACCGGAGACATGGGTGGCAATCAGATGATGTATGTCAACCTGATTTGGGCATGGGGTCATCCAGAGGTCTATATCCTGATTCTTCCTGCGTTTGGTATTTTCTCCGAAGTCACAGCCACGTTTTCGCGCAAACGCCTGTTCGGTTATACGTCTCTTATTTGGGCGACAGCCTGCATCATGCTGTTGTCTTTTGTCGTGTGGCTGCATCACTTCTTCACTATGGGAGCCGGCGCCAATGTCAATGCGTTCTTCGGCATTGCCACGATGGTCATTTCGATACCAACCGGGGTGAAACTGTTCAACTGGCTCTTCACCATGTACAAGGGAAAGGTCGAATTCAGTTCGCCCATGTGGTGGACCATAGCGTTTTTCCTGACCTTTGCTCTGGGTGGAATGACTGGCGTGATGCTGGCAATCCCGGCCGCCAATTTTGTTCTGCACAATAGCTTGTTTCTCGTCGCCCACTTTCACAATGTAATTGTTGGTGGTGCTATTTTCGGCTACTTCGCTGGCCTTACTTATTGGTTTCCGAAGGCGACGGGATTCACGCTGAACGAAACGCTCGGCAAATGGGCATGTGGGCTGTGGACAGTGGGCTTCTTTATGGCATTCATGCCGTTGTACATTCTCGGCTTCATGGGTATGACCCGTCGCCTCAACTACTATGGCAATCCAGAATGGAATTTCTGGCTGTTGGTCGCCGGCGCAGGCGCGTTGATTATACTGGCCGGTATTCTTGTTCAGTTCTATCAGATCTTCGCCAGTATTCGCGACAGCAAGAAGAATCAGGATCTCACCGGCGATCCCTGGGGAGGGCGGACATTGGAGTGGTCAATTTCATCTCCTCCTCCTTTCTATAATTTTGCCAAACTACCGGCGGTGCGTGATCGAGACCATTGGCATGACATGAAAGAGCTGGGTCTGGCACATCAACGCCCGACGCAGTACGAGCGAATTCACATGCCGAAGAACACCTGGGCTGGCGTGGTGATTGCAGGTTTCGCCATGGCGATGGGTATGGCGATGATCTGGTACATGTGGTGGCTGGCCATTCTTGGTGTAGCAGGCATGCTGCTGTCCTGGGTGGTGTACAGCTTCGACCGCAATCGTGACTACTACGTGGAAATCGACGAGATACGGGCGATAGAGGACGAACGCTATCGTGACCTTACCCGGGCAGCAAAACCCACAGAGACGAGCGATGATCGAATGGGAGAGGGCTATGCGCTCAGTATTTGAGGTGACAGTCTGGGAGAACACTGCCTTGGAGGGTAACCAATGGATTATGTGACGCTGCCTGCCGAGCCCGGTTACACAGGCTATATCGAAGAAGCGCATCACCAGGACTATGCTGGAGATACAGTCTTTGGTTTCTGGGTCTACATACTCAGTGATTGCATTCTGTTTGCCACACTCTTTGCTGTGTTTGCTGTGTTGAGTGGAAACACCATGGCAACGCCGACAGCTTCCGAGTTATTCGAGCTCGATTATGTGTTAGGCGAAACCGCGCTCTTGTTGTTGAGCAGTTTTACTTTCGGCATGGCGATGCTCGCGGCGAACGCGAACAACAAGCGTGGTTTGTTGCAATGGCTTGGACTGACGTTCGCACTGGGTGCCGGATTCCTGGTTATGGAAGTCAATGAGTTCGTCCATTTCACCCATGAGGGAGCAGCACCGTGGAGTGCTGGTGCCTGGTCAGCTTTCTATGCATTGATTGGTACGCACGGTTTGCATGTGTTTGCCGGTATGTTGTGGATGATCGTGCTCGGCGTCCATTTGCAGCGCGACGGATTGACCGCAAGCAACCAGGTCAGACTTATGTGCCTGAGCCTTTTCTGGCATTTCCTCGACATTATATGGATCTGTGTCTTCAGTGTTGTTTATTTGATGGGGGTTATGTAATGAGCGATTCGCTTACTCTCAATGAGCAGGCTCAACATCACGGCGGTGCAGCCCACGGTAGTGTGAGGGAATATGTAATTGGACTGTTGCTGTCCATAGTACTGACCGGAATCCCTTTCGCACTTGTGATGTTTGATCTCGCCGGAGAGACGCTCAGCATCGTGCTGATTCTCTTGTGTGCGGTTGCTCAGATCATGGTGCAGCTGGTGTTCTTTCTGCATATGAACGGCTCCTCAGAGCAAGGATGGAATACTCTTTCTGCAGCCTTTGTGACAATCCTGGTTGCAATTCTGATCGTGGGATCGATCTGGATCATGAATCACCTCGATCACAACATGATGATAGGGCATTGAAGAGCATGATTGATTTGAAGTCCACGTTCCGTCGTCTGTCAGCAATAGTTTCTGGAGAGCGGATATGATTTGGAAGCCAGGTCGGTTGTCAGTCCTTTTCTCGGGGATCTGTGCACTCATCCTGAGTATGGGAATAGCGCGCTATTCATTTACTCCCATGATTCCTCCGATGCAAGAGCAGATCGGAGTAACCGAGAGTCTCGCTGGTTGGTTGGCAGGTTGGAATTACATCGGCTATCTCACCGGCTTGTTCATCGTGTGGCTGATTCGTGACTTGCGTGCCAAGGATTTTTTCTATCGTTATGGATTGTTGGTTACCGTCATCGCGACCGCATTTATGGCGGCCCACGACAATCGCGTCGTGTGGTACATGAGCAGGTTTTTCTGTGGAGTTACTAGTGCAACGGGTTTCATGTTGGGTACCGGTCTGATTTTGAACTGGCTCCACCACAACAATCACAAAGGCGATCTGGGGCTCCACTTCAGCGGTATCGGTTTGGGCATCATTTTAAGCGCCATCGTCGTGGACACGACCGCGCTGGGCTCGCTGTTCGAGCTTGGCTGGCGAATGCAGTGGGTTGTGCTGGCCGGTGTCGGCTTTGTACTGATGATTCCGGCCACTCTGTTCCTGCCTTTACCAAAGCCGGAAGAGATCGAGGTATCGAGAGATCCGAAGCAAGTGATTCAACAGCGTCTGCCGTCCGCGCGTTATCTCTTGCTACTGCAGGCGGCGTATTTCTGTGCGGGATTCAGCAATACAGTGAATGTGACGTTTACATCACTGATAACTGAGTTGCAACCATTGGATGGTCTGGGACCGCGCATGTGGTTGTTGGTAGGCGTTGCGGCGACACCGGCACCCTTGATCTGGGATCGCATCGCGAAACGAATCGGCAGTCTCGACGCACTACGCATCGCCTTTGTGTTGAACATCATAGGCAATCTGTGTCTGGCGTTTACTTTTTCGCTGGAAACTACGGCGCTCGCCGCAGTGCTGTTTGGCTTCTCATTCATGGGGATCGTATCGCAGACCTTGAGTCTGGTGGGGCGACGCTATGGACTTCAGGCCACACAAGTTATGGCAAAACTCACTTTGGGATACTGTGTGGCCCAAATCCTGTCTCCGATACTTTCGGGCACGGTTGCGGAGTACACGGGAAGCTTCGAGCCCTCATTGTACGTAATCAGCATCATCATGATTGTCGGACTCATTTGTCTGCTGCTGATGCGCTATGAGTTCGCAGTCAAAGATTAACGTCCAAAAAAGTTAGAGCTGGCAGGCATTCGTGCAAACAGAGCCTTGTGTAGGCTCAGGCAACGTTGTGATACACGTTCTGCACGTCATCCAGATCGGTCAACATATCAACCAGTTTTTCGAAGACGGCGACATCATCACCTTCCAGGGTGATTTCAGTTTGCGGCAGAAACTGGATTTCGTCAGCTTCGAATTCGACTTCACCTTCCTCATTGCCAAAATTTTCACAGATGGCTTGACGGGCGTTGCCGTACTCGGTGTCGGGCGCGAATACCGTGATGTGGCCGTCTTCGTTCTCAATGTCGATAACATCGACATCTGCATTCAGCAGGGCTTCCAGAACGGCTTCTTCACTTGCTGCGGAGAACTTCAGAATCGCGCAGTGATCAAACATGTGGCTCACATTTCCCGGCGTGCCAATTTTGGTTTTGGTTTTGACGAAACACTGTCTCACATCTCCGAATGTGCGATTGGGATTGTCAGTCAGACATTCCACGATCAGCATACTTCCGGACGGTCCGAATCCCTCATAGCGGGCCACTGAGAAATCTTCGCCGCCGGCACCGGAGGCTTTATCCAGTGCTCGATCGATTACATGGGTTGGTACCTGATCTTTTTTCGCTCGCTCGATCAGTCCGCGCAGGGCCAGATTGCCTGCCGGGTCTGTGCCTCCTGATTTAGCGGTTACATAAATCTCACGCGCATACTTGCTGTAAACCTTGGTCTTGGCCTCAGCAGTTTTGGCCATGGATTCTTTTCGGTTTTGATACGCTCTACCCATGAATTAACTGTTTCCTGAATTTCGATTGGTTGGGAATTGTCTGGAAGCGAGGCATTATAAGCCTGAACTTCGCAGGTCGCCACCGGGCCAAAATAGCTTGTGTGGTAGAGCGTGGTCTGTATCGGACGCAGCCCAGCTATTGGTTCGCCTGATTCATCTCGGTCAGCTTTTGCTGGACCAGGGCTCTGGCGGCTTCAGTTTCGATGTGACCAGTGGTGAAACCGATGCCGTGCGCCTGAACAGGCATGGCGTCAAACGCATCGAATAGCACTTGATAGATGTCGACTTCGATGTCTTCAAACTGGTAGTAAGGTGGGTACTGGTCGAGCAGGATCTGATGTGTATCCCCATTGACGGTCACTTCCTGGAAGGCCCAGTTCTGGAGATTGTCCCGCTGTACTATCTCAGCATATCCGGCTAGCTGTTTCTGCAGATAATACGCGGTGCCTTCGGCGTCCCCTTCGGTGAAGAGGACAAAATGTACCTGATCCCACTCGCTAAAATCCAATGCTTTCATGTGCGGGTAAAACTCGAAACGATCATAGGTGATCAGTATCAGTGTGCCGCTGTAGATTGGTCTGATAGCCGCGAAGAGCTTGTCTATCATTTGTTGAGTGAGTGCAACCTGCTCGTCCTCAGTCATGCTATCGATGAACAAGTCACTCGCCGCGCGCAGTTGCTGCCCGGGTTCGACGTCCCAGGGTTGATAGTATTCAGCCTGAATCGACTCAGCCATCTCGGCCAGGTCTATGCGTTCAGGAATGTAGACCTGCTCCCACCATTCAAGCAGTTCTTCCGGCGATTCAAATAGGGGAACTAGCCCGGCGCCTGGTTCTGAGAGGTGAGGAGGGTAGTAGTAACTCACTGAAACCCGTTGACCGAGGGATTTCAGATAGAGCCCATAGGCTGCCATACCGCGAAGCTTTTGGTCCCACTCGGTGCTGGTGTACTGAAACTTGCCCCCGGTCAGGTAAGGCGGGGCTTCCTGCAGTGTGAGAAAATTGGCATTGGATTGTGGCCAGTCATCGAAGTAGCTGATGGAGTCTGAGATAAACTCAAAGAAAGACCCACGTGGCTCAGCAGTTCCATCTGTGGATGGCGGCTCGTCAGCGACCTGAATAAAAAATTTAGGTGCTGGCATGCGTGTCTGGCTGCTCGTGAAGCAATTCAGTTCGGTCCACGTCGGTACGTAGTTAGGGAAATCGGCGTCGAGATTCTGCACATAGTGGCTCAGTGGTGTCGAACAGCTCGAATCTGCTTGTACAGAGAAAGTCACGGCGCCAGCAGTGTAAGCGCTGCGTGCTCTATAATTCGCGACCTCTGACGATTCATCCTGCCGCACATCACTACAGTACGCCCGCACTTGAAAGCTGCCATTGGTGAAGTTGTTGGTTGCAACTGAAAATGCCGCGCCCGGCGTCACTTCGTCAATCAATGCACCGTCTTTCTCGATGATGACGACCGTGTCGTCTCCTTCGGGATCGTTACATGACGGAGCTTCAAGGGTGTAAGCAAATGGCGTATTAACGGTGTTGAACTGAATGGTGGCAGTGTTCTCGAAGCTGCCCTGAGTGACACCAAGCGCTGTGGAGTTGCTATTCAGATTCCTGACTTCATAGAATTCACTGGGACTCAAATCCGCTCGCAGCGTGATTTGATCGCCAGCCATGAGCTCCATCTTAAGTCGATAAACTTTGCCATTGTAGAAATCGTCCAGGCTGTGCAATAACAGGCTGTCCGTATAACTGTCATTCTGAAAACTGCCGCTACAGTCCGTCCTTGACACCGCCTCAGCAGCCCCTAACTGAAAGAGGTAACCATCGCTGCTATTCCCGCCTGCGAGATTAAGGCTCACAAGATACTGTTCAGGATCACCGTTGGCCGTAACGACTGGTTCGCCTTGAGAATCAAGAATTGCTATGCAGGTTGATACAACCCCGGTACTGCCGTTGAGCATGCCGATGTCGCCCAGGTCAGCAGCCATTGCTGTCTGAGCAAGCAGAATACTGATACCGCTCGATAATTTGATACAGAGCCGCTTGAGCTTCTGGGTATCGCGTTGAATCATGTCAGCTATCATCCGGGGTGATTTCGCTAGCAATGGGATTTACGCATACTAGCCAAGAAATCTGACTTGGGGTAGCAGGAATTGTGGCGTCAAGGCAGAGAGAAGCGGTAGGGATAACAAGGAGGATTACAAGGAGAATAACAGGGGGATAGCATGAGAATTAACAGGAATCTTGAAAGGGCAGGCCACGAGTGTGGCTACAGCTACATAAAAAGCCTGAAGTGACTTCCACCTGGTTCAGTTTGGTCCATTCCAGAAACTGTAGTCTGAGTTTTTTCGCAGCCTGGTCAAGCTGGTCTGAGTTCGCTTGTTTTGATCCACATTGTGGCTTCTTCACCATCCAGTGCTATCGTGAACTGCGAATATTTGCCATCTCCTGGCATCATGATCGTGCGCAGAACAGCGACCTGCTGACCATAGGCCAGACGAACACAATGCCCCGCGCCGATTAGTGCAGATTGGCTTGTGGGCATTTCCAGCGCTGCAGTCAAGGTCGGTAGCTGCTTGCAGATCAGGCCGGATACCCAGCCCTGATCGGGGCCTTCCAGGCTGTTCAATGATCTGCCACAGGCTGAGATAGCGCAGCACAGCAACAATAGTATTCCAATTCTGGGGTGCATAAGAAGGTCCTTCTCGGCATAGTGAGTGCTGCACTGTATTACGGCAAGCAAGGTGACATACTGAATCCTTGATCCGAGTCACGATCCGAGTCCTGTTGCTACTGCACCGAAATATTGCTGGAGGGAGCTGCCGGTCAACTTTTGGCGGACTGTTTGAGTTGTCTGTGCTTCAGTAGATCGTGGTCTGCACTACTTCGTTTTCTATAATTTTAGCCGTGCTCAATCCGGTAGCGATTCGGGGGATTGCGCCTGCAGAAATTCTTGTTCCAGTATGTCAAGGCGTCCGCGCGCGATCAGTGTGTTGAAATGATCGCGAATGAGTTCGACTAATTCACGGTCTGTTCCGAGACTCAGAGCAAAATAGAGCTCCTGTTCCAAATCTGTTAGTGGCAGCACCAGTGTCAGGTTTTCACAACCTCTGGGTATCTGAACACACTGATAATTAATGAGCAGAGAGTTGCCCGGATAGAGATCCACTCGACCGCGGACCAGCAACTCCAGTCCGCGCAAATGGTTGGATGTACGGGTCAGATTGCTGAAGCCATTACGTTCGAGATAGTTGCTGGCGACATCATCAACCACCGTCGCTATGGAAAGAGAGCGTGCGTCTTCTACGGTACGCGGTACCGGGTTCATGGTATCCAGGCCGTAAAGTGCGTGTGTGACATCGGCCACCTGACCGACCCAGTGCAGTAAATTCTCCCGATCCTCGCTGCGAATTACTGTGATAACAAGCTGGTTGGGATCGCTGGCAGCGCGACGCATGACTCTTGGCCAGGGAAGCATATGGAGTTGATAGTCGAGACCGGCTTCCTCGAGTAACTCGATCGCGAAATCGATGAATACTCCCTGCGGTTCGGCACTGTCGCTGGTGGAGAAGCTGTAGGGCCAGAACTCTTCAGCAAGAATATCAATGCGAGTTGCACGGTCCTGCGCTAGAGAGTTGGCGGGGAGCAGAAGCACAAGCGCAATCAAGAGAGTTGAGCTGCTTGCTGGAATCATTGTGACAGAACGCGATAGGCCCACCGGACCAGATTATAAAATTCACGTTGCTGTGTATACTGGGGCAAACCCGATATGGGCGACAATCGAGCCACTGTTGTACGCAGGTGTTGTCCGGGAAATTCGTGATGCCGCCTTGATCGTGCCAACAATAAATGCGCACTTCTGGTCAGGTTGCGACGCCTGGAATGCGTAGCGACCCGGCAGGCTGCTGTGGATCAGTCCAGGTGCACGGCGAAGAAGCGGCTGATTTCTGCGAGCGTATCTCTGCCCTCAGCTGTGTCGGGAAGAATCATGTATTCGGCGTGCGACATGCCTTCAAACACATGTAACTCGGCTTCAGACCCCGCTGCCAGTAGTTTGCGATGCGCGCGCGCGGTATCGCTGAGCAACATGTCCCGCGTTCCGGAGATAAGTATGGTTGGCGGAAAATTCGAGAAATCGCCATACAATGGAGAAATAAGTGGGTGCTCGAGGCTTTCCCCATCGGCATAGAGTTCTGCCCCGATGCGCAACAAGCCATCATAGCCGACAAGAATTCTGTCTATTCCCGCGTTGGTATGTAGGCTGTCGCTAGTGTCAGTCAAGTCTGCCCAGGGAGTGCCGGCGAAGATGGCTCCCGGCATTGGCAGGTTCTGCTCGCGTATCTGCATGGTCGTTGCAAACGACAAGCCCGCGCCAGCAGAGGTTCCGCCTATGGCTATACGGTTTCCCGGATAGTCATTCAACAGTTCGCGATAGACCGCAACTGCATCATCTACCGCTGCAGGGAACGGGTGTGCCGGGGGCATGCGATAATCGACGGATACTGCTCTGATCCCGGCTGCCGCGCTTATGCGGGCGGCTTCTGACGCCGCGCCCGGGCCGCCGCCGAGAACATAACCACCCCCATGCAGATGCAGGAAAATGTGATCGCTGTGTTCTGGCGCAATGTTGTGTGGGGTAATTGTGTAGACGGTGACGCCACCAAGCTCAGACGCTGTTATGGTCAGATCTAATGCATCTTCCAATGCAGGTGTCGGATCGTTTTGGCGCGCGGCTTCCTGGGATTCCAGCCATGCGGCTCTTGTCTGTGGGTAGCGGTTAGCAACATCCAGGCTGGGCTGCGGAGAGCGCTTGAGAGCATCAACAAGTTGTGAACTTGCGTGCACCGGAAAGGGTAGCTCTCGTTCGGCTATTTGCCAAAGCTCACTTTCTTCCTGAGCACTTGTTGAGAATGCAAGCGTCGCAGTAAAGACAAAGCTCACTGCGGCGCCTGCCTTGCGTAAGACCGCCGTTGCGCGGAGTGACAGAGGGGTAGGCATGGTTTGCACTCCGACGGTCAATCAATGGATAAGCTTAGTCGCTAACTCTAACCCGTTGATAGGCATTACTCCAGCAGCATTGATCAAGGCCATCACTATCAGACGACTTCCAATTGTCCAGTCGTGCCCGAATCAGATAGTCACCCGGTTCCGAAAATGTCGCATTAACTCGAGCGGGACCTTTCCCTTCTGTTACCGCCATGGCAACTTCAGGCGCTGGTATCAGGCCCAATACCGGGGTGCCGCTGCTCTCGGTAAACGGAATCGATGAGTGTTCTGTGAATTTGACCTTGCCAGGCCCCTGATGTTTGTACCACGACACACGGGTATCAAGGGGTTTCAGAAATCTGGGGTCTGTACGATCTCGTTCTGAAGGATCATCCGTCCAGATTTCGAGTGTGATGGCTTGGCCAACTCTGGCATCCAGTATAGTACCTGCGACAACCCCTTCGGGGCCTGAACCAGCCTCTTCTCCGTCAAACCACAGCAAGGGTTGTACGCTACCCTGTGGCCGCGGTTTGCGATCGAGTTCATAGGCTGATGATCCTCGTTCACCAGGAACCTGGAGCTCCTGACCTCCGGAGTTGATGTGCCACCAGACTGTTTCGCCGTCCATCGCTGCGGGGATGGTGACAGCAAACACACCGTGATGCCGCCCTGGGAAATACTCTTCTGGTTGCATTCCCCCGAGCTCTGCAGGCTCCACTCGGTTGTCAGAGCCTAAAGGGACTCTGACAACCTCTTTGTTACGGTTGTGATAACCAAACGATACGGTGACCGAACCGTCGCCGTTGTCATACCAGCCTTCCATATAGGGAATGATGGGTATGCCCTGTGAGGCAGAAGGGCGCAGCGGCCGCTGTGACTGCTGCGAAAACGTCTGGGCACTGGCCAGCAAGCTTACGACAATTGCCAGCGGGATAATGAGCTTTCTTGTAGAAGCAGGTGTAAAAATACGAACCATGTTGGTCTTAACTCCTGATCACTAGTTATTGTTATTTGAATTGACGACTGTATTAGTGCGATCAATCAGTCAGCCGAACGTTGGTCCTCCTGTCTCGACTCGCGCTGGGCCAATAGCTCCTCATAGGTTTCCTCATCTAGATGCGAAATTGCTATCCAGGCATGAGACATTTCGTCTGCAGTTCGTTGTCCCCATCCTACCCACTGGCGTGGATCAGGGTTGTTGGGGTTGTTCTCGGTATTGTCATACCACTGCTTGGTTACCAGAACTGCGCCGGCAGGAAGCAAAGGGGCGGTATCTGTGTCGTACAGATGACTGTGGTGCCAGGTCGCACTCCAATTGGAAATCATGCTGATTACCTCAGTACGCCCGGTTGAGGGATAGAATATCTCAAGAGAAGCAGCATTCATTCGCAGGTGGCCGTGAGGCTGGAAGCTATCAATTCGAACCGGATGGTCGAAAGAATGAAATCCCTGGGTCATGGCGGTGCCATGCGGCGGGATGAACAGATCACCCTGGTCCAACTGATAGGTGTTCAGGTCTTGCTGGATTTCTGGTACGTAGTCCTCCGGGTGTAGCCAAATACCCAGCTCGACAACATTGTCCTCGATCACTGTGTTGGGAGCCGTTCCACCGAGGCCGCCAGGATACATATGAATGTCCCATTGAATGGGCATGTCGGCGTATGCCGTGCGGCACACCCCTTCGGGAATAATCTCGCCCCATTTGCCCATGGCATACTCGGTAACGGGCTGACGCGTAACCTGACCCTCTTCATCGATTTCTGCGAAGTAGGTGTTGGCGTGATGCACGACTGTCTTGGCATCTCCACGTGGTTTAACCTGCATCGCTTTTATGCATCGATTTTCGGTGAGGCCGCTTTCGATGAAGTGTTTATCCCAGAGGTCATTTCCGTTCGCCGGGACATCAATGGAATTCGATGCCAGAACGAGATCCGGTTCGCCGAATTGGTCAGCGAAGTTCCATTCATCAAGGCCGCGAAGTTGAGTTGGTGCTTGCACTTCGTCAAGGTTGCCCGAGGGTGAACCCTGATTAACCCAGTCAACTACTTTCGCAATGTCTTCCTGGCTAAGCCGCCAGTCGCCCTGCAAGTTCTGATTGCCGATATCGTGATCGTATGCGTACGGAGGCATCTCCCTGTTCGCTACTTTCAACTGAATCAGGGGAGCCCAGGGTCGAACCTGGTCATAGGTAGCGAGCGCCATCGGACCGATTCCGCCTTCACGGTGGCAGACAACGCAATTGTCATTGATGATGTTGGCGACCTCGCCAGCATAGGTGATCTGTTCGTCTTGTTGCGCCAAAGCCGTCGCTGAATGAAGCCCCAGCAAAGCCAAAATGGCTATCGAAAGTTGAGTGCGAGAGGTTTTATTCCGGATCTGCATCGTTGTCACCATTATTTGTACTTTACTCGTGGAGTTTTAGGTTTCTTGTTTGGTAATAACACTGCAGGAAACTACTAGTGCCAACAAATCATCATGTTGTGTGGCGCTATTCCAGCGTGGTTGAAATTCGGGTACAGAATAAATGTTTTGTTGAGGAATGGCAAATCTGTTAAATGTTTTAATAGAAGGAATAATATTAGTTTAATCAGTGGCTTGTCGTGTAGGCTGCTCGCTATGTGAAAATTTCGCTAGCGCCAGTGCATGAGGATGGGACAAGCAGGTCTGAGCCAAGCTACTATAGAACACCTCGACACGTATTGATGGCAGTTTCTTGAAACTACCGGGATTGCTGGTTGGCTATGAATGCGTTAAGTAAACAGCTCTTTCCTCTGGCATGGGCCTTGTTGGGCTCTCCGGCCACACTTGCCCAAATGCCGGCCGATGCACAACTGCATTTGCAGGAACGTGCCACGTTGCAGCAACAAGTTAGCCTGCTTGAGCAAGCGTTGGGGCGTCACGATCCCGCGCTGACGGAGTACTTGCGGACATTGGCCCAGAATTATGCGGCACTGAGTCAGCATGAAGAGTCACGCGAGATTCTGGAGCGGGCCATCCAGATTCAGCGCAGTAGCGAAGGCTTGTTTACCGCATCGCAGATCCCGCTCTTTCTCAGTCGAATGGATGACGATGTTGCGCTGGGCAACTGGGAAGAAATCAAGCGGGACATCGAATACTTGAAATGGCTGCTACAGGAAGGCTCGGTTGCTCTGGATGATACGACGGTCGAGGCATTGGTGCGCTTGGCCAGACTGCATTTGATTGGAATAGCTGAAGATCTGCCATCAGAGCGATCCGGACATTATCGCAGTGCAGCGGAACTCGGCCTGCTCGCACTGGATGTAAGTGAAGTCGTTTGGGGAATATCTGATCGCCGGCGACTGGATTTGCACTACGGTCTCCTCAAGCTTTTTTACTTGCAGTCACTCGCTGTGCAACGGGTTGATGACACCTCCTATGAGCTCCGTGCCATCGTGCCGGGTTCAACAATAGTCAGATCCAGAGAGGCTGTGCTGGGAAGGCTTTACTACGCCGGATTGAACCTGTTTTCAGCCATGGCTGACGTGATCTCCCTCGGCGATGGAGAGAACAAGCAGGAAGCGCAGGCGATGCTGCGCCTATACCGTGCTGATTGGGACCTGATGTTCAATCAGGACACTGCTCAGGAGAGTTACTTGGCCGCCTATTCCGCCATGATCGCTGCAGCAATACCTGAAGCGACGCTGGATGCACTGTTTGTGGCGCCGCAGCTCTTGCCGGTTCCCAGGTTCCATCTCACAGTACAGGAGGCTATTGCCGAGTTACCGACCGTGTCGACCGCCGCTATAGAAGAAGTGGAGTCTTTCACCGCGGTAGAGGAAGGTTATCTTGATACTCAGGATTGGTATGGTGACATTCCAGCTGTCCGCTTTCCGATTTTTGCGCCGAGTCTGCTGTACTTTAGTGCATCTGGATTGCAGGATATGTGGCTAAGCTTCAACCTGGATTCGCTAAACAAGGTATCACGCTGGGTTAGTGGTACGTACAGGAGCCGACTCTCTGTTGTCGACGACTATCGCTTACTGAACGCCGACAACATGCCTGAGTTCGATCCGGATGAACTTGATGACCGCTTGCACTCAGTCCAGTTCCGGCCGCGCCTGGCATCCGGAATCCCTTCGTCGTTCCGGGGCACGCTTCTCTACCGGGTCTCCGCTAACTGAGTGGCGCGCTACGAGATTCTGGCTCCTCTTTTCAAATGCACCTGACTTCAAATGCTCCTGACTCCAAAAGCCCCTGAGTCGTCAGATACCATTGCGTATCGCTTGAAATTCTGCATTTCTCTGGCGTGTTATGGCTAGTCAGCGCCACCCGTTGTCCTGTTATGAATTCTTTAAAGGTTAAAACATAGAAAACCTTAACAAGTTTATTTGAGTTTTGCTTGAATTGTGATAGCTTGATCACTAAACAAAGGCCGTATTCACTGTAAGGTTAACGCCATAGACAGTTAGTAGAGCGGTCGGTACTCAAATTTACTTGCTGGCCAGTTAGGTGTGCGCCGTTTAGGTACGCCTGAAGGAACTCAAACTCGGTTTCTCTCCAGTGAGGTCGAAGTGGAAGGACTCTTTCGACCTTACTCTTTTAGCGCTATTTGAATAAGAAGTACTAAAAATTTCACATCGTAAAAATCTGGTGTAGACTCCCTGCCCAGAAAATTCGCACAACCCAGGCAAAAGGTATATGCCGAAACCGATTCCTTTATTAAAGCCCACTTCAACAGCCGATCGCGTTGCTAACATATTGCGAGAGCGCATCCTGAGTACAGTCGAAGACCATTATCTCGGTTCTGAGGCTGCGATAGCCGAAGAATTCGGTGTAAGTTTACCAACGCTCAGGCAGGCCGCGCGCTTGCTCGAATATGAGCAGTTACTGCGTATCAAACCGGGTAAGGGCGGAGGCTATTTCACCCGGCGTCCGGCGATTGATACCGCTATCAAATCTGCAAGTCAGTATTTGTCTTCGAAGGATCTGTTAAGTGACGCAATGTGGATGGACTGTGCGGAGCCACTGGTGAGCAGTTTACTCATGAGTGCCATCAGATGTGATGACAAAGCGCTCTATGACGAGCTTCAATCATTCATTCAGGCGCAGCGCGAAATAATCAAAAGTAACGCACTACCTGATGATTCCTTTCAATATTCAGTCGAGTTGATGTCACTGTTTGGCAGAATGTCGGACAACGTGCTTCTCGAGCTCTTTGCCAGAATCCTGTGGAATGAAGTGAGTATCAGTAATCCTAATTCTGCCAGTTTTCAGGAATCTCAGAAGTTGTTGCGTCGCAATTACAAGACGCGTTTGGCGATTGCTGAAGCGGTCTACAACAAGGATCTGGATACTGCCTTGAAGGCCTGGGAAGTCAGAGCAAAGTTACTGCGATTTTGGCCTCAGAAGGGGTTTACTATCGGATCAGACTCCACTGCTTCCTGATTTCCCGAAGCACTCTGGAATCAATCGGCTCATTCTGTTTTCGATGATTGCTGAGCTTGGGTAAAGGCGTACCTGTCGAAAGTCCCAACTCATCGTTGGCGAATTAATGCTTGCAATGCATTCGGGTTTACTCGCCTTCTTCACTTCCCGATTTCAGCGCAGATAAAACCGTAGTTAAAAAAGATGCCAGGGCGATATTCTCGCCCCGGCATTTCAAGTTAAGCAGCCGTAAGGGGACGGCTACCGCTTCTTATCCACCAGGAATGATATCCACGGAAAGGAAGAACTGCCTGTACCAGTTGTTTACCAATCTTGATTCGAAGCCGCCGATCTGACCGGTCAGCTGTGGCTTCTCATCGAATAGATTGTTTATCCCCCCAGAGACGGTGACATTCGAACCGAAGAAATCTTCGAACAGATAGGCATAGCGCACATCGACGTATGCCTGTCCATCAATTTGATCGGGAGGAACGAAAATTCCGTCGTAGGGGAAGAGGTCCACAACCTGTGCATCGTGCTCTACCGAGCTAAACCAGTTGGCCGAAAGAGAGGCGCTATGATTTCCGCTGAACCAGTTGGTCGTGAAGGCCAATTTGGTTTCGGGTAGCGGCGGTGCAATATTGGTTCTGGCATTCTGCTTGCCCAAAGGATCAACAGTTTGACCATCGAAGCCCTGGAAATTGTAGCGGTCATACCAGGTCATATTGAGGCGATGATTAAACGTGCCGAAATTCTGCGGGCTCCAGCTGTAATTGATCTTGAAGTCCACCAGGTCAACATAGAATGCAGCCACGTTGGCAGACTGAATCAACACGCGATCGATCTTGCCATCGGCACGCCGATCTATGGGGTAGAATTGCGCGTTGCTAGCCAGCCAGGTATTGGCTGCTGCGCGTGAAGCCGTTCCTGGCGTCGGATCGTACGATGATGCGGACTGACCCGTTGCCGCGAGCATGTCCTGGAACTGACGCAGTACTACATCGTCTTCACTCAGTGTACGAATACGGTCGGTGTATTCGATTTGCTGATAGTCCATAGACAGTTCGAGCCCATCCAGCATGCCGTTAGCCTGCCAGGTGAAACCGATATTGGTGATTTCAGCCTGTTCTGGCCCGAGGTTCGGGTTGCCAGATGCACAGGCAACTCCACCGATCAACAGTGTTCCTGACAGGTCGTCAGTGCCGCTGTACATGTCGGTGCAGTTCTCGTTCTCACGTGCAGGGCGCGTCTGGAATGCGGTGGGCGCCAGGAAGCTTTCGCCCCATGAAGCGCGCAACGCGACGTCCGGCAGCAATTCATAACGAAGTGAGACCTTGGGAGTCGTCGCTTCCAGACCCTGAGTCAGGAATTGCTCGTGGCGTACAGCCAACTTCGCGTCGAGCCCTTCGATGATTGGCACCTCAGCTTCCGCGAACAGTGCGCGTACATCAGAAACGAATACCTCATCGGGTGCTACAGGCTCACCGACAATACCCCAGATGAAATTCTCACCAGAGGCGTTATAGGGTTCCTGGAACGTGGACTGTTCGAGTTCCCGCCACTGGAAGCCAAATGCAACCTGCAGCGGTCCTTCGGGCAGGTCAAACACCTCACCTGTGGCCATCGTCTCGAAGACGTTCAAATAATCACGAGATGACACGAAGTTCTCGTTGAAATAACTGATCCAGTTATTCATGTCCTGCGTGTTGTTGGTAGCGCCTTCTACGTAGAAGGGCGAGCGAGGGTCGTGAGAGCCGAAGGGGTTCCACCACTGGTTGCCTTCCGGTCCGCCCATGCCTGCCAAAGCAAGTTGTAGTCGCGATGTCGAGACTCCGTGCTGATCCGACATTGCGCGGGTTTCCTGCGCGGAATAGTAGGTGTAGCCCGTCCAGGTGTCTGCGAAATCATACTCGACTTTCAGCTGTGCACGGTTAACCTGATAGTGGCGCTGGAACATCCTGGCGGTATCGTCTCTGATATGGTCCGGCAATGTACCGGGAACACCATAGGTAAAAACTCGCCACTGATTGGGCACGACATCGTGTCCGAATGGATTAGCCGGGTGCTCTTCGGGGATCACCAGAACTTGTCGTGCATTTGTTGGGTTGGGAGAAGCGAAAGTACTTGGGTCATCCTGATAACGATAGAAATTATTCAGGGTAAAGTTGAAGCGTAACCAATCCGCTGCATCCCAACTCAGGCTGTTGTACAGGGAGTAGTTCTCCTGGGACTCGGCATAGTTGTGCTGCATGCTGTATTCATAGGTGCAGAATCCTGCTGGATGAACTGTGCCCGAGGGTAGGGCAACAGGTCCGGAACCGTGATCCGGAGAACCCTGATTGAAGGTACCGCAAGATGGATCGAGCAGGTTGGCGCTGGCATCAACCGGCAGGTTGTGCTGCTCCAAAGGTCTGACCACGCCATCCCAGCCGTCCAGTCTCAGGAACGTGCCTGGCAAACCGGAGCTGGATGCAGTTGATGACACCTGAAACTCTCGTGGACGCTCATACATCATCAGGTCAGATTGGCGGTAGTGTTCCAACGCGCCAACGTAGCTGATGCCATTGTTCCAGGATTTACCCCAGAGTCCCGAAAACCGATACTGCTCGTTAGCACCGTCTTCCGGGCGTTGATAGAAAGTACGAAAACGTACTCCTTCATATTCCTTGATTGGAATGAGATTGACCACGCCTGCTACCGCGTCGGAACCGTAGAGAGCTGAACCACCGTCCAACACTACCTCCATTCGTTCCATGGCGATTTCAGGAAAGGCCGTATTCAATCGTGGGTCGATGGTTCGAACGCCATCGACAAGCGTAAGCGTTGAGTTTTCACCCAAACCGCGAAGGTTAAAACTGGCACCGGTATTGGATTGGGTGCCGTCTTGAGCTCCGAGAACTACCGACGTGATATTCACGTTTTGCACGTAGCTTAAATCGCGAATGTACTCAGACATATTGGGAGCGCCTGAGGTCAACAGGTCCTCGCCGGTCACCGTATCTACCGCTGTATCTTCCGCAAATGCACTGTTGCGGATATAGGAACCGGTGACAACAACTTCTTCGATGCTGTCAGGTTCCTGGGCCTGCGCTTTGGCAAGTGCAGGAACTACAAGGGAAGAGACGAGAGCAGTGTGGATCAGTGATGCGAGCTTCTTACGACGAAAATTGTGGGGCATGAAGTCTACTCCTTGCCATCACGCCAACCTGCCAAATGGCATGGGCCTGGTGAGGCTTTATTATTTCTGATTGTCGTAACTTCTGTGGTTGCTCTACTCCCACTACTACAAACTACAGCGACTACTGTGCAACCGTCTGGAAATCTATCACAACAATCTGGAACAGAGAAGAACATCTAAACGATTTTTAACATTTAACACATATAAAATGATTGAACAGATGAAATGGTATTAATTATTTGGAGTTCAATGCATGAGAATATGGCGCAAAGCCTTTAATCACGCGGCTTTCGGCTAGCACACGGCAGCCAGTGACTGAGCGAGCGGTCGCTTCTACCCGGTGCGTTAAAATGGTGCTGATGTAAAAGACAGCTCAGATTGCGACTTGCGAGGCCGCGCAATGCTTGCTGATAAATGCTTCATGATCGGGCATCGCGCCAGCACACTGCTGCAGCACAGCCCGAGTTTCCTGCATGATGGATTTGAGCTGTTGCTCGGGCAATGTATCCACCAGAGGGCTATATCCCCTCGCTGTGACGTGCTGACCTTCCAGAACAGCAAACCAGCTGTCTTCGCCAAACAATTCCTGCTTGTTACGACTTAACCAGGACCCGGATTGATACAAGTCCAGTTTTTCCTGCAGTGTGTCCGGAATAGGCATGTTGCGGCAATAGCGCCAGAACTCGCTGTCGTCGCGTAGCGTCGCCTTGTAATGCAGGACAAGGAAATCGCGAATAGAAAGCTGTTCTTCATCCATCGCCCGGTTGAAGCTAGCCATCTCCGCTTCAAATCCCGAGCGCTTTGGAAACACGGAAAAAAATCGCATGATAGTTGACTGAATCAGGTGAATGCTCGTCGACTCCAGCGGTTCCATAAATCCACTCGCCAGCCCGATGGCCAGACAGTTTTTATTCCAGGCGCGTTTGCGTTTGCCGGTGACAAAGCGAAGCTGCCTGGGTTCGGCGCATGCAGTTGAAATGAGATTGTCGAGTAGAGTTGATTGTGCTTCCTCATCGCTTGCAAATTCATTGCTATAAACGATGCCGTTTCCAGTTCTGTGCTGCAGAGGAATTCGCCATTGCCAACCGAATTGCTGAGCGATAGAGACGGTATAAGGGTGTTTG
This sequence comes from uncultured Pseudohongiella sp., assembly GCA_965228725.1. Lineage (GTDB taxonomy): Bacteria > Pseudomonadota > Gammaproteobacteria > Pseudomonadales > Pseudohongiellaceae > UBA9145. The sequence goes on along the minus strand of OZ245834.1, from coordinate 997,025 downwards.
GGGGTCAGGGCTTCACTCGGTACGGCGAGTGCACTGTTGCAGGGGAGGTAGTTGCTCCAGTCTTCATAGCCGGTTTGCAGGCATTGCTCAATCAACAGGCCACGAAACCCGGTGCAATCGAAAAAGAAATCGCCTTCGATCAGGCGATCATCGTCCAGCCTGATACCACTGATAAACCCGGAGTCCGGGCGTTGCCGGACTTCTTCTACAATGCCTTCGACGCGCTGCACTCCCAGTTTCTCACTAAATCCGCGCAAAAATTTCGCGTACAGACTGGCGTCGAAATGATACGCATGGGGAATGTTTGCCAAAGGGGAGTTCTGGATATTTGCTGAGCGCATGAAACGGTTTTGTTTCGAGGCAATCCAATTCAGGGAATAGGGTTCGAGGTCTGGGGCGTAGCCCAGCTCGTTGGCTTTCTTCCAATAGTGCCAAAAATTGACGTTCCTGATAGTGCGGCCAAACACACCGAACGGGTGCATGTACTGCCTGCCAACACTGCCCCAGTTGTGGAATTCGATTCCGAGTTTGAATGTGCCCTGGGTTTCTCGCAGCATCTCGTCTGCGTCAATTCCCAATAGCTTGTTGAATTCGACGATTGGCGGAATCGTGGCTTCACCAACACCGACAATGCCGATCTGGTCTGATTCGATCAAGGTGATTCTGTGCTGTTCTGTGCCGAGAACTTTTGCGAGAGCCGCTGCGGTCATCCAACCGGCAGTACCACCTCCCACAATAACCAGATCTTTGATGTTATTGTTATTTTGCGTCATCAATACATCCAACTGTTATTGCATATACAGTAGATTTCAGACTATACGCCGGGCAAGGCAGAGTGTAGCGAGTTGATCTTGCGTGAATCGGTTGACACCGGAAACTGAGCACTATTCAATTTCGGCAGTGCACGCAATCTAGCTCCAGCTATACTCAATAAGAATTACTATTGGATTCTCCACATAGCACAGCCTCATGCCGACTTTGCAATTTATACTCAATCCATCATTGAAGGTCGAGAAAATTCGGCATACTGATCCAGAGATTGAAGTTTTTATTGTCGAAAACTTTTTGCAGAATCCGGAAGTTTTGTGCGACTACGCAGCAACAAAAGCCTATTTCGGGGAAGTGGGTGGGGATGGGACAGCCTATCCAGGAATTCGTGATCGCTTGCCGGGGGCGTATGAACGAGTGTTGCAAGAAGTTGCTGAAACCGTTTATCAATCTGAGATAGCAGTCAATCGATGCATGTTGTCACTGACGACTCAGCCAGCAGAAAGCCTGGGTACCGCACAGAAGATGCCGCATATTGATTCACTGGCGTCAGATCAGTTCGCTGCGGTCCATTTTCTCTGTGATGCTCCTCATGGAGGGACGGCGATTTATCGCTATCTTCCGACTAATCAGGTCAAGCTGAGGCCGGCCGACAGGGAAGTGATCGATGACATGATTGGCAATGTAAATGATGATCCCGATGCGCATCAGGGCTATCTTGTGGAGAGCACGTCTTTGTTTCGGCAGGAATTACATGTGCACGCGCGGTTCAATCGGCTGGTATTGTACCCTTCCAATTTATTACACTGCGCAGTGCTTGGTAGCCCTCAAAGTCTACGCGCTGATGTTGATTCTGGTCGACTGACGGTTGCGTCGTTTTTCAAGGTGATCTCGTCAGCAGCAAGCAATTCGCTGCGCGGCGCTGATTAATCAGGTAAAGGTACTAAAAAGGTAATAGAAGGAAATAGAAAGAATGTCAGAACCCAGTCTGCTCAGTTATGAGAAGCATGGCAGCTTGCGTGTGGGAGAGCTGCGCGATTTTTCATGCTTCAAATCTCAACATCTGGTCCCCGTAGTCTTTCAGGAGTTCTATGGTCTCGCTACGGAATTCCCTCTGGTCTTTGTTCGCAACAGCTCTACAGGTGATTTGTTGCCGGTGGCACTAATGGGGCTCACAAAAGGCAAGAATCTCTTCTGTCAGACGGGGCAGTGGGCACCTTCTTTTATCCCATCCAGTTTTACTCTTGCTCCTTTCTCTATCCACCGGACGAAAGAGGGGGGTGATGAAGCGGTGGTGGCAATCGACGAAGACAGTCCTTTGCTGGATGAGACGCAAGGTGAAGCCCTTTATGAGACCAATGGTGAGCAATCAGAGTTTCTGAAGAAGCGCATTGAACATGTGGCCAACGTTACTCGTCAGTCGTTGCAGGCAATTGAAATATGTAAACTGCTGGCGGAGTTGAAGTTGTTACAGAACCGCAACCTGAAACTCCAACTCACCCCGACTTCTCCTGCCTATGAGTTGGAAGGTGTTTTTATAGTCGATGAAGATGCGCTGGAGAATCTCGATGATGAGGGCTTTGCCAGACTAAGGAAGCAGCGCATCTTGCCGCTGATTTATTCACATTTAACTTCTCTGCAAGTTCTTACGAGACTGACCCGCCTGCAGGTCGAATCAGATACAGCCCAATCTGCCTGATAGCTGATTCTGTATGCCAGATAGCCGCAACGAGGGGGGGGGGTACCCTGACCCGTTTACAACCCCTCGTTCTTTGGCGCTCAATTCGGCCGATTAGATTCCTTGCTTCGCCAATTCCTTTTTGCCTGCACTTTTTACCTTTACTTTTGGTTCTTCTTATTTGTCTTTCCTTTCTTTCACGCGCTTTCACGCGCTTTCACGCGTCCTCTCCATACCTTTCATTCCCTGCATGCCCCATACCCTCCACGTAGTGCGGGCGATTCCGGCTCCGTAGCACTTCTGGCGAGTTCTGCTCTCGTGCCCGTCAAACAGTGGGTAATATCGCCCTGTAATCAATAATGATAAAACATATATAAGTATTATAATCCTGTGCTAAACTGTGCTGGGCCAGTAGCGTAGAGTGAGTCAAACTTTCTCGTGCCTTCCAAGAGCAAAAAGGGTATTGGGCAGGCGGTTATCAGCCCGCTACTGGCTACTGAAGATTTTTGTTGCTGGTAAGAATCGAGCCATGCCACTCTATTGTGTGGCGAACTGAATAACCGGGTATTTCGATGAAGTCACTATGTACGGAAATCCTACTGCGGTATAGATGACTTTGCAGCGTTGATATTCGGCGAGTGTAACGAGTGAAGCTATAGCTATAAGAACTACAAAAAACAGGGTTTGAATCAAGCTGCCGCGAGGCGCTTGCCAGACTTGCAGAAACCGAAGAGGACCTAGAGATGAAAAAGTATTTTGATTCTTCTTTCAGACGGTGCTTGATTGATTTCTCCGCTCTGCTGAGTTTAGTTGTACTGTCAGTGCCAATAGTCAATGCGCAACATACCGATGTGACCTACAACGGTGAGGTGGCTGAAATAATCAATGAGAATTGTGTTGTCTGTCACCGGGAAGGCGGCATAGGCCCAATGCACCTTACGAACTATGAGCAGGTGCGCCCATGGGCGCCCCTTATCCAACTACGGGTTGCCAATCGTGAAATGCCACCTTATGCCTACGACCAGCATATTGGTATTCAGGATCTGAAAGGGGACTGGCGCCTCGAACAGGCTGAGATCGATACGATCGTTGCGTGGGTCAACGCGGGCTCACCGCTTGGTGATCCTGATTCTGTACCAGAGCAACCACAGTTTCCGGATCCCGATGAGTGGAATTTCGCCGCCGATCTGGGGCAGCCAGATCTGATCATACCGTCTATCGCCATCGATATCCCCGCGTCTGGCAACGACCTGTGGCACAAACACTATGTCGCCACGGGAGTCGAACAGAAGCGCTGCATTCAAGCGATGCAAGTGAAGCCTCGAGGCGATGCCCGGGCAGTTGTTCATCATTCCAATCCTACTGTAGAAGCGATCAATCCGGAAACCGGAGAATTTGAACGCTACAGCCAGCTTACTGAGTACGCCATGGGTAAATGGGGTGAGTTGATACCTGAAGGTGTCTGTCGGGTGATGCCGGCAGAGTCGCGAATCTTCTGGGACATTCACATGTTTCCAGGTGGTGTGGGCGCAACGGCTCAGGGACAAATGATTGAAGACAACGTGGTTGAACTTGGCATCTGGTTCCACGATGAGGGTTTCGCTGAGCAGGAAGACGTCTACGAGCAAGACCTGCGCGCCTACCAGATGCGGGATGGCTATGAGAATGATTTGCTGGTCATTCCTCCCAATGGCTATGCCATGACACAGGGATTCCATGCCTTTGATCATCCAGTGCGGATCGACAGTTTCCAGCCCCATGGACACTTGCGCATGAATGCGGCCGCATTGGAAATCTTTGATCCGACTACCGGGCGAACCACGCCCATCAGTCAGATATCGAACTGGAGTGCGACCTGGCATCATAGCCATATCTATGAGCCGGATGTTGCGCCGTTGCTGCCTGCAGGTCACATCCTGGTGATCAAGCAGTGGTACGACAACACAGGCAACAACCCGAACAATCCAGACCCTGATCAATGGGTTTACGACGGTAGCCGGACCGGTGATGAGATGTCGCATGCCTGGATCGCTGTCACCCATTTCGATGAAGAGGGTTTTGAGGAGCTGTTGGCCGAGCGTAAGGCAAGGGAAGACCGAACTGTAGCTGGGCAAGATTAGTTCAGTTGCGGGGGGCACAAAAAAGGCTGGTCAGTTTCTGACCAGCCTTTTTCTTTGCGCCTTGTTTTGTAGCCTGCTTGTAAGGCTTCGTTTGTTACTCACGTAGCCTGACCTGATCCAGCTTGTTGGGCCAGCATTTGCCTGGCAGACTTGGTCCGCGTGGTGCGCATTCCGCCGAGAGAATCAGCTATTCCTGTGCAGCCAATTCGGCTTCGATTTCCTGGCGACGCCAACCTGCCATGATGCCTGCCATGCTGTAGTTGCCTTCGTGGCAAGCGTATTCATAGATTGGATCACTGGAGCGTACCATTGGGAAACTGGCTGTCCAGGATTCCTTCCAGCGTGAAGGGTCGGTAATTGTGAACTCGTAGTTGAGAGAATCGCCATCGATTAACCGGAATCTCTCTATCAATTCCATCTCTGCAGATGAGTTGAGGAATGATGTTGCACCAGCAAAGTAGCGAGTTTCGACGATCAACGTGTCGCCATCCCAGTGGCCGATAGAATCGCCTTCCCATTTGCGAGGAGTTTCGCGATGAAAATTGGCTTCAAGCTTGACGATTCGGGCATTGTGAACCATTTCATTGTGGATCAAGACATGATCGGGGGTTTGCACGATCTGCACGTTATTGTTGTAAGCGCTGGGTAGCATGGGTGGGCCGGAGTTAAATCCCATAATGCAACGCTCAGACAACGGACGCACTTCGATGCCCCGATTGAGCTCGGCTTGCTCTCGATTCCTGGCCGCGAGCGCTTCTGCTTCCTCAGTCATTTCTGGCAACCTGCCGTTGTCAGGCTTGGTGATAAGAGATGTACGGTTGGATCCCAGTATCCTGTTTCCGCGATCGTACCAGAACTCGTTGTAATCGCCTGTCGTAGAGGTGTCGGTGAAATTGTCACGATTTAATTCTTCTTGTCTGGCCGCTTCAAATTCGAGCGCTTCATTCTCGTTCAGGTATTCGCGCGTGCCGTAGCGCTCTGGGCGCTGGAGCGGCGTGATCGTTCTAAAATCCCAAGTGCCTTGAATGTCTGGCAAGCCATTGTGAAGGCGGGGTATAGCTGCATCGGAATCTTCCTGTGCTGCTGATGAAGAGACTACAGCAGACACAGCGAAGGCCAGAAGCAAAGAGAGCGGGGTGGAAGAAGAGACGTTTTGCGTTTGAAACCGATAGGGCATCGTGAACTCCAGAAAGAAATCAATCTAGTTATTATGGTGAAAACTCCTGAACGACGCGTTGAATGTAAAGCAGAGGGCAGGAGGTTTGCAAGCAAAAAGGTAAAAGTTTATAAACTTATATAGTAAAATGAAGTTTTAATTGAGTTTGCCAGGCGCTTGCGCTGGCATAGCCCGGGTATTTGACAGGCTTGCAATGTCATCTGATCTTATTCTGGGTTAAACTTCTCACACCTGATTGATTAGTGCCTTTTAACAACCCGATACCACGGACTTCGAGCTTTCAGAGGACATGGAGCTCTTGGAGAGACAAACAGGTTGAGGGCGAGAAAGTACTAATTCGCGAGGGGGGAGCCCTGAATATGCCGGGGCAAATAGCGCAAACAGGAGAGTGACAGGAGTCATGACCAAGTCAGTACCACTTTTAAAGCCCAGTTCAACTGCGGACCGCGTTGCCAGTATTTTGAGAGAACAGATTCTGGCGACAGAAGAAGGCGCCTACCTGGGATCGGAATCTGATCTTGCCGAACAGATCGGTGTGAGCTTGCCCACGCTGCGGCAGGCAGCCCGTATGCTTGAGCATGAGCAATTACTGAAAATAAAGCCGGGTAAAGGCGGTGGCTATTTTACTCGCCGTCCTACCATTCATACTGCCATTCGCTCCGCGAGCCAATACCTTTCGGCAAAAGATCTCAGCAGCAACGCTGCGTTCATGGACGCGGCCGATCCGGTGGTCTACAGAACGCTTGAAGCAGCCTGTGAGTGCGATGATGAAGCGCTAGTCGCTGAACTTCAGGCCTTTGTGGATGATCAAAAGAAGAATGCCAAGAATTTGCTGCCGCCAGAAGAATCATTCAAGTATTCGGCTGAGCTAATGAATCTCTTCGGCCGCCTTTCTCAGAATCCATTGCTGGAGTTGTTTGTTGGCATTCTGTGGAACGAAGTGAGTGTTCTGCGTACAACAGGAACATACGAAGAGACACAGCAGCTCGTTCGCAGCAACTATCGCACTCGCCTGAAAGTTGCAGAGGCAGTACTGAAAAAGGATGCCGATGCGGCTATCGCTGCGTGGGAAAAGCGATCGAAGTTTCTTCGCTCCTGGCCGCAGCGTGGTTTTCACCTGACCAGACAGCACGCTACCGCGTAATTGGTTCTCCTGTCCTGGCATCGTTCACAGTGTATTGCCAGCCTTGGCGTTGGTCTGGAAAAACTTGCCTGACTCCGCAGTGCTTGTGCTCAGCAAGTCAGAGGTGCTGCAAAAACCAATCTCATCAGGATCAATGAATTAGCGGGACATGTGCTCGCTAATTCAGCCACTGCTTTCTCTCTTTTCGTCGTCTTGCTTGCTCGGTTCAATGCTCGCATTGTCAAGTATGAGCGACACCCTTAATCCTGACGCGACACGATCACCCTGGTTGAGGTGGCTGGATACCAGGATCGGAATCGTGGCGAACACTGTTTCTGAGAAGCGTGCATGATATTGGTGCGTAGATTGGTCAGTAGTGCGTCCTGCAGTGTTGTTTTCCCACCTCGAACTCGCTCATTTTTTATTTGCGAAATGGTGCAGCAACTGAAGCAATCATTCGGATGAATTTCCAACGAGTTGAAACAAATGCAGTTGCGAGATTCTGCTAGAGAGATCCGGACATTTACTGCCCAAATTTAGTGCACTTTCGGCGTTGAGCAATCGCTCATGGGCAATCATTCAAGCGCTCTTTCCTGTTTGTGTCCTGTTCGCGTTGCAATGCGCGACCGTAACCCAAAACTGATAGACGAGAGGGTAGGTTGTCGCGTTAAACTTGATCTTGCCCTATACAAAAAATATACAAAAGATTCTCCACAAGGAGGCAGTATGAAAGCGACCTACTGGTTAGGGGGAGCACTCCTGCTTGTAATTACAGCCTGCAGTAGCAATCAAAAGAGTTTCAACAATATGAGCGAAGAGGAACTCTATACCTACAATCTGGATAAACCGCTGATGGATCAAGTTATCTGTCAAGAGCGACGCAGGTCGGCTTCACGTATCCGTAACAATGTTTGCATGACGTTCAGGGAGATGACCCAGGAACGTGACTATGGATTTCGCAAACTGGATGTCCTGAATCGACCTGTACCGGTGCTCAGTTTTAACCAGGCGCGTCGCTAAGTTTTACTTCGGCTGAACTCAGCGTACGTTGGCTGCCTGAAACTGTTCCGGGATGTAGACCGGATAACCATACGCTCGCGCACCGCGTCCTACCCCATGCATCAGGATGAAATCGTTGAGTATGCGGATGTCCGTTGCGCCATTTATCAGGGTAACGGCCTGGAGTGCGAGTTCAAGATGTCTCGGTCCCAACTGTAGCGCTCGTTCGTTGGGTCTGAAGTTGGCGCGTAACCGGTAGTCCATTCCTGCTTGATTGGTCATCTCGATACGACCGCCAAAGATGATTTCAACCGGGTATGTGTTGGCCAACTCGACGAGCTGCGAGAGAGACTGGCGGTAGGCGGAAAAATCCCGAATAACCAACCTGCCGGGATAGAATGCATTTCCTGTAAACAGGAGTTGTGCCCAGGGGTCGTAGAGGCTGATTGCGGCTGAATCCAGACCCGGTGTAGGCAGCACGGTGAGCACTCGACCTCCCAAATCAAATTCGGCGCTTTGTGGCCAGTGCGAACCGAGCAACTGCGATCGCGCCTCTGCTGTCGGCGAAATTATCACGGTATCAGGTCGATCAGCGAACTGCTCGAGTGCTGCTACTTGAGATTGATCCGAGCCGAGTGGCAGCACGATCAGCTCAGGCATAGCGACGCGCTGCGCTTGCGACCATCTGCTGATAATCTGATCTACAACTGCACGTAGTGGAAAGTACGAAGCCTCTTCGGTCGCCCCGACATCGAGCAATACAGCACGCTCATTACCCATTAGCAGATACATAAAGGGTGCTTCCCAATGTACCGCTGGGTTCTGCCTCAGTATATAGGTGTGTTCGTTGTAGCGATGGACCTGAACGCGTACGTCGGTGTTGGCTTTTGCTGAGAGGCTGCCATGGATCCAGTTGAAACGAAGATTGCCAGGCGCTGCTGTTTCTCTCTCAAAAGAAACCTGTGCCTGAACGCTGACAGACAGCAACAGTGCAGTTAGCAGTGAAAATAGTTTATTCATGGTTACTCTCTATGGGTCGGTTGTGGTTGCCCAAGGCACCTGGTTGTAAATTAGAAAATCGTCGTAGGTATAGATGCCTGGTTCCTCAATCTCGAAGGTTGCTTCTACCGCTTGATCGAGCATGTCGAGCGTCATCTGCATAGGAGGCTCATTCGGCTGCCAGGTAGTCCCAATTGGGTAGTCAACACCAGGTTCTGCTGTCATCTCGATATGATTATTTACAAGATGCACAACAGGATTTTCGTCAGCAATACTTCGCAATTTGCGAATGCTGGTTACCCATGCATCCCAGTCTTCGAGATAGAGACGTCCGCGATAAAACATATCGCCGGTATAGAGCAAGTCTGTCCAGCCATCGTATATCGCTAATTCAGACCCTTCGTGACCCGGTGTCCCTGTTACGATCAATTCGCGACCGCCGAGATCATAGCTGACGATTTGTTGCGGATAATTATCAATGCCCCAGAACGCCATCACCTCTTCGTGTGTCAGGCCCACCATGATTGTGTTCGGTCGGTCGACGAACTGATTCCAGGCAGCATAGTGATCGCCATGCAAATGGCTGTTAGCCACGATAAGCTCAATGCCCGATTGTTGATTGCGTGCTTCCCATTCTGCAATGACGCCGTCTACGACCTCGCGAAGGGGAAATAATGCAGGGGATGCCGTCGAGCCCTGATCGACTAGCATGGCGGTCCCATTACCAAAGAAGAGGTACATGAATGCACCTTCGTAATTTATTGCCTTATTTTCGCGGAGAATGTAGGTATGTTCGTTATAGGCATGTACCTGAACTGGCGGATCCGTATTGTCCATTGCCGATTTTGAGCCGTGTATCCAATGCGCAGGGAACTCCCCAGGAGCGCGTTGATCGACAGGGAAGGTGATGCGAGCTGGCGTAATCGCTGAGACCGCCACATCGAAAGCCAATAGAACAGACGCAACGAGAATGATGCCCGCGGTGGTCCTGAGTTTGTTCGGAGTTTTCTTTATACCCATTAAAATGCTACCCGTTTTAATAACCAGTAAGCGCCGACTCCTGCGATAGTGACTGTAGCAGGTCGAGCGATTCGTTCAGTATAGGCGGTCCAGCCCCGGAGCCAGCCCACCGCCGCGAAAGCGGCTATTAATACCGCTATTTGTCCAAGCTCAACTCCGACGTTGAACATCAATAGAGCCATGAAGAAGTTTTCGCTCGGCATGAGGAGCCCAGAAAGTGCTGACGCGAATCCGAGGCCGTGAAGCAGCCCGAAGAGAGTCACCACGCCCAGTCGCCAGCGTGCAAGAAAATCACTGTAAAGATTGTCTACGGCGATAAAAACAATGGAAGCTGCGATTAAGGGCTCTACGATATTCGCAGGCACCGAAATCATGCCCAGAGTTGCAAGCCCAAGCGTGATTGAGTGCGCCACTGTGAAGCAGCTAACCTGATAGAGAAGGGTTGAAAGTCTTGTAGAGAGGAAAAACAAGCCTAACAGAAAGACAATGTGGTCTAGCCCCCAGGGAATAATATGTTGGAACCCTATGGCCAACCAGCTAAGGCCAGGGATCCAATTTTGAAACTCCGACGCCAGGTTTGCGAGTAGCGATGAGCCCGACTCCTGTTGCTGGTTTCCAAAAGTGATTGGGCGACTGTTGCGATCATTGGCCGTCAGTAAACGCGAAACAGGAAGATCCCTGCTCGCAGTATCCACGCGCAGAAGGGTTGGCCACGGTACTTCAAAGTTTTCATCAATAAGAAATTCAATAACCGAGTCAGTCTGATTAGTAGAGATGTCTACATCAATGCGACCAAGTCCATATGTGAGGATAGCCATTTGTGGTGACAGCGGATTTTCGATCGCTTCGAGTGAAGTGGCTTCCAGTGTCCAGGATTTCAATTCTCCCAGCAGTGGCGAGCCATTCGCGAGAATAGTAAAGCCATCAAGCAATCGCTCTGCTGTCGGCAGTAGCGCAGTAAGCTGACTATCGATAGGGAGGTTGCTTGTGCGCCAGTATTCTTCCGGTGACAGCAAAGACTGGCCAAGGTCTATTTTTACGTGGAATAAAACGTCGTCAGGATTCGATGCATCAATATGCGCGTTCGTCATATTGAGGAGGTGGGCGTGAGCAGTTGCAGTTAACAGCAAGCAAACGATTGCAACAGTATGTGTAAAAAGCTTCATCACTTAATTAATCGCGTTTGTCTCTGTGGAAAACCACAGGTTGAGTGCGTAACTCAGAAATGCCCGGGTAACCGTGTTCGTTCTTTAAATAGTGTTGTCTGTATACGTGGCAGCAATATGTATGCCAAACGAAAAACTGACCAGGAATGCTGGGGTTTATGCGAGGAGTTACTGTCTAGGCAGTGAAGGCAGTTCCAGCAAAGAGGCGCAGACAGAGCGTGCGAAAAATAGCTTCGCTAGTGCAGGGTACAGCAACTATATAAAGTCGTGTCCGCCTAATCTATTGAAATTACAAGAGCGATCTCGGCAGGCTGCGGTTCGTTATAAGTAACTAGAATTAACGGTACAATAAAACGTGTGCGAACTGGCTCCTGCTTTTCCGGCTGCAATGACGTCAACTTCATCGGGTTCAAAAGCGAATCAAGATTAAAGAGGCGGTGAAATTGCAGAGCAAGAATTGGGCAGAAAATGCACCACTAGTGCAATCAGCGCTCTCTTTAAGGGCGGCAGTGCAATTTGTTATCTCTGCTAGATGATCGATTTTGGCGCGTCCAATGCGCCAGACCCGTCTAACTACTAGTTCAATTCCAAGAAAAACCTCTTCTAATGCTGACCAAAAAACTCTGGCACCGTTATTGCAGTCAGGTTCCAGTGCGCATCGTTGTGCCAGTAAGGCATCTCACCCAAATTGGGATAGTCGGCGGCTCGCGCTTTTTTTAGAAACCAGGGAAAACGGTCACGAACCAGATCCTGAAAACTGTAACGAAGGGGTAGACACAGAATGAGACACAGACCATTAAAGAAGAAACCGCTCGTGCTCGCCATTGGGGCGTTGTGTGCGACGGCGATGCTTGGCACCGAAGCGTGGGCGCAAGAAGTAGAAATTGAAGAAGTTGTTATTACTGGTTCCCGCATCTCCAGAGACAGCGCTACGTCTGCTGCCAGTCCGGTCGCTGTTCTTGGTGGAGACACAATTCGTACGGCGGGTCAGGCTGACCTTGGTGAGCTATTGCGTGAATCACCAGCGCTTAATAATTCTTTGCCATCTAATTTCTCCGCTTTTAACAATGCGGAAACAACAGACTCTGATGTTGGGCTTGGGCTACTGGATCTTCGCGGCCTCGGTGCTGTGCGAACACTGGTACTTGTTAATGGACGCCGACACGTAGCGGGTGGGCAGGGTTCCTCTGCAGTTGACGTTAACTCTATTCCCAGCGTAATGCTGCAACGCGTCGAGACCCTGACTGGAGGCGCATCTTCAGTTTACGGTGCAGATGCGGTATCGGGCGTAGTTAACTTCATCCTGCGAGAAGGTGGCGACTTCGATGGCATCGAGGTGACGGCACAAACTGGTTTGTCGAGTCGCTGGGATACCGACGAGCACTACCTCTCGGCTGCAGGTGGTTTCGAGTTCGCTGACGGTCGAGGTGAAGCCGTTATTGCTATCGAAGGCTTGAGTAATTCTGAAGTCATAGAAGCGAACCGTCCATTTGCGGGCCCCTTCGCTGGTAACGACATCGTTAACACCGCTGCCATTGCCGCAGCCGCCGGAATCAATCCGAATGCAACGCGTGCTTACGTGAGCCCGACAAGTAATCCGATTTCCAGTCCATTGGGCGTCTTTAATATTGCCTCCCCTGACTCATTCTTTGACTCGATTATCCCCGCGGTAAATGGTGTGCGTGACGGAACTGGTGTCCCGCTCATACCGGGCACACAAATTCCAGTGGCGCAGGTGATTGATAACCCTTCCAATGGTATTCCTCGAGTCTATAACCCTGGACTGCCAGCGAATGTGAATCAGGCTTTTGGAATTGGCGATGGTCTCGCGTCCGTTAAGGAGACGGTATTGCCAGAGCAGGAGCGCTATTCAATCAATATGAATGGTAGTTTTGAGGTTAATCAGAGCCTCAGTTTCTTCATGGAGTCAAAGTACGCGTACTCTCAGAACGCCGATACGTCCGGGGTGGATTTCAATGACGGTATCCCAATCGCGTATGACAATCCTTTTATTCCACCCGCGTTGGCACAACAGGTTACCGAGTTGCAGGGATTGGGAATTATCCCTCCAAACCCCAATGACGGCAGTTTTTATGGCTTTGCCTCGAGTCGAGACAGTAATGATGACCTCGTGTTGACAGCCGATGAAGTCGAACGGGAAACGATGCGGGTAGTTTTTGGTATCGAAGGTGAGTTGGATATAGCAGACGGTATCGAATATGAATTGTCATATAATTATGGCGAAACTACCGTAGAAACCAACAACATCAATCTGCGATTGGAAGATCGCTTCTACGCGGCCATGGATGCAGTAGTGGATCCTGCAACGGGTGATATTGTGTGTCGCTCAAACCTGGATCCGTCCGCGTTACCGCCAATTGCCATCGGCACCTATCCGGTGCCTGTGTTTACAAGCGGTGGCGCATTTACCGACTTCGTCAGTTTCACTCCAGGACCAGACAGCGGCTGTGTGCCCTTCAATCCATTTGGTCTGAACTCAACTACGCAAGAATATGCGGACTTCGTTTATATCGATGCACTCGATACATCCGAGTTGGAACAAACTGTCTGGTTCGGCTCACTGGCAGGTACCACTGCAAGTTTCTTTGAATTGCCTGGCGGTCCAATTGGCTGGGCGGCCGGTGTTGAGTATCGCGAAGAGAAAAGTACCTTCACCGTGAATGACTTCGAGCTGAGTCAAAATACCTGGGATGGGTCTAACGGAAACGCCGCACTGGGACTGGCTGGTGAGTTTGACGTATTCGAGTACTTCCTCGAAGGTCAGGCACCGCTTATTGCAGACACACCGGGTGTAGAGTTGCTCGAGCTCACTGCTGCAATCCGTTTCGCAGACTACAGCACTGTGGGATCGAATGAAGCGTGGTCAGCGGGTCTTCGCTATTCGCCAGGTTTTGGCTTGACGCTGCGTGGTACTTACGCGGAGGCAGTGAGGGCGCCGAACATCTCGGAACTGTTCTCACCCCAACAGCCTGATTTCTTCAGCTTTCAGGATGACCCCTGCACGATTCAGAATATCAATCTGGGCTCACCAAATCGCGCTGCAAACTGTGCGCAGTTCGTGCCAGCAGGTTATGACGTGAACGACTACATTACTGCGGGTATTCCTGGTGTGACTGGGGGAAATCCCATGCTGGCACAGGAAGAGGCTGAGACGATTACTGCAGGTATCGTCTATGAGCCGGAATTCGTGGAAGGTATGCGATTCATTATCGACTACTACTCGACTGATATTATCGGAGCGATCGATGCGCTAGCGCCAGAGCGGATTGCCGAGGCCTGCGTTGACTTGCCTTCGGTGAATAATCAGTTCTGTCCACTTATTGAGCGCGCTCCAGAAGGCTATATTACTTTTCACCAATCGGGCCAGGTTAATCTCGGCGCATTCGAGATAGCTGGTGTCGACTTTGGATTCGACTATGGTTTCGAGTTGGCTGATATGGGACTTAGCGATTTCGGTTCGCTACAGTTTGGCATCGTAGGTACCCACTTGCTGGGCTTCGATGAATTTCAGGACCCGATTGATCAATCTGTATTTGAGACTCGAGTTGGAGAATTCAGCTATCCCGAGTGGATAGTAAATGCGAATGCCAGTTGGATGCTCGGAGATCTCACCTTGAGTTGGTCAGGCCGCTGGGAAGAGAGTCAGTTGTTGCCCACGATCTCTAATCAGCAAGTAGCTGGCAATCCCTTGTTTGTTGATCCGATGAACACTGGCGATTCCTGGGTGCATGATTTCAATTTCAATTATGCGTTTAGCGACCGCGCCAGTGTGTACGGAGGACTCAATAATGCATTCGACCAGGAACCCTACCTGGGAACTCTTTCTCGACCAGCAGGACCTCGAGGGAGATTCGGGTTTGTAGCAGTCAATTTCCGTATCTGATTGCTGGCAATTCGTGACAGGGCTGTTCTCTGACAGTCCTGTCATTCTTCGGCTGGTTTTGATTGAGCATTCCCTCAGAACTGGCCTAACTCATTAGTCAGGCGATTGCGTTCCAGTGAGCGTGATCGCCTGTTTGTTCCAAGTACCGCCACGAGTCTTCGTATTCAGAGTGACAAAACATACGTTAGGTGTGGTGCTGCATTTTAATCTTAAGGAGTCAGTATGATTCATAAACGGATTGCGTCCAGAGCAGTCAAGGCAGTCTGTGCAGTGGGATTATTGGTATCTAGTGCCGGGGCGATTGCTCAGCAAGAGCTTACGGCAAATCTTGCTAAAGCAGAGGAAATGATCGATGCATTCTATTCCTTTGATCCAGAAAAGCTGGGGAGCTATCTAGGTTCGGCGGGTGAGTCAGGTCAGGGTATTCTGTCCTATCAAGCATGGGCCGAAGGGGGGAACTACAAAGTTGTGAATCGCCCTGGGTGTTTCGGTGAATCAGCCGAACTCATAGTTTGTCCTGTCACCGTGCAGGATGACCCTGTTCTCGCGCTGGAAGTAGACTTCAATGTAACGGATACGTTCCATATCACTTTTGAGGAAGGGACAATCGTCAACGTGGATACCAGCTCCAACGATCAGCCTATTTACTACGAAGCCAGAGTCTGGATTAGGGAGAATCTTCCTGAAGTTATGGATGGACCATGCAAACGAACTGATGGCGCACGAGATACACCGGGGGACTGTGCTCGGGCAATGACTGACGGCTATCAACAATTCATGGTCGCGAAGAAGGCGGAGCCAGAACAGCCATTCTTGCCGGCTGATTTCGAGCCCCCCACACTGGTTGAGACCGAGAATTTCAAATTGGTTCCGCTTGGCCCGGATGTGGTTGATCTTGACTACCAGGCCTATATGTCATCCATCGAGCACCTGCAAGAAACGTTCACGCGTAGCACTCGCTGGCCGCATGCCGATATCTCAGCAGATGATGCCATGCAAGACATGTTGAATGAGCAGCAGCGCTTCCTGAGTCGCGAGTCGTTCGCCTACGCCGTTCTTAGCAAGGATGGAGAGCGCGAGTTGGGTTGCGTCTATGTAAGGCCTGTCAGCAAGCCTGGTTATGGCTACGAAGCGGAGGTGGCTCTGTGGGTGACTAAAGCGGACTATGATGCCGGTTTCGATGCTGAACTCTATGCCTGGGCACAACAATGGTTGGAAGAGCAGTGGCCTTTCGAAGATGTTGCCTATCCTGGCCGCGCGATTGAATGGTCTACCTGGGATCAGCTCTAGCAAACTGATGAGTTAGCTTCAGATCGCTACCAATCCCACCCGCTGTGACGGGTCGTCAGAACGGACCTTGTTTCCTCGGAGCAAGGTCCGTTTTTTACAGGTGCGTGGAAAATTCAGGTACTGAATACCCAGATGCTGTGGGGATGTGGCAAAACTCCGATCGTCGACAGGCGTGGCAGTCAGCGACAGATTCGAGGGATTGAACTAACCTTTTAGGAACCAAGGGTAACAGTGACAGCTATAGAATTGCTTTGCGCATTGCTTGCTTGAATTGAAAAGAGAGCAGAGTTGTAGCGTGAGACTACAGGCTCTTCAGCTTTTCGTCCGAATAGAAAGACAGCGCCAGTTGATCTTTGGCAGACAGTGGCACTGCTTTCCCGGCACCGATCTGGCCAACGTCGTCGTCCCCGCAATACGTACCAAACAGTCGATCCCATAGAATGATGTTGCAGCCATAGTTGGAATCTGCCTGGCGGCGAAGGTGCGCATGATGGACGTGATGCTGCTGTGCAGTTGCAAACAGCCAATCGTATACAGGCATGGACTTTAAGGGCAGGTTGGAGTGATTGAGGGTTCCGCTCCAGATGCCAAATGCACCTGCGACTGTCATCACACCGTCGCTCGCTCCGAGCAGTGCCAGGGTGATCGGTGTTCCAAGCATCAATGTAGCCCATTCAAAAGGGTGCGTGCGGTCACCTCGCATGCAGCCCATTTTGGTGATGTGATGGTGCGTTGCATGGATACGCCACCAGAATAGCGACTCATGCTGAATTCGATGTAGCCAGTAGTAGATAAAACTGGAAACAAGCATCACGACCAGAGCGCAAGCCAGCAAACCGGGTGCCGAAGAGGATGTAAGAGTGATTTGCAGAGGTGCCAGGTCGCGCACGGCTTTGAAACCTTCGGAAATTGGCGTTTCGTAGAAGTTACTGTATAGCGGGACCCAGATGAATGCCGCGGCCGCCAACCATGCTGTATCTTCAGCTAACTCTTTTGGTTCAAGCAGCCAATCATCGCGTTTGGTCCAGATACGCTCGGCGAGCAAGCACAAAGGGATTGGCAGAATGATCATGATGGCGGCAAACAATTCCTCATAGAGCCAATTGCTCGCGGACATGATTGCAACAAGTATCATTGAACCAAGAATCAGAATCGGCTGAATGCTCGCTGAGAGCCAATCAGTCGCAGTCCAGTCCCCGGGAGCACTGTTATCTTCGATGTTCAGGTTGTCATCGATATTGAGTGCCTTATCGCCCATATACGTTGCTCCGTTGCTTGATACGTCTGAGTTGGTGATTCCAATTAAGCTTGCAAAAACTTCGCCACTTTTTGCCTCCAGGGCGTGTTCCGCTGTTGTGCTTCGCGCTCAATCATCGACTGCGAAATAATGAAAAATAAAGCGAAATATCAATATGTTATATGGCGTGCAGTATGGCGATGCAATGCCTGTGACAGGGTAAGAAACTGTGCTCTAGAATCACTTGGTATTAGCGTGTTAGTTGGCACATTTTTGGATCAGGCGAGCGTCAAAACTGTGCGCAAACACCTGCTCAACTGCCGGAGCTACTGGAAACTACAATGAGCTATTGGGTGAACTTGGTTTTAAAGTAGCAATACGCACAGTTAATTCTATGGACACGTGCACGCAGGCTAAGTCAGTTGCTACACGCGGCGAGATACGCACGCCAGCCGCCATAGTGAGAGATGTCGAGTGCATCGCTTATCCCTCCCTCTTCACAAATAAATCCGGGAAGACTCTCTCCGTTGTCGAGTAAGACCTTACCGATTCCCAATGGCGATGGTATCCCCGCTACAAAGCTACCGAATTCAGACATCGGCATCTGCCATACTTCAACTTCGATTGCGCAACCGGAGTCTCTCTGCACGAGTGCGGGTCGTTTGCCATCGGGGAGAGCATACAGGGCGTAGGATGGAATGGTTGTTGTCGCATAGCGCAATACGGCACTACGGTCAGTCAATTGCCAGTTGAGAGGTTGGCCCTGCAAATGAGCGCCACACACCACAACCTCTACGCTGGTTTCCGGAATAGGGCGCGCATTATGTTGGCTCTCATTCAATTTGTGAGGTGTGGCACCCAGTGCCAGATCCAATGTCTTATGCAGGGCGCCTGCAAAGCTAAGCAAGCGGATATCCTGATGTGCCGCACTGAAAAGTGTGACTCCCCAGCTTACTGCCGAAGTCAGTTGACCAACCGGCACTGCGGTCGCAGCATAGTCCAACAGATTCATGAAATTCGTATAGGTGCCCAGTCGGGAGTTTAGTGCGATGGGATCCTTCGCGATGTCCTCGCGACTGTAGCATCCGGGTGTCGTTGGGATGAGGGCAAAATCCAGCTTGCCAAGTTCATCATCACATTGCTTTTTCAGGGCTTGTAACTTGTATTGTGCGGCGAACGCATCGGTCACGGTGAAATCGTCAGTTGAAGCCAGAATTTTCTGGATCACCGGAAGCATCGTACTCCTGTCTACACCGCTGGTTGACAAGGCGCGTTCCGCCACCCAGGGCCCTTCATAGAGCAGTCTAGCTGCTGACAGAAAGGGTGCCATGTTCAGTGGTACAGGCGTACCGCCCAGGCCAACTAACTTGTCGACTGCGATCTGAAATAGACGTCGCGAATCATTGCCTTCATCGAGGATCAGTTCCTCGGGAACACCAAATCTGAATCGCTTGATGTCCGTGTCGCGCCAATAGGGATGGGTGTTAAAAGACTGGTTCGGCCGCGAGTAAGGATCTTCGCGGTCAGTCGCTATTGCAGCATCCAATACGGTCGCTGCGTCCTCTGCACTTAAAGCGAATATCGAAACGCAATCGAGTGATTGACAGGCTGGCACAACCCCTCTGTTGCTGATTAAGCCTTTGCTCGGCTTATGTCCAATCAGATTATTGAAAGCTGCTGGTACACGACCGGATCCCGCTGTATCGGTACCAAGAGCGAATGACACCTGTCCGAGGGCCGTTGCAATCGCTGAGCCCGCACTACTGCCGCCGCTGATATAGTCAGGGTTAAAGACGTTTTTCCCCTCTCCATAGGGTGATCGAGTGCCAACCAGTCCGGTAGCGAACTGATCGAGATTGGTTTTTCCGAGCGGAATGGCTCCTGCGGCAACGAGGAGTTCAACTACTTTGGCAGAAGCAGATGGCGTATGCGCGTAGGCCTCACAGGCAGCCGTGGTCGGTACATTTGCCAGATCGATATTGTCTTTGATCGCGAAGGGAATGCCCCAGAGCGGACATTGTGCTTTGGGTTTCTGCATTAATGCGTCGAGATAAACTTGCAGTTCATTTTCGCTCAACAAGTAGATCCATGCGTTGTACTCACTTTGCGACTCAGCCTGTGATCGCAGTCTGCTGATCAGAGACTGTGGAGTTTCGAGACCTGAATCATAGGCGTCCAGTAGAGTTTGTATGGACAGGTTTTGCACTTCACTCATGTTCTACCCCAATGTACTCAATCCAGCCACGCCAGGCACTGTCCGGCGTGTACTTCTTGTCCCGTTGTTATAAACAATTTGCTTACTTTTCCCGCTTGTTCAGCGTGCACGGCGATCTCCATCTTCATGGATTCCAGGATGCAAATCGTTTGGCCAGCAGTGACGAGTTCTCCTTCTTCGACTTCGATTTTCCAAACATTGCCCGAAATCGCACTTTCAATGGCGCATGCGTCTTCAGGGACGGCATCGGGCTCACCTGTGTTGGCTGCATTTTCCGGTGCGCTAAAGGTAAACTGACCATTCTCTCGCCAACGCTGCAGTTCTTCTGCGAAAGCCGCTTCCCGGTTGGATTTAAAAGCAGCAATACTTTCTTCATTCTGCGCTAGCCAGTGTTCGTAGTCTGGTAGAGAGAACTCTGTTTTTTCGATTTTTAGTGATGCCTGCCCCTTGGGCAGGTCATGACGAATGGCATTCAATTCATCGGCACTGACTTCATAGAAACGGATCTGATCAAAGAAGCGTAGTAGCCACGGTTCGTCGAACTCAGAAGTGCGCTTGTATCGATTCCACATCTGTGATGTTCTGCCGACGAATTGGTAGCCGCCTGGCCCCTCCATGCCATAAACACAGAGATAGGCACCACCGATTCCCACCGAGTTTTCCGCCGTCCAGGTTCGTGCCGGATTGTACTTCGTAGTGATGAGTCGGTGTCTGGGGTCAAGAGGCGTCGCCACTGGCGCTCCGAGGTAGACGTCGCCGAGGCCCAGGACGAGATAGGAGGCATCGAAAACAATCTGCTTCACTTCAGCAACGGAATGCAGGCCGTTCATGCGTCGAATGAACTCGATATTGCTCGGGCACCAGGGCGCATCAGCACGTACGGATTGCATGTATTTCTTAATCGCTAGCTGACAGGCTTCATCGTCCCAACTCAAGGGAAGATGCACCACCCGGCTTGGAATCGTCAGTTCACCGGCGGCGAGCGAATAAACCACGCTGGCAACATTTTCGAGAAGTACCGGCAACGTGATTTGTTGGCTATCGTAGTGTATCTGCAAGGAACGAATACCAGGAGTAAGTTCCCGTACGCCCGAGATCTGCAACCTGGACAGCGCCAACATCAATGCGTGCACTCTGAAGCGCCGGGGAATATCCAGCTCTGGAGGGCCAACCTCGATCAACAAAAAATGATCACCGGCCTGACGGAACACAAGCGCTTCGTCTTCCCACTGTAACTGCTTAACGATTGGGGACCCGATTGGTTCGGGCTGCGGTGACTCGGAAAGAAAAGCCAGATTCAACGCTTCGATAGCTTTGGCCTGGTCGGCTTCTGCGGCAATTGCGGTCTCATAGCTGACAGGAATAAAGCGAATACGTTGTCCTGGTCCGAGCTGTCCAAGTTTCCATAGGTCTGCTGTGATGACTGTAGCAGGACAAACGAAGCCGCCGAGAGAGGGGCCGTCCGGCCCGAGTACTACTGGCATATCGCCGGTGAAATCAACTGTACCGAAGGCATAGGCATTGTCGTGGATATTGGAAGGGTGCATGCCAGCTTCTCCGCCCGAATCTCTGGCCCAGACAGGCTTGGGGCCGATGAGGCGGACTCCGGTTCGGGAGGAGTTGTAGTGGACTTGCCAGGTGCTGGCAAAGAACTGTTCAATGTCTTCGTCGGTGAAAAAATCAGGTGCACCATGTGGACCATAAAGTACTCGCAACTCAGTTTCTTCCGAGATTTCCGGAATTGGCAGAGATGATGCTGAAACGGGCGATGATTCTGACAGATGCAGGACATCACCCGTGCGCAACGCGCGACCTGCATGACCGCCGAACAGTCCCAGTGTAAAAGTAGACTTTGAACCAAGATAATCGGGACACTTGATGCCACCGGCTATAGCAAGATAAGTACGCGCCCCATTGCTGATAATTTTACCGAGTGACAAGACCTGTCCGGCAGACACGGATACTGTTGCATAGCGAGGTACAGGCACGCCATCCAGCGTCGCTTGCATATCAGCGCCCGTTAACGCAATGCAAGTAGCAGCTTGAAACTGCAAGCTTGGCCCATTCAGGGTCATTTCCAGACCGGCAGCATTAGCCGGATTGCCGACGAGTTTGTTGGCCAGACGGAAGGAGAGGGAGTCCATCGGGCCTGATGGCGGAACTCCGACATGCCAATACGACTGCCTTCCAGGAAAATCCTGAATCGTAGTCTGGGTTCCTCCACTGAGAACGCGCAACGAAGGAGATTGATGCTGAAAGTTCGCAAGTGTTCGGGTGAGTAACTCTCCGCTTTGTGCAGGCTCTGTTGTGAGAACCGCCGCAACATAGGTGAGGTTGGTCTCTATGCCATAAATTTCTGTCTGTTCAAGCACTCCGATCAGTCGCGCGAGCGCTTCTGAACGGCTAGCCGCCCTGACTATCAGCTTGGCCAGCATAGGGTCGAACAAAGACGGTACTTCGATTCCGGACTCGATCCAGCTCTCTATTCGCAGAAATTCATTGTCCGGAAATGCCACCCTGGATAACAGGCCTGCGCTGGGTTGGAAATCCTGCTGGGTGTCTTCTGCATACACGCGCACCTGTATTGCATGACCCAACGGTTCCAACGTGCTGCGCAGTGTTTCAAGGGAAGTCAACTCGCCAGCCCCCTGGCGCAACATCCATTCGACCAGATCGACATTGAAAACTTCCTCGGTAACCCCATGCTCAACCTGGAGGCGAGTATTGACCTCGAGAAAATAGAAGGCCTTCTGATCCACATCGTAAATGAACTCAACAGTACCCGCGTTCTGATAGTTTACCGACGCCATCAGGGCCTCGGCAGTTTTATGCATTTTATCGCGAAGTGGCTGGTCGAGATTTGGAGCAGGGCACTCTTCAATGACTTTCTGATTGCGTCGCTGCGCTGAGCAGTCACGCTCACCGATAGCAATGGCGCCTCCCTTACCGTCGCCGAATATCTGAACTTCAATATGTCGCGCGTTGTCGATAAATTTCTCAAGGAAGACAGTATCATTGGCGAAGTAGTTGGCACTAAGTCGCTTTACTTTTTCCCATGCGGCCTTGAGTGAATCGTCGTCCCGGCAAACTTGCATGCCGATGCCGCCACCACCTGCGCTGCTTTTCAGCATTACCGGGAAGCCTACTTCGTTTGCCCATTTCAGCGCCGCAGCAGTATTTTCGAGAACGGGAGACCCGGGTAGCAGGGGAACATTCGCTTTCTCCGCGGCTTCTCTCGCCAGATGTTTAAGGCCGAAGACATTCATCTGATCGGGTGTTGGACCGATAAATACCAGACCATTGGCTTCGCACTTCTTCACGAATTCCGGGTTCTCGCTCAGGAAGCCATACCCAGGATGGATAGCATCGACCTTTTTCTCCAGAGCGATTTGGATCAATTGCTCTTGATTCAGATAGGTGTCGGCTACGCTTCCCGTTCCAAGGTTTACTGCCTGATCAGCATGCTGCACATGCAAGCTGTCCTGGTCTTTTTCGTGATAAATGGCGACTGACTCTATACCCAGTCTACTTAATGTGCGGATGATGCGAGTCGCTATCGCGCCACGATTAGCGATAAGTACGCGTTCAAACATGATTTTTCTCTGTGCTGCGTGGGTCGTCCCGGTGTGTGGCTAAGGCCATCAGGTCGTCCTGTGGCTAGTGTGTGAGATTACTTGTTCGTCCATACCGCCACTTCAATTGGCGTGGGGTTATAGGCGTTACAAGGATTGTTTAGTTGTGGGCAGTTGGATATCAGCACTATTGTGTTCATGAGCGCTGTCAATTCGACATATTTGCCCGGGGCTGAGACACCATCGACGAAGGTGAGATTGCCCTCTGGTGTGACAGGAACATTCATGAAGAAGTTTATATTGTGCCCGATGTCTTCCTTTGTCAGGCCAAGCTCTTCGTTTTCTGCGATCGCCAGCATCCAGCTATCTCGACAGGCATGCATGTAGCGCTTTTCCAGGTCGTAGCGCACAGTGTTGGACTCTGTGGAGCACGCGCCGCCAATCGTATCGTGCTGGCCACAAGTGTCAGCGACTATTCGTAGCAGGTCCCGATTCAAGTTGCTCTTCAGGATAGAACCTGTTCGCAGATAGAGAGCGGCCTGTTCGCGTATCGTGTTGCTTGCGCAATAGCGTTCGCTGGGGTCGTCTGCATTGTAGAAAAGAGTGTCTGCCGCTTGGTTTCCTTCCAGGTCGATGATGCGGACTGTATCGCCTGCCGCGATGGTCTGCAAAAAGTAGTCGCCAGCCTCAACCTTGGTGCGTGTGCTTGCCAGTTCAACATTCAGTTCGCTCTCTTTAATCATTGCTTTACTCATGATCCAAGGTGATACAAGGCGTTGTTCTGAAAGCCGCGTCGGTTTTCCTCGCAGTGATTCAGGCAAGCGTCATTGGCCAATACAGGTGGAGACTGTTGCAGGTGAATAGCAACCGGGCTCCTCGGGTATTCTGATGCCTTGCTTAAAGGGTGTGGGCAGTTGTGCATTACGACCAGTGTGTCCATCTCGAAACGCAGTGTAATGTGGTCACTGGCTTTGCTCTTTCGGGAGAGTTCGAGATTGCCGTCCGCGTCGCTAGAGACTTCGGAAAACAGATTAAGATTGGAGGCGAGGTCCTGCTTTTTCAGGCGATACTTTGCCAACTCCACCAGAAACGCATCAAAACCATTCTGCAACCAGTTGTTGCTCTGAGTCTGATAGCTGCGTCGGCCCCATTGCTTTTCAATGTGACTTGCATGGGAAGTTCCGCAAACAGAATCGTGCCAACCGAATGAATCAGCAGTTATCGAAGCGAAAATACGACCCATATCGGAAAACAGGCAATGGCCGGTCGTCAGTTTAAAGGTGTGCTGGCATTTGAGTGTGTCAGGGGCGTTGTATTTTTCACTGAGCAAATTTGGATTGTAGAAAAGCATACCGATGTTTGCGCCTCCGTGAAGGTCTTTGAGGCTCATCTGCACTCCCTTGCGCACTAGCAGCGACCAGTGTGCTCCCGGGGACAATTGTGTTGTGTATTCAGTTATAGATAGTTCTGGCGCTGGCATGGATGCTCCGATTCCAAAAATTGAGTTCTGATGCTCTAGCCCGCAAGCGCTGCAGGGAGCAGTTCGCTGAATTGATCAAGTTGCGGAGCTTGTGCCGTTGAATTCTGCGATTTGAGAGGGATATCGTAAGTGATCGTCGCTCCAAATCGATTGGGTGCGTGAGGGTCGTGTCGAATCTTGTCGAAGACCCAGAGTCTGGTGCCCAGATGGAAACCTTCCTGTAGATCATGAGTGACCATAAAGACGGTGAGGCCGTAATCACGCCACAAGCCCAGGACCAGTTCATGCATGTCTTTGCGTATACCGGGATCAAGTGCACCGAATGGTTCATCGAGCAGTAGAATTTTTGGCTTCTTTAACAGAGCTTGAGCCAGAGCCAGGCGCTGCTGCATACCACCAGACAGTTCGTGAGGGTACTTCTCCAACGCGTGTTCCAGGCCTACAGCAGTGAGTATCTCATCTGCTTGCTTGAGGGCGATTTTGCGCTTGTGTCCAAGCAATCGGCCGAGCCACTTACCTGACTCGAACTCCTGGCCCAGGGCAACATTCTCGCGTACCCGCAGATGTGGAAATACAGAATATTTCTGGAAGACAATGCCGCGTTCTGCGCTTGGCTCGCGAGCAATTGGCTCGCCTCCCATCAATAAATCACCGGAGTCTGCGCTTTCAGTGCCAAGCAGCATTTTCAAGAAGGTGCTTTTCCCGCAGCCGGATGCACCAACAAGTGTTACGAATTCGCCTTCTGCAACATTGCCATTCAGGTTTTCCAGGACAATGTTGTCACCATAGTGCTTCGACACACCTTGCATTTCTATAAATGATTTCATTCTGCAGTATTACTTTTCAGCGTGGTACCAGGGGAATAGCCACTGACTCAGTTTCAGGAGCAACCAGTCGATGGCGAATGCGAGTAGGGTGATCCAGACGACATAGGGCAGGATCACGTCCATGGACATATAACGTCTGACCAGGAAAATTCGATATCCCAGCCCGTCAGTTGAGGCGATTGCCTCGGCGGCGATCAGAAATAGCCAGGCTGCCCCCAGGCTTAGTCGTACTGCATCGAAAAGTCTTGGCAGTACCTGTGGAAAAATGACGCGCAAAATTATCTGCCAACTATTACCACCGAGTGTTTGTGCCTTGACTAATTGTTCCCTGGGTAATTCCTGTGTGCGCTGCAAGATATCCCTGATCAGAAATGGGCTCACTCCGATTACTATCAGCATGACCTTGGAGAGTTCACCCAGGCCGAAAACGATAAACAGAATTGGCAAAATCGCCATCGGTGGGACCAGTGAAATTGCCGTAATCAATGGATTCAGTGGCGCAGCGATAATAGGGATGGCACCAGCGGCAAGACCGACAAAAAGTCCGATGCCAGCCGAGATAGCGATACCTTTGGACAGGCGCGCAAGGCTGCTGCGGGTATCTTCCCAGAACAGGTATTCACCGGTGCGTTGACTCGGCTCGAATGCCATTCGATCTACACCCTGTGCAATTTCCTCGAAACTGGGCAGCAGCCGGTCTTGGGCATTCTCTGCTTTGCGACTATCTGAACTGATCTGATAGGCCACTAGCAACAAGATAAATGGAATGATCCCAAGGGCCACTTTCAGGCTCCGGGATGGTTGGAAATTAATAAGTCTGACCATAGGATTTCCGCCGAACGCAGGCTGCTCTCGAGCTACGTACTACAAGGCTCCCTCTGCTGCCATCTCCATATAAGAGGGGTCAAAGCGCAATTGGATATTGGCAGGGTTACCGAAAATCCCCGCTGGAGTTTCTATGCCAATGAATCCGGCATCAGGAGCTCCTTCACCGAGCAGGCCGTGTGCAAATGAAAAGTTGGCGACGTATTCCATAGTGGTAGCGAGATCCGGACTCTTGACGAATTCAACTGCACTCTCAGGGGAGTAGAGCATTTGTGTTGTTGCAAGTTGAGCTTCAAAGCCGGCGAGGTCTGTGCCAGAAGCATCGCCCATGTGAGCACGTGCGTCTTCGCTGTTCTCCATCGCCGCCATGATTTCATACCACGCGCCAGTGACGGCTTTTCCGAATTCGGGGTAAGCATCAAGAACGTCTGTTTTCACCATCAACGTGTCGATGATTTCACCTGGAATCATCGAGCTGTCAAACACACTTGTGGCGTTCGGCATCGACAGGATTTCATTGACGATCGGGTTCCAGGTTGTAACAGCAGTAACGCCACTGGTTGTGAAGGCGGCTACCATGTCGGCATCTGACGTATTGACAACGGTGACGTCACGCTCGCTCAAGCCAATTGATTGGAGGGCTCTGGCCAACAGGTAGTGCGAAACACTGAGTTCAACAAGGTTGATTTGCTGGCCCTTGATATCAGCCAGAGCAGTTCCTTGCTTTAGAATGACAGCGTCATTGCCGTTGGAAAAATCCCCGACGATAACAGCGGTAGAATCAACGCCGCCGGCCGCGGGAATCGTCAGTGCGTCCATATTGGTCATGGCGCAGGCGTCGAACTCTCCGGCGGTGTACTGGTTGATAGATTCGATATAGTCATTGATCTGTACGACATCGATTTCGATGCCGTATTTCTGTGCCCACTTGTCAATAATCCCGGTAGCATCACCATACTCCCAGGGCATCCAGCCGACATAAATTGACCAACACAGACTGAATTTTTCTTGTGCGAGTGAGGCCTGTGAGTTCAGGGAAGCCAGCAACGTGAGCACTAGCGCGAAGAGGCTTTTTGACAGAATGGGTCGCATTTCTCGTCTCCAGTTATTGGTGTTACGCAGAGAATTCCCGACAGTTGTCAGTGTTTCCTCCCGGGCTTTTGTCCCGCCGTGTAACCTTGCAATAGTCAGAGACTGTTGAGTGCGTAGTGATTGCGCTCAATTTGAAAGGTCGAATGCTCTCGGACCAGTCACATCGATGGCGATGTCGGAACCCTAGCATTCCATTTTCGATTGTTGCAGCCAGCATCACTGCCTGATCCTTTCGGGAACCTGTGGCAATTGCCGAATTGCTCTGCACTCAAGCAAATGCACGTGTCGTGCCAATCCAGCAAAACCCTGTGTTGCGGCGTTTTGGGGCGATATAGCGCATTGCGTGCGCATTGCCCGCAGTTGAATTGCGCCACCATAGTGCGCGCGCACCGAATTCGGGCTTGGTTGCGCTTGCAAGGCACCATCAGTTTTCGCGGTCTCTTAACTGAACAAGGATCGAAGAACAGCTACTGTGCCGGTTGCTTCCTCAATAACTCGGCATTGTCAGGTCAGTTTGCGGCATGGGATAGATCTCCCACTCTGTGATCGAGGGGCACCCTATTTACTGTGCATGCATTTTGCATGTGGGAGGCGTGCGCAAAAAGCGCACACTTTTTTAAAGCACTTTCACACAGGAATGATTAATGAGCGTCCCCAACAGAGCGTCAGATACACCTTTTGCCATAGAAGTCGAAGCCGGAAAATCCTATTTCTGGTGTGCCTGCGGACGCAGTCAAAGCCAGCCTTTTTGTGATGGCTCCCATAAGGGGACCGATATCACTCCTGTGAAGTACACGGCAGCTGAATCGAAGAAGGTATTTTTCTGTGGTTGTAAACGCACTGCATCACAACCCTTATGTGATGGTAGTCATAATAAAACGTGATCAGCACATGCTTCCGTGAACAGGTAGCGTGTTTCCACTGACATTTACAGAATCAATCCCGGGTTCCCCTTCCCTCGAATCAGGTAAGGGGAGGCCTTGGGAGTTCAGATGCTGTAGACAGGTTCCTGAATTGGCAGGGTGATGGTGAATTTTGCGCCTCCCCCTGACGCATGGCTCGCCTGTATAGTGCCCTGATGACCCTCAATCAGACTGTGTGAGATGTACAGGCCCAAGCCTGTGCCTTCGTCTACGTCTTTGGTGGTGAAGAACGGATCGAAGAGTCGCATCAGGTCATCTTCCTTGAATCCTGGGCCATCATCCTCAAAATCGATGCGTACCATGTCACCCATTTTCGCAGTACTGATTCTGAGGGTGCCCATGCCCTCAATTGCTTGTCCCGCGTTGATAATGATGTTGACAAAAACCTGATTGAGCTGACCTCCACACGCGTGGATATTAGGCAACTCACCATAGTCTTTTTCCAAAACCAGCTTGTATTTAATTTTGTTCCAAACCAACTTCAGGGCACTATCAATCAATTCATTGACATCGCACCATGACCATTCATCGGTGCCTGTGCGAGCAAAGTCTGTGAGATTGGTAACGATCTCTTCCACTCGGCCGGCACCGGTCAGACTTTCGCGAATAGAGGCGAGGCTGTCTTTGAGCACATAGGCCAGATCATTGTCTCTGGCCAGTGTGATCAGGCCTTCGAGATCTTTCTTGTAATCGACGGACTCCGGATCACTGTCGACTCTTTCGGATACTGCCTGAAAGCTGGCAAGCAATTCGTTCACCAATTGCAAATAGTCTTCAAGAACATGAAGATTGCTCTTGATGAATCCGATGGGATTGTTGAGTTCGTGCGCGACACCGGCAGCGAGCAAGCCGATGGAAGACAGCTTTTCTTTCTGGATAAGCTGGGACTTTTGCCCTTGCAAACTGTCGTAGGCTGCCTGCAAAGTCTGGTTCGCCTCATAGAGTTCGCGTGACCTGACTTCGAGTAGCTCTTCAGCTCTCTCGCGTGCCAGTTTTTGTCTCTCGTAGGCTTTCTTGTAGTTTCCGTCAGTCATAGAGTTTGCGGATGACGAAGCCGCAGTAGTCGGATCCATCGTGCATGCAGGGATTATGTTTCACATTGATTCTTACGCCATAATGATCTGCAGCACCATGAATCAGGCCAATGGCAAGAATGCAGAGTTTTCTGGGCGATCGATAGTGTAATGTCAGTTCGTCATCCTCGGTCTGCTCCCAACGCATGGACGGTAGATTTGGATTCTCATAGAGTTTTTCGACTTCCTTGTGAATAACATCATCGATGCTTTTCAAGAAGGAAAAATAGTCTGTTTCCTTCGCTACGAACATGGGATGCTTGCTGTTGAGCGCGCCAAACAGATAGCGGCCAAATGCCTCTATAAGCACTTCCTGAGGCGTATCGAGTTGCTCTGAGAGCGCTGAGACCATGCCCATAAGTTCTTCGTCGGGAAAATCTTCCACCGCAGTATAGATTCCGTCAGATTCTGGAGCCGCTGCTGCGAGAACAGACTCCCAAACATCGATGCCAAATTCCCCTTCAACCATGTCATTGAATGTCGTAAAGACAATGCCTTTCACGGTGGGCTCCCCCCATTGAATCTATGTTGGTCTGTGAATAGAATCTCAGAACCAAAGAATTAATGATTGGCTTACTATAACCAATCTCGCTGCCATACAGAACAGACTTGTGGATCAGCTTATTCATAACCGGTGGTTACGGAATCGCTTGTGCATTCAATACTCATCATCGACGACGACGAGAATGTGCTCAGGTCACTGGCTCGATTGCTGCGTGATCCTGAGTATGGCATAAGCTGCTTCTCAGACCCGGCGGAGGCGCTGATTCACTGTACAACCCGCAGTTTCGATCTGGTTCTTTCTGACCAGAGAATGCCCAGTATGCAGGGGACAGAGTTCTTCGAACAACTGGCGGCATTGCAACCTGAAACGCGGCGTATCCTGATCAGTGGCTACAGTGATTTCAGCAGCGTAATCAATGCCTTCAATCTTGGCGTAATCCACAAGTTTGTCCTAAAACCATGGGACAATGCCCAGCTCAAGTCGCTGGTCGCAGAGCAGCTGGATCAACAAGCTGGAGAAAACGGCGTACCTGGCCCTGATCTTCTCGCTGCTGACACGGCCTGCAACACGATTTCGTCTGCCGACAACTTTCACGGCATAGTCACTGAAGATGCGGCGATGCGGGAGCAACTCGGCATAATCCAGCAAGCAGCCAATAGCGAAGTCGCATTCTTTATCAACGGCGAAACGGGAACGGGCAAAGAACTTGTTGCACGTGCCATTCATTTGGAAAGCGCACGTGCTGAGAATCCCTTCGTCGCACTTAACTGTGCCAATCTCACCGATACCTTATTGGAATCACAACTATTCGGGCACCGTAAGGGAGCTTTTACTGGCGCGCAGCGTGACCAGCAAGGATTATTGGAGGCAGCTGAAGGAGGGACGCTGTTTCTGGACGAAGTTACCGAGATTCCATTGACCCTCCAGGCGAAGCTACTCAGGGTTTTACAGGAGAGAGAATATACCCCATTGGGAGAAACGAAAGTTCGATCCTTTGACGTCAAGCTCATATCAGCCTCCGCATTGAGTCTTGAACGTGCGGTATCTCTTGGGAAATTTCGTGAGGACCTACGCTACCGACTTGAGGTCATGCCCCTCAATCTGCCACCGCTGCGCGCTCGAGGACAGGATATCCGCCTTTTGTTTGATTATTTTCTCAAGAATCAGCTGGAGCGGCATGGCCGACAGATGTTGAAGGTGGAGGCCGATGTCTACGATAAAATTGCGACGTATCCCTGGCCGGGCAACATTCGTGAACTGGTAAATGTCTGTACCTATATTGCAGCGCTAAGCAATGCTGAAACACAGCGTATTGGAACAGAGCAATTGCCGCCAACACTGCGCCAAATCGATCATGCCCTACGGAGCTTTGATCGAACCGAGCCAGCAACAGCGCCTGTGGCGCCTCAGCCTCCTGTATCCAGAGCCATTAGCAAAGAGGCTCTGGAACAGGCGATTGAGCATTTCGGTGGTCATAGAGAATCAATCGCCAATCACTTTGGGATTAGTCGCATGACACTGTGGCGCAGAATGAAACAACTCGGTCTGGAGTGAGCTGAAACCTTCCAAGAGGTCTGCATTTACAGCCCCCCGACCAGTAGCGAGTCGTTTTGCGTCTCGTCATAGAAGCCATTACCACACTTGAGGTCACCGAGTGCCATTAGCTGCTCATTTCGGGTTTGATCCTCCAGTGCAATGCGGCAGGTTTGTCCTCCCTTGCGTACTTCAAGCGTGTCGGTATGACGATCTATCTCCACCTGGAAGTAGCCATTGCTATCTGTGGTGGCGAGCCCCATGACATTGCCAAGCAAAGCATTGCTGACCGGATTGTTGGCTGAATCCAGTATGCGCCCATAAGCGATGACTACCTCAGTGGCTTGCCAGGTAAGGTCTATCACGTTTCCTGGATAGACCGTCTTCCTGTAGTGTCTGGCGTCGAGATTGACGATACTGTCACCTAGTGTTTTCAGACTGATATCGTACGTTTCGAAAGGCGAGACCGGTAAGAGCAACGTTTCATTGCTGGACAACTGACCTCTCGGAGAGCCATTCACCAGTACTTCAAAATTATGGTGTGATGGTACGCCGTCGACCTCTACCAGCAGGACGCTGTCACCTCTGCGCTGCCCACCGACCGCGCTGGATTCGCGCGTCGCCGCAAAACTGCTGCTAAGACGGCCATAGAATTCTGCTCTACTGGAGTCCATATTGTAGCGGGTTGAAACGTCTGCGCTGCCGAGTCGGCCTGCCAGCTCCAGACGACCCTCCAATGAACTCTGTGTGCTTCGTTCTGCGCGAAGCGAGAATTGATTGTCATTACCCCTGGCTATATTCCAGCGTGACTCAGCGCTGCCTCGGAACGCGTGGCGTGCGTTGCCTCGCTCCCTGTTCTCGTATTGCGCCTGTGCGCTATAGGAGGAAGATCGGCGATCCCCGTTAAAGCGGTAATTGAGTGTAAATGCCGCCAGCAAGTCACTGTCGTTGCGAGATAACTCGAAGCTGGCAGTCAGATTACCTTTGCCGAGTTCGCGCATCTGTGAACGCCAGCGTAGTCCCATGTTCGTTGCGGAGAATTCGTCACTGCGAGAGTTGTTCCGATAGAACAGGCCTATGGGGCCAATAGGAGTTCTGTATTCCAATGACGCTGCTATCTGTGTGAACGCAGAGCCAAGTTGCGAGTCGGATTTTCCAGCGAAGAGTCTGCGCAGATTCAGATTTGCCGTAATTTTGTTTAACGCAAAGCGCAAATCCGTTGTAAACCCCGTAGAGCCATTGTCTTCATGGGCAATACCCGCATGAAACTGGTAATTCTCACCCTGCTTGAAGAGGCCGGCTTCAAGTAGTGTACTGTCGGGTGTTAGCGAAACACCGATGTCTGCTCCAACTGAATCTGTCAGTCTCTTGGCAAATCCTGCGCGAAAGAATTCCTGTTGATTGGAGTCTGCTATCTCGTCTGTCGGGCCAAGCAATTTTCCAGCTTGCAGGAAGTACAAGTTCTGGTCACTGGGAGCCATGCGAGAATTTTTTGTGAAAAAACGTTGCTCTATGCGCTGTTCACCAGCCGCATCGGTGATGCGGATTTCAATGTCGTAGGAACCGGAAGGGAGCGACGACGTATCGAGAACCTGATTACCGATATTGTAGTAGTGCGTGTCATACAGCCGGCCATCGCGATAAATTTCTACGCGGCTTCGTGTATTGAGAAACAATTCAATTTGGCTGCCCTGAATCTGGTCGAGATCAGTTCTGGTCTCCAATGAGGATTGCAATGCGAATCCGACATATTGTTCTGATTGCATGAAACTGGAGTTGCTGGCGTCCTCTCTCAATAGACCGAGAGATACCCGTCGCCCTGAAAACTCGCGAGAGAGGGCTAGCGTGTCGAGTTCGATTCCGGCATCGGTCAAGTTACTACGAATCTGCAAACGGTTTTCTGCCAGGGCCAGCTGGGTGTAATTGGCAAGGTTGTAGCTCGTGGACTCAAGCCCGGTATCGCTAAAGAAAAGCGAGTTTTCAGAATACATCGACAGCTCACCGCTGGAGCGGGGCAAATACTTTCTCTCTTGCGCCTGCCTGGTTACCAAAAGCTCGGGGTGCATGAACAACCAGACACGAAGGTTTGCGCGATCAAAAATGATCCCTATATCAGCAGGTTGTAATTCACCGCAATCCAATTGAAATTCAGAATGACAAAGTAATTCGGCATTCAGGGGCAGAGGGCGCCCCAAGAGCAGTTCGATTTCCTCAGGGTTCAAGATATCCGGAATACGCTGGACGATTACCTTCGAATCAACAAAGGTCAATGCGGAATGATCGAATCGTGCCATAGTCGTAGTCAGGAAATAGCCACCATAGTAGACGTCTATCGCTGTTGTTTGTGGTTCGCTTAGCGATTCAAACCCGGGCGGCACCCAGCCTTCTGCAGCGTAATTCGGACTGCTTCCCAGAATAGTCAAGAGCAAGAATGTAGTTGCTATGCCGCGCATGACGATCTCTCCGCTAGAATCCTAGTTGAACTGTCGTGCACTCATGCCAGCATGAGTTTTAACTGTGTAGGTGAATGGGCCTTCGAATGGCAGCTCGAGGAGCCACTCATTTCCTGGATAGATGCGACGATTTTCGAGGC
The DNA here is from genome assembly GCA_965228725.1 of uncultured Pseudohongiella sp. Lineage (GTDB taxonomy): Bacteria > Pseudomonadota > Gammaproteobacteria > Pseudomonadales > Pseudohongiellaceae > UBA9145. The sequence goes on along the minus strand of OZ245834.1, from coordinate 962,906 downwards.
GCTGACAGTCATCAGGATCGCCAGGATTGCATTGCTCTCCATCGGTGAGCAGATAGTTTGCGTTACCCGTATTGGAAAAGCTTGCCAGCGAACCACTACGAACAAACTCCAACTCGGGTTTCGGATCTTCAGGCAGGACTATCGTGAGCACCTGATAGGCAACAACGACCTCGAGGCGGGAGGCGATGCTGTTTTCACCGTCTTCCTGGAGTTCGACAGGAGGGGTTACTGGCACCAGGTTAACCCGGTATACGCGTTCTTCGGAGCGGTCGCCCTCAATGTCGAGCAGGCGCACCAGACTGCGGCCGGATGGCGGCACTACCAGTTTGTTTGGGCTTACCAGAAATTCAGGTGTTGATCCGGGAATTAGCTTTACAAGCTCTTCCTCTTCACTCCCCGGATTGGCGACGCGAAAGGTATCAACCTGAACATAGAGATTATCGATTTCATCACTGTTGAGGACGACTACATCTTCTTTCACAGCCTTGGGGTCGTCGTACATTACAATTGACCGGTTGACGACGAGATCCGCATTCGCAACTGAGCTAAACAGGGCAAGTGCTAATGTAAATTGCCATTTCCCGAACATGATATTTTCCTCCACTTATTCAGGTTTAACCAACAGGATGAATTTGCCGAGGATGACTCGACTTGAAAGCAGGTTTTCATTTCTGCGCAGAGTGAGTACCACCTCCGCACCTGGTGTGTTTGCGCATGCACTCACCGTGAGTGCGCGGTTGTTTTGTTGTATTGACTCAAGAGACAAGCTGTTGAGACGAACATCGATCCAATTTGCTTGCAGATTCGATTGTGCAGCTGCCAGACCGATGTCTGCCGGAACAGAGAGTGCGAAGCCGTCACTGTAGATGTCGGGTGGGCACACGCCGAAGCTGACTGTTCTGCTCGCCAGTAAGGCGCTAGCGAGAAATTCGGGAACAAGGTTTGACACGACTTCAGTTTCTCTTACGAAGCGTATTGATTCCTGTCCATAGCTCAGCAAATTCAAGCTGAGGCTAATTGCACCTTGTGAGTTGGAGTTAAGACGCCCTCCGCGCAATTCATCTGCGAGGACTGAGAAGCTCAACATGAGTGCAGTAACGAGAGTGAGTAGTTTGATCATGGCTTACTCCGGTTCGACTAACAGCAATAGGGAGTCACTGTAGAACCCAGATGAAGAAGCGCGAATGTCATCCTCTCGTAAGGAGAGCGTGACTGTGGCGTTGTTGGAACCACCGCAGTCGACTCGAGAGCTATCGCCAACCCCGACTGCTGAGTTGGTAGTGATGCGAGTGTTTCCTGAACCCGTGCCGCTGTCCGCAAAATGGACGGACATTGGAATGGAATCACCTGTTGCATCGCTGTAGAGAAAGAAATTTCCAGCGCCGTCCTGATTCGGGGAACTGATCGAAAGCCGATAGTCTCCATTGTTGCTATAGACGCAGAAGCGTTCGCTGACAGTAATGTCACCGAAATTGCCTCCGCCATAGCGACCCAGATCGAGATCATCAAGACCGGAGATCCGTACCTCAGATCGACCTTGCACGGTTACGCGTACCGAGAAGATGTCACTGTCATTGCCGAAGCGATTGTCGGCTTCGAATCGAAACGATCCCCAATAGTCACCAGATTGCGCAGCTCCCAAATCCTGACTGGCCAGTTCAACTCCAAGTCGGGCGTTGTCGCCACCGAACAGGCAGTACAGAAACTGCCCCGTATTGGCAATCCGGTCGAAGCGGTTGGCTTCCAAAGACTCCGTTCCACCCGGTCCGCGCAAATCTGAGTGTGTGAATCTGATAGCGATACGCTGGTTTCCCTTCGCGCTTGCATCGCCATTGAGATAGAGGAAGAGGTTGCCAGCGTCTTGCAGGCTGGTAACTCGCGCACGGTAGTCGAGGATTCTTGCTGCTCTCCAGGGCAACCATGAAGAAGCATTGGCGGAACTGATGCAGAGATTCATCTCGCTGGAGAAGCTCCCGGAATCAACCCACGTTCCGAAATTCACATCAGGAACATCATCCATGGTCAAAAAACCGCGAGCATGGAGAGGCTCGGCTCCCAGGCTCAACAGAGCAAGCAGAACAAACGCGCCAGATTTCAGGCACTGTGTGAGTGTCTGGACTGTTGCAGAAACAGCTGTGATGACTGAAAGTTTCATGGCGCGTAAGTCCCTTGCTTGATGGCCTAAATTGGATTTACCAGCAGAATCAACGTGTCGGAATAGGTATCAGTAGTTGCCTCACGGATTTGCTGTTCCGCAATGCTGATGTCCAAAGACGCGTTGTTGGTAGAGTTGCAGTCACGGTAGAAACTGCCCTGGAACGTTGCGCTACTGCTGTTGTAGTCAACTCCGTCCGCTGTTTCTGCGCCGGTAGCTGATCCGGCGATTTTTACTTCATACTCAATTTCGTCAGCAAAGTTGCTGCCCAGCAGTACGAAGGAGCCATTGGCCGAGGTAGGTGTTACGGTGTAGTCATCTCCACCGTTGACATAGATGCAGAATGCATCGCCCGCATTGATGTCGCCGGTATCGCCGCCACCGTAGCTGCCGAAGTCGATGTCATTAAGTGCAGTGATCTCAACGCTATCGGTTACTTCCAGGTCCAGCTCAATCTGTCCGGTACTGGTTGCGCCAAGTTCGCCATTCTCAGCGGCCATTACCGCAGGTGAAAGAACTGACGTGAGTACGATTGCTGTGAATAGAGTGCTCTTTTGCATGGTATTGCTCCTAGATTAAGGGTTAGTAAAAAATCCACTTAACTACTTTCAGGGAGCGTGCCAAGATCGGAGATATTTTTTAATGCATTGAAATGTATAGGAAAAATGGAAGGATTGGCCGGTTGCGGCTCGAATGTAACAGGGTGTGCGATGTATCAAAAACGTAACAGCCGTTACGACTGTTACAGCTTTTTACAATTTGATACACAGGGCGGAGTCCTGCATTTGCACAGGAGAACGGGCTTCCTGGATAGGATGGAAGCCACGATGCAGAAGTTCGGGATTCTTAGAAGTTTCCGGTAAGTTCGAAGCGAAATATGGGCTGCACGCTAAGATTGCGATCTTCGACAAACAGTACCGGAGAACTGTCTCGGGCCCCGGAATAGACTGTGCGCTGATAGATAGCTCGACCGTCAGTCAGATTGAAGACGTTGAGGTTTGCAGTCATCCCGAAGACATTTTTGTGTTCAATAAAGGCCCAAGTATAAGTAGGCCCTTCGTAGTCCAATTCGATCTGGGACAGGCGATAGGAAGGCATAACGTGAACGTGCTCGATTCCCGCACCCCAAGCCCAACCGGTGTTCGGAATATCATGGCGCAGTGAGAGATCGACAGATCTGTCTCGGTGCCTGCTGAACGCACGATTGATGCCCGTCAGGGGGTCTGCAATGCTGCTCTCTTCCAGTGTGATCTCGAGGTCGAGTTTGGCACCTTCCCAACCGAGACGATCAAAGTTGATCGTGCTGTTCCAGTCGATACCGTAGAGCTCTGCCTTATCGATATTTCCCGGGGACTCTGCGCCACCGGATAGCGGGATAACATCAATGTAATCCTCCGACCAGGTAGCAAAGAATCGCAAGTTGCTTGAACCCCAGTCACCCAGATTCTTTTCAAACTCCAGATCTGACTCCCAATTGAGGGTCGGTCTGAGATCAACGTTGCCGGCATTGGCATTTCCGGCTTCCAGATTGACGCGTGCGAGGAATTGTCCGAAAGAGAGTTGGCTGACTGTGCGCGCTACTTTAAGGGAGACATCGAGACTGTCGCTGAAAGTCCAGGCGAGCGACACAGATCCTTTGGGGCGCCAGAATGTTCTGGTGAGTCCGCCCGGCCCGGATTGCTCGAGTTCTGAATTCTCTCCACCGAGCCCGACTTGCAAGGTCAAACCCTCTGCGAGCGTATGGCCATGGGTGAGAATGACTTCGTAGCGTTCTTCAGTAACTTCGCCGGTACTGTTGGGAAGGGGGATTTCTGCATACTCACCTGTAGTACCCAGTTCAAATAACTGGGAGGCCTGATCGAGACGATTAAACGCTGCCTCTGCATCCAGTTGCCAGTTGCCACCGAATGCGTCCCACTGATACTCACTACGGGCTATTCTCTCGCCCGATTCAGACTGGCTGGCAAACAGATTTCCGGTAGGTGGTCTGCCATCCTGATACAGTAAAACCGATCCGGATTTGAAGTCATCGACTTCCAGGCGTTCCAGGCCGATTAGTTTTAGTCGCCCATTGCCGAGGGCGAACTCGATGTCACCGCCTAGCTCGTAGCCGTAGTTGCGGCCGCTATTGTCAAAGTCGCGGAACTGATCGATTCCTGTGATGAGATCACGCGCTTCGTCATTGGAAAAATTGATGTACTCACGATCATACTGTGCATTGACATTGACAACCGTGCCGCTAGCTGCAGTCCATTTGGCATTCGCTGTGAGTTGCGGAAAATCACCTTCGAAATGGGAATGCACTTCGCGCCTCTCGGTCAGATTGCCGTCAGCATCGGTTATGACGCCAGGGCCTCCTGCGGCACCGCGACCCGAACCATGCGTGTACGCTGCGCTCCATTCCAGAGTGTCAGTGGAGCCATTGACAGACACCTCACCGCCAAACCAGCTTGGTTCGGCATACTTGGGACGATGAAAAGTACGGTATTCGTAACTGCCACTAATTTCACCCCCGCGAGTCACTATGTTCGCGACCTGCCCGGATAAGCCGGGTATATCGAGAGTGGCACCGTCGACGATTTCAATGCGTTCCACATTGGCGGCACTAACTCTTCGTAATTGATCGAAGACCCCTTGAGACTTGCTTGAGAGGCGCTGGCCGTTAATAAGCACATTGCTATTGGCCTGGCCAAACCCTCGACCCTGGTCGTCAGATCGAATAGAGAACCCCGGTACCTGGTTGAGCATATCCAGTGAAGTTCTTGGCGCGAACCGGGAAAATTCCTCAGGAGTAAAAATGCGACCTATTGCTGGATCTGCTGCCTGGGCGGACACATTACCAGATGGCTGGCCAACAACTTTCGAACTGAGGCTCGCAATAAAGAGTCCGAGCGTCAGCAGCATAGTCAGTCGAAGCAGTTCTCTAGCGCGCAAAATTGTAGTCATTAACTAAATCCATTTATCAATTACATTCGGCTCATGATCTCTGGTTAGACGTGCAAAATCTGTTTTGGTTAGCATGAGAATTGCAATTTTCCGAAGCACTGAATTTAGTGAAATCGCCTGAACTGAGCCCACTCTTGAAAAACAGAGAATATGGGGATCTGCTTGGCGTGCATTGTTCAAGAAAAGCAGCCCTCAGTATCTTGTCGCTCTCTTGTGTGCAAAATATGCACAGTATGCACATCATGGATTTGCATGTTAACAGCGTCTACAGGGCTCCTTAATGAGAGAGAGGTGTAAACAGAAGCAAGTTCGAATCGGGGTACCACAGCTCGCAAGACCTATTGCGACTCCTAGTTGATCGCTAATCTCGAGCAGGCTGTCTAAACCGCTAACGATTTGGCAAATGGTGGCAAGTCTCGTCGTTAAGTTGCTGGCATTGCTATTGTCCCAATTGTTAAATCAACAGTTACTCAGGAAATAGGGATAACATTGATCAAGGAGCAGGACAGGCATTCCAGCGTAGTGTGCGAGTGCTGCCTCCTCGGTCGGTACTAAAATGGTGTATGGCAAGGCTTTGACCGGCCCATGTGCGCAGCGGCAATTTTGATACTTCCTGCGTATGACAAGCAAATCATCGGCATACTGGAATCTCGTTCTGTCTCCCCGTCTTGCAATACAGAATATTAGAACCGCGCCACATTTCCTGAGAACTGTTCTTGGTACGATTCAATTTTGGGGTCGAGTGCCATGTAAACATCGACGTAAGTGGTCGATTGTTCGGGTGAACTGAATAGCAAAGATGCCTGGAAGCCCGCGGCGTTTGAGTTTGTAACGTTTCGAGTTCGCAATATGATAGTAATTCCTGGCTATGTGACTGGCTAGGCATTGGGTGCTTAGTGTTTTTATGCTTTTTCATAGCTATACTCAGCTTGGTTTCCCACTAATAACATAGTGCGGGAGGGAATCCGAGCGATTTCGTGAAACATCAAAGCCATAGGCAAAATGCCGAATGCAGACTACATTGTTGATACAACTAACGCGGTGAAACGATAACGATGAAATTAATGGGGGAGTGGAAACCGTTCGGAGGTGTTAGTCCAGAACAATTGGATCGGCTTGCCGATCAATTGCTGGTCGCCTCTGCGTTGGTTATGTGCGGGCCGCTATTCGGCTCATTGGCAAGGCTCCCGGACACCGGCTGGTTGTTTATTTTCAATGTCCAGATTTTTCTGTATGCAGCTGTATTACTAACCTTTCTGTTCAGGAAAAGCATTGACCCACGCATCAAGGCCGGCTTTCTTGTGTTTGCTTATTATCTTGTGCCAGCGTCGGGACTTTATTCGCTGGGGCAATTGAAAGGGGGGATCATGTATCTTCCCGTGGCTATTGTAATTGCACTCTTTTTCTTCGGCCCCCGATTCGTCTTTTTCCTTGCGGCTATCAGCTTTGCGGGTTTCGCGTTTGTTGCCGAATCATATATTGCTGGAAACCTGACTTCCGCAATTACACTGGAAATTGCCAACAGTAGCATCCCGCAATGGATGAATTACGGTTTTTCCTTCGTGGCTTTCTTTGTAATTTTCAGCGTTGTCATGTTTGGTTATCGAAATATATTGGCAGCGAAGGTCGCGGAGATTGAAAAACAGCGCGATCGCATCGTCAATCTCATTAACTATGATCAATTGACGGGTGTAGGAACACAGATACTGGCAATTGAGCGACTGAGCAATGCATTGGAAGAAGCGCAGAACGTCGGTGGGAAAGGCGCATTAATGCTCATTCGATTGGAAAATCTGGAAGAGTTAATCGATAACTTTGGTATTGAAGAGGGGGATCGAATTCTGAAGGAAGCCAGCGCGAGAATTTCTTCATTGCTCCGTCCTGAAGACCTACTGGCGAGAGCGGGGGGGAGTCGCTTTTTGATTGTGATGCCGATAATGAAAAGTTCAGATCGCGCAGAATTTCTTGCCCAAATGATTCATGAAACGATGGCCAAGCCTATTCCGGCAGTTTCCAGAGAAGTGAAACTGGAATGCAAGATTGGCGTAACCATTTTCCCTTCTGAGCACTTGAACGCAGAGCAACTTCTTCAAAAGGCGAATGCTGCGCGATTCAATGCAGAGAAGAGCGGACTTGATACCGTAATTCTTGAATGAAGCATCTCCTTCCTGAGTTTCTCAATAGCTGATGAGATTGTCATGCTGAATGATCAGTATCGTTCAGAAATCACGCTGTGCATTAAGGCGTTGGTGATTGCGGTGTTAACTCTCACGGGCAGTGGCTAGCTGCTTGAGGAAGGTTGCTATTTCCGGAACGACCTCTGGTTCGTCAAGCATCGGAGCATGGCCGATGCCAGGCACGGTGATCAATTGAGCACTGCCATGGCGGCGCACCATACGTCGCGCATTGCGATCGGAAAGCAAATCTGAGGTCTGGCCGCGGATGATCAGCAGCGGAACTTTCCTCATGTGAGCAAAGAGCCGCCAGGCCATAAAGCGCGCCAGACCAATTGCAGGTACAGAGCGAAATGCTTCCTTGATTCGCGGATCATAGTCCATGACGACTTTGCCAGAGCTACGCTGTCGACAGGTACGCTGTGTGAAGGCCATCCACTGCGCGTCCGAATACTGGGGGAAGACGCGATGATTGTTTCGCTTGACTGCAACGGCTGCGGATTCCCAATCAGCAAATTCAGTGTCGTTGCCAACATAGTTGCCGATTCGTCCCAATCCAACGGGTTCGACTGAAGGGCCTATGTCATTCAATACCACACCTGCTATACGGTCACCTATCAGGGGCATCATCAACATACTCATGATGCCCCCCATCGAGGTACCGATGAGAGCAAATTTATCCAGTTGCAGGTGATCTACCAGCGACAAAACGTCACGCACATAGACAGGAGGAATATAGTTGCTGCTGTTAGCGTCATAGTCTGACGTGCCACGACCGCGCACATCGACGGCAATAAATTCGTGTGGACTCGAGTGTGAGTTAAAGAGAGCGGAGATAAGTGGCTCGAAGTCTTTGTGGTTTCGAGTCAGTCCGTGCAGGCAGATGACTGTCAGGCCGCTTGCGCAGGAACCGTAGCGGTAAGCCATCAAATTCAGGCCATCGAATGACTGAAACGAGATTGGCTCAGCTTGTTGAGGGATGGAGTCAGGCACGCGGTACAGACTTCACTGCAGCGAGAACTCGGCTGGTAGAGAGCCCTGGTTGGCGCCAGGGCTCAGCTGAGTCAGCAGTACCTACTTGCTAGCCGCTTTCGTGGCAGCCTTGGCAGGCTTGGCAGGGGTGACTGAAGGAGTCGCCATTTCCTTGGCTTCCAGAAACGCGCTCTTCATTACCGCGGAGACCTTGTCCTGCGCATCCACCATTGTGGTGTACAGTTCCTTGGTGGTGGTCATGAATTTCTCCTGAAAGTCCTCGCCATACTCTTTCTGCACTTTGAGTATGCTCGCAAGATCAGTCTGGCTGGTGATGTCCTGTGTGTAGGCGAGTCCGTCACTCATTGCTTCCGTGAAGAAACTGGTCTGTTTCTCGGTCAGTGCTTCAATTGTCTTGATATTGATTTCCATGAGCTCAGTCAGGGGCTTCATGGAGTTTTGAAACTGTTCTGTCATCTGTGAATACATGGTCGCGCTCCTCGTTGGCTTCTGGGTCACTATTTGCTGCGATGCAGCAAGAGTCGAAAGCCAATATATCGATGGACCTGGCGCGTGTCAACGATTATTTTGTTGCGGTGCAGCAATATTCTTTCCGGATTGGAAAAAAACCGTGAGAACAGTTATTTAGACTCGCTATCATCTTTCCCGGCTGCCTGATTCCACATTTTCAGGTTCTGTTCCATCATCTTGTTGAACATACCAACGGGGCTGGAATCCACCATGTTCTTCATCATGTGCTGCATGGTTTCCTGCTGCTCCAGAAATGCAGCAAAACTTTGTTCGAGATAGCTGCGCGCGAAGGGTTGCATGTCGCTGTTGTAGTAACGAATGAGCTGTTTGAGCAGGGTGGTGGTGAGAAGTGAGCGATGCTCTTCAGTTTCCTGCTCCGAAATAATCTGCAGCAGGATGTTCTTGGTTTGATCCTCGCCAGTCTTCGAATCAACTACGGTGAATTCCTCGTGGCTCTGAATGAGTTGCAGAATATAGTCGAGATTGACGTATTTGCTCTGGCTGCTGTCGTACAAACGTCTATTGGGGTATTTCTTGATGGTAATCACTACGGGCTGCCTGCTCTTCGCCTGATTCAAACGACGAGTTTAGCATAGCTGCCGGGGGCGGGTTCGAGCGCGGGAAAGCGCGCCGAACCAACAGCCCTCGCTGCAATGCGCTTGCCCGAATAGGGCTTCAGCCAATTAGTCCAATCTCGCCACCAGGAGCCTGCATAGTAGTCACTGGTTTCCAGCCAGGCATCTGCGTCGGGAGCAGGTCTCTCGTTAATGCGGTAGCCGTATTTGTTGCTACCGGCCGGGTTGATCAATCCCGCGACGTGGCCTGAATCACCGAGTACGAAGCGGTTCTTGCCGGCGAAATAGCCACTACTGCGGTAGGCAGAACGCCAGGGAACTATGTGGTCTTTCTCGAGCGCCAGAAAGTACGCTGGCAGTTCGATTTGTGACAGATCGATATTCACTCCTTTTATTGAGAGACCGCCCGCACGCGTCAGGGCGTTCTCCTGATACATCTTCTGGACGTAGGCAGACAGGGTACTGGCAGAAATATTGGTCGCATCATTGCTCCAGTGATACAGAGCGAACGGTTTTGGTCTTCTGCCCAGCAAATATTGTTCAACGATATAAGGCCAATACAGCTCATTCTCCCGCAGCAGATTAAACCCGGCAGCGAGTATGCTGCCATCGAGAACACCTCTGCTGCGGAGGTGACGTTTCAGAAATGGGATAACATCCTTGCCCAGATAGACGCCGAGATCCCCCGGTTCGCGAAAATCGGTTTGCGTAGCCAGAAACGAACAACTCTGGCCCACAGTATCGCCTTCAGCCTTTAGCATAGCCAACGCGATTGCCAGAAGCGTTCCCCCGGTACAATACCCTGCCGTGTTTACCTTTTCAGTTCCGGTGATGTCGCGGCAGGCAGCCAGTGCAGGAATTATTCCTTCCGTGATGTAGTCGCCCAACTCGATGCTGCTGTCGTTGCGGGTGGGATTGACCCAGCTGATCATGAAAACTGTATAGCCGCGGGAGGTCAGCCAATTCACCAGCGACTTGCGTTTCTCGAGATCGAGCACATAGTATTTGTTGACGAAGGGGGGAACGAGGAGCAGCGGTGTTTGAAAGACGGTTTTGGTCTGTGCCGCATACTGAATAAGCTGCATCTGGGAATTTTGCAGAACGACACTACCTGGACTGGTTGCGAGATCCTGGCCGAGAGTGAATGCGCCCCGTTCACTCTGTGCAAGCTTCAGCAGTCCTGATGGGCTATTGGCAATGTCGTCGAGCAGATTCTGCAGTCCTTTACTCAGGCATTTACCATTGCTGCTTAAAACTTCACGGAGCACAACCGGATTGCTCGCTGCGAAATTGCTCGGTGCCATCGCACTGATGAACTGACGGCTCAGGAAACGGAAACGCTGTTCTGATTCGTGATCGCTGAATTCTAGTTTATCGAGTGAGTCCAGGATGTTGCTACGCAACAGTGTGTAAGACTCACGGAGCATTGCCAGATAGGGGTTTGAGTTCCAGGCAGGGTCTGCAAAGCGTTTGTCGTAGACCTGTTGTCCTGATGTTTCCTCGCTGTCCTTCTCGCAACTGCTCCTCTCGCAGCTGTCCCGTTCGTTCTCCCTGGCATCGTCACGCGGTTGATCCGTGAGGTCTTCTTGCACTCTTCTCGCCAGATCAGGCTGTGAGATAATTTCCTGCAAGACCTGCTGCTGTTGTTCAAGCCAATCTTGCAACAGGGCAGGATGGAGCATCTTCTGCGCAGAGTCTTCGAGCGTCGACAGATCCCCCCGGGCGATGTCCCGGAGCGTCGACTGAAACAGGCTTTGCATCTGCCTGGCATAGATGCCTGTTATTTCCCCAAAGCTGCTGAAGTTTTCTTCCATTAGTTTCAGTCCGGTCAAAAAAAATATCAGTAGCTGCAGAGACCGCTTGCTACTCTCTTGCGCTTAATGTGCAAGCCTTGCGCCAGTTTAGATTACCCCTTGTTTGTGCCAGCTTTATGAAAATTCCGCACTTGTATGGTGCGAGGGGGCTCTGGAGCGCTCATAAACAGTACCTGAATTTCATGGTTACAGGTATTTTGAGGGGAAATCGGCCTCGCAAATGACTGTGGCACGGAAACTGCTTTGAAGCGAATAGGAGGAAGGTGCAGGACGTACGGGCGTGATGACATGCCGACATCGATAAGTCACGGGATTGCCTTATAAATGTCAGCAAACTGCAATTCAAAGTCACTACCCTAGGCGCCGCTACTTTCCCATTTATCCTATTGGAGCTTAGACAGTCGATGAAAGCGTCAGACTTATTGGTCAAATGTCTTGAAAGAGAAGGTATCGAGTACATCTTCGGCGTTCCCGGTGAAGAAAACGCGGACTTCATGTTGTCACTGGAACAAAGTAGTCAAATCAAATTTATTCTGACCCGTCATGAGCAGGGCGCTGCTTTCATGGCGGAAGCCTATGGTCGGCTAACCGGAAATCCGGCCGGATGTCTGAGCACATTGGGGCCGGGTGCCTCCAACCTGATCACAGGCGTGGCAGATTCAAACATGGACCGTGCCCCTATGCTGGTTCTAACCGGGCAGGGCTCGACTGAGCGCTTGCATAAAGAGTCGCACCAAATCATGGATGTGGTCGGTATGTTCGAACCCGTGACCAAGTGGGCCGTCTCTATCAGGCATGCGAATACAATTCCCGAGATAGTCCGCAAGGCGGTACGCATTGCCCGTGGCGACAAGCCGGGTGCAGTACATATTGAATTGCCGGAAGATATTGCCGAGATGGAAACCAGCAAAACGCCGATTGAACCCAAGCGTTTTGAACGATCAATCACCAACCCTGCATTGGTTGCCCGCGTGCTGGAGTCAATCTGCGAGGCACAGCGCCCAATTATTCTCGCGGGTAACGGTTGTATCCGGCGACGCGCGAGCGAGAGTCTTCGCAAATTGGTGGAGCACACAGGCATTGGCGTGGTTTCAACCTTTATGGCGAAAGGCTGTATTGATGTCGACTCCGATCAGTGCATGTTCACGGCAGGCCTCGGATTCAAGGACTATCCCAATCTGGTGATAGACGATGCTGATCTGGTGATAACGCTTGGCTTTGACATGGTCGAGTATCATCCACATCTGTGGAACCAAGGCTGTGACAAGCGCATTATCCATATGGATTCACAGCCTGCCGAAATCGACGATTACTATCAGCCCGAAGTCGAGCTCATCGGTGATCTGGGCAATATGCTGGAGCAGCTCAACGCGAAGATAGAAGCCGATACGCCGCAGTTTCACTTTGATCTCGGCTTTCAGAAGTGCATGCGCAACATCATGCTCGACGAAATAAAGATGCATGAGAACGATCAGACAATCGATAGCATCCGGCCGCAGAAGGCCATCTCCGATGCGCGCAAGGTACTGGGTCCGAACGACATACTGCTTTCGGATGTAGGTGCCCACAAGATGTGGATTGCAAGACACTTCCATTCACATATGCCGAATACCTGTCTAATTCCCAATGGCTACTGCTCGATGGGTTTCGCCCTGCCGGGCGCGATAGCGGCCAGCCTGGTATATCCTGAGAGGCGGATCATGGCGATCGCGGGTGATGGTGGCTTCCTGATGAATGTGCAGGAGATGGAAACCGCCAAGCGGCTTGGTAGCAATATTACGGTTATGGTGTGGGAAGACGGCGGCTATGGCCTGATTTCCTGGAAGCAGCAGGCGGAGTTCGGTAAACACACTGACCTTTCATTCGGTAATCCGGATTGGGTAGGGCTCGCACAAAGTTTTGGCTGGAATGCACGGATGTGTCGCAACAGTGAACAGCTTGAAGAAGATTTGCAGGCGTCTTTTCAATCGCCTGGACCAAGTCTGGTCGTGATACCGATCGACTACCGCGAGAATGTACTATTGACTCAACGAATGAAACAGGTCAACGCAGCGCCGCTGCAACTGGTTTCCAACGTCGCCTGACAAGCGTTGATACTGTCCTCGGGAAGCTTAAAAAAAGGCCGCACTACCAGTGATCAATGTCGTTACTGGTAGCGCGGCTTTTTTGTTCCAGCTTTACGCGATGTGTAATCTGGGAGATCGATCCCGGACTAGCCGGGCAGGAACTCAGCCAGCTTTTCGCTCAGTGCCCGATTTGCCCGATTGCTGACAAAGGTGCCGATGTGACCAACGTTGAGCTCGAGCTCTTCATACTGATCGCTACCGACATATTCACGCAGGGGGCGGCTGGTTGGCGGGGGTACAATATGATCTTTCAGTGCGATGACATTGAGAATGGGCATCGTGAGCTTGTTCAGGTCGACGATATGATCACCGATCCTGAACTCACCTTTGATGAGTTCGTTTTGCTGGTAGAGATTGATTAACCATTGTCTGCCTGCCTCACCGGGGTGATCTGGTCGGTCGGCGAGCCATTTCTCCATGCGAAAGAAGTTCTTCACTTCTTCCGGGTCGCCGCTTAGCGCATCTGGCAAGTCCCAATTGTATTTGGTCAGTGATTTGACTGGTGTCATGGCCAGAAAAAACATGCCGGTCAATTCGCCAGGCAACTTGCCATAGGCATCAATATCGTCTGCGCTCATTCTCTGGACCCAGCGGCTGATCTGGCCAGGCAAACTGCCGTCGGTACTTTCCAGGTCAGCATGGAAATCAACCGGGGTTACCGCCAGTGCCAGCGCCTTGATGCGTTCTGGGTGCAAGGCGGCATAACAGGTAGAGAAAACACCTCCTTCGCACACGCCGAGAAGCGAAACCTGCTCAACGCCTGTTTGTTCAACGATTTGGTCAATACACGATCCGATGCAATCCTCCACGTAGTCTTCAAACGTCATCCAGCGCTCTGCTCGACCCGGATGCCCCCAATCGATCAAGTAGACATCATATCCCTCGTCCAGAAGATTGCGGATCAGGGAGCGATCAGGTTGCAGATCCATCATGGTGAAGCGACCGATCTGTGAGTAGACAATCAGCAGAGGAGTCGCTCTACGTTTATCGGAAGTCGGTGCATAGCGATACAGCGTGATATGTCCCAATCGCAGCACTGATTGCTTGGGCATTGTGCCGATTTCGATGTCTTCGTCCTTTATGCCAAGCCAGGTCGTATAGGCCTTGAGCATTTTGGTGCTATAGCGAGTAGCTTCTGCGAGTGGATTGTAGGAGGTGCGAATTGGCTGCATGCTGTTCACGAGGCGAGTTTCTCCTGCTCCTCTGGTGTCGATTGCGCCGCTTGCTGCTCAGCATTAAGTGCACGAATTTGTTCCTTTAGCTTGCGCACTTCACGTTTAAGTTCGAATAGCGAGCGGCCAATGTTGTCGACTTCCTGCTGTGTCGGCATGTCCATGCGTGTTAGCAGATAGTCGGTGATTTTGCGCTGTGTTGTCTTGAACTGCGTGAGCGCTCGGCCAAGGCGTTGGTTGGCATCCAGATAGGCCTCTGAATGCTGCAGCTCCACCATTTCATCGTTGGCGTAGGCAAACCACTTGTCCCAGGCTTCTTCAAAGCTGCCTGCCTTAAGAGCGTCACCGTTCGACTCGACCAGGTAACGCTGCCAGATATCGTAAAATGCCGGTCCGATATACGCCTGATACTGGACGAATTCCTTCATCAGTTCGGTGAGTGCTGTGCCGAGGCTCAACAGCTTGCGGTTCATGCCCAGCAGATCTTCAAACACTGGGGGATGATCCAGTGCGGCAGGATTGCCGCTGAGCATTCCTTCCATCCAGCGTTGTGTGCGCTCCGTCCATACCTGAAGCAATCGATGATTAGCGTCAAGCCACTCGTCTGTATTCATTTGTTCTGTCATAACCAGCTCCGCTTGCGACCTGTTGAGATGTAGACTTAATCGAATGTGATGATCTGGCGAATCGCCTTGCCCGCGGCCAGGTTTTCGAATCCCAGATTGATATCATCGAGACTGATGACTTCTGTCAGCAGCTTTTCAACTGGAAGCACTCCTTTCTGATGCAGTGCCATGTAGCGCGGCAGATCGCGACGTGGAATGCAGGTTCCGATATAGCTTCCTTTCAGGGTTCGCTCTTCCGCAACAAGTTGCACAGGAGCAATGCTTAATCGCTTGTCTGGATGGGGCAGGCCGGCAGTTATAGTCGTTCCGCCCCTGCAGGTAATATCGTAGGCCAGTTGTAATGCCGGCACTGAGCCTGCCATTTCGAACGCGAAATCGACTCCGCCGCTTGTCAGTTCCCTGATCTGCTTGACGGCATCTTCGCTGCCGGCATTAATTGTCAGGGTCGCCCCGAGCTCTTTGGCCAGCGCCAGTTTGTCTTCCTGCAAGTCGACCGCAACGATTTCGCTGGCTCCGGACACGACTGCCCCGAGCAGTGAGCATAATCCGACACCACCAAGTCCCACGACAGCAACCTTGGCGCCGGGAGGTACATTACCTGTATTTACCACGGCACCCATGCCAGTAAGAACGGCGCAACCGAACAAAGCGGCCCGCGTCAGGTCAAAT
This sequence comes from uncultured Pseudohongiella sp., assembly GCA_965228725.1. Lineage (GTDB taxonomy): Bacteria > Pseudomonadota > Gammaproteobacteria > Pseudomonadales > Pseudohongiellaceae > UBA9145. The sequence continues at coordinate 947,146 of OZ245834.1, read as the reverse complement.
TCAGGATCGATCTTGACGACCGATCGCTCAGAGACAGTAGCGTACTCAGCAAAGGCTGAGACTCCGAGATGATGATTGATAGGCTTATTGCCGCTGTGCAAGCGTTGCGAACCGCTCAGGAGGGTGCCAGCCGTGTTACTTGCCGCCCCGGGTTCGCAAAGCGCAGGGCGCCCCGAAGCGCAAGGGATGCAGTGGCCACAACTGGGGACAAATACCAGAACGACATGGTCGCCAGGGGCGACTGTCGAGACGTTGTCACCCACTTCGACTACCACGCCGGACGCTTCATGCCCGAGCGCCATTGGAGTAGGGCGAGGACGGTTGCCGTCTATAACCGAAAGGTCAGAATGACAGAGCCCTGCCGCAGCAATTTTTACCAGGACTTCGCCACTGCCTGGCCCCTGCAGCTCAACTTCTGTAATCGATAAGGGTTTGGTTTCGTGAAAGGGACGTTGAACTCCGCTCTCATTAAGTATAGCGGCACGCATTTGCATAGCGGGATTCCAGAATTTTCAGTTTTCGCACGACAGTATGTCGAGACTATGTGACCGTTTAATGAGTGTTTGATTACCTTTTCAAGGCGACCTGCGTAGGAAGATTGCGGTTGTCACAATCTTGCCTGTACTCTGCTTGCGCCGTGAACCGCTCACGCCTTGAACCCGCTCAGGGATCGTAGGCAGAAACGAAGACATCGCACTCTCTTCGCTAATGCGAAACTCATGCCATCTTTGTTGGGGGAGCCAGGTGAATTCGCTGCGCTTTTCTGGAATGAGCACATTGTTTCCGGTGCAACGCAATTGTGGGCATGAAAACTGCACACTCAGCAACTAAGGATGTCATCCCGATGAATCAGATGATGAATCAGCGAAAGGACAGAAAAGGACGATGAGCGCCAAGACCTACGAAGAATGGAAGCAAGCGGCCTTGCTGGCTGACCAGAAGTCGGGTGCAGAGGACTGGAAAGCCGAAGAACAATCCGATTTGTATGACTACAAGGTCATACGTCGGCGCTTCGATGAACTGGTGACCGTGCGTTCCAGTGGCAACATCCACGACTTGTTGTTCTATCTCAATGAAGGGATTCACGGCAATATGGGCGGGATGGGTGCACCAAATTTGTACACAAAATGTGAGTTTGGCACCAAAACGCTCATCGCTGACTACGTGAATGAAATTGTAGCGGCCCTCGAGCAACTCGATTCCGTTAGCAACAAAGAGCTCGAAGCGGTTGAGAAGCTTGATGTGTTCAGGCGTGCGAGCCTATGTTATGGGCGATCAGCCCTGATGCTGAGCGGCGCAGGCTCGCAAGGGCCATTCCACATTGGCGTCGTCAAGGCCTTGAGTGAACAACAGCTGCTTTCCAACATCATTTCAGGTGCCAGTGCCGGTGCCATCATCGCTGCGCTAATAGGTAGCAGCTCGCGCAGCACGCTGCACCGCAAACTGGAATCGAGCGAACTGATTGATGCATTTCAGGTCATGTGTGCAGCAGAGAACCTGTTGCACCCGCAAAAATCGAGTCCGCTGGACGACCTGGTGGCGTTGATTGAGACGCTGGTCCCGGATATGACATTTTCTGAATCGTTCGAGGAATCCGGACGCTACATTAATGTCTCTGTTGCGCCGACTGAGTTAAAGCAACGATCCCGCCTGCTCAATGCGATCACTTCGCCGAATGCGCTGCTTCGCGAAGCGATACTGGCGTCCTGTGCCGTACCGGGCGTGTTTCCGGCTGTCGCACTGGCCGCCAAAGACAGAAATGGCAAACGCAAACCGTATGTGCCGACGCGCAAATGGCGTGACGGCTCGATTACCAATGATTTGCCAACACGAAGACTCTCACGCCTGTACAGTGTGAATCATTTCATAAGCAGTCAGACCAATCCGCTAGTGCTTTGGGCACTCCCGGACCCCCAGAAAGTCGACGACCCCTGGACGCGACTGATGTCAGTTTATCAATCGGCGGGCAGGGAGTGGCTGCGTGCGATGTATCCGATCGCGATGGACATGATGCCTGCATCGCACCCACAGAACGTTAATCTGCGCATGCTGTTTGATATCATGACGCAGGAATATACTGCCGATATCACCATTCTTCCAAAGCGCAAGAATGCACATCTCGGACCATTGCTGTCTGCTGCAACTTCCTATGAAGCACGCGCGATGGTGCTGGACGGCGAAGCATCTACATGGCCGCGCATAGAACAGATTCGCATCAACACCAGCATCAGTCGCAAGCTCGACGACATCTTGCAGCGTAGTTCGCACACGGGACAGTTGTCGCCGCTGGTCGCGAGCCTGAATTGAATCTGGCGCGCCTCATTACACTTTCAATGGAGGTCCTCATATGAGGTTTGAAACAATCAATCCGGCAACGGGCGAATGGATTTGTGAATACGAGGAAATGACTCACGATCAGGTTGAAGCCATAATTCTGGCCAGCCACAGAGCACAGCAACAATGGCGATTCGTCAGTTTTTCTGAACGGGCCAGACCGATGCTCAAGGTTGCTGGCTTGCTGCGAGAGCGTAAAAAAGAGCTCGCTGCACTCATGACCGAAGAGATGGGTAAGCCCGTCGCGGCGGCAGAAGCAGAAATTGAAAAGTGTGCCTGGGCCTGTGAGTTCTACGCGGAGCGAGCGGAGAAATTTCTCGCCGATGAGATTGTCGAGTCTGATGCGACAGTCAGCAAGGTTGTCTGTCGTCCCATTGGTTTGATTTTGGCAGTTATGCCCTGGAATTTTCCCTACTGGCAAGTTTTCCGGTTCGCGGCGCCAGCGATCATGGCGGGGAACGGAGTGATCCTGAAGCATGCAGCCAATGTGTGTGGTAGCGCGATTGCGATCGAGCAAATAATGCGTGACGCTGGCTTCCCGGATGAGCTGTTGCGCACGATCATCATCGACAATGATTCGGTTGAGAATGTGATCAAGAACCGAAAGATCAGGGCTGTAACTTTGACAGGTAGCACCCGGGCAGGACGGGCAGTGGGTAGTGAGGCCGGGCTGATGCTGAAGAAAGCAGTACTCGAGTTGGGGGGCAGCGATGCCTATATCGTACTCGCGGATGCGGACATTGATGCGGCTGTCAAAACGTGTGTAACAAGTCGCCTGCAGAATAGCGGCCAAAGCTGCATCGCGGCGAAGCGATTCGTTGTCGACAAGTCGATTATTGATGAATTCACTGAAAAATTCGTGGCAGAAATGCAAACCTGGACTACAGGTGATCCGCTGGATCCGGAAACTGATCTGGGGCCGCAAGCTCGATTCGATCTACGCGACGAACTACACAGGCAAGTCGTGAAAAGCGTAGCAAAAGGAGCGAAGCTGTTACTCGGCGGAAAACTGCCGGGTGACGAACTGAGCCAGGGTGCCTATTATTTTCCTACTGTGCTCACCAATGTTAAGCCCGGCATGCCTGCCTATGATGAGGAGTTATTTGGGCCGGTAGCGTCCATCATCGCCGCTGAAGATGAAGCTGATGCTATTCGCATTGCCAACGACTCTCCGTTTGGCCTGGGAGGCGCTGTCTTCACGCGAGATATCAAACGTGGTGAGGAGATTGCGACTTATCACATCAATTCAGGAGCGTGTTTCGTCAACGACTTCGTCAAGTCTGATCCCCGGCTGCCGTTCGGCGGGGTGGGAGACTCAGGGTACGGACGAGAGTTGAGCTCTTATGGCATAAAAGAGTTCGTCAATGTGAAAACAGTTAGCGTAGCCTGAACCGTATTCATTGACTCATAAGGTCTACCCAGCGCCCAGCATTGCTCTGGGCGCTGTCTTCCCGGAGCCCAATTATTTCTGAAAACCCAAACGTCATAAATCGCACTGAGCAATTCCCGGTATTGTCACGTCGCACTTGAATGAAGAAGATGTGGCGTGAGAAAATGCGCCATCTTGAAGCACTGAGTCGCAAATTATCCCTGCCGCCATAGATATGGCTTGAACGTCTGATTTCCTACCCCACACGCGTATTCGCTTATTACTGAGGCTGCATCCAGAGAACAATGAGTCGCATTGTTGCCAGGCTAATCATCCTGTTAATTGCTGTCTTGAACACTACTACCGCACTGGGCGAAGGCCGCTTCGATCCGGTCTCCGGTGGTGTCGTGTTTGATTGTGTCAGCATCGCCGAGGACCCGAGCCGGATTCGCGGGTATGTGATGACCCTTGAGCCGGAAGCTGACGGTACGTTCTCTGTGTTGGAATCGCGAGAAGTGTTCCGTGCGGGAGAATGTGATTCGACCTTTAGTGCCGTTGGCGATTTGTTAACGGGTGAGGTCAGGGTCGTCGATGCAATCTATGATGTGGTACTCGCTTTCGATCCATCGCGTGACAGATTCTCTGTGCAATCGGTAAAGTTCAACCGGCTGAGTGATACGGCGCTCTGGGTTGTCAGCAATGGAATACATGAAGTCTATCTTGGTGGCACCATTCATATCCTGCAGGATGCCGATTATCCACTCCCGGCTCTGTTCAGCGCAGCCTACGAAGCCGCCGATCTGGTTGCTTTCGAAGTCGATCCCTCCCTGCCAGTTACCAGCGAAGACAGGGAACTGTTCAACTTGCCAATCGGCGAAAGTGTTCTGGAGTACATGTCCCCTTCGGTAGAACTGGTGCTTGATGACTTCTTTAAAAAGTTTGATCGAACGCTGGAAGACTATGCGAGGCGGCGCCCGGAGTTCTTCAATTCAGTACTCTATTTCTTTGGTGCGCAGAGCTTTGGCTTCGGTACCGGCGTTGACGATTTCTTTGCCGAATTGGCCCGACAGGACGGCAAGCCGACGGATGGTCTCGAGACCTTTAGTGAGCAAGTGAACGCCATTATCGATGGCTACCGCGATATAGCGCTCAACTGGAATTTGACTTACTTGCTGCGTCTTGCCTATATCCAGAGTGGTCAGATCGAGAGCGATCTAAGAGACCTCATTCAGCAATGGCGCGAAGGGCGCATGGACCTGATCACTGCCAGCAACGAGGCCTACCAGCGTAGTAGTCCACAGCAGTATGAACACATCCTGGCCAAGCGCAATCGGAACTGGATTCCCGTTATAGAATCCTATCTCGAGACACCGGAAACGGAACTGGTTCTGGGTGGTTTTGCGCATTTCGCCGGGCCAGACAATGTGCTCACCTTGCTTGAAGATTTGGGCTATTCCGTCGAGAAATACACGCCGACAGGATCACCCTTCGGTGATCTGGATGCCGGCGTGGAGATCATTGTCGAACTGTTCTGACTCAGGGACCCTGTTCGGTCTTTCCCTTTCATGACGCAGGAACGAGCGCCAATTTCTCCCGGGGTCAAAACTAAAGATCGAACCTGATGCCCTGTGCAAGAGGCAATTCGGAGCCGTAGTTCAGAGTAGAGGTGCTGCGCCGCATATAGCCCTTCCAGGCATCCGATCCTGATTCGCGACCGCCTCCGGTTTCTTTCTCACCGCCAAACGCGCCACCAATTTCTGCACCGCTCGTACCGATATTGACGTTGGCGATTCCGCAATCACTGCCTGTCGCAGAAAGAAACTTCTCTGCTTCGCGCACATCGTTGGTAAAGATTGCTGAGGAGAGGCCCTGCGGTACCTCGTTGTTGCGTGTGATCGCGTCATCGAGTTCGCTATAGCGGAAGACGTAGAGAATCGGCGCGAAAGTCTCTTCCTGAATATTGGAAGTGGTTGCAGGCATCTCAACCAGCGCAGGATTCACGTAGAACGCTTCGTCCTCGGCAGTAGGCACGCGTTCGCCTCCGTACACTGCAGCGCCAAGTGCTTCTGCCTGTTGCAGGGCAGCTTGCATCTTGTCATAGGCATCGCTGTCAATCAGGGGACCCACAAGCACGTCAGGCTCCAATGGATTGCCGATGCTTATCTTCCCGTACGCCGCGCGCAAGGCGGGTATCAGCTTGTCATAAATCGCTTCATGCACAAACAAGCGACGGGTACTAGTACAACGCTGTCCTGCTGTACCCACTGCGCCGAACAGTATGGCGCGCACGGCCATATCGAGATCTGCGGTAGGCGCAACCACGATCGCGTTGTTACCGCCGAGTTCCAGTATAGACCGGCCAAAACGCGCAGCGACGCGCGGTCCCACAGCGCGACCCATCGCGCAACTACCAGTGGCGCTAACAATCTTCATGCGTGGATCATCAACCAATTGTTCGCCAACCTCGCGCTCGCCGACGAGGACTTGGGACAGGTACTCGGGCGCCTCGGCAAACCGCGCAAGCGCTTTCTCGAGCAATGCCTGGCAGGCGAGGGCAGTGAGAGGAGTTTTCTCGGATGGTTTCCAGACCACGCTGTTCCCGCATACGGCGGCCAGCGCGAAATTCCACGCCCAGACGGCGACGGGGAAATTGAAGGCAGAAATAACACAGACGGGCCCCATTGGATGCCAGGTTTCCCGCATTGAATGACTGGGCCGTTCAGAGGCAATGGTCAGGCCATAGAGTTGACGAGACAAGCCGACGGCAAAGTCGCAGATGTCGATCATTTCCTGCACCTCTCCCAGTCCTTCCTGCAAGATCTTGCCACACTCGATGGTGACCAAGGTGCCCAACTCTTGCTTGTTGCTGCGTAGCTCCTCACCAAACAATCGGATCAGTTCACCACGCCGTGGCGCAGGAAGTTGGCGCCAGCGATGAAAGGCTTGTTCGGAGCGATGCATGGCCAACTCAACATCACCTGCGCTGGCCGTTGGCAGGCTGGCCAGCTGCGCGCCATTCACCGGGCTATAAACCGCCAGATGCCCGTCGCCTGAGTCGGAATCGTGAGGAAGCTGTACGCCCAGTCTGGTCAAACATTCGTGAAGAGATGCCTGGATTTCGCCACCCTCGTTTGCGGGTTTCAATTCATGCAGCTTCATGGATGACAGTCTCCTGTACATAGTGTGCGCCGAAACGATTGTTCAGAAAGTCTGCCAGGCCGATTTGTTCCTGACGGACAAAGCCGTGCTGTGGCAGAGAACCCGCCAGTAGCAAATCCAGAACGGCGCAGATTCCTGAGGCAGTCGTAATTTGGATGGCGCTACAGAACTCACCACCGATGTCAGCGCTGTAAATCTTGTTGGCGTAAGTCTCTTGCATTAGCCGGCCATTCTTACGACCACTGACAGTTACGAATACCAGCACAACGTCCTGCATAGTGGCTGGCACCGCGTTCTCCAATACATCGCGGAGCAGGTCGCGACGATCGCGCAGGCCGAGATCATGCAGCAGTGTCTTCATGATGTCGCGATGTCCTGGATAGCGAATCGTCTGATAGGAGAGATGTTTGACTTTACCGAGCAGCGTCTCTGCCAACGTGCCGATACCGCCAGAGGTGTTGAAGGATTCATAGCTGACGCCATCAAGAGAAAAGCGTTCCAACTGTTCCAATGGAGGCACTGTTTTCAGCTCGCCAGACTGAATGGCGACACAGGGTTCGCAGTACTCATTGATCACGCCGTCAGTACTCCACGTGAGATTGTAATTCAGCGAATTACTGGGGTACTGGGGCAGTGCGCCAACGCACATGCGCACGGTATCGAGTGAATCGAAGTGTGAGGCGATATCACTGGTAACAATTGAAATGAAGCCAGGAGCGAGGCCGCACTGCGGAATGAAGGCAGCAGCTGATCCGACGGCCAGGGCCTTCACTTTTTCCGTGCTGGCCACGTCTTCAGTCAGATCGAGATAGTGTACTCCTGTGGCGTGTGCAGCCTGTGCGATACGCTCTGTAAGGAAAAAGGGAGTCGCATTGAGTACCGCTACGCAGGCTGAAAGTGCCTGCTCAAGTTGTCCATCTGCCTGGACGTCAACTTGCGACACTTTGACGCGCTTCAGCTTGGCGACTTCCGCCAGTGCGTTGGCGTCCTGGTCGATCAGTTTGACTTGATAGTCACCTGAATTCACGAGTAGTCGGGTGATCATGCGACCGATTTTCCCGGCGCCCACAACGGCGACTTTGTGGAGTTTTTTGGCCATGTCAGCTTCCTCATTCTGGCGATGAATAACACCAGTCTGATTGGAAATAAGGTCACTTTGAATAGTTAAATATGGCAATATGTCCAACTTATAGGTCAAAATGACTATGTAAATTATCAAAATAACTAGTTTTGCGGGTGCCCCCATGAACAAGACAGATGCACAGTTGATTGCGCTGCTACAGGACAATGCCAGACGCAGTACATCAGAGTTGGCCCGGACCCTTGGTCTGTCACGCTCGACCGTCCAGGGCAAGATTGAGCGGCTGGAGAAGCAGGGGATTATTCACGGCTATTCTGTAGTGCTTGGTGCGGCCTATGAGCGCGGCAGGGTATCGGCCCACGTCCTGATCAAGGTCGCCCAGAAACTGACCTTGCGTACGACTCAGGAGCTGCAGGCAATGCCTACCACGCGCTCGCTGTATTCGGTGAGCGGTGACTATGACCTGATCGCCATCGTGCAAGCCGAATCCACGGAGGCCCTGAGCCGGGTTTTGGATGAGATAGCTGACCTGGAGGGGGTGGAGCGGACTAACAGCTCAGTGATTCTGGAGACCAAAGTCTCCCGGTGATGAAGTGCAGTGCACACTCCCTTAAAGCCAATGCTGGGGTTGTGGATAGTCACACCCCCAGCGGTTTTTAATAGGCTCTGAAAGCTTACTCTGAATGGCGGCTACTGGAATAACGCATAAGGGCTAGGTGCCTGCTCACCGGGTGGCAGGGCACTGCGCGCAGGACTGCCTGGATCTCCCAGCGAACGCACGAAGTGGTATATTGCACTGAGATCGCGGTCACTCATGGCATTCAGATTGAACCAGGGCATGGGCGGTCTGGCCCGCAGATTCTTGGCCGTGACCAGCCATTGGCTTTCCGTCAAATTAGCCATAAAGAGCCTCAGATTACTCCCGTAAGTGGTGCCCCAGGGACCACTCCATCCCATCGTGTCTCCCTTAAGCCACTCACTGCTCGGCGTACTGCCATCATTCAGAATATATCCGTCGGTGTGACAGTCATTGCAGCCGCTGATTTTGATCAGATACCTGCCGTGTTCGACGATGGCATCGTGGGAGAGGGCATTGTCTGCCCCCAAGGCCGGGGTGACGGCCAGACATGCGAAAACAACAAACGCCAATTTTGCATTCATTTGGAAAGTCTCTTGTGGAAAGTCTTGTATAGATAGACTCGTAAAAGTGATGAACCAGCAATAAGGAAATCGCTGACCCGTGGTGAGGCATTGAGAAGACAACTGCCCATGCGTTGTAACGCAGCCAGCCTGAATAAGCAGCAGGCCTGCGGTGCGTTGCAACCCGGCACCACAAGTCGATCTGCCAGATCGACCACGCGAATCTACCACTATTTTATGAAATGGGAAGACCCTGCCTGACAAGTAGTTGTCCTGCCTGAAGCCGCGTTGGACTTCGGCTCATGGCGCTGAGGCTACTCAAAAAGTATCGGGTGGGTACTGACTCTTATTCTGCTTTCCATATAAGTAATCGATTCCCCGTCTATCTGACTAAACCAGTGTGGCGTGCCAGGCTGGAGTACAAGCACATCCCCTTCGTTAACCTGTCTGGCCAGTCCCCCGGTGATGCCATGCTCAGTGCGAATCACATCGTCACTCGGGCTATCGGCCAGGGGTGGAATCAGTTTTCCTCCGGTTACGAGCGTGCCGCTGCCCGTGATGATGCGATAAATCTCCAGACTATAGGGATGAATAATTGCGAAGTTCACGTTGCCGCTGGTTCGTTGGCGGATAGTCACCCCTGGTGAGATGGTGACTGTCCAGCCAGCGGCAGATGCTGATGCGTTTGCAAGGTCGCTCAGTTGGGTAGCGATTTCTTCTGCGGACTTGAAAATTGCGGGAGGGGCGCCCGCGGATTGGGCGAAGCCTGATTGACCCTGTAGCAGGCATGTGAAGAACAGGAGAGTACCCAGCAGACCGATAGATTGCCTCCAGTGCTTGCGCTCGCTGCAGCCAATCCGCTGACCTGTATTACGTTGCGAAAAGCGGGTTGTTTTTGTCATTGGCCTGTCCTCATCGCTGTGCATAGTCGCACTGTACTTTACCACTCATACAAAATTCAATGCGTACTATGCAGCGAGCATAGATCGAGTGCTAGCCAGCCACGCAGCTAGCTGGAAGACAAGCGAAGAATTACTGCCTTGGGCCGAAGGGTAAAATTACGCTATGCAAGTGATTGCAAGCGCCAGCTAATTCACGCAAGCTTGCGAATACGAATTAAATCAAAAAGAGGAGAGTGCGGTGCGTAAATTATCGACGATTACGGGAATGTTTCTGATCTGGATGTGTGTTGGCAGTTTTGTGCATGCGCAGGGTGGTCTGCCGCCTTGTGGACCGGCCGCCGATTTGCCAGATGACTTGTCAGCGAACGTGGATCCTGCATCTCGTTGCTTCGAGATTCGCATGTATACCGCCGAGCCGGCTGAAAATGGTGTAGGCGGGATTGACAACCTTCATCAACGATTTCGCGAAGCCGAGGTTGGTATTTTCGAAAGGCTGGGAGCCGAAATAGTCGCCGTCTGGCAGCGAATGGATGATGAAAATACACTGGTCTGGATGTTGGCGTATCAAAGCCGAGCCCATCGTCAGGAAGTGTGGGACGCATTTCGAACTGATCCTGAGTGGTTGGAGTTGCGTGAAAAGTATCCGGTGCCCATTTCTGCGGAAGTGTTTTTTCTCAGTGCTACCGACTACTCACCCCTGAAATAGCTTTAGCCGCATCCTCAGCACACTGCTGAGGATGCGGATTGATTGGCAGGATCGAATGCATCTGGAGGATCTGTCTCCAGGCCACCGCTCAATGAAGGAAAAAGTAAATGAGCGAAATGTCAGAAAAAATATTGATCGTAGATGATGAGGGCTTCAATCGCCGCTTGTTACTGCGCTTGCTGCGAGCTGAAGGCTATGACGATGTTGATGAGGCAGAAAATGGCCGCGTTGCATTAGAGATGCTCCAGCGTGCTGAGTACGACACCGTGCTACTGGATGTGATGATGCCGGAAATGAGTGGCTTCGAGTTGCTCACTGAATTGAAGCGCGATATGCGATTGCGGGAAATCCCCGTCATCATGATCTCTGGCAACAGTGATGCGGAAAGTGCAATTCGCTGCATCAAACTGGGCGCAAGCGACTATTTGCTGAAACCCGTGGACAAGGTGCTCTTGCAGGCGAGGCTGGGTTCTTGCCTGGAGCGTAAACATCACCACAACCAGCAGATCGAATACATTACCAAGATGCGTCAGGAGAAGGAGCGTGCCGATCAACTGCTGAATGTGATTCTCCCGACCGCAGCGGCGAATGAACTGAAGATATTGGGCAAAGTCCCGCCACGTAGTTACCAGAACGTGGCCATACTATTCTGTGACATCGTCGGGTTCACAGCTTACTGCAATGAGCACAATGCAGAAGAGGTGGTCAATGGATTGCAAAACCTCTTCGAATCGCTGGAGAAAGTGACGCGGGAGCTTGGACTGGAAAAAATCAAAACCATTGGCGACGCATTTATGGTGTCGGCTGGTTTGTTGATTCCGTGTAGTGATCCGATCGATGTTGCAGTCACCTGTGGTCTCAAGATGATCGAACTGGCTGAGAACAATGACCCGCCCTGGCAACTACGTTGTGGTGTAAGCAGCGGAGCCGTCATTGCGGGAATAGTTGGTCACGACCGATACCAGTTCGATGTGTGGGGCGACACGGTGAATACCGCGTCACGCTTCACAGGCATTGCACGCCCGGGTTCAGTGGCGATATCAGTGGACTCCTGGATGACGATTCAGGATGGGTATGAGGCAAGGTCGAGAGGCAAGACCGATATCAAGGGCAAGGGAGCTATTGAGATCATCGAGGTCTATGCCAAGCGGTAGTTCGCGAATGAGTTATCCTAGGCGGAACGGTCGCGAATTGCTTTGCGGCAGTCGGGGCAAACGCCATGAGTAATATCGGCACTGACATGTCCGGTGATGTAAGTTTCCATACTTTCCCAGTTACCCTGTTCGTTACAGATTTTCTTGCACCAGGCGCAAATTGGCAGTAGTTCCTCAAGCCTTTTGATTCTTTCCTGTGCCTGTATGAGTTGCCTGGTCGCAAGTTCCCGATTGTGCTCATAGGCATAGCACACTGATGTCAGCAGAAGATACGCGCAGACAAAGCGAATGCTGTAAGCGGTTGTCAGAATATGGTCGTTGAACAGCAATGTCGCGATGATGATTACACACAAACAGACACTGACGATTACCCCCCTTTTTGCGCCAAGACAGAACATGCCAACAGCTGGGGCAGCGATCAACCACATCAACGGAGAAGACTGCTGCACATTGATAGCCAACATATAGCAAATGAGGGCCAATAGATAATAGAGTATTGGCCGGTATATCCACTGCGGCATTGGCTCAAGGCGACAGGCATACATAGTGAGGCCGGCCAATGGAATACCGAGCAACGTAGCCACTGCAGTTACCATATCGCCTTGTTGGAAATTGACGAAACTAAAGACCCAGAGCAAGGTGGCGACGGACAGGCTGGTATAAAACAGACCTTTCCTTTTCCAACGCTGCTCCGCTTCAGCAATCGTTTCGATAGACGTGCGATATGGCATTTTCAATCCCTGACGACCTCAAGTGCTTTAATCTCTCTTGATGCTCGTCGATATGGTGGGTAACTCAGCGCGAACTGTAAGAATATTCCCCTATTCTGCGCTAAAGTACTACGGTCGGGGCGTGAAAATTTATGTCGTGGTATGCAGCAGAAGGCTAGAACCTGAATCTGAGACCCCGAATTCAGGGAGACTTCTGCGCTTACAACTTGATTAAGGTAAGCAGTTACGTGCGAAGGAGTGAAAGCTTGAAAGGGAATATCAAGAGCAAAAACAAAATAGCCCTGCTGTTGTGCGCTATCGCTGTATCACAAAGCGCATGCAGTTTTGAACCTCCTGAAATCACGAATCCAGTGCATTGGTATGCAGTCAACGGCTGGACCAGCCCGGTGACTTTCCAAGTACGTGACAGGGTATGCAATCGGCAGCTTCCCAAAATCACGCTGGGAATTCGGGAAGAAATTCGTATTACCAGCTGCGGCGATGAAAACAACCGCGCGCGAATCCGCTATCGGCGCGACAGTTACCAAATGGCGTGGAGCACTGGTGTTGCCAGTGTAGGCCAACGGTTACAGATGCAATGAGCCAGCACCTATAAATCGATCTCTATGCCTTCTTCAGCAAGTCTGCGAGTAATCTGTTGGCCAATCTGCGCGCCGATTACTGCTCCCCAGGATTGGCCAATAGCCATCGATTCCTGTGTTAGTTGAGGCATGACTTCAATCGTCTTTTTGCCGATCGCCGTGTCATAAAATGCCAACAGCTCCACAATCTCGTTAAAGGTGAAGTATTTGTGGTAGAGCGGTGTAACCAGCTTCTCAAAACTGCCATTGGTCATTTCAACCTGAATCGCTGCGCGGACTTCTTCATTGACGATATCGAAAGCCCGAGGCGGAATGTCTGGCCTTGCCGCACGCAAAGCTTGTGTCATCTGTTGCGCCATAGCCAGTGACATCTGCTCACCAAGGTCAGCAGCACCCGTGGCGCTCATGAGTTCCAAAATCGCAGCTTCTTTCTCCTGGCTAAGTTCTTCACTTTGCGCAGCACAGAGCGAAGAAATAGTGAGGACCAAAAGCATGGCAAATAGGCGCGCATTGGGTTTGTCTGCTCGGTATTGCATCGTTCCGTTCTCCTGGACTAGTTCGTTGCCCTTGAATTCTCCTGGCACTGCTAGGCCGTGCCGAGCTGAGGGTATTGAGTACCAGCACCCTGACTTGCCTTGGTTCGCTTCGACACTCAATAGGTATCTATGACACAGACTATACTGAGCGTCCAGTTGACGTGAAGTTGACCGCACCGACGCGAAAGCGTTGCAGAGCGAGATAGGAGAGTAAAACCCAAGAGTTATGATGACAGGCCATTGGGAAATGTCTGCGCTGCGACACGGACACTGTTTCACGGGTCAGTTAACGGCCCACGGAGACGTGAGGGTTCGCTGTCGCAATGCTGCGAGGTGAGCAACTACGAATCAAGTCTCCGACAAGGTGCTCGAAACGAGTTAAGTTCAGTCCAGTAAGGCGGCTGCGCAAGGACAATCTGCTCTGGATTGAGCCCGTAACAGAGTCACGCCAACCGAAAAATTGCGCTTGTAATTCAATGGCTTGTCAATTGAGATTGTGATGGATAGACTGTGTTTTTCCTGTTCGGTGTTCGAGTGCTGCTGAAGGCATGCGCTCTGAATGCGGAATCGCTAGAAGATGGATCAACACGACATGCCACATGCCAGCAAGTAGCGAGCTGGATTGGCAAATGTTGCGTTACATGACGAAACAGCAAACCTGAATAGAAGCACGCAAAAGAAAGAAGAAAGTCGAACAGGAAGGCACTGCTACATGGACCCCGCCACGCCAGCCGCTGAAACTCAGCGGGCTATTCCAGAATTCAAGCTCGACAACGCTTCATTGGCGTCTCTTATAGAGGACCCTGCTGCGGCAGTGGAACTTGCGATCAAGATCGTCGCCAAGCTCCGCGAAGCACCGCATGTGTTTTTGCTTTGTGGCCTGGATCCGGTTGAAGAAGCGAAGCCTGTCCGTCGCCTGGCGCGCGCCATTGCCGATCTACCAGGCCCTATCGACGACCCCACACGACCGGTCTCTGAAAAACTCAGTTTCACTCGTGTACGCATTGCTGACTCTGACGCACTGAATCACGAAAAAGTGACGCGCTACAGCCGCACCAATCAGCCTTTGTGTCTGCATACCGATTCGTCCAACATAAAGGTGCCGCATGACCTGGTTGCTTTCCAGATGGTCCGCGCTGACCGTGAGGGAGGTGAGACCCTCCTTGCGACAGTTGAGGATATTTGTTCCGCACTCCCGGCAGACGTATTGGGTCTGCTGAAACAGGCTTTGTTTCCTTTTTCCCGTCAGCCACTTCCAATTCTCTGGGAAGCGAATGGCCGTAGTCATATCCGCTATTACCGGAGTCAGATTGAGACTGCGTTGAAACGAGGCGGCTTCCTCAGTAGCGAAGCAAACTATGCCATGGCGGTACTGGATGAAGTTCTGGAATCGACTAACGTGCAGCAGCGAGTACGTCTGGAACCTGGCCAGACCTTGTTTCTTGCCAATACCCAGGTGCTGCATGGACGTACTGGTTTCGAGCCGGATAGCAAACGGCTTATGTATCGGGTCAGAGCTTATGCCTCCAGCCTCGTCTGATACGTTATTGGAGTCAGCTTACGAGCGAGTGCTGGCTGCCCCGGCGGATGCTCAAGCGCATATGGATCTTGCCCGCTTGCTCAGCAACAGGGGAAAGCTGAGACGCGCACGGCGCCATGCACGCAATGCTGCAGAACTGGTCTCAGCAGAATTTCCCCAATTACAGCGGTTGGGCAGGCTGCTGTTTCAATTGGGCGCCTTTAGCCAGGCGCAGAGCGTGCTGGAACTCGCCAGACAGAAGGAACAACTCACCCCCCGTTCAGTACGCCTGCTGGCAACCGTCCTCTTTCGGGCGGGCGAGGTGAGCAAAGCGCGTGAATGCATGGCGCAACTGGCCCGCATAGAGCCGCTTAGCGTTCCCCGTCAGATTGACCCTGACAAGCCGAACGTGATGCGAATTCGCTCATATGAACAAAGCCGATTTGGTACGCGAACTGGTCGTAGCAGTGGTCTGCGGATGGCGCGCTTGAAAGGGGGGCATTTCGCAGTGCGCGATTTGCTGGACTCCTCACGCATTAATCTTTATGTAGGCAGCGTGTTTGGGGACAGCATGCTTAACATAAATAATTTTCCAGCGATCGATGTCTTTCTGAATTGCGTGAGTTGTCCCGATCAGGATCCTGGTGGACTCAGGAATGTTGCCGCATTGCTTGCACGCCATCCCAACGTGCCAGTAATCAACCATCCTGAAAAGGTGCTGTTAACTGATCGAGCCAACAATGCCAAAAGGCTGGGCGTGTTAACTGATGTCATTTTTCCACGCACGGAGGTATTCGCTAATCGGGACACCCCGGCAGCCGTGGCCGAAGCTATCTTGGCCGCTGGTTTCAGCATGCCATTTATTCTCCGCCAACGAGGTACGCAGACAGGCAAGACCATGGCCAGAATTGAGTCAGCCGAATCGCTGCACACCTGGTTGGCTGCGCAGCCTGAAGGAGTGGAAATCCATGCGATAGAGGAATTAAACGCCAAATGGGATGACGGTTTCTATCATAAAACCAGAGCATTCTTTATTGATGGCACCTTCTATCCAGTGGCGAATCTGGCGAACGACGACTGGCAGATCCACTCGGGTGATCGTTATCGCGTGATGTCAACGACACCGTCTACACAAGAGGATGAACAGCGTTATCTGAATGATCCAGTCAGCTACCTCGGAGACAGAGCGTATCGTGCCCTGCATGCTGTTAGCGACACAGTCGGACTGGACTTTTTTGGCATTGATTTTACGCTTGCTCCAGACGGCAAGTTGATCGTTTTCGAAGCGAACGCAGCGATGCGTCACAATTTCGATCATGCCGACAACTTTCCTTATACGAGACCCCATCTGGAACGTATATCGAATGCCTTTGCGGATATGGTAGACAGGCGATCGAAACGGAGCTGAGCGCATTCAGACAAGAATGGCTCAGCGCGTTGGACTCTTGGAGGGTGGAAAGCCAGATTAGGTGGCTTGGCACTGGCAGGCTTTAGAATGCGACCCGGTAACCGATTCTGAGCTCAGCGCTCGTTAGTTTGCCGTGCAGGGTATAGGACGACAGGCTGGTGTCCGTTTCTGTGTCCGGCAACCAGACATTTCCAACTTCGACGAACCAGGCATTGCCGTTCTCGAATTCATTTTCAAAGCTCATCTTGATGCGATAAGCCTCGCCTTCACCGTTGGCTTCGGAAAGACAGTTGCAGGTGGAGCCTACGGCTTTTTGCATGCGCACATCAGCAACGCCGATACCTGCGCCTATCCAGACCTTGAGGCGGTTGTTGTTGATCACTCGCAACATGCCGTTAGCCATAATGGCACGTGCCCTGATATCGTCATCGAGATTCGCCGTCAATGCGCTCGCAACAAATCCCTCACGTTTAACAGCGCCGCCCCAAAATTCGCCCTCGAGGCGGATGTTGGACGATTCACCAAATTCACGCCCAACACTTGCAGCCCAGTTCCAGTGGCCAGTAATGTCGAAGGTGCCGACTGATTCGATGCGAAACGGCGTGGTGGAAATCGTGACTGAAGAAGTATCGAATTCCGTATTGATTAGCTGTCCCACTGACAGGCTACCGTACCAACGCTTGGCATCTTCCTGAGCGGTAGCTGGAGCGATCAGGAGAAAACCAAGGGCAAAGAGGAGGGCGCTATTTCGGACGAATAGTTTATTCAGCATAGTGTTAACTTTTCTTGATTGTTAGTGAAGTTTACAGACCCAGGTTAGCATTTTGAGCGCTGACACCTACGATTTCGATATCCGAGTCACTGAGTGATTCGGGCGAGGAGAAAATGGCTCCCATATCGAAGTAGCCAGAGTCCAGCAGTCCCAGTTGCTGTGCAGTTTCCTGTCCCATGATCTGTGTTACACCCGCTGGGTTAATAAACAGATGCACGTCGAAGGCTCCCTGACCCACGCCGGGTACGAAGCCTAACTCTACTGCATCTGTGGGTACGTAACAATCATACGGGAACGCGGTTCCCTCGGGTGCGTAGAAATAGTCACCCGTAATGGTATTGACGTAAGCCTGCAGGGGCAGAGTACCGTCGAGTTGGTCGGCATAGGCGAAAAATTCCAGCCTGGCTTGACCATCGATGGACTGTTCCTGCGCATTGCTTTCGATGCCACTCAACCAGTGATCGTCCTGATCCAGTCCGCCGGCATAGATTGGCTTCGCCTCGCGAACATTGGTCACCGAAATGGTAGTTTGCAGTGTAGTCTGATTGCCTTTCTTGTCGGTGGCACTGACTACCAGCTGATAGTCATTATTGGTGTCAGCATCAAGTGGTCTCTCGTAATCAGGACTCTGACGGAAGCTGAGCTCACCAGAGGCATTGATCGAGAACAGCCCGTGATCGGGAGAGTTCTTGATAGCCCACGTGACTTCTTCATTGGCTGTCAGCTGAATAATTGAGTTGGAGTTCTCCTCAACATATTCATGGATGATAGCGACTGCCTCGTTGCGAATCGACACTTCCGGCGGCGTGATATCTGGTCGGATGACAGGTAGACCCGGGTCAGTTACGCGGCCAATAGTAAAGTCGACATCCCCAAAGACGTTATCCGTAATAATGATTTCGATTTTGGTGATGAGACCATCTTCAACAATATAACGTGCACCGTCACCACCTGGCGCACGTTGCAGGAAGTCATACCAGCCAGCCTGTTCGGAGGACACCAACACCTCGCCATCGAAGGTGACTAGTTCGACACCGGCATCGTTCGCTGCCTGAATGGTTTCAGCAGAGATGTACTTCATGTAGCCATCGAAGCCACCTTCATTAACACCGGCAGACGAGATATCGATTGTCATGCGAATCTGCAGTCCAGGGCGCGATGGATCGATATCGATCAATCCGAGACTCTGCAGAGGCTCGACAGAGAACTTGAGTGGATCCCAGGGCACCTCGAGACCATCGAGTCCCTTGGAGTTGAGAAGCTCCTGACCATCGTCGTCTGTGGTAGCTAACACGTCGATGTCGATCAACTGCGCAATAGGCGAGGCCTTATTACCTGAGCCTTCTTCATTAGCGATAATGCTGATGATCGAAGTGGGGTCGACGTCATCGAAGCGGCCATCAATCGCTGCTTCGAAATTTTCTTTCTTGCTCCACGCAATAGTCGTTACAGAATTCTGGGTGGAATCATCCTCGCCATCTTCGTTGAGGTCTTTGTTATTACCGCCGGTACGGGTTAGTGACAACGCGTTCTCAGTGTTCTCCGGGATACCGTCGCGGTCGAGCAGGTCACGCACCTCAAAGGTCAGGTTGAGGCTGCCGCCTTTGCCACCCGGGTCGCGCACGGTCAGCGGGAATACATCGATTTCCGCACCGGTAGCCGGGATGTAGATATAGCTGCCATCGATGACATTGAGCGTGAGTTTCGAACCCGAATCGAGTGTGATAATGGCGATGTCATCAACGGGTGTCACACCCCTGATACCAAATACCGCTGGCTCACCGTCTGCATCGAACCAGTTCTCGGGAGGATTGCTGAACTGCAGACTGGTCAGGTTGACACGATTCTGATCCATGACCGCAAGTCGGCCGACCATGCCGCCTTGTGGCAAGACGGAGCGCGAAGGCGTGTGATCGAGCAGTTCTGGTGTGCTGTCAATGGTAAAGGTGTTTGATGGCAAGCTCTGGTTGCCAAACTCATCTGCCTGTGTGGCGTAGTAATTACCTGCCGGCAAGGAAATGCCAGTGGCATCGATAGTGTAAATGCCTTCCTCGATCTCGGTGACTGTATAGCCGCTCTCGGGAATGAGTTCGCCTGCTTCATTAAAGAGGCGAATAGTATGCTCAGGCTTACCTTCCACTGTGATGAACTGAGTCGTATCACCGGTCAGTAGATCGAACGGTGTCGGGTCAGTCTGGGTTTCCGTGACGTCGGTAATCAACAGCGTATCCGGTCTGACGTCATCATCATCGATCACGCCATCTGCTTGCTGCCCACCCAGTGTAAGGGTCAGTATCTTGGTTTCTTCGACAATGCGGTCATCCAGCACCGGTACAGTGACGGTGAAGCCGACCACGCCTACTGGCACATTGACCGTCGACGTTGCCGCATCGAAGGTAACGCCGTTGCTGAAAGTTGGCGCGCCGTAGTCGGTTGCCAGGGCATCGCCACCGAAACTCAGGCCGTATTCACGCGGCGCTGTTGTCGTGGCATTGAGCAGGACTTCGTAAACCAGAGACTGTTGCTGGCCTTCCTCAGCGACTGGATCGCTGATGCTCTGTACAAACTGTGCCTCAACATCACGGTTGACGACGTTGACTGATGTGCCGAGTGAGTTATAGAAAGTGTCGCTCGACTGTGCGATCAGATTGAGGATGTAGCCAATATCGCCATCATTGGTTCCGTCGGCTACACCAGTGACGGTGACAGTCTGTGCCTGATTCCAGTTGCCCGCCGTGAAGATCAGAGAGCCAATACTCAATAACCCTTCGCTACTATCCAGTCCTGACAAATTGACAGCGACATCAGATGCCGGCTGACTGTTGAGTCTGACGGTGAAGCTGGCGCTTAGACCGGACTCGGACGTTGCGATGCTATTGCGGCTCACAGTAATGCCGGCGAGATCATTGTCCTGAATATCGACTTGTGCAGTTGATGTAATCAGGTCAACAGATTTGCCTTCGCCATCGATCGCATTGCTCAGATTTACGATGAAGTTCTGAACAGTTTCCTGCTCGGCATCATCGTTCAATGGAATCGCAATCGTCTTGGAAGTCTCTCCCGTTCTAAAGTTCAGTATGCCGGAAGTTGCCCGGTAGTCGGAGCCGGCGAGGGCGGTTCCGTCCGCGGTGGCGTAGTTGAGACTGATCGAGGCGTTGATATCACCACTACGAGTAACCACTACACGTGCGATGCCGGCTGATTCAACTACTGTGACACCGCTGACTGAGAGGTTTAATTCTTTCTCGTTGTCTTCGATCGTAACTGCAGTAGAACTGGTGCCGAGTGTTACACCACGTCCGCCAGAATCTTTCGCATCAGTCAGATTGACAGTGAAGTTTTCATTACCTTCCAACAAGCGGTCGTCGACGATAGGAATACTGATCGTCTTCGTATTCTCGCCGGGTGCGAAGGATACGCTGCCGCCACCGGCATTGAAATCGGTTCCTGCGATAGCAGATCCGCCAGCCAGAGTGTAGTTTGCAGTTGTCGTACCGCCCAGTGCGCCTTCGCGCACAATGGTCAGTACGAGGCTGCCGCCATTCTCTTTGACGCTCGCGGAAGAGGTGCTGAATCCCAGCGTTGGCACACCTTCGTCGTCGTTAATGCTGACTTTGCCTGACGCATCGGCGAGTGTGACCGAGCTGCTGTTTGAGTCTGTCGCGCCACTGAGATTGACCGTGAAGTTCTCAATGCCTTCCGCAATCTTGTCATCAGTAATTGTGACCGTGATTGTTTTACTGGTTTCCCCAGGCGCAAAGCTCAGTTTGCCGCTTTGCGCGACATAATCGCTGCCACTTAGGGCGGAGCCATTGCTTGTGGCGTAATCTACTGTTGTCGTGCCGCCTGTGGCACCTTCTCGAGTAACAGTCAGTACGGCAGTGCCATCTGTTTCATTGACTGCGGCATCACTGATACTCAATTCAGGATTCTTGTCGTTGTCAGTATTGGTGACAGCAATCGAACCAGTCTTGGCGTTTGCACCGCCATAATTGGAATCAGAACTGCTGGTAACTGCCTGAAGCGTGTAGTTTATGTTGCCGTCTTTGAAGTTATCATCAAGACCTGTGACAGTGACTGTCTGCTCTGAATCCCAGTTATTGCTGTTGAATGTCAGCTTTTTGGTGCTCAGCGTACCTTCGCTCTCATCGAGGCCTGAGAAATCAACGTGCACTGCAGATTTCGGCTTGCTGGTAAGCCGTATCGTAAAGGTCGCCGATGTACCGTTTTCAGACGTGGTGATCGACGACTTGCTAATTATCATTCCAGCAGAATCGTTATCGCTGATCGTGGCCAGCCCGCTGTTATCTGCGATAGATTCATTTTTGCTGCTAGCGTCGGCAATATTGCTCAAGCCGACTGTGAATGTTTCAGCGGTTTCGCTTATTTTGTCGTCGATGACACTAACGCTTATCGTTTTGCTGGTTTCGCCAGGAGCGAAAGTCAGGCTACCCGACTGCGAAGTGTAGTCTTCGCCACTGATAGCGGTGCCATCAGCGGTGGCATAGTCAACTGTGGTGGTGCCGCCAGTTGCACCCTCTCTGGTTACTGTAAACACAGCAGTGCCGAGCGATTCGTTCAGGGAAACGTCGCTAATTTTGAGCGTAGGTGCCAGATCGTCGTCTTTATTGGTGACAGTAACCGTGCCGGTTTGTGCATTGCTGCCGTGATAGCGTGAATCACCACCGCTGCTCGTTGTAGCAGTCAGGGTGTAAGTGATGTCGTCATCATCCAGTTTGTCGTCGACGCCGGTTACGGTAACTGTTTGTACCGTTTCCCAGTTGTCCGGGGTAAAGGTGAGCGTGCTGCTGCTCAGTTTGCCTTCTGTGCTGTCCAGTCCGCTCAGGCTCACAGTCACGTTTGCTGTTGGCTTGCTCGCCAGTTTGACTGTGAAATTACCTGAAGTACCGTTCTCAATGGTTGTGAGAGTAGTATTGCTCAGGACGAGGCCGACTTTGTCGTTGTCAGTGATGCTGATCTTGCCTGACGCATCACTGAGTGTGACCGTCTTGCTGGCCGAATCGGCGGCATTGTTAAGATTGACGGTAAAGTCTTCAGTGCTCTCTGCAACCTTGTCATCGGTAATAGAGACTGTAATGGTCTTGCTGGTTTCGCCCGGGGCAAAACTCAGCGTGCCATTCTTCGCGACAAAGTCGCTACCAGCCAGAGCCGAACCATTGCCGGTGGCATAGTCGACTGTAGTAGTGCCACCAGTTGCGCCCGCACGCGTAACTGTAAGTGTTGCGGTGCCCGCCGCTTCATCAACAGTTGTATCGCTGATGCTGAGCTGAGGCGCATCATCATTGTCGGCATTCTTGACAGTGACTGTTCCAGTCTTGGCATTGGCACCACCATAGGTGGCATCCGTGCTGCTGGTAGTTGCCGTTAAGGTGTAGGTGATGTCGTCATCATTCAACGTGTCATTCACGCCAGTAACAGTCACCGTTTGCTCGGCGTTCCAGTTATCTGGCGTGAAGGTGAGGGTGCTGCTGCTCAGGCTACCTTCCGTGCTGTCCAATCCAGTTAGCGTTACTGTAACGTTAGCAGTAGGCTTGCTGGAGAGCTTGACCGTGAAGCTGTCGCTGGTGCCTGTCTCGGATGTGTTGAGCGACGTCTTGCCGAGTACGAGATTAGCTGAATCATTGTCAGTGATTGTCGCTGTGCCGCTGTTGTCACTGATTGTCTCGGCGTTGCTGCTCGCGTCGGCAATATTGCTCAGGTTAACAGTGAAAGTTTCACTACCTTCACTGACCTTGTCGTCGAGAATACTGACGCTTATCGTCTTGCTGGTTTCGCCCGGAGCAAACGTGAGGCTGCCTGTTTTGGCAGTGTAATCGTTGCCCGCGGTGGCCGTGCCATCGGCAGTCGCGTAATCAACTGTCGTAGTGCCGCCCGTAGCGCCTGTTCGCGTAACGGTGAATTCTGCTGTGCCCGCGCCTTCATTGATCGTGATATCACCAATACTCAGACTCGGTGCAGCGTCGTCGTCCTGGTTGGTAACGCTTACCGTGCCAGTTTGCGCATTGGCGCCATTGTATTTCGCGTCAGAGCTACTCGTAGTCGCGGTGAGTGTGTAATTAATGTCGCCATCATCCAGCGTGTCATTTACACCGGTGACAGTTACGGTCTGTGCACTGTTCCAGTTCTCGGGCGTAAACGTGAGCGTGCTATTGCTCAAGTTGCCTTCAGTCGTATCCAGACCTGTAATCGTTACTGTTACATTGGCGGTGGGCTGGCTCGCCAGTTTGGCAGTGAAACTACCCGACGTTCCGTTTTCAGAAGTCGTGATAGTGGTATTGCCGAGAACGAGACCGACGGAGTCGTTGTCGGTAATGCTTATTTTGGCAACTGCGTCGGTCAGGGTGACCGTGTTGCTGCTTGCATCAGCCGCATTGCTCAGCGTGACGTTCAGGTCTTCAACGCCTTCAGCGATCTGATCGTTGGTGACGGTGATAGTGATGGTCTTACTGGTTTCACCGGGCGCGAAGCTAAGCGAACCGTTTTGCGCGACATAGTCTGCCCCGGCAGTGGCGGTGCCATTGCTGGTGGCATAGTCAACGGTGGTAGTACCACCGGTTGAGCCTGCGCGAGTGACGGTGACTGTGACCGTGCCATCGGCTTCATTGATGCTGGCGTCGCTAATGCTCAGTTGCGGCGCTTCATCGTTGTCAGTATTGGTAACCTTAATCGTGCCTGCTTCTACTGCAGAACCCCCATAGTTACTGTCTGAGCTGCTCGCTGCGGCAGTGAGGGTATAGGTGATGTCATCATCATTGATGGTGTCATCGACACCTGTCACAGTGACAGTTTGCTCAGTGTTCCAGTTCGCGCTGGTAAACGTCAGCGTATTGCTGCTCAGGGAACCTTCGCTGGTATCCAGACCAGTAATGGTGATGGTGACATCTGCAGTTGGCTGACTCTTCAGTTTGACGCCAAAATTGCTGGACGTACCCGTTTCGGAAGTCGTAAGAGTCGTATTGCTGAAGATCAATCCAGCAGAATCGTTGTCAGTAATAGTTGCTGTGCCGCTGCTATCACTGATTGATTCGTTTGCGCTGCTATTGTCGACGATGTTGCTCAGGTTGACCGTGAAGGTCTCATTTCCTTCGCTGATCAGATCGTCAGTAATTGGAATGCTGACCGTTTTGCTTGTTTCGCCTGGAGCAAAGCTGAGAGTAGTTGTGCTGCCAGTATAGTCTTTACCTGCGGTGGCTGTACCATCTGCTGTTGAGACGGTCACGCTGGTGGTGCCGCCAGTCGCTCCTTCGCGAGTGACAGTAAATACGGCAGTGCCCGCATCTTCATTTACAGTGACATCGTTGATGCTGAGACTCGGTGCTGCATCGTCGTCCTGGTTGGTAACGGATACAGTGCCGGTTTTGGCATTGGCGCCATTGTAGTTCGCATCACCACTGCTGCTCGTTGTAGCAGTGAGCGTGTAATTAATATCGCCATCATCCAGCGAGTCATTGACTCCTGTCACTGTGACAGTCTGGTTGCTATTCCAGTTCTCCGGCGTAAAGGTCAGTGTGCTGCTACTCAACGATCCTTCGCTGCTGTCGAGGCCACTGATGCTAACTGTGACGTCGGCCGTCGGCTGGCTGGACAACTTAACGGTGAAGCTACCGGTCGTACCAGTCTCTGAAGTGGTAATCGTGGTGTTGCCGAGAACCAGGCCAGTAGAGTCGTTGTCATTGATGGAAACGGTAGCCGTTGCGTCGCTAAGCGTAACTGTTGGGCTGCTCGCATCACTGGCATTGCTCAGGCTAACGGTGAAATTCTCTACCCCTTCAGCGATAACATCGTTAGTAATAGCGATGCTGATGGTCTTGCTGGTTTCGCCTGGAGCGAAACTCAGTGAACCCGTTTTGGCAGTGTAGTCTGAACCAGCGATTGCCGTGCCATTGCTGGTGGCATAGTCAACGGTTGTAGTGCCACCCGTGGCACCGCTTCGTGTCACAGTGACGCTCACCGTGCCGTCCTGCTCATTCACACTTGCATCGCTAATGCTTAGCTGCGGTGCGCCATCGTCATCCGTATTGGTTACGGAGATAGTGCCGGTTCTTGCATTCTCTCCTCCATAGTTCGCATCACTGCTACTGCTTGTTGCGGTAATGGTGTAGGAGATATCGCCGTCATTCAAAGTGTCGTCAACGCCGGTGACATTGACGGTCTGTGCCGTATTCCAGTTTTCACTGGTAAACGTAATGGTGTTGCTGGCCAGTGAACCTTCCGAGCTGTCCAGATTAGTGAACGTGACTGTGACATCGGAAGTCGGTTGGCTCGCCAGCTTGATGGTAAAGCTGCCTACCGTGCCGTTTTCCGATGTGGTCAGAGTGGTGTTGGTAAGAACCAGTCCGGCTGAGTCATTGTCATTAATGGTGGCAGTACCACTGGCATCACTGATCGACTCGCCAGCACTGCTGTCATCGACAATATTGCTCAGATTGACCGTAAAGTTCTCAGCGCCTTCGCTGATCTGGTCGTCGAGCAGAGTAATGGTGATCGTTTTGCTCACTTCACCTGGGGCGAAGCTCACGCTGCCGGTTGCTGCCGTGTAGTCGTTTCCTGCAGTTGCGCTGCCATTCGCTGTAGCGTAATCGACAGTAGTAGTTCCGCCTGTAGCGCCTTCACGGGTAACGGTAAATGTTGCACTGCCCGAGACCTCATCAACGGAAATGTCGTTGATGCTCAGGGTAGGTGCCGTGTCGTCATCCTGATTGGTAACTGAAACCGTTGCTGTCTTGGCGTTGTCGCCATTGTAATTTGCATCGCTGCTGCTCGTAGTCGCAGTCAGCGTGTAATTAATGTCGCCATCATCGAGCGTGTCGTTGACGCCGGTTACCGTGACCAGCTGAGTAGTGTTCCAGTTTTCCGGAGTGAAGGTGAGCGTACTGTCGCTCAGCGAGCCTTCGCTGCTGTCGAGTCCAGTCAGGCTAACTGTTACGTTGGCCGTTGGCTGGCTCGCGAGTTTGATCGTGAAGCTGCCCGAACTACCGTTCTCAGTCGTGGTAAGTGACGTTTTGCTCAGTATCAGTCCGCTTGAATCATCATCATTGATGTTGATGTTGGCCGTCGCGTCAGACAGGGTAACTGCTGCACTGTCTGAATCGCTGGCATTGCTGAGACTGACGACAAAATTTTCGACGCCTTCCGCAATCTGATCGTTGCTGATGGCTACGGTAAAGGTCTTGCTGGTTTCGCCCGGTGCGAAACTGAGGGAGCCGGTTTTTGCTACATAGTCAGAACCTGCCTCAGCAGAGCCATTGCTGGTTGCGTAGTCGACAGTTGTCGTGCCGCCGGTGGCGCCAGCGCGATTGACTGTAATGCTGACTGTGCCATCGGCTTCGTTGACAGTGGCATCGGCAATGCTGAGGCTAGGCGCTTCGTCATTGTCGGTATTGGTAACTGTGATAGTGCTCGACTCGACAGATCCGCCGTAGTTGCTGTCAGTACTACTGGTAGCGACGTTGAGTGTGTAGTTGATGTCGCCGTCGTTAAGTGTGTCGTCAACGCCGGTTACCGTGACAGTTTGTGCGGTATTCCAGTTCGCGCTGGTGAATGTCAGCGTGCTGCTGCTCAATGAGCCTTCTGTGCCGTCGAGGCCGGTAATCGTTACGGTGACATCTGCCGTCGGCTGGCTTGACAGTTTGACGGTGAAGTTTCCGGTTGCACCGGCTTCCGAGGTGGTCACGGTGGTGTTGCTAAAGACCAGCCCTGCCACGTCATTGTCATTGATGGTCGCGCTGCCACTGCCGTCAGATATCGACTCATTTTCACTGCTGTCATCTGAGATGTTGCTCAGATTGACTGTGAAATTCTCGGTTCCTTCACTGATCTGATCTTCGAGCAGGTTGACCGTAATCGTTTTGCTGGTCTCGCCCGGAGCGAAACTCAGGCTGCCTGTAGCCGCGGTGTAGTCATTGCCCGCAGTGGCATTGCCATTGGCTGTGGCGAAATCGACTGTTGTAGTACCACCGGTGGCGCCCTGACGAGTTACAGTGAAGACTGCCGTGCCGGAATCTTCATTTACTGTAACGTCATTGATACTTAGCGTCGGTGCGGCATCGTCGTCCTGATTGGTGATGGCGACCGTGCCAGTCTTCGCGTTGTCGCCATTGTAGCTGGCGTCGTTGCTGCTGGTGGTAGCGGTAATGGTGTAGCTGATATCACCATCATCGATCGTGTCGTCACTACCCGTTACAGTGACTGTCTGTTCACTGTTCCAGTTTTCGGGGGTAAAGGTGAGGGTGGTGCTGCTCAATGAGCCTTCGCTGGCATCCAGGCCAGTCAGGGTAACAGTGACGTTAGCGGTAGGTTGACTTGCCAACTTGGCAGTGAAGCTGCCTGTGGTGCCAGTCTCAGAAGTGGTAAGGGTGGTATTACCCAGCACCAGACCTGCAGCGTCGTTATCTGTGATGGAGACAGTTGCCGATGCGTCGCTCAATGTGACGGAATCACTGCTGGCGTCGCTGGCATTGCTCAGGTTGATCGTGAAGTTCTCAGTGCCTTCAGCAATCAGGTCATTGTTAATGGCAACGGTGATGGTCTTGCTGGTCTCGCCCGGAGCGAAACTCAGGCTGCCGGTAGCGGCGGTGTAGTCATTGCCGGCCTGTGCAGAGCCGTTGCTGGTGGCATAGTCCACAGTCGTGGTGCCGCCAGTGGCACCACCGCGCGTTACGGTCACAGTCACTGTGCCATCGGCTTCGTTAACCGTGGCATCGGCGATGCTGAGGCTGGGCGCAGTATCGTTGTCGTTGTTGGTAACCGAGACGGTACCGGTCTTGGCATTGGCACCGCCATAGCTGGCATCACTACTGCCGGTAGTGGCGGTGATGTTGTAGCTGATGTCGCCATCATTAATCGTGTCATCAACACCGGTGACAGTAACGGTCTGCTCGCTGTTCCAGTTCTCAGCCGTGAAGGTGAGGGTAGTGGTACTCAACGAACCTTCGCTGGCATCCAGGCCAGTCAAAGTCACGGTGACATCGGAAGTCGGCTGGCTGGACAGCTTGACGTTGAAGCTGCCTGAGGTGCCGTCTTCTGAGGTGGTGATAGAGGTGTTGCTGAACACCAGGCCAGCCGCATCATTATCGGTAATGGTCGCGGTACCGCTGCCATCACTGATGGATTCGTTGCTGCTGGTGCTGTCGACGATGTCGCTCAGGGTGACAGTGAAGTTCTCTGTGCCTTCGCTGATCTGATCGTCAGTCAGTGTGATGGTAATGGTCTTGCTGATTTCGCCCGGGGCAAAACTCAGGCTACCGCTGACAGCGGTATAGTCGCTACCCGCCGTGGCACTGCCATCGGCTGTGGTGAAGTTCACGGTGGTAGTGCCACCGGTAGCGCCTGCGCGAGTGACCGTGAATTCGGCCGTGCCGGCACTCTCGTTTACGGTGATGTCATTGATGCTCAGCGTTGGCGCAGCATCGTCATCCTGGTTGGTGATGGCGACGGTGCCGGTCTTGGCATTGGCGCCGTTGTAGTTGGCATCGCCAGTGCTGCTGGTTGTCGCCATCAGGGTGTAGCTGATATCGCCATCAGCAACGGAGTCATTGACGCCGGTGACAGTGACGGTCTGCTCGCTGTTCCAGTTCTCAGGCGTGAAAGTGAGTGTCGTGGCACTCAGTGAACCTTCACTGCTGTCGAGTCCGCTCAGGGTTACTGTGACATTGGCAGTCGGCTGGCTGGACAGCTTGATTGTGAAGCTGCCTGTGGTGCCAGTCTCAGAGGTGGTGAGGGTGGTATTGCCCAGCACCAGGCCTGCAGTGTCATTATCCGTAATAGAGACGGTCGCCGATGCGTCGGTCAGGGTAACAGTATTGCTGCTGGCGTCGCTGGCATTGCTCAGGTTGATCGTGAAGTTCTCAGCGCCTTCAGCAATCAGGTCATTGTTAATGGCAACGGTAATGGTCTTGCTGGTCTCGCCCGGAGCGAAACTCAGGCTGCCGGTGGCGGCGGTGTAGTCACTGCCGGCCTGTGCAGAGCCGTTGCTGGTGGCATAGTCCACAGTCGTGGTGCCGCCAGTGGCGCCACCGCGCGTTACGGTCACAGTCACTGTGCCATCGGCTTCATTGACCGTGGCATCAGCGATGCTGAGGCTGGGCGCAGCATCATTATCGGTGTTGGTAACCGCGACGGTACCGGTCTTGGCATTGGCACCGCCATAGCTGGCATCGCTGCTGCTGGTGGTGGCGGTGATGTTATAGCCGATGTCGCCATCATTAATCGCGTCATCAAGACCGGTGACGGTAACAGTCTGTTCGCTGTTCCAGTTTTCCGGAGTAAAGGTGAGGGTAGTGGTGCTCAGAGAGCCCTCACTGGCATCGAGATCGGTCAGGGTAACGGTGACGTCAGCCGTCGGTTGGCTGGACAGCTTGATGGTAAAGCTGGCGCTGGTGCCATCTTCCGACGTGCTAATGCTCGTGCTGCTGAAAACCAGACCTGCAGCGTCGTTGTCTGTGATGGAGACAGTTGCCGATGCGTCGCTCAATGTGACGGAATCACTGCTGGCGTCGCTGGCATTGCTCAGGTTGATCGTGAAGTTCTCAGTGCCTTCAGCAATCAGGTCATTGTTAATGGCAACGGTGATGGTCTTGCTGGTCTCGCCCGGAGCGAAACTCAGGCTGCCGGTAGCGGCGGTGTAGTCATTGCCGGCCTGTGCAGAGCCGTTGCTGGTGGCATAGTCCACAGTCGTGGTGCCGCCAGTGGCACCACCGCGCGTTACGGTCACAGTCACTGTGCCATCGGCTTCGTTAACCGTGGCATCGGCGATGCTGAGGCTGGGCGCAGTATCGTTGTCGTTGTTGGTAACCGAGACGGTACCGGTCTTGGCATTGGCACCGCCATAGCTGGCATCACTACTGCTGGTGGTGGCGGTGATGTTGTAGCTGATGTCGCCATCATTAATCGTGTCATCAACACCGGTGACAGTAACGGTCTGCTCGCTGTTCCAGTTCTCAGCCGTGAAGGTGAGGGTAGTGGTACTCAACGAACCTTCGCTGGCATCCAGGCCAGTCAAAGTCACGGTGACATCGGAAGTCGGCTGGCTGGACAGCTTGACGTTGAAGCTGCCTGAGGTGCCGTCTTCTGAGGTGGTGATAGAGGTGTTGCTGAACACCAGGCCAGCCGCATCATTATCGGTAATGGTCGCGGTACCGCTGCCATCACTGATGGATTCGTTGCTGCTGGTGCTGTCGACGATGTCGCTCAGGGTGACAGTGAAGTTCTCTGTGCCTTCGCTGATCTGATCGTCAGTCAGTGTGATGGTAATGGTCTTGCTGATTTCGCCCGGGGCAAAACTCAGGCTACCGCTGACAGCGGTATAGTCGCTACCCGCCGTGGCACTGCCATCGGCTGTGGTGAAGTTCACGGTGGTAGTGCCACCGGTAGCGCCTGCGCGAGTGACCGTGAATTCGGCCGTGCCGGCACTCTCGTTTACGGTGATGTCATTGATGCTCAGCGTTGGCGCAGCATCGTCATCCTGGTTGGTGATGGCGACGGTGCCGGTCTTGGCATTGGCGCCGTTGTAGTTGGCATCGCCAGTGCTGCTGGTTGTCGCCGTCAGGGTGTAGCTGATATCGCCATCAGCAACGGAGTCATTGACGCCGGTGACAGTGACGGTCTGCTCGCTGTTCCAGTTCTCAGGCGTGAAAGTGAGTGTCGTGGCACTCAGTGAACCTTCACTGCTGTCGAGTCCGCTCAGGGTTACTGTGACATTGGCAGTCGGCTGGCTGGACAGCTTGATTGTGAAGCTGCCTGTGGTGCCAGTCTCAGAGGTGGTGAGGGTGGTATTGCCCAGCACCAGGCCTGCAGTGTCATTATCCGTAATAGAGACGGTCGCCGATGCGTCGGTCAGGGTAACAGTATTGCTGCTGGCGTCGCTGGCATTGCTCAGGTTGATCGTGAAGTTCTCAGCGCCTTCAGCAATCAGGTCATTGTTAATGGCAACGGTAATGGTCTTGCTGGTCTCGCCCGGAGCGAAACTCAGGCTGCCGGTGGCGGCGGTGTAGTCACTGCCGGCCTGTGCAGAGCCGTTGCTGGTGGCATAGTCCACAGTCGTGGTGCCGCCAGTGGCGCCACCGCGCGTTACGGTCACAGTCACTGTGCCATCGGCTTCATTGACCGTGGCATCAGCGATGCTGAGGCTGGGCGCAGCATCATTATCGGTGTTGGTAACCGCGACGGTACCGGTCTTGGCATTGGCACCGCCATAGCTGGCATCGCTGCTGCTGGTGGTGGCGGTGATGTTATAGCCGATGTCGCCATCATTAATCGCGTCATCAAGACCGGTGACGGTAACAGTCTGTTCGCTGTTCCAGTTTTCCGGAGTAAAGGTGAGGGTAGTGGTGCTCAGAGAGCCCTCACTGGCATCGAGATCGGTCAGGGTAACGGTGACGTCAGCCGTCGGTTGGCTGGACAGCTTGATGGTAAAGCTGGCGCTGGTGCCATCTTCCGACGTGCTAATGCTCGTGCTGCTGAAAACCAGACCTGCGGAATCATTGTCAATGATTGTCGCGGTGCCGCTCGCATCACTGATGCTCGCATTATTGCTCGTGTTGTCCGAGACGTTGCTCATGCTGATGCTGAACGTCTCGTTGCCTTCATTCAATTGATCATCAGTAACCGGAATGCTGATGGTCTTGCTGGTCTCGCCGGGAGCGAATGTCAGAGTAGCAGTACCGCCGGTGTAATCGCTTCCTGCGATTGCCGTTCCATCTGCTGTTGCCAGATCGACAGAAGTGGTGCCGCCAGTGGCACCATCGCGAGTAATAGTAAAGGTAGCGGAACCAGCGTCCTCATCGACAGTAACATCACTGATCCTGAGACTCGGTGCGGCATCGTTGTCCTGGTTGGTGATGGATATCGTGCCAGTCTTGGCATTGGCGCCGTTGTAATTGGCATCGCCGCTACTGCTGGTTGTTGCCGTCAACGTGTAGTTGATGTCGCCATCGTCGAGCGTGTCATCGACACCGGTAACTGTAACAGTCTGTTCACTGTTCCAGTTCTCTGGCGTAAAAGTGAGTGTCGAGGCGCTAAGCGAGCCCTCGCTGCTGTCGAGGCCGCTAACAGTAACGGTGACGTTGGCCGTTGGCTGGCTCGACAATTTGACTGTAAAGCTGCCCGAAGTGCCGCTCTCGGAAGTGGTAATAGACGTATTGCCTATCACCAGATCGGACGAGTCGTCGTCGTTGATGCTGACTTGTGCAGACGAGTCGGCGAGTGTGACAGATCCGCTGCTGGCATCACTGGCATTGCTGAGTGTGATCGTAAAGTCTTCCAGACCTTCCGCAATGGCATCGTTATTGACAGTGATGGTAATCGTTTGGCTTGTTTCGCCCGGCGCAAAACTCAGGGAGCCATTCTGCGCAACATAGTCCGCGCCAGCCTGTGCAGAACCATCGCTGGTGGCGAAGTCTACAGTCGTGGTGCCGCCAGTCGCGCCGCTGCGAGTTACGGTAACAGTTACTGTGCCGTCGGCCTCATTGATTGTTGCACCGGCGATACTGAGCTGCGGCTCTTGATCGTCATCAGTGTTGGTGACTGTGATCGTACCTGACTTGGCATTGCTGCCGCCGTAGTTCGAATCACCGCTGCTGGTTGCGACATTGAGGGTATAGGTGATGTCACCATCATTCAGGGTGTCGTCAACCCCGGACACTGTGACTGTTTGTGCTGTATTCCAGTTCTCCGGAGTAAACGTCAGCGGGTTGAGGCTCAGTCCACCTTCGCTGCTGTCGAGTCCGGTGATTGTGACGGTTACGTTTTCGGTTGGCTGGCTTGCAAGTTTGACTGTGAAGTCGCCAGATGTCCCACTTTCCGATGTGGTAATCGAAGTGTTGGTGAGAACCAGATTCGCCGAATCATTGTCGGTAATTGTTGCAGTGCCGCTTGCGTCGCTGATCGATTCATTGGCACTGCTGTCGTCGGAGACGTTGCTCAGATTGACAGTGAAATTTTCGGTGCCCTCACTGATCTGATCATCCGTGAGCGTGATAGTAATAGTCTTGCTGGTCTCGCCTGGTGCGAAACTGAGGCTGCCGCTCGCTGACGTGTAATCGCTGCCGGCCAGCGCAGTGCCATTGGCAGTCGCGAAGTCGACGGTCGTGGTGCCGCCTGTTGCGCCAGTACGAGTGACAGTAAATTCAGCGGTGCCCGCACCTTCATTAATGGAGACATCGTTGATGCTCAGACTTGGGGCTGCATCGTCATCCTGATTGGTAATGTTGACGAGCGCAGTTTTTGCGTTGGCGCCATTGTAATTGCCATCAGTACTGCTGGTTGTTGCGGTTAAGGTATAACTCGCATCGCCATCGTCAATGTTGTCATTGACACCTGTAACAGTAATCGTCTGTGGCGTGTTCCAGTTTTCGCTCGTGAAGGTGAGGGTAGTGCTGCTCAGCGATCCTTCCGTTGTGTCGAGTCCGGTGATGGTGACAGTCACGTCAGCACTCGGCTGGCTGGCGAGCTTCGCTGTGAAGCTTCCTGATGCACCATTTTCCGAGGTGGTAAACGGTGAGCCGGTTACGATGAGACCAGCCGTATCGTTGTCGCTTATCGTAGCGGTGCCACTGCTCTGACTGATGGTGCCATTGTTGCTGACGCTGTCTGAGATATTGCTCAGGTTAACTGTGAAATTTTCCTGTCCTTCAACACTCTGATCGTCGAGCAGGTTGACCGTAATCGTCTTGCTGACTTCACCTGGAGCGAAGCTCAGTGTTCCGGTGGTCGCAATATAATCGCTGCCAGCACTGGCTGTGCCATTCGCGGTAGCATAGTTCACAGTCGTGGTGCCACCGGTTGCCCCGGTGCGGGTTACAGTAAACTGGGCGGTGCCAGAATCCTCATCGACAGAGACATTGCCGATACTGAGATCTGGCGCGGCATCGTTGTCCTGGTTAGTGACCGCGACCGTTTCAGTTTGTGCTTTCGTACCGTTGTAATTGGCGTCAGTGCTGCTGGTGGTAGCGGTGAGTGTGTAGGTGATGTCACCGTCGTCGACGCTATCATCTACACCAGTCACGGTTACCGTTTGTGGCGTATTCCAGTTCTCACTGGTAAAGGTCAGCGTATTGCTGCTAAGCGAACCTTCGCTGCTGTCCAGTCCGGTGATGCTCACTGTTACATCAGCAGCAGGTTGTGTTAACAATTTCGCCGTGAAATTCGCTGTGCTGCCATTCTCTGAGGTGGTGATCGCACTGCTGCTGAGAATCAGACCAGCCACATCGTTGTCGCTAATTACTGCCGCACCGCTTGCGTCGCTAATAACGCCATTACTGCTGACGCTGTCTGCGATATTGCTCAGATTGACAGTGAAATTCTCAAGGCCTTCGATGCGGCTGTCTTCCAGGATGTTGACCGTAATTGTCTTACTGGTTTCACCCGGAGCAAAACTCAGGCTGCCGCTGGTGGCAGTGTAATCATCACCTGCCGTGGCGGTACCGTCCGCTGTCGCATAGTCGACGGTTGTCGTACCGCCGGTGGCACCCGTTCGGGTGACCGTGAACGTGGCAGTACCAGCGCTCTCGTTGACAGACACATTGGCGATGCTGAGATTGGGTGGATCGTCGTTATCCTGGTTGGTAACGGAGACTGTGCCAGTTTTTGCATTGGCTCCGTTGTAATTGTTGTCACTGCTGCTGGTAGTGGCAGTCAGGGTGTAACTGACAGCATCGTCATCTATATCGTCGTTAACACCAGTGATGGTGACTGTCTGAACGCTATCCCAGTTTTGTGGCGTGAAGGTGAGTGTGGTACTGCTCAGAGTGCCTTCGGAGGTATCCAGTCCGGTAATGGTCACTGTGACATTGCCGCTTGGCTGGCTATTCAGTTTCGCAGTGAAACTACCCGTAGTGCCGTTTTCCGAAGTGGAGACAGTAGTGCCGCCCAGAATCAGTCCGGCAGTGTCGTTGTCAGTGATGGTGGCGGTACCACTGCCGTCAGAAATGCTGCCATTGCTGCTGACGCTGTCGGTGATGTTGCTCAGATTAACGGTGAAGTTTTCGAGGCTTTCGACCGCCTGGTCTTCGAGCAAGTTGATTGTAATCGTCTTGCTGGTTTCGCCTGGCGCGAAACTCAGGCTGCCGCTAACAGCAGTGTAGTCTGACCCAACTGTTGCTGAACCATTGGCAGTTGAGTAATCAACCGAGGTCGTACCACCGGTTGCGCCGGTACGGGTAACCGTGAATACCGCAGTACCCGCATCTTCATTGACGGATACGTCATTGATGCTGAGGGTAGGGGCGTTGTCATCATCCTGGTTAGTGACAGTGATGGTGCGTACTTTCGCGTTCTCACCGCCATAGAAACTGTCGCTGCTGCTGGTGGTCGCAGTCAGGGTATAGGTGATGTTGCCGTCATCGACGGTGTCATCGACACCGTTTACGGTAACAGTCTGTTCTGTGTTCCAGTTTTGCGGCGTGAAGGTCAGCGTAGTAGTGCTGAGCGAGCCCTCTGTGCTGTCCAGTCCGGTAATGGTGACCGTGACGTTGGCGCTTGGCTGTGTTGCCAGTCTGGCGGTGAAGGTGGCATTTGTCCCAAATTCAGTCGTATTGATGGACGACTTGTTCAGTACCAGACCTGCCGTATCGTTGTCGTTGATCGTGGCAGTACCCGTGCCGCTGGTGATCACGGAGCCTGTGCTGACACTGTCACTGGCATTGCTCAGGTTGACAGTGAAGTTCTCTGTGCCCTCAGCACGCTGGTCTTCCAGCAGATTGACAGTGATGGTCTTGTTAACTTCGCCAGGACCAAAGGTCAGGGTGCCGGATTTGGCGGTGTAGTCATTGCCTGCTGTGGCTGAGCCGTCCGCAGTTGAGAAATCAACCGTGCTGGTGCCGCCCAGTGCACCGGTGCGAATAACGGTGAACTGCGCAGTGCCGGAACTTTCATTGACCGAGACATTGTTGATGCTGAAGCTTGGTGCTGCATCGTTGTCCTGGTTGGTGACGGTAACTGTGCCGGTCTTGGCATTGGCGCCGCTGTAGTTGCTGTCCGAGCTACTGGTGGTCGCGGTCAGGGTGTAGCTGATGTCGCCATCATCCACATCGTCATTGCGACCGGTAACAGTAACCGTCTGCGCCGTATTCCAGTTGTTAGGTGTAAAGGTCAGGGTAGAGCTGCTAAGCGCGCCCTCGGTGCCGTCAAGACCAGTAAGGGTAACGGTGACATTGCTGCTCGGCTGGCTGGCCAGTTTGGCAGTGAAGCTGCCTGACAGACCATTCTCCGAGGTCGTGACAGTCGTGCCGCTGAGGATCAGCCCGGCGCTGTCATTGTCGCTGATGCTGGCAGTACCAGTGGCCTGACTGATGGTGCCGTTGTTGCTGGCACTGTCGCTAATGCCGCTCAGGTTAACCGAGAAGGTCTCAACACTCTCAACTTGCTGATCATCAGTGATGTTGATGGTGATGGTCTTGCTGGTCTCACCCGGTGCAAAGCTGATGCTGCCATTCTTGGCGGTATAGTCACTGCCTGCGCTGGCGGTGCCATTCGCTGTGGCGTAGTTAACTGTGGTCGTACCACCGGTGGCGCCGGTGCGGGTTACCGTAAACTCAGCCGTGCCCGCGTCTTCATTGATAGAGACGTTGTTAATGGCAAGGTCCGGCGCGGTGTCGTTGTCCTGGTTGGTAATGGTGACTGTGCCAGTCTTGGCATTGTTGCCACTGTAGTTACCATCGCTGCTGCTGGTGGTAGCAGTCAGGGTGTGGCTGACATCGCCGTCATCGAGGTTGTCATCTACGCCGGTTACCGTAACAGTCTGTGCGGTATTCCAGTTCTCGGGTGTAAAGGTCAGCGTGGTAGTGCTGAGCGTGCCTTCACTGGTATCCAGTCCGGTAATGGTGACGGTGACATTGCTGCTCGGCTGGCTGTTCAACTTGGCAGTGAAGCTGCCTGAGGTGCCAGTTTCTGAAGTCGTGAACGTAGTACCACCGAGAATTAGTCCAGCGGTATCGTTGTCAGTGATGGTGGCGGTACCGGTGGCCCGGCTGATCGAGCTGGAGGCACTGACACTGTCAGTCGCATTGCTGAGATTGACGGTGAAGTTTTCCAGACCTTCGACAGCCTGGTCATCCAGCAGATTGATCGTAATCGTCTTGCTGGTTTCGCCCGGTGCAAATGTGACGCTACCACTGGCCGCAGTAAAGTCAGAGCCACCGCTGGCCGAACCATTGGCAGTTGAGTAATCAACCGAGGTCGTACCACCGGTTGCGCCGGTACGGGTAACCGTGAATACCGCAGTACCCGCATCTTCATTGACGGATACGTCATTGATGCTGAGGGTAGGGGCGTTGTCATCATCCTGGTTAGTGACAGTGATGGTGCGTACTTTCGCGTTCTCACCGCCATAGAAACTGTCGCTGCTGCTGGTGGTCGCAGTTAGGGTATAGGTGATGTTGCCGTCATCGACGGTGTCATCGACACCGTTTACGGTAACAGTCTGTTCTGTGTTCCAGTTTTGCGGCGTGAAGGTCAGCGTAGTAGTGCTGAGCGAGCCCTCTGTGCTGTCCAGTCCGGTAATGGTGACCGTGACGTTGGCGCTTGGCTGTGTTGCCAGTCTGGCGGTGAAGGTGGCATTTGTCCCAAATTCAGTCGTATTGATGGACGACTTGTTCAGTACCAGACCTGCCGTATCGTTGTCGTTGATCGTGGCAGTACCCGTGCCGCTGGTGATCACGGAGCCTGTGCTGACACTGTCACTGGCATTGCTCAGGTTGACAGTGAAGTTCTCTGTGCCCTCAGCACGCTGGTCTTCCAGCAGATTGACAGTGATGGTCTTGTTAACTTCGCCAGGACCAAAGGTCAGGGTGCCGGATTTGGCGGTGTAGTCATTGCCTGCTGTGGCTGAGCCGTCCGCAGTTGAGAAATCAACCGTGCTGGTGCCGCCCAGTGCACCGGTGCGAATAACGGTGAACTGCGCAGTGCCGGAACTTTCATTGACCGAGACATTGTTGATGCTGAAGCTTGGTGCTGCATCGTTGTCCTGGTTGGTGACGGTAACTGTGCCGGTCTTGGCATTGGCGCCGCTGTAGTTGCTGTCCGAGCTACTGGTGGTCGCGGTCAGGGTGTAGCTGATGTCGCCATCATCCACATCGTCATTGCGACCGGTAACAGTAACCGTCTGCGCCGTATTCCAGTTGTTAGGTGTAAAGGTCAGGGTAGAGCTGCTAAGCGCGCCCTCGGTGCCGTCAAGACCAGTAAGGGTAACGGTGACATTGCTGCTCGGCTGGCTGGCCAGTTTGGCAGTGAAGCTGCCTGACAGACCATTCTCCGAGGTCGTGACAGTCGTGCCGCTGAGGATCAGCCCGGCGCTGTCATTGTCGCTGATGCTGGCGGTACCAGTGGCCTGACTGATGGTGCCGTTGTTGCTGGCACTGTCGCTAATGCCGCTCAGGTTAACCGAGAAGGTCTCAACACTCTCAACTTGCTGATCATCAGTGATGTTGATAGTGATGGTCTTGCTGGTCTCACCCGGTGCAAAGCTGATGCTGCCATTCTTGGCGGTATAGTCACTGCCTGCGCTGGCGGTGCCATTCGCTGTGGCGTAGTTAACTGTGGTCGTACCACCGGTGGCGCCGGTGCGCGTTACCGTAAACTCAGCCGTGCCCGCGTCTTCATTGATAGAGACGTTGTTAATGGCAAGGTCCGGCGCGGTGTCGTTGTCCTGGTTGGTAATGGTGACTGTGCCAGTCTTGGCATTGTTGCCACTGTAGTTACCATCGCTGCTGCTGGTGGTAGCAGTCAGGGTATAGCTGACATCGCCGTCATCGAGGTTGTCGTTGACGCCAGTCACTGTGATCGTCTGTGCCGT
Source organism: uncultured Pseudohongiella sp. (assembly GCA_965228725.1). Classification (GTDB taxonomy): domain Bacteria; phylum Pseudomonadota; class Gammaproteobacteria; order Pseudomonadales; family Pseudohongiellaceae; genus UBA9145. The sequence continues at coordinate 907,946 of OZ245834.1, read as the reverse complement.
ATCCCAGTTGTTAGGCGTAAAAGTCAGCGTCGTAGTGCTGAGTGAACCTTCCGTGCTGTCGAGGCCGGTAATCGTAACCGTGACAGGCGCGCTGGGCTGGCTGGCCAGTTTGGCTGTGAAACTACCAGTTGTGCCGTCTTCGGAGGTGGTAAATGTAGTACCACTGAGAATCAGGCCAGCAGTGTCATTGTCGGAGATACTCGCGCTGCCGCTGGCATCGCTAATGGATTCATTATTGCTGCTGCTGTCCGCAATATTGCTCAGGACAACAGTGAAGTTCTCAATCGTCTCAACGGCACTATCATCAATAATATCGATGCTAATGGTCTTGCTGGTTTCGCCCGGTGCGAAGCTGAGGCTGCCCGTTTTGGAGATGAAATCGCTACCGGCGGACGCGCTGCCATTCGAGGTCGCATAGTCGACAGTCGTCGTGCCACCGGTGGCGCCTTCGCGCGTGACAGTGAAGACAGCCGTGCCGGCATCTTCGTTCACCGTCACATCATTGATGCTCAGGGTCGGTGCGGTGTCATCATCCTGGTTGGTAATGGTGACTGTGCCAGTCTTGGCATTGTTGCCACTGTAGTTACCATCGCTGCTGCTGGTAGTAGCGGTGAGGGTATAGCTGACATCGCCGTCATCCAGTGAGTCATCGATACCGGTTACCGTAACAGTCTGTGCAGTATTCCAGTTCTCGGGTGTAAAGGTCAGCGTGGTAGTGCTGAGGGTGCCTTCGGTGCTGTCCAGTCCTGTAATGGTGACGGTGACATTGGCAGTAGGCTGGCTTTTCAGCTTGGCAGTGAAACTGCCAGAGGTGCCAGATTCAGACGTAGTAAACGAAGTGCCGCCAAGTATCAATCCGGCAGTATCGTTGTCGCTGATGGATGCGGTGCCACTGCTATTACTTATCGCCGGGCTGCTGCTGCTCGTGTCAGCGATGTTGCTGAGATTGACCGTGAATGATTCCAGCCCTTCTACGATCAGGTCTTCGAGCAGGGCGATGGTAATAGTCTTGCTGGTTTCGCCTGGCGCAAAGCTCAAGCTACCCTGAACGGCAGTGAAGTCGAGACCCGCGATCGCGGTGCCGCCAACCGTTGCATAATCGACAGTGGTCGTGCCACCGAGAGCGCCAGTACGGGTAACCGTGAATACCGCAGTACCCGCATCTTCATTGACGGATACGTCATTGATGCCGAGTGACGGAGCGTTGTCATCGTCCTGATTGCTTACGGTGATCGTGCGAACTTGCGCATTGTCACCGCCATAGAAACTGTCGCTACTGCTGGTGGTCGCAGTCAGTGAATAGGTGACATTGCCGTCATCGATATTGTCGTCCACACCCGTGACGGTAACGGTTTGTTCGCTGTTCCAGTTGTCAGGCGTAAAGGTCAGCGTAGTAGTGCTGAGCGAGCCCTCCGTGCTATCCAGCCCGGTAATAGTGACAGTGACGTTAGCGCTTGGTTGCGTTGCCAGCTTCGCTGTAAAGGTGGCAGAGGTCCCAAATTCGGTTGTATTGATGGAAGTCTTATTGAGTACCAGCCCTGCCGTATCGTTGTCGTTGATCGTGGCGGTACCCGTGCTGCCACTGATGACGCTACTGTTACTGACGCTGTCTGTAGCGTTGCTCAGATTAACAGTGAAGTTTTCAGTATTTTCTGCGCGCTGATCTTCCAACAAGTTGATGGTAATCGTCTTGTTGGTTTCAAATGGAGCAAAAGTCAGAGTACCGCTGAGAGCGGTGTAGTCTGAGCCAGCCGTAGCGCTACCATCGGCAGTAGAGAAGTCGACCGTAGTGGTACCGCCCAGCGCACCGGTGCGCGTCACTGTGAATTGCGCAGTACCCGCGCTTTCGTTGACCGAGACATTTCCGATACTCAGGTTGGGCGCTGAGTCGTTGTCCTGATTGGTAATAGTGACTGTGCCAGTCTGCGCGTTATTACCATTGTAGTTGGCATCGTTACTGCTGGTGGTGGCGGTCAGGGTGTAGCTGATGTCGCCGTCATCGAAATCATCATTGCGACCGGTAACAGTAACCGTCTGCGCCGTATTCCAGTTGTTAGGTGTAAAGGTCAGGGTAGAGCTGCTAAGCGCGCCCTCGGTGCCGTCAAGACCAGTAAGGGTAACGGTGACATTGCTGCTCGGCTGGCTGGCCAGTTTGGCAGTGAAGCTGCCTGACAGACCATTCTCCGAGGTCGTGACAGTCGTGCCGCTGAGGATCAGCCCGGCGCTGTCATTGTCGCTGATGCTGGCGGTACCAGTGGCCTGACTGATGGTGCCGTTGTTGCTGGCACTGTCGCTAATGCCGCTCAGGTTAACCGAGAAGGTCTCAACACTCTCAACTTGCTGATCATCAGTGATGTTGATAGTGATGGTCTTGCTGGTCTCACCCGGTGCAAAGCTGATGCTGCCATTCTTGGCGGTATAGTCACTGCCTGCGCTGGCGGTGCCATTCGCTGTGGCGTAGTTAACTGTGGTCGTACCACCGGTGGCGCCGGTGCGCGTTACCGTAAACTCAGCCGTGCCCGCGTCTTCATTGATAGAGACGTTGTTAATGGCAAGGTCCGGCGCGGTGTCGTTGTCCTGGTTGGTAATGGTGACTGTGCCAGTCTTGGCATTGTTGCCACTGTAGTTACCATCGCTGCTGCTGGTGGTAGCAGTCAGGGTATAGCTGACATCGCCGTCATCGAGGTTGTCGTTGACGCCAGTCACTGTGATCGTCTGTGCCGTATCCCAGTTGTTAGGCGTAAAAGTCAGCGTCGTAGTGCTGAGTGAACCTTCCGTGCTGTCGAGGCCGGTAATCGTAACCGTGACAGGCGCGCTGGGCTGGCTGGCCAGTTTGGCTGTGAAACTACCAGTTGTGCCGTCTTCGGAGGTGGTAAATGTAGTACCACTGAGAATCAGGCCAGCAGTGTCATTGTCGGAGATACTCGCGCTGCCGCTGGCATCGCTAATGGATTCATTATTGCTGCTGCTGTCCGCAATATTGCTCAGGACAACAGTGAAGTTCTCAATCGTCTCAACGGCACTATCATCAATAATATCGATGCTAATGGTCTTGCTGGTTTCGCCCGGTGCGAAGCTGAGGCTGCCCGTTTTGGAGATGAAATCGCTACCGGCGGACGCGCTGCCATTCGAGGTCGCATAGTCGACAGTCGTCGTGCCACCGGTGGCGCCTTCGCGCGTGACAGTGAAGACAGCCGTGCCTGCATCTTCGTTCACCGTCACATCATTGATGCTCAGGGTCGGTGCGGTGTCATCATCCTGGTTGGTGATTGTGACCGTACCGGATTGTGCATTGGCCCCGCTGTAATTGGTGTCGCTGCTGCTGGTAGTAGCGGTGAGGGTATAGCTGACATCGCCGTCATCCAGTGAGTCATCGATACCGGTTACCGTAACAGTCTGTGCAGTATTCCAGTTCTCAGGTGTAAAGGTCAGCGTGGTAGTGCTGAGGGTGCCTTCGGTGCTGTCCAGCCCGGTGATGGTGACGGTGACCGGAGCGCTGGGCTGGCTGGACAATTTGGCAGTGAAGCTGGCCGATGAACCATTTTCTGAAGTACTGAGAGTACCCCCGCTTAACACCAGACCCGCGACATCGTTGTCGTTGATTGTGGCGGTGCCGCTATTATCGCTGATAGTCGCACTGTTGCTCGTGCTGTCCGCTGCATTGCTGAGATTGACCGTAAAAGTCTCGACAGCTTCGACGATCTGATCGTCGAGCAGGGCAACTGTAATGGTCTTGCTGGTTTCACCTGGAGCGAAACTCAAACTTCCCTGAATGGCAGTATAGTCAGAGCCCGAAGTTGCACTACCGTCTGCGCTAGCGTAGTCGACGGTAGTTGTGCCACCCGTTGCGCCATCGCGCAATACTGTAAATTGGACTGTTCCGGCGTTTTCGTTGACCGTTACATCGGCGATGCGTAAAGATGGGGCAGCATCGTCATCCTGATTCGTGATTGAAATGGTGCCGGTCTGTGCATTGGCACCGTTATAGGATGGATCCGCACTGCTGGTCGTCGCTGTGAGGGTATAGCTGATGTCGCCGTCGTCCAGTGCGTCATCGGCTCCGGTTACGGTAACTGTTTGCGCTGTATTCCAGTTATCCGGAGTAAAAGTCAGTGTGCTATTGCTTAGTGTGCCTTCCGTACTGTCCAATCCTGTGATTGTGACGATGACATCCGCACTCGGGCGACTGGCGAGCTTGGCGGTGAAACTTCCAGACGTGCCATTTTCGGAAGTGGTCAGAGACGTGTTGTCGAGAATCAATCCGGCGACATCATCATCCGTAATAGTTGCAGTACCACTGCTGTCGCTGATCGTTGAGCCATTGCTGTCGCTATCACGGACATTGCTCAAATTGACCGAGAAGAGTTCCGAGCGCTCTGTAATCTGATCATTGATCAGATTGACTGTAATAGTCTTGCTGGTTTCGCCCGGACCAAAAGAAACTGTTCCGCTGAGCGCGGTATAGTCTTCGCCAGCGGTCGCAGTGCCATCGGCAGTGGCGAAATCTACAGAAGTTGTGCCACCTGTTGCGCCTTCGCGGGTAACGGTAAAGACAGCAGTATTCGCATCTTCATCTACAGTAATGTCATTGATGCTGACACTTGGCGCAGTATCGTCATCCTGGTTGGTGACGGTGACCGTGCCAGACTTCGCATTGTTGCCCCCGTAATTGCCATCGCTACTGCTGGTTGTGGCGGTCAGGGTATAGGTGATATCGCCATCACCGAAGTCGTCGTTGACTCCGGTAACTGTTACGGTTTGTGCGGTATCCCAGTTGTCACTTGTAAATGTCAGCGTATTGCTGCTCAGCGAGCCTTCACTGCTGTCCAGTCCAGTGATTGTTACTGTGACATCAGCCGACGGCTGACTTGACAAACTGACGGTGAAGTTTCCTGTAGTGCCATTTTCAGCCGTCGTGATTGACGTGTTGCGCAGCAGTAATCCGGCTTCGTCATCGTCCGTGATACCAACGGTCGCAGAGGCGTCGGCAATGGTCACCGCATCACTGCTGGCATCGCGCGCATTACTCAGATTGACAGTAAACGTTTCGAGCGCTTCGTCGACCTGGTCATCGGTAATCGGGATGGTGATGGTCTTGCTGGTCTCGCCTGGCGCAAAACTTATAGAGCCATTTTGGGCGACATAGTCTTCGCCGCTCAGCGCGGTACCATTGCTGGTTGAGTAATCGACAGTAGTGGTGCCGCCAGTCGCGCCATCTCGGGTAACGGTGACAGTTACATTGCCATCGGTTTCATTGACTCTTGCATCTTCAATGCGCAATTCGGGCGCATTGTCATTGTCAGCATTGGTGACGGCGATAGTTCCGGTCCGCGCATTGTCGCCACCGTAGCTAGCATCACTGCTACTACTGGTTGCGGTTAGCGTGTAGGTAATGTCACCGTCGTTGATGCTGTCATCGAGCCCGGTTACCGTGATTGTTTGTTCGCTGTTCCAGTTGTCCGGAGTGAAGGTGAGGGTGCTCGTGCTCAACGAGCCTTCGGTACTATCCAGGCCGGAAATCGTGACAACAACGTCAGCAGTTGGCTTGCTTTGCAGTTTGATGGTAAAGGTGCCTGTTGCACCATTTTCTGCGGTACTAACTGAACCTCCGCTGATTACCAGGCCAGCGTCGTCGTCATCCTCAATTGTCGCCGTACCAATGCCGTCGCTGATATTCTCGCCATTGCTGGAATCGTCGGCAATATTGCTCAATTCCAGGGTGAAAGTTTCGCTGCGCTCGCTGGTTTGATCATTGAGAATGTTAACGCTAATGGTCTTACTGGTTTCGCCGGGAGCAAAACTCAGGCTGCCATTGGTGGCTGCATAGTCACTGCCAGCGAGTGCCGTGCCGTCGGCGGTTGCAAAATCGACAGTAGTAGTGCCGCCGGTTGCTCCTGATCTGGTAACGGTAAACACTGCTGTGCCGGAGTCTTCATCGATACTTACATCGCTGATACTGAGACTGGGCGCGTCATCGTTGTCCTGATTGGTTATCGAGATTGCGGCTGAGTGAGCATTCGCGCCGCCATAGTTGCTGTCTGAACTACTGGTGGTCGCGGTCAGCGTGTGCGTGATGTCGCCATCGTCGATGGCATCATCTAGGCCAGTGACGGTGACAGTTTGTGCTGTATTCCAGTTGTCGCTCGTGAAGGTGAGTGTTGTACTGCTGAGCGAACCTTCAGTTTCGTCGAGTCCAGTGATGGTGACGGTGACATCAGCGGTAGGCTTGCTGGAGAGTTTGACTGTAAAACTGCCTGCGCTGCCGTCTTCTGAAGTTGTAATCGTTGTGTTGCGCAGAATCAAACCAGCAGAATCGTTGTCATTGATCGTCGCGATTCCGTTCGCCGTACTGATGTTGGCTGAGTTGCTGGCACTATCTGAAACATTGCTCAGCGCAACATAGAAGTTTTCCAGACCTTCAACATCGGCATCGTCCAGAAGGTCGACGGTGATAGTCTTGCTGGTCTCGCCCGGAGCAAAGCTGACACTGCCATTGGCAGCCATGTAGTCGGCGCCTGCTGTCGCTGGGCTGCCAGTGCTGCCATCCCGCGGCGTAGTACCGGGCGGAACGCCATTGGCCGTTGCGAAGTCAACGCTGGTAGTACCGCCGGTCGCACCTTCACGGGTAACGGTGAACTGCAATGTGCCATCGTCTTCGTTAACGGAAACGTTATTGACTTTCAGGCTGGGCGCAGTGTCGTTGTCCTGATTCGTGACGGAAATCGTTTTGGTCGGCGTGTCGTCACCACCGTAATTGGTATCGCTACTGCTGGTTGTCGCAGTCAGCGTGTAGGTGACGTTGCCATCGTCGAGCGAGTCATCAACGCCTGTGACTGTGATTGACTGCGCGGTATCCCAGTTTTCGGGAGTGAAGGTAAGAGTCGTTGTGCTCAGCGAGCCTTCGGAACTATCAAGGCCGGTTAATGTAACTGTGACATCGGCAGTCGGTTTGCTGGATAGTTTGAGCGTGAAACTGGCGGATGTCCCTTCTTCAGATGTGCTAAGAACAGCACCACTTGTTACCAACCCGGCGACATCGTCGTCTTGAATTGTTGCGGTGGCGCTGCCATCACTAATTGTTTCGCTTTCGCTTGTGGTGTCTGCAATGTTACTCAGATTGACGACAAAACTTTCATTCGCTTCCACGAACTGATCGTCGATAAGCGCAACGCTTATTGTTTTACTGGTTTCGCCAGGCGCGAAAGTCAAAGTGCCTGATTTGGCGGTGTAGTCCTGACCAGCGAGAGCGCTGCCATCGCTCGTTGCGAAATCCACAGTGGTCGTGCCACCAGTTGCACCAGCACGTGTTACTGTGAGTTCAACAGTACCTGCGTTTTCGTTGACGCTGACATCGCTAATGCTAAGTGAAGGTGCGGTATCGTTGTCCTGATTGGTAATCTCGACCGTACCAGTTTTCGCATTCTGGCCGTTGTAGTTGGAGTCAGAGCTACTCGTTGTAGCAGTCAACGTATAGGAGATATCACCATCATCCAGATCGTCGTTGACACCTGTTACGAGCACCGTTTGTTCAGTGTTCCAATTCGACGGTGTAAACGTCAGTGTGCTGCGGCTCAGCGAGCCTTCGGTGCTATCAAGACCGGTAATGGTTACTGTAACGTTGGCTGAAGGCTGGGTAGGCAGCTTGATTGTAAAGCCCCCATAGGAGCCCCCTTCAGACGTCGTGATTTCGGTGTTACCCAGAACAAGGCCCTGCGAATCGTCGTCGCGAATAGTCGCCGAACCATACTTGTCTGAAATCTTCTCGCCTTTGATCGAGTTGTCTTTGACCTTACTCAGCTCAACGATGAACGTTTCATTACCTTCAATGATTTCATCGTCAATCAAGGTAACCGTGATTGTCTTGGTGGTTTCTCCAGGGGAAAAGGTCAGCGTTCCCTTGTTTTCGACATAATCCTTGTTTTTCTTGGCGCTACCGTCTTTGGTTTTGAAGTCAACGGTAGTTGTGCCGTTTGTTGATCCGGTTCTGGTTACTGTGAAAGTCGCAGTGCCGTCATCTTCATCGACTTGCACATCATTGATGCTGATGCTGGGCGCGTCGTCATCGTCGTCACCATCGTCATCATCATCGTCGTGATCATCATCATCGTCATGACCGTCGTCATCGTCGTCCTGGTCATCGTCGTCATCATCATTCTGGTCATCGTCGTCATCATCATTCTGGTCATCGTCGTCATCGTCGTGACCGTCATCGTCATCGTCATCGTTGCCGTGACCATCATCGTCGTCATCACTCTGGTCGTCATCGTCATCATCATCGTCATCGTCGTCATCAGTGAGAGTAAACTCCCACTGCAGCGCGTGATCTGTGTGAACCGGTAGCACCGGAGCAAGATGATCGATCTGAGAACTGCTGGATGACACTGCGTGAAGGCGAAGATCCCAATGATAGTGACCATTGGAGAAGCCGAGCAGGTCGTCACTGGCGAAGACGGCAGCGCCAGTCAGCGTTGCGAAAGCCTGTGTGAGTTCGTGGTTGGTGCCGGCTTCACAAACCCATAGGGCTATACTGCGCAGGCCCCAGGTTTGGAGCAGGGCAGAAGAGTCACGCAGTGAATCCGCGGAAATGAATTGTTCACCAAAGCGAATTCCCGCAACTGAACCGTGGGCGATAACGTGTAGATGGCGCGCCGGAGTGAGTTTGAGGGCGCGGTCTATCTGCTGGAGTGGGTTCGCACTTTCATCGATCCAGACAACGGGTATCGTTGCTCGGGCGAGTAAACTGACAATCTCGGGTGAAGAGCTGTCGGCAATGATCAGCGCATCCAGGTGTGAGTCTCGCGCTGCGCAGAATCGCTTTTGCGGGTTCGCACACGAAAATCCCGGGACGAGTGAGAGCGCATCGAGCCCGGTTTCGAGCGCTTTGAGGCTCGAGATGGCGGTCAAGAGGGGCTGACGTGAGAACTGATTGACGTTAACGCTATTCACCTGATTTGCTTCCAAAAATTCACCCGTAGCTAGCAGAAACCATTGTACTAAAAATTAGAGATTCAGTGTGCGAAAATTGCCTACTCCATCGGCCACGCTATTGTATATATAAGGTCAGTGCATAACAAGGGTATTCGCTAGTATTCTCCCACTGCCTTTCCCCCACAAAATAGACGGGAATTTGGGTAAACTTTGGGAAAGATTGGCCGTCATAAACGTGGGAAAATGCTGAAAAATTGCTCATTTTCCCACTAGATTAAAGGGTTGGCCGATTTCCTGCCTCCTGGGAATTCTTTTTACGTCTAAAGAATCCCATATCATGAGTGGTTTCCCTTTAAGTGTTGGGGCCTGCAGCACGTTGCTGTTATGAAATCGCCAGTCAGCGATCCTGCCATTACCGTGAAAGTCTTGCCGTGAGGTCTGCGCGACCCAAAATTGCCGGGTCCCCCACTTAATTTATGGGGTCAGGTCTGGCGATGAGTGCGTTCGCTGGGAGGAGTAAGCATCGCTGCGGGAACTACATTGCTGGAGATTGCTGCATTGGGTTTTCCGTCTGCAGTAAATTCTCATCGAACCTGAGCATTGGGTGCTTGCGGGTAAATTTTTAACGCTCAAGCGGTGGGGTTTCCGAAGCGGTTTCCCCTATAATGCGGGCGACGAGCAGTGAGTAGGGATAGGCCCAACCCAGACTGATTGTTTGAATTTATTCCTCTCTGGAACCCAATACGGCGCGATCTCAATTAGTTCTTCGAAACCCAAGCCCCATCAATGACTAAAAAATCCAATAACGAGCGGATTCCCGGCTCAACAGAAACTCCCATTGTTTCAGTGATTTGCAGGACCATGCACCGCCCGCTGTTGAGTGAAGCGCTGCGGTCCGTCGCCGAGCAAACGCATTCGCGCATTGAACTGGTTGTGGTAGATGCTGCTGGTCAGGGGCCAATAGAAGTGCCAGCAGAACTTGTGAGTGAGCGATTGGCGCAAGTCAGTACGGGTGAAAAAATGAGCAGGCCAGTTGCAGCTAACGCCGGGTTGGATGCAGCGAGCGGTGACTATTTGCTCTTTCTCGATGAAGACGATTGGATCGCCCCCTCGCATATTGAGGGCTTACTTGCAGTCCTGCAAGGGGCCGATGAATTGGCCGCTTACAGCAATACGCAGAAAGCAGCAATAAATGGCGAGCTTCTGAGTGAGGTGTTCAATCGCGATTTTAGTTTGCCACTGTTGATGCGAGATAACTTTATCCCAATACATGCAGTGCTATTTGCTTCAGTATTGCGAGAGCATGGTTGTCGTTTCGATGCGACACTTGATATCTATGAGGATTGGGACTTTTGGTTGCAGGTATCACAGATTACAAAGTTTGTGCATGTAGATAAAGTTACAGCATTTTACAGGCAGGGCGGAGAATCGGAAACTGCGCTCAGTGACCCCATGCTTCGTTACGCGCCAGGGAATGCAAACTCGAAAGCGCGTGAGCTGGTGTTGGGCAAATGGATTTCGCAATGGAACGGTGCAGACGTGAATCGCATGCTTGGAAGTCTGGATCAAACAGGAGAAATTCGAGAGCTCCTTCTCAATATTAATGCATTGCATTCAGATAAAAAAATCCAGCGTGCGGAAATCGAAGAATTGCAATCCCAACTTAGAGAAAGAGAGAAGAGATTAGTATTAACAACGAATGCTTTGGAAAAATACAAAATAGACCTAGTCGGCGTACGGAGTTCGCTTTCGAATTTGCAGTTACAGCACAATTTACTTCTAGAGAGTCATACTAAACTTTCAAAACTCAAAGCATATCAAGAACAGCAATACAAAATTTTGATTCAACGCCATGATTTGCTTCAGCAACAGCACGAAGAATTGAACCGAGGCGTGCAGGAAATACTACAGTCTTTCTCATGGCGTATCACCAGACCTTATCGCTATCTGTCCCATCGAGTTAAACATTTCATCATTGCCCCAGTGAAACGTGCGCTGCTCCCACGGGTCATGCAATCGCCGACGCTGCACAACAAGCTTGTAGAACAAAGAAGTAAATCAAAAAAAGTTAAAGCGGATGACGCGTCCATCGCGGACCGTACTGAGGCAGTTCAGATTCACGTAGATTCACCGTCTCCGAGCAATGCGTTGTTTTCAGAAGTTCTTGTATTGCAGGGGTGGGCACTTGCACCTAGCGGTGTGGTCGAAATAACAGTGAGTATCGACGGGCTGGAATATTTCCACTTTTCGCCATCGGTGTCGCGTCCGGATGTACAACGGCTCTACCCTGAAGTTGCTCACGCCGCGACATGTGGATTTTTCGAGCGGCTTTCCCTGCGTTACCTCGCTAGCGGCGAGCATCAGTTGCGCCTGCTGACAAAGTCCAAAAAAGGAATTACTCAACGCGCAGAGTGCCGGTTTTTTCTGTACAGAAAAGAAGAGCTTTATAACGCATGGCTTGCAGTTCAAGAACAATGCTATGCGTATGCTTTTACCTCGAAATCTCCAGTAACAGATGATAGAGAACTACAGGTTATTTATCTATCGCGGGGGGATGAGAGTGATGATTTAGCGGCCCTCGCCAGCCTGCTTGCGCAGCAGGGCGTTGCGTTCAATCTGCACTATATTGGTAGTAGCCACGCTGTCCAATCGCGGTTTGAGGATGAATTGCAGGCCAATGAAGTTCGGCATACCTTTATGCAGCATAAGGGGATCAGTGGTGCGCTGGAAACTGTCACTGCACGTGACGAGTGGGTGGCACTGCTTGGATCGGGATGTGTATTAGCGCCCTATGCGTTGCAACGCATGCTCATTGCTGCAGAAGAGAATGGGGCTGAGCTGATTTACACCGATCACGATGTGATTCAGGACTCTGGCATTCGCACAGATCCGGTTTTTACATTCTCCTGGTCTCCCGAACACCTGGTAGCTGCGAATTACATCGGCGATGTTGTTTTGTCTTCTGCCGAACTTTTGTTAGGCAATACCCCGGGAACAGGGTTGGAGAGCTACAGGGAGAACTGCTGGATATATCGCTTTCTCTTGCAAGCGAGTTTGCAAACTGCAGTTGTGCACAGGTTGCCTGAAGTGTTGTGGTCTTCTCGTCGCGGCAGTGCGGAGACAGCAAGTATTAATGCGCTGGAGCTGGAAGCAATTGAAGAATGGCTGCGTAGCAACAACATGCCTGCAACACTTCACTCCGATGGCCTCGTCAGGAATCTGATATGGCAACTGCCGGCAGCTGCAGATAGCGCAAAAGTCTCGATAATCATCCCCACGATGGGGAAACTGGAATTGGTGCGGCCATGTATCGAGTCATTGTTGCAGATCACGGATTATCCTGACTACGAAGTAATCATACTCGACAACAGTCGTGGCAAAAACCCTGAAGGGATTCAATGGCTTACGGATCAGGGCCTCAAAGTGCTGGAATGCAACGAGGCATTCAACTGGGCGCGGCTCAACAATCGCGGGGCAGAGATTGCGAGTGGTGAGCTACTGCTATTCCTCAACGACGATATCGAGATTCGCCAGGCTGACTGGCTGTCTGAACTGGCACGCCAGGCGCAGCGCAGCGAGGTTGGCGCTGTCGGCTGTAAGTTGTTGTATCCAAACGGCGCTCTCCAACATGCAGGCGTGTTCTTGGTGAACTACGGCGGTGGTGGATTGCATTTGTTCCACAAAATGCCTGGTGATCGCCATATCTACCAACGTCTGGATCTGCGAGTACGTGAAACTTCTGCAGTTACCGGCGCGTGCCTCATGGTACACCGTAGCAAGTTTGACGCGATCAATGGCTTTGATGAGGAATTGGCTGTCGTTGGGAATGATGTGGATTTTTGTCTGCGCTTACTCAAGAACGGATACCGGAACCTCTGGACTTCTCGCTGTACGCTGATTCATCACGAGAGTATCAGTCGGGAGGCGACAGTCCCGCCAGAAGATGAGAAGGCGATGTGGCGGCGCTGGGGTCAGTTGTTTGAAGCGGGCGATCGGTACTACAACCCCAATCTCAGTCTGACAAAATGGGACTGCAGTCAGGAGTTCAATGTTGCTCCTGGCGAGCTGCTCGACAGACTGCCTAAAACGGTTGTGGACGAACAGCGTGATCTGGTCAGTCGCTTGCAGCCTGGTGTCAATCTGATTGGCTATATCAGAGCAGACATGGGGCTCGGTGAGGGGGCGCGCTCCGATGCGCGGGCGCTAGCAGCAGCGAGTCTGGATTTTGGGATTATCAATTTCGAGACAGGAAATCCCGCTAGCATGACTAATGATCTATGGAGGCACAAAGAAATTCTCAATGCGCCATATGATATTAACCTGATCCACATAAATGGCGACTTCTTGCCGACGGTAGTCTCCGAATTACCCACCCATTTTCTGGCAGGTCGCTACAATATTGCCTACTGGGCGTGGGAGCTTGAGGATTTGCCGGAGCAATGGATCCCGTCTTTACAATTTGTCGATGAGATTTGGGTGCCTTCTGAGTTCGTCAAACAGGCTGTAGAGAAGGTCAGCAACTGTCCGGTTATTACAATACCCCACAATGTTGATCTGTTGCCCAATAGTACCTATGGCAGGTCGCATTTCGGGATTCCTGAAGATACCTTTGCATTCCTTGCCATGTACGATACGCGTAGCATTGCTGAGCGAAAGAATCCGCGTGCGGCATTGGAAGCTTTCAAGCAAGCCTTTGCAGGATCAGACGATTCCGTCTGTCTGGTGCTGAAATTGAATAACGCCACCGATGAGTCAGTGGCCGACTTGCGTAAGTTGATCGGTGATCAGGATAATGTGCTTATTCTGGATAAGCGCCATAGCCGTCAGGAAGTTGATGCGCTGTTGACCCAGATCGATTGCTTCGTGTCATTGCACCGTTCAGAAGGATTTGGGCTTGGCCCCACAGAGGCGATGTCACTTGGCAAGCCCTGTATATTGACCAACTGGTCAGGCAATACGGATTACATGACGCCTGAAAACTGTCTGGCGGTCGACTATGAGCTCATCACCATAGAGCAGGATTTTGGACCTTACAATGCAGGCCAGCGTTGGGCTGATGCGGATGTAGCGCAGGCAGCACAATTCATGTCGCAGCTTGCAGGTGACAGAAAACTGGCTGCGCAAATCGGTCGCAAGGCAAAGGAGAGCATCAAGGCGAACTTTTCACCAGAAGCCGTGGGTAAAACGATTGTGGCCAGATTGAGCGAGATCAGAAAATCGCTGCATTCCTGACCCCTGAACAACCCTTCCTGGCGCCCATATCTGAGGGCGCCTTAGTAGCGGATAGCCGCGAGGCAACACTGCCGCTATACCCTTAATAATTTTCTAAATCGCCGGCAAGCAAGGGCGGCTGCGAGATTACTGCTACCGTCGCGGCAAGCCGGGGTTTTCCCTAGTTATCAGGCAGATTGCTGAATCAATTGATTAATTACTAAAGGCAGGATAGTCGGCAGACGTAGTCAGTAATACCAATTAACAAGCGAAATAACGAGCGTCATATGAAATACAGCAATGAAATAAAAAACTGTATGCGTTCTGGTATTTTACTGCTTACCTTGCAGCTTGCAGGAAATTCCTTTGCCGCATGCGACTCGATTCAGAGAGTCTGCACTTCTGAATTCCAATCAGTGTCGGATAGCCCCGTCTCTCAAACCATGCAGGAACAGCACAGTGCCATGCGCAGACTCTATGCAGAGTTCGGTGATGAGATTGTCTGGTTACTCGAAGCAAAACTGGGTACTGGTACAGCGGATGAGCGTTATGCCGTGCTGCAAGTTTTTACTGAATTTCGCATTTATGGCTTGATCGATCAGGTCATCTACAGCACGTCAGACAAAAGTCGGGTGAGGGTTTCGCCAGGGCAGTCGGTTCGAGTGAGTGAATTTGCTGAGCAAGCACTGATCGATCTGGCACGCAAGGTTGGACTCTGGCGAGACGACTATCGTGGCGTCTATCGCAACGGATCAATCGCAAACTGGAAAGCCTTGTTTCTCGACTTTCAGCGCAATTTTGTCGCATCGGTAAATGTCTCAGTTATGCGCTGAAGCGGAGCCTTTGCAGCGGTTTCTGTGACTGTAGCGAGGTGTTACTGCAAGGATTCGGCAGTGCTATTGAGTATGAGCGAACAATTGGTCTGCAGAGACACACTACTGTTTGGCCAATTATCAGTTTGCTTATTCGCACTTCTGATATGTCCTTGTAGCAGTCTCCATGGCCTTGTTGCCAGCTTTGTTAGCTGAAGACGATGCGCTTCGCAATGAGATAATCAGTTCACCTTGTTAGAGCGAGCCCGCAATTGCAGCCGGAACGATTCCGCGGAATGGAACTGCTTCTATAAGCGAAAGCCATGATATGCCTACAATAAACGAAATTAGTATCAGCTATGCCACATTGCTTGGCTTCAATGGTATGGCAGCGCTTGCACTTTGGACGGAGTACGCCACAAGCAGACAGCCGTTCGTTCGCTATGCGTTCGTTGGGCAATTGTTCATTCTTTGTTGGCACGCCGTAAATCTCACTCTGGTTTTCGCACCTGATGCGCTGTCTTTCTTCTACCTGTCTTCGTTTTTTCTTGGGGTGTCGGGGTTCTGTTTTCTTGCAGCGTCAGCGAATCATTCGCGATTCAATTTTTCGGTGCTCGCGACGATCGCAGCAATCTATTGCGCAACGTTACTTCTTGACTATGGAGCGCAGATTGGTCTGATCGGCGCTCTACGATTGCTGACTGCATTCGCGTTTTTTGCGGCGCCCCTGCTTAGCATAGTCTGTATCAAAGGCGGATTCAGGTTTCTGATTGCTACGCTGCAGTTGTTTGCCGCAGTAACAGCGTTCACGTCTTTGGCCCTGGTCTATGGTGACTACGTGGACGTGGGTGCGCTGCTGTATCTGCTTGCAGGCCTATTGATTCCGATCGCGTCGATTTGTTTTCTTATCTTGTCTACCAATTTGTCGCGGCAGCGGATTCTGGAGAGCGAGAGAAAATATCGTGTGTTCTTCGAGTCGGTCGATGAAGTGTTCTTCGAAATGGATGCGAAATTTGTCATCCTGAATCTCTCCCCGTCGATTACCCAGTTCGGCTTTGAACGTGAGCAGCTGTTGGGTAAGAGTGTTTTCGAGTACCTGGTACAGAGTGAGGATTTCACAGAGCGCGCTGAAAATGCTCTCGAAAACAGCGAGGCGTTCCAATGCTCGAATAATTTCATCACCGATAACGGACCAGTCGACTGTGACATCACTTGTTCCCCAATTCGAATTGGGGCGGCTGGACCTGTGCAGTTCGCTGGTACGATACGCAATACCCATGACCGTAACCTTCTGGAGAGACAGTTCATCAATGCCCAGCGACATGAGAGTCTCGGCAAATTAGCTGGCGGCATTGCGCATGATTTCAATAACCTGCTGCAAGGGATTCTTGGGCACGCTGAACTCCTGAAGCAACAGGAACAGGTGGCAGGACAACAGCGAACTAGTCTGGATGCGATCGTTAAGGGCGCTGCATCTGCCGGAGGTTTATGCCGGCAACTTCTCCTCTATACCGGTACGGGCAGTAATCTTAAAGAAGATTTCGAGCTTACCGAGCAGATAGCAGAGATTGCCGATATCATCCGACCCTCATTGACCAGTGGGGGTGAACTACAAATCTGCAATCTCGATATGCCGTGTTTTGTGCGTGGTGACAAAGCGCAGATTGGTCAGGTCATCATGAATCTTGTCAAGAATGCAATCGAGTCGCGAGAGACAGGAGTCAACGTGCATCTGCGTCTGGCGCTGGAACAAGTTGCGATACCTTCCGGACTTGGGTTGCAGGCAAGTAGCAACTTGCAACCAGGCACGTATGTGAAGCTGCAAGTGATGGATGATGGCAGCGGCATCGAGCCTGGCATCTTGACCAAGATTTTCGATCCTTTTTTTACCACCAAGGAAAAAGGTCACGGCCTGGGACTGGCTGCAATAGTGGGAATTCTGGCGGCACACGACGGAGCCATTACAGTTGAATCGGAGCTGGGCAAGGGAACGACATTCAATGTCTGGTTACCACTGATGGAAAATCCGAATGTGTTGCAGGGCGGTGTCACACCCAGATCAGGCGAAGTGCTAACAATATTGCATGTTGACGATGAGCAGGAACTGCTACGAGTAGGCAAGGGCATGCTGGAACAGATGGGTCACACGGTGTTTTCCACCAGTTCTGCGGAGAGTGCTATGGCAATGCTCGCCAAAGATGCAGATTGCATCGACCTGTTATTGACCGATATTAAGATGCCAGGCATGGATGGCATCAGCCTGATGAGAAATGTACTGGAGCTATATCCCCAGATCGCACTCGTGCTCGCTTCCGGGTATGCAGATGTCACCAGCTCGCTTACTGTGCAGGAGTCCTTGCGAGTAGATTTTCTTGGTAAGCCCTATAGTCAGGATGAGCTTTCGATGGCTATAGATAACGCGCGAACGAAATCTCGCATGCATGATTGCGCGCTTGCTGCGAGCGCGTGATGTAAACCAATTGCAGGTCCCGATTAGCTACCCTCGCCAATAACACCATTGCGGCTTGCTGTTTAGTAGCAGTAGGCGATACAGCATGTTTCCCCATCCGATTGTTCATTCTTGTTCCAGACGCACGGCAATTATTGCCACCTGTGGCGGCAATTGAGTGCTGCTCGCTGACATATTCCGTCCCAAGGTGCCTCGTTTTCACTGCTATCGCTGCGCAGTGATGACTGGGCATGAATGCTGCATAGTTTAGAAAAACCTCGATGAACCTGACGAATCACAATGCTTGTGCAGTGTATTCGCGGAGGAGTGCAGCGATCATGCCCATTACAGTTTCTTCTGCCAAAATCAAACAAGTGCAACGCCTCTTCAAAGCAGGCAAGTTGCAGGAAGCCTATGCTCTGAGTACAAAGCTGATAAATCGCTTTCCAGACAATGCAGGTCTGTATCATCTCACAGCGAAAATCGTGCAGGCTGCAAGAAATTTCACAGCGGCCAGCAACCTGTTTAACCAAGCAATTTCACTCGGCCTGCGCTCTCCGGACGTTTTCGCTGACAATGCTGAGAGTCTCAACTGCATGGGGCAATTTGCCCAGGCCGAAGGCATGGCGCAAGCGGCAGTTACTCTGGATAGCCGCAATACGTCTGCTCTGCGACAACTCTTGCAGGCGTTGTTCGCACAAGGGAAATACTCGCTAGCCTTGCCGCATGCGAGAGAACTGCTTGCTTCGCGTTCCATTGCATTGCGAGATCGACTGCTGATAGCGCGTAACCACGCATGTCTCGGGCAGTACTCTCAAGCGATTGAAATCGTTGAAGCTGCGCTGGATGCTTCTCCAGATGCTGCGGAAGCACATTTGCTATTGAGCCAAATTCTTCTGGATGTTCGCGAATGGGACAGAGCAGCTCACGCTGCAGACAGTGCGCTGAATCTTGCTCCTGGTGACGCCGCCGTCATCAGCAATAAGGCGCACATACTGGAACACCAGGGCGAATACGAGGCGGCTTTTGCGTTGATTGATCCGCTTATCAATGGCGTTGCTACAGCGCGAGGCAGCTCTCTACACATAGGGGCGGTACACGTCTATGCCAGACTCGCGAAACGCTACGGAAAACTGGAACACGCGATTGAATTGCTGGAGAAGGCAGTGGAGCAAGATGCACTGTCGGTAGGGATGCGGCACACGAGTTTGAATCTGCTCGGAGCGAGTTATGATGCGTTGGGTGCTTACGACAAGGCCTTCAAGGCAATCGACGCTGCCAACAAGCAGCGACCCAATTTCTTCGATGATGCTGCGCACGAAGCCAGTGTCAATAGCATGATAGGTTGGTTTACCAAAGAGCGAGTGAGCTCGATGGGCGTAGCAAATCAACTATCAAATCGACCAATCTTTATTGTCGGTATGCCACGCTCCGGAACAAGCCTTACCGAAAAAATACTTGCGCGTCATTCCGCAGTCGATGCAGGTGGCGAGCTGCCATTTATAGCAATGATAAGCCAAAATGAATTGCCCGTGATGCTCGCTGTTGGCGATGCGTACCCGGCGAATCTGAGAGCGTTGAATGTTGACGTTGCCAATGAAGCGGCGGCTCTCTATCTTGAGCAGGCGCTTGAGCAGATAGCAGGCGAAGCCGAACGATTCACCGATAAAATGCCGATGAATTTTCTGTATCTCGGGTTGATAGCGACATTGTTCCCGGAGGCCAAGATAATCAACTGTACCCGCGATCCGATGGCAGTCGGGCTGTCCTGTTACATGGCCAATTTTGCATCGGCGACTGATATGGGATTCACTCAGGATCTGGAGTGCACAGGACGCTATATCAGACGCTACGAGCGACTAATGGCGCATTGGCATGCTGTGTTGCCAAACCCCATTCTTGATCTGAGTTATGAGGCCTTGGTCAGCAATCCCAATGAGGAGATAGCCAGACTTTTGGAATTCTGCGAGCTACCTTGGGAAGACGCCTGTCTCACACCACAGCACTCTACAGGCACAACGATGACTGCGAGCTACAATCAGGTCCGGCAGGCAATTAATACGCGGTCAGTTGCTCATTGGCAGCACTATGAGAAGCAGTTAGTGCCACTCAAACAGGGATTGAATATCAGCGAGTCTGCCGCAGCATAGCTAAGCGGCCAGGGTTTTCGATCCGCTAAAGAAATCGTGTTGGAAGTAACCTGTTGCCGGTTTTACTGATACCTGCAGCCGAAGCAAAATTACCGGAAGAAAGCTACCAACTCGTCCAGCTTGTTGGCCTGTGCACTTAGCGAATCACTCGCTGACGATGCTTCCTTTACCAGTGCGCTACTGTCTCTGGTCATGGTATCCATATCCAGAACAGAGCGCTTGACCTCTTCGATACCGCTGGCTTGCTCATTGCTGGCCATCGCAATCTCCGAGATGATGTCATTCACTTTCTTTACGGAGTTGACTATTCGCTCAAGCGTTTCGCCTGAATTGTTAACCAACGTCGTTCCTTCGCTGACCTTGGCATTGCTATCGGTTATGAGCGCCTTGATTTCCTTGGCAGCGGATGCACTACGACCCGCCAGGCTGCGCACTTCGTCAGCAACGACAGCGAATCCTCGACCCTGTTCACCAGCGCGTGCTGCTTCTACTGCCGCATTGAGTGCGAGCAGATTGGTTTGAAAGGCAATCTCATCAATCACACTAATGATTGCGGAAATTTTATTGGACGATTCATTGATCGCCTGCATGGCGACAACTGCACTGCTGACGACATCGCCACCATTCTCAGCTTCCTCACGCGCGCTCTTGGCCAAGATATCAGCTTCGGATGCATTGGCCGCAGTCTGCTGAACAGTGCCGGTAAATTGCTCCATGGCCGCAGAAGTTTGATTCAAGCTAGCCGCCTGCTGCTCAGTACGCGTATCGATTTCGTGATTGCGCGCGCGAATGCCTTCGGTGCCTTCCTTGACAATTTCGGTGGTGAGTTTGATTTCTTTGACCATGGTTTGTAGGCGGGAGCTGAAACTGTTGACTGCGTCCGCGAGCACGACAAACTCACCGGTGTAGTCGCCGTCCATGCGTTGCTCGAGATCCCCGTTGGACAGGCTGTGCATGACACGAGCGCTTTCCTGCATGGCATCGTGAACCATCTGATCGAGTTTGATTCGCTCAGTGATGTCGGAAGCAAATTTTACGACTTTATGCAGTTTACCGCTGGCATCGAAAATGGGATTGTAGGTGGCGCTGATCCAGATTTCTTCTCCCGCCTTGTTGATGCGTTTGAATCGGCCCTGATGAAACTCACCCGCGTTAAGCTTACTCCAGAATTCCTTGTACTCCCGACTCGCGGCATAGTCCTTGTCCACGAACACGCGATGATGCCTGCCCTGGATTTCATCCAGCTCATAGCCGAGTGTCTTCAGGAAATTTTCGTTGGCACTGATGATGGTGCCATCCAGCCGGAACTCGATCACGGCCTGAGCGCGATGAATCGCCTCTAGTTGCCCGCTGGTATCAGCGGCACGCAATTTTTGTTCAGTGATGTCGGTGGCAAACTTTATGATTTTTTCGACGTCGCCATTGTCATCAAAAACAGGGTTGTATGACGCCTGTATCCAGAGTTCCTTGCCGTCCTGTCCGACACGCCTGTAGACACCTTCATCGAACTTCCCGCTGCGTAGCTGCTTCCAGAAATCGTCGTACTCCACGCTACTGGAGTAAACCGTGTCTACGAACAGGCTGTGATGCTTGCCAACGATGTCTTCAAGTTGGTAACCCATCGCGCTCAGAAAATTGTCGTTGGCAGAAAGCACGTCGCCTTGTGGTGTAAATTCGATGACGGCCATGACTTTGTTGATCGCCGTGAGCATCGATTGAGATTCCTTTAACCGCGCCCGGGCAGCAGTCAGTTCTGCTGTGTTGTCTGGTGCTGGTGACGGAATTTGAATTGCGCTGAGGTCTTCAAAGCCAGCACTGCTCGTACTGGCCGGTTTCTCACTGTTTGCGCTCAGAATTTTGGATAGGATCCCCATTTTGTTCTTGTCCCCGAAATTTGACGAGTTTCGATGGCGCGTAGCCCCCTTACAGTGGATGATTACGACAATTTGTCGCAAAACACTTAGCGCTTTTGCCTCTGGTCGATTATTGTTCAATGGCTACAAGCCCCGTCAGTATTGAGGTTTAACCGCGACTTCGGGTGATTTCTGCCCTCGTATAGGAGTTTTGTGGGAAACTGTGCAGAACAGGGACATGCACGCGCTGTCTGGACAAAGCCGACGAACTGGCGCGTGCAGGAGCAAGCGGTCAAAAGCAGTACTCCAGAATAAAAAACAGCCGCCCGCGGCACCGATTGGAGCAAGGATTATGGGACTTTCATGCAACAAACTCAGTTTACCGATGTTACTAGTAGCAGGCTTGCTGTCTTGTGCGCTGCAGGCACAGGATGAGGAAGTTCGGATCTTCAACACGGTGAAGTTAAAGCTCGCGAATGGACAACCCGTGGTTGGGGGAACGATCTCAACGCCGGATCCGGACGCCTATTGTGCAATGGCCAATGCCGGATTCGACTTCATGTGGATTGAGATGCAACACAGCCCACTCAACTATTCGCAAGTCGCGGCGATGATAGCGTCCTGCAAGGATGCGCCTGCGATCCCGTTTATACGCATCCCTGCAGCAACAGAAGGGGATATCCAGAAGGCCACGGATATCGGTGCGCTCGGTATTATCGTGCCCATGGTAGACGCACTGGAAGAAATCCAGGATGCCGTGACCTACGCGAAATATCCACCGCTCGGCAAGCGGAGTCAGGGAGGCGGGCAGTATGGTGCCATCTGGGGCAGGGATTACCGCCGCTTCGCGAACGACAACATCATGGTCGTTGCCATGATCGAACAGCCTGAAGGGGTCGAGATTATCGACCAGGTGGTGGCCACACCTGGGGTGGATGTGGTGTTCGTTGCCAGCTCTGATCTAAGCAGTTTCACTGGCAGGAGGCAGGGCGATCCTGACTATGAAGCCCTCGTAACACGGGTGAAAGAGGCCACTCTTGACGCCGGCCTCAAGGTTGGTGGCCCCATGGCATGGCTCGAATCCCGGGAAGGGTACAGCTTCTTTCAGGGACCGGGTACCAATGCCCTGATCCGGGCTGGCGCTACGGTTTCTCTTGAAGGCGCGGATCCTTGCCGCTATCTGCCGTCTGGGGCGACACCGGTGGCGGGCGAAGACCCCTGTCCCTGACGGACCAATCGGCCGACACACTCTATGACGACACCGGAAAGTGAAGGCCAAAGGACCAGCAAGCACTTGAATCTGACTACCGCCAAGCCGCTGTATCCGGTAGCGAAGGGACAGCGGCAGTAATGAATCAAAGGAACAAAATTTTGCCTGGCTATGAGACAAATGCCGCTATCGTTGCAGGTATACAGCAACTGGATCGCAGCGCGGAGCATGCATTCGTTGAGAAATTCGCGCCTCGACTGGGCTATATCCTGCGACAACGCACCGCGGATATTGATCTGGTGGCGGATTTGCAACAGGAGGCGTTTGTCATTGTTCTGGAAAAATTGCGCGCGAATGCGTTAAACGAGCCTGACAAACTGGGTGCCTATCTGCAGCAGACGGCCATTAATTTATATATCGGTCATGTGCGCAGGCAAACCCGGCAGCAGACAGCGAGTAATACGGAATTGATTGAAACAATGTCGGCAGATACTGACCAATACCAGGAGCTTGTTCGGCAGCAGGCTGCAGTCGCGGTGAAAGGCATTATTGAAAATATGAGTAATGAGCGAGATCGCCTGATAATGAAGGCCTTCTACCTCGACGAGAAGGACAAAGCCGAAATTTGTGATGAACTCGATCTGAGTTATCGCCACTTCGATCGGGTGATTTCACGAGCCAGGGAGCGATTCCGCAAGCTCGTGGAACAGAATGTGATATTTGACGCGTTTCAATTGGATTGAAGCCAACAGGCCACTGCGGAACACACTATGAGCAATAATCAACTCAAACCACAGGACCATGAACAGATTCTCCGCTATCTGCGCAAGCAGATGACTGCAGATGAGTTGGGCGAGTTTGAAGTGCGCTTGATGAATGATAGCGATCTGATTCGTGAGACGCAGCGTGAAGAAGCGCTCATTGCAGCGCTGCACGAGTGCCAGGATGCCTTGCTGGCAACGGACAAGCCGTCTGCTGTGTTGGGATTCCGCGAGTGGATGTTTCAGCCTCTGACTGCCGCAGCGGCCGTGGTAGTTCTACTGGTATCAATCCCGATGTTGGGGCTGCAGCAAACTCTAGTAAGAGATGCGGCTGTCGAAAGTCTGTTCATTGCATCGACACACTATATCGAAGGCTTGCGAAACGCATCGCAGTCTCTGAATATCGATGCCGAGTTCCCGCTATTACTCAATGTCGATGCAGGCCCGAATACGACCGCGGGGCCCTTCACAGTGACAATTCGGAACACAGAAAGTGGCGACCTTGTCTACGAGGCGACTAATCAGGTCAGTGGCGGCGAAGGGTATGTCGCCCTGTTACTGCGTGAGCCGGTAGCGGGTGCATTCGAAATTTCTCTTGTCGATGAGTCAAATGGGGACACAGCACTGCGCTATGCCGTGAACCTGCGCTAGGGAAGCAGTTGAGCCCTGGACGCGAGGCAAACCCCATCTTAGCAAGGGCTCTTGGTCCTTCCCGGTATTCAATCAAGTAAATCGCTGTTTGGCGATTTACTCTCTCGCCATTTCTCAGTAAGCTCGATCCCACGATAAGGCGGAGGAGCCGCGGTGGCGATTATTGCCAATGATTTGCGACTGGCGAGGGAAGATCCTGAGTTGGCAGATCGCGTCAAACATCACTTCAGAGAATTAGTAGCCATTTCCGATCAATGGGATGAAGGGAGTTTCGCAATCCCTCAAGGCTATACCTATTTGGGACAATTTCTCGCCCATGAACTGGCCGGCAGGGAAGCTGTCAATACACGCTCTCCCAGGCTCGACCTCGACAGTGTCTATCCGGATTTCAATGACAGCAGACAGATAGATCAGGCAAGCGGTCACTTTCGATTCAAGCCCCGGGACGAAACCTGTCTCGCTGATTTCGTCCGCGATCCTGATACTCGAGAAGCTTTCATTCCTGAATTCCGCAACGATGATCATTTTGTCCTCGCACAACTGCATCTGCACCTGCAGTTTTTCCATAATCTGCTGATCAATCAGCTCCGCTTGCTGCCAACGCTTAGCGCAGCAAATAGCGAGACTCTCTACAATCTGGCGCGCGACTATCTGTGCGTTTGCATGCAAGACATTATTCTCAACGAATATCTGTCAACTCTTTGTGATAAGACTGTCTACGCAGCGTTGTGGCGTGAGCAACAGCCGATCATCATTGATGTGCCTGAAAGCGAATCGACCTTGCCCTATGAAATCACGCACGCTGCCGGGCGTTACGGTCATCCACAGGTACGTCGTAAATACGTGTTGAATACTGATGGCGGTGTCAAGAAAGAACTTACACTCAAACAGCTGTTTGAGTTTAGCGGTCATAACCCGGCTTATGCGGGCGCACCACTTGATATGCGTGTTGACTGGTCGTTGTTTTTTTATCATAGCCCGCGGGAAATGCGTGAACTTTCACAACGCATCAATCCGTTCGTAACACCTGAATTGAGGCAGGATCCCAACCCGGATATCGTGCAGATGAACTTGCTAGCCGGTATGGGTAAGGCAATTGTGTCAGGGCAGGAGATGGCGCGACTGGTGCAAGCAGAGCTGCGCGCGCAGTCCGTGGGTGACGGTGAGGCAGCGCCACTGGGAGTGACGCCGGATATTGATGTCTCGAGACCGAACAGGAAATTGCGTGGACAGCTTGAGCAGATCGGCCTCTGGGATCCGATGCCACTCTGGCTCTTTATTCTGATTGAGGCCGATAGTAATCCGAGTGGCGGCCAACGGCTTGGCCCCCTGGGCAGTGTGTTATTGCTGGAGACTGTCAAGAACGCAACCCGGCACGCTGGTGGATGGGACTTCACCAGCCGCAAGAGCGAGATGCAGACCCAATATAATTTACCCGAGGTTCGCAACATGTATGAGCTATTGATGCATGCTGGAGCCATGTAACATCTGACCGAAGGAGAAGAGAATGAATCGCAGAGAAAGACTCGAACGTTACGTGATCAATCACCAGCAGACTGCCTATATTTACAAGGATCATCTGGAGAGTGCCGATATCCCGGAGAAAGAGGCTTTTGCCAATGGCTATCACGGAGACTACGGCCCGGGTTGGGAAGTGAGTTCCTCCATTCAGGAGGACGATGGTGAACTGTACCTGCAGCTCGAGTGTACGGGAGAGAAATGGAACGATACGCAGCGTTTGATCAACAACTCCCTGCAATTCATTCCGACTCCCGACCTGGATCTTTACGGAGGCCGTTTCAGTCCGCTGGTGGTGCGAAAGAAAATCATTGACCAACCTGTCCGGGTCGGGAACACTCAGTGGAGGCTCGTGTATTGTCGATTGCAGAAGAGTCCACTGCAGACCAAAGAAGGAGAAATTCAGGTCAATGATGTCATTCTCACCTGGGAACATCCGGAATGGCCTGATTACATGATTTCATGCTGGAAGTGGTTCGAAGGCTAATACTCTACAGTCTCCTGACGCTGTCCCCTTGTGCACTTGCACAAGACAGTTTTGACTGGGAAACCATTACATCTTTCAGTCTTGCCCCGGGCGAGCGCAAGATTCTGTTGCTGGAGCAGCAGGGTTTTGATCTCGCCATGCGGGTGTTGCAGTCAGGGCAGGGATCCGGATTACCATCCGACGAGTCGGAATTCGCGCTGCTCAACACCCACTCTGTACAAGAAGGTCCGGACTATTCTTTTGGCACCGAAGTACTCGCGCTGGAGAATTCTGCGCAGCAAAGTACTGCCTATACCATCCAGTTTGCAAGTGTCCTCAATCTGTGCCGCGACGATATCACCTTCCGCCTGAGTGAGATTGAAGCATTCGATACTGCAGACTGGGTAGTGGCGCTGGCGCTGCATGCTGCAGCTCGGATCTGGCTGCGGCCCGAGAGCAGAGCTGAAGAAGTAATCGCGCTTCTCGAGCCACTCCGCGAGCAGTCTGTCGCTTCGCAATTGCAAGATCATCTCTGGTTAATATATGCCGAAGCCCTTGTGCGCTCTGGGCAAACCGAGAGAGCCATAGCCACGCTCGCCAATTATTTGGAAGAAAAGCGCCTCGACGATGCGAGCTCTGTTTATTTGCAATGGCAGTATGTCATTGCGCTCTATCAAGGACTCTATGTCCCACAGGCACTGCAGGAGGCAGAGCTTCTCGTCACTGCTGTGGAGTCCTTGCCAGTTACCGCGTTCAGTAATGAAACGGAGCAGCAGTGGATGATCGCACAAGCCACCAATTCGCTTGCAGCCATTCAGGTCGGTGCGGCACGCACGAGTGGTGACGATGCCTTGATGGAAAATGCGGGAGAATTAATGCGGAACAATCTTGCTGCAGTGCAGGATTTTCCCGATCCTTCATTGCGTGCCCGGCTAATCCAGTATCTGGCAGGGTTTTACAGCTTCTCCGAAGGCCGAAGCAACGCGATTAGCCAGCAGCTACTCCTCGATGCGGAACGCATTTATCAATCAGTTGCAGACAACGACCCGCTTTCAGCACTCCGTAATAACCAGGCTTACGCTGCACTGGGCAGGGGGGAAGTCAATGAAGCACTGAGTTTGTATCTGGAAGCGCTGGAGTTGCGCAAGTTTTCGAAACACGAAGAAGGGCATGCCTTCGTACGAGCGCGACTCGGTTATCTTTATTTCACGTTGGGGGACTATCGTCGCGCAAGAATTCGCTATGAAGAATCGATTGCCATGTATCAGCGACTCGGGCTGCAGAGGCAGCTTTTTCACACGCAACTGGAGCTTGCCGAAGTACTCCGTGCCGCGCAAGAGCATGAGGCAGCACTCACCCTGCTGTTTGCTATTCGGGATGCCATCGAGGAAGGTGAGTCAATCGAGGCGAAACTGCGCCTGGCTAGTCAGACTGCCCACAATCTGATTGATCTTGGCGACAATGCTGCGGCTACCGAAATAATTGCCGGCATTGTTGAGGAAATGAACCTGTCTTCCGCCTCGGGCCGCGACCGACTGGAGTTTGCCTCACGCTTGTTCTATGTCCTCGAGTTCGACATTTTGCAAGCGCGCCTGCAGTTGGCGAATTTGCAAAGCGATGCCGCGCTTGCTCTGATAGATAATGCGCTGGCTCTGCTGGCGGATCGCTATAGCGAGCCACTACAGAATCTTGAGCTGCTGTACTTGCGGATGCAAGCCTACGCGATGCAGTCAGCGTCGGAGCACATCGTGCAGACGGGTAGACAGGCACTTGCACTGATTGACGCCGTCGCCGGGGCGGTGGACTACCAATTTCAGGGAGCACGTTGGGCGAGCAGAACTGCGCATATTCAACAATTGATGGTGAGCACCTATCTAAACGATTTTCTGCAAGATGAAGAAATGAGCAGGCTCGAAAGTGCCATGGCCCTGATTCAGCAATCAAGGGCAATCAATTTAAGGCAGACCCGAACTGCGGCTGGAGCGAACACCGGGAATGACGAAGTCACTGAACTCGCCGGTCAGGTAGCAGAGATCCGACAGGAGTTAGTGAGTGCTGTGCTGGCCGGTCTTCCCAGTGCGGCACTGGAGAGCGAACTGGCACGAAGAGAAGAGCAACTCGAGCGAAGCAGACTCGAGCAATTTGCAGGAAACCCCGCACTTGTCTATCTGAGCAGAGAACAGATTCAGGAGCGTCTCACTGATCAAACATCCGCACTGATTTACAGTGTCGGTGAAACTTCCAGTCATCTCATCGTTCTCGATGGAGATATGCAGTCAATCCACGAGTTACCGGGCAGGGATGCACTCGCTCGTGAGATTGATGCGGCCCTCGCGGAGCTCGAATCCCCGGGCAGCGATTTGCTGAGTACTCGGCAACTCGCGCAAACCCTGCTGCCAGCTGGATTGGATTCCGCTTCGGATACGTTGCTGATTGAAGCCGATGGCGTGCTGACCAGGCTGCCATTCAATGTCCTCTCGTACTTTCAGCGTGCGCAACAAGAGGGAGTAGCTAAAATCGTCATGGTCCCTTCGTTAAGCGAGTATTTCACCTCAACAGGTGATAGCCGTGAAGAGCGCGCTGATCTGGCTGGGACAGAACGCCTCGAAGTCGCCATTCTTGCCGACCCGGTAATCGCGGGGACAAATGCTGCCGCTGAGCGAAACATAAGAGAGCCAGAGTTCCCGAGGCTGCCCTATACCCAACTCGAAGCCGAATCGATTATCAACACGGTGGGAAGCGAGACCAGCAGGGCTTTTCTGGGTGAGGAGGCGAGCATCGAGAATCTCTATGGCGATTCTGCGCGCACAGCTCGCATTCTGCATATCGCCTCGCATGGCTTTGCCAGTGAAAACGACCCCTTGTTGCTTGGTCTTGCGCTGGCCAACGGAATAGGAAATTCGGTGGCCTCCGGGCTTGTCACTGCCGACCAGATTGTAGCCAGAAGCTTTCTCAATGAACTCGTTGTCATCAGCGCGTGCGAAACAGGTGTTGGGCAAGCGTTGAATGGCGAGCCGCTGATGAGTCTTGGGCGTGTTTTCCTGGCCAGTGGTGCAAAAGCTGCGCTCACAACGCTCTGGCCTATTTCAGATCGTGCCAATGCACAGTTCATGTCGAGTTTCTATGAAGCCCTGTGGGAGCTTCAACTGTCAGCAGCGGAGGCACTGAGCTACGCGCAAGAACAGCTCATGCAAACACCGCGTTACAGTCATCCTTTCTACTGGGGAGCCTTTCAATATCAATCCGTGCAAGAGAACAGTCGTCCTGTACTGTTCTGAAAACTGCTTCGTGTAAGCCCGGATACGCTTTCCTGTTCTCTCGTCCTGTGATCCCGTCCAGTTATTTTGTAGCGGATTTGCTGCCCGCTACTTTCCAGGCGTTGCTCATGCTCGCCTGATGCCGCTTCTCTTCCTCTTTCTCTTTGCGGTTCTCAGCAGAGACATGTGTGCTTGTGTCGCTTTGGTCAGGCAAGTCAGTTCTGACGTCGCCATTGCGCGCGATGGCCTGCTGAGCGAGGGTCATTTCTTCCCTGTACATAAGCTGCATCAGTTGCCGCTGGCGCGTGTTTTTTGATGTTTGTAATTGGGTCAGGGAGTTGCCGGCTGGGCTATTTCCAACGCGAGCCAATCTCCGCTGAGCAATTGAGACAGTAGCCGGAAGAGTTGCGCTTGCCAGACGTTGTACCGCATTGGCCCGCACTGAATTGAGTTCCGCGCCCGCGGGAACCGTGTTCCGAGTGACTGATCTGTGGCTGCGCTGTTTCATTGCTGGAGTTGTTTGTTCGCGGACCTGTATACCGGCACCGCTCCGAAATAGAGCAGGAAATGCCTCGTCACACTGGGTATCGGCGAACAAGCGCAGGAAAATAGAGTGAGCTGCAGTGGCTGCGAATTCCACACTGCCAAAAGAATTGGCGGCTCAGCGCCCCAAACTGGGACAAAGCGGTCTGCGACGGTCAGTTTGCAAAACCGGCATGGCGACTACGCGCTGCCATGCGTCACGAATCTGGGCGATTTGAGTGCAGCAGGGGGCGATATGCACAGTATAGGTGCCAATTCTGTCGGCCAATTTCGCTTGTGCGTGCCTTACTTGTGCAAAGTGAGCCCTCTGGAATCTGAATGGAGGGAAATAAGTTTATATAAAACAATGGTATAGGGCTGTGGGCCAAAAGTTGGCAGACTAATTGCTCTAGGCTTGTGCAAATTCCTGCTTCAGAAATGATCGTGCCCACGATTCTGAAGCGGCGAAGTACTGTAGCGCAGTGCTTTGCTTCGGGTTGTTGTGCTAAAGGCGGCTCAATCACCTACGTTTTCGAATGTATGGTGGCCACGAGCTGCCTGTTCCAATAACCGAATCAATGGAGAGCCCTGTGTCATGCAGTCTTCGAGTTCCTCGCTAAATTTGTTTTCCTTCACCGGCAAAATTCGCATTTTGCATCTGACCTGGTTTGCGTTTTTCCTGACTTTCGTAGTCTGGTTTAACCACGCGCCACTGATGGCGACAATTCGAGACACCTTGGGTCTGAGCGCACAGGAAGTCAGTGCGATTCTCATGATCAACGTGGCATTGACCATACCCGCCAGGATATTGATCGGCATGGCGGTGGATCATTATGGTCCGCGTCTGGTGTTTTCCATCTTGCTGGCGGCGGGCAGTATCGCGTGCTTCGCCTTTGCTCTGGCGGATTCGTTCGAGCAGTTGTTGCTGACACGCTTTTTGTTGGGTTTTGTCGGGGCAGGTTTCGTGATCGGCATCCGCATGATTGGCGAATGGTTTCCCTCGCGACAGGTCGGCCTTGCCGAAGGCATCTATGGTGGCTGGGGTAATTTTGGCTCTGCGGCAGCGGCCATGATACTGCCCTCATTGGCGCTGCTCTACGGTGGTGAGAATGGCTGGCGCCTCGCGGTAGCTTCAACGGGTGTGATACTGCTGATCTACGCGCTGGTCTATTTTCTTACTGCACAGGACACACCTGAAGGTGCGACGTATTTCAAACCCAACAAGCGCGGTGGACTCGAAGTTTCTACCAAGGGAGATTTCTGGTTTTGTCTGCTAATGAACATTCCATTGTTCGGAGCGCTCGCCATTCTGACCTGGCGACTGGCGAATATCGATATTCTCACCAGTTCTACCGCTGTAATAATCTATGTCGTACTGCTGGCTCTCTATCTCTATCAATGCTGGCACGTCTATCAGGCGAACAAGCAATTGTTTGTCACGCCGGTGCCGGAAGCGCAGCGTTACAAGTTCAAACAGGTCGCCATTCTGAATCTCGCCTATTTTGTGACGTTTGGATCAGAACTGGCCGTCGTATCCATGCTGCCGTTATTCTTTCTGGATACTTTCGAATTATCTCCGGTATTAGCCGGTATGCTGGCCTCTGGTTTTGCATTCATGAATCTGGTTTCGCGACCAACTGGCGGTTGGTTCAGTGACCGCTTCGGGCGTCGCAAATCGCTTATTATTACACTGGCAGGTTTGGCGCTCGGTTACTTCTGCATGAGTGTGATCGATTCCTCCTGGATGGTCGGGCTGGCGGTGCTGGTAACGATGAGTTGTTCTTTCTTCGTGCAGGCGGGTGAAGGTGCTGTGTTCGCTATGGTGCCGCTGGTACGTCGCCGTCTAACAGGTCAGATAGCCGGCATGGTGGGAGCCTATGGAAATGTCGGTGCGATCACCTTCCTCGCGGTCCTGTCAGTTGCAACACCGCAGTTCTTCTTCAGCATGATCGCAATTGCCTCGCTGATTACCCTGGTGGCGGTCGCGTTCCTCGATGAGCCGGAAGGCGAGATGGTCGAAGTGCTTCCAGACGGAACCGTACAGGTTATCGAGGTCAGTTGAGTTAGGGTTTGTGCTCGTTGCCTGGCTCGGAGGCATAGTATAATGCCCGCCTGTGAAGCGAACAGATGCTGCCATGAGTAGTGAACTGGAAATAGCTGTCGGGCAGTATTCTATCGCCGGCAAGAAAGACAGTAATCAGGACAGCCTGGGGTACCGGGCTGCCGAGCATGCGCTTGCACAGACGAAGGGGTTTGCCGCTGTAATTGCGGACGGAGTAAGTGTCAGCGATTACGGCGGGGATGCCGCCAAAGCCTGTGTCATTGGTTTTCTTAGCGACTACTTCAGTACGCCGGAAAGCTGGTCCGTTAAAAAGTCCGCACAACAAATTCTCAATGCCCTGAATATCTGGCTCTACCGTCAGGGTTTGGGTAGTACCCGCGATGAAAGTCGCATCAGTACATTCAGCGCAGTCATCTGTAAATCAGTGACTGCTCATGTGTTTCACGTCGGCGATAGCAGAATCTATCGCCTGCGTGACGACTCACTTGAGCAACTCACAGTGGACCATAGAACATGGGTGAGTAGTGACAAAAGTTATCTCAGCAGAGCAATGGGCAGCGAGATACAGTTACAGATCGACTACAGCAGGCATGACCTGCAAACCGGTGATTTTCTGATACAAACGACCGACGGTGTGCACGACTTCATCGATGGTCGGGATATCCGCAATATCATCCTCGCGGACAGCCGTGATTTAAACAAGGCAGCAGAGCTTGTCGTTCGTAAAGCAAGCGACAACGACAGCAACGATAACCTCAGTTGCCAGATTCTCAGAATCGATTCTCTGCCTGCCCAACAGGCAGATGAAATCTATCAACAGCTTACAGAACTACCGTTTCCACCTGATCTCAATGAAGGGATGATTCTGGATGGTTTCCGCATCGTGCGTGAGTTACACGCCAGCAGTAGATCTCAGTTGTATTGTGCTGAAGATACCGAAACTGGACTCTTGGTTGCGCTGAAAACCCCCTCGGCAAATTTCAAGGAAGATGTCGCCTACATTGATCGCTTCATGTTGGAGGAGTGGGTAGGGCGCCGACTGGATAATCCACACGTTCTCAAGGTTTATGAGCCGACACGGCGGAGAAATTTTCTCTATCACATCTCCGAGTATTTACCTGGGCAAACACTACGGCAATGGATGCACGATAATCCGCGCCCCGAGTTGGAAGAAGTGCGCCGCATAGTGGAACAAATTGCCAAAGGCTTGCAGGCGTTTCATCGTCAGGAAATGCTGCATCAGGATCTTAAACCAGACAACATCATGGTGGACCAGAAGGGTACTTGGAAGATTGTTGATTTTGGTTCAACGAAGGTAGCAGGAATCGCAGAAATCGATTCGCCAGTCTATCGCGAATCCATACTTGGCACGAAGAATTACACCGCTCCAGAGTACGTGCGCGGTAAGCCTATTGCGAGTAATGCTGATATTTTTTCACTCGGCGTTATCGCGTACGAAATGCTCACTGGCAAGCTGCCTTTCGGCGAGATGCCGTCGAGTTGGACGAAAAAAAGTTGGCAAGGAATGTGCTACATTCCTGCCAGGGATTGTAATGGCGCAATTCCAGGGTGGTTTGATGGCTCACTCAAGAAAGCCGTTAGCCCAGATGCCGGACACCGGTATCGAGAACTCTCAGAGTTTCTCTATGACTTGCGCAATCCCAATAAGGCGTTGATATCACAGGATAATCGCCCGCTGCTGGAACGTAATCCGGTAGTGTTCTGGAAGGCAACCAGTTTAGTTCTTGCCTGCGTCGTGGTCTGGCTCTCCTTGCTCTTGATGACCTGACGGTTATAACCCAAGCCTCACCTCCCTTCTGTTAGTTTCCGGCATGCACCAGAGTGGTGCAGATTATTTTGGTGTGCACCAAAAAGGCTCCGGCGCTGACACTCCGCGTTCTCTGGGATCCTCACCAGAGGTTTATTGAAAGCTATTTTTCGGTTTTGATTTATGAGTAAAGAGACACTAATAGTCGTAGGCAATGGAATGGTTGGACACCGTTTCCTCGAAGCCATACAGGAGCGTAATCTCACTGCGCAGTATGAGGTTGTGACTTTCTGCGAGGAACCGCGTCCAGCCTACGATCGTGTGCATTTGTCTGAGTATTTTTCTGGCAGCGATGCCAACGCGCTATCGCTGGTCGAAGACAATTTCTTCGCCGATTCCGGCATTACCTGCCACATCGGTGATCAGGTTGTCGCGATCGACCGTGACAGTAAGACGGTCACTTCCAAAAACGGATTGACGATCGCCTATGATCGCCTCGTTCTGGCGACCGGTTCGTTTCCTTTCGTGCCACCGATTCCTGGTAACGACCGCCCCAATAGTTTTGTTTATCGAACCATCGAAGATCTGGAAGCAATCCAGGCCGCTGGCGAAGAAGCGCGCGTCGGTGTCGTAGTAGGTGGTGGGCTGCTCGGCCTTGAAGCGGCCAACGCATTGAAGCAAATGGGGGTCGAAACCCATGTTGTTGAGTTTGCGCCAAGACTGATGGCCCTGCAGATCGATGAATGGGGCGGCTTGCTTCTCAAGAATAAAATCGAAGAACTTGGAGTACGGGTTCACACTTCCAGAGCGACGACTGAGATCGTTGATGGGGAAAACTGCAAACATCGACTCTGCTTTAGCGACGGTGAGTTTCTCGAAACCGACATTGTGCTCTACTCCGCGGGAATCAGACCGCGCGATGAATTGGCCCGTGAGTGCGGCCTCGAACTGGGGCAGCGTGGTGGCATCGTTATTGATAATCACTGCCGCACGTCGGATGACGATATTTTCGCGATTGGTGAATGTGCGCTCTGGAACAACCAGATTTTTGGACTTGTTGCTCCCGGCTACCAGATGGCCGAGGTGGTTGCGGATTTCCTGCAAGCGGAAGATTGCCAGTTCCTCGGTGCAGATATGAGCACCAAACTCAAACTCCTCGGTGTCGATGTCGCCAGTATTGGTGATGCGCATGCGAATACAGAAGGTTCCAAGTGCTACTCATTTATCGATGAGCGCAGCGGAGTGTACAAGAAAATCGTTGTTAGTTCCGATGGCAAAAAGCTGTTGGGCTGCGTATTGATAGGTGATGCCGATGACTACGGTACATTACTGCAATACAAGTTGAACGATATTGATCTGCCTGAACATCCGGATGATCTGATTCTTCCGCAGCGAGATGGATCTGCCAGCACGGGACTGGGCGTCGATGCGCTGCCAGCCACTGCGCAAATTTGCTCTTGCAACAATGTGAGCAAGGGGCAACTTGTCGAAGCGATTGAAGGGGGAGTACATACACTCGGTGATCTCAAATCGTGTACAAGCGCAGGCACTTCCTGTGGCGGTTGTGCGGCACTGGTTGGGCAGATACTGAATGCAGAATTGGAGAAGCTTGGTGTCGAGGTCAGTCGCGACATATGCGAGCACTTTCCCTACACGCGCCAGGATTTGTACATGTTGGTGCGTACAGAAAAAATCATGTCATTCTCTGAACTCATTCAGCGTCACGGAACGGGTAGGGGCTGTGACATCTGCAAGCCCGCTGTCGCATCTATTCTGGCGTCCTGCTGGAATGAATACATTCTCAAACAGCCACATGCTCCCTTGCAGGATACCAACGATCACTTTCTCGCCAACATGCAGAAGGATGGCACCTATTCGGTTGTGCCGCGCGTTCCCGGTGGCGAGATAACTCCTGAAAAGCTCATTGTTCTGGGCGAGGTCGCCAAGCGCTACGGCCTGTACACCAAAATTACCGGCGGACAACGTGTTGATTTTTTTGGTGCCCGAGTAGATCAACTGCCGCTGGTATGGCAAGACCTTATCGATGCCGGTTTTGAGTCTGGTCACGCCTATGCCAAGGCATTGCGCACTGTGAAGTCGTGTGTCGGCAGCACCTGGTGTCGTTACGGAGTCCAGGACAGTGTCAGCATGGCGATCGAACTTGAGAATCGTTATCGCGGGCTGCGCTCACCACACAAGATCAAAATGGCAGTCTCCGGCTGCACGCGTGAATGCGCCGAAGCACAGAGTAAAGACGTCGGCGTTATCGCAACAGAGAAAGGCTGGAATCTGTATGTCTGTGGCAACGGTGGAATGAAACCGCGTCACGCCGATTTATTCGCGTCCGACCTCGACGATGAAACTTTGATCAAGTACATCGACCGGTTTTTCATGTTTTACATCCGCACAGCAGACCGGCTGCAACGCACCTCGACCTGGATGGACAATCTGGAAGGAGGGCTCGAGTATCTGCAGGACATCATTATCAACGATCGTCTCGGCCTGTGTGCCGAACTCGAAGCTGAGATGCTGCAAGTCGTCGGCAGCTTCCAGTGCGAGTGGAAGAGCACTGTAGAAGATCCGGAGAAGATGAAACGATTCCGGCACTTCGTTAACAGTGATGAGAAAGACAGCAATGTTGTGTTCGTCAATGAGCGCGGACAGATCAGACCTGCCAGAACGGAAGAGAAGGCAAACGGAGAAGTACAAGAAAAGGAGCTGTTGGCAGGCTGAACGAACTGCCCTGGAAAATCATGAATTCATTAGCCGAAGACTTTACAGAAGACAGAATAGTAAAAATGACTGAGTCAGAATTTGTAGCCGTGTGCCAATACGAAGACTTGCAAGAAAACCTGGGTCAGTGTGCGCTGATCAATGGCAAGCAAGTCGCTTTTTTCAGAGTGTCAGGCTCAGAAAAAATATTCGCAATCGCCAACTACGATCCCTTTAGCGATGCCAATGTACTCTCCCGGGGAGTAGTCGGCGATCTGCAGGGAAGACTGGTCGTTGCTTCGCCTATATACAAACAACATTTTGATCTTGAATCGGGGCAATGCCTGGAAGACGAAACTGTTGTGCTGGACACTTATGCTACGCGCGTCGTGGCAGGTGTCGTTGAAATTTCCTGCTAGTCGAGAGTTAGCTATGCTGTTTGGTCGCAAGAAGCGGAATCCAATAAAAATTGCCGACAAGAAAGTCGTGGAGTGGAAGTACACTACCTGCGGCTATTGTTCGACAGGGTGTTCAATGGACACTGGTTTGAACGCGGAGGGAAAACCAGTCGCCACTCGAGGAACTGCCGGCGCAGACGTCAATCGCGGAAAACTCTGTGTCAAAGGCATCTTCGAGCACGAATTATTCGACTCTGCCGGGCGCGGGGGTGAGCCGCTGTTGCGGGAACATAACTACGACGCCTATCAATCTACGGATTGGGATTCTGCGCTTGACCATATGGCCGGAAAGATCAAAGCCATTCAGGAGAAGCATGGGCGAGATGCCTTTGCTGTTGTGTCGACCGGCCAGATCATGACTGAGGAATTCTACACCCTCGGCAAACTGGTTCGCGGCGTGCTGGGTACCAACAACTATGATGGCAATACGACGCTGTGCATGGCCTCGGCAGTATCTGGCTACAAGCGCTCATTCGGTTCTGACGGCCCTCCCGGTTGCTATGATGATTTTGAGTACACCGAATGTCTCCTTGCCTTTGGTTCCAATCTCCCCGAACAACACCCGATCATCTTCTGGCGACTCAAAGAAGCGCTCGAGAAGCGCAAGTTCCCAGTCATTGTTGTTGACCCCCGGGTCACAATGTTCGCTCAGTTTGCGGATATCCATTTGCCGGTAACGCCTGGCACTGACGTCGTTCTGCTCAATAGTCTCGCTCACGTGATTATCAAGGAAGGTCTGGCGGACGAGGAGTATATTCGCGCACACACCAGTGGCTTTGAAGATTTCATGGCAGTTATTGAGCAGTTTGATCCAGTATCTGCATCCAGAATATGCGGCATCGATGAGGATACGATTCGCAATGTTGCACGGCTCTATGCGAAAGCGGGCGCCGCGATGAGTATCTGGACTATGGGCATCAATCAGAGCACACACGGCACTGACGGGGTCGCAGGTATCAACAACCTGAATCTGATCACAGGAAATATAGGCAGGCCTGGTGGAACCAGCCTGTCGATCACCGGGCAATGTAATGCAATGGGGACCAGGGAGTGGTCCAGCTGCTCTGGTTTACCCGGTTATCGCCAGCTTGAAAACGCAGATCATCGTAAGGAAATTGCCGACCACTGGGGGATCGATGAAAGTTTCTTTCCTGCGCAGCGCGGCATGACCATGACCGACATCTTTCCGGCTATCGAGACGGGACAGGTTAAGGGACTGTGGCTGGTTGCCACTAATCCCATGACGTCGATGCCGAACTCGGCGCGTATTCGCAAATGTCTTGAGAAGCTCGATTTTCTCGTCGTGCAGGATAGCTATCGGGATGTTGAAACGACCCAGTATGCACACCTCTATCTGCCGGCAGCAGTCTGGGCAGAAAAGGAAGGCTGTTTCACCAATACCGAACGGCGCGTCAACCTCGTACGGCAGGTGTGTCCTCCCTATCTGAATTCGAGAGCGGACCACTGGATATTCACCAATTTGGCGCAGCGATTTGAACAGGGGCGAAAGATTAAGTTTCCTGAGACCACAACAGAAGTGTTTGATGAAATGCGCGAACTTTCTCGTGGCAGGCCAATGGAAATCAGTGGCATGTCGCACGACAAGCTTGAATTGAGAAAAGGAATCCAATGGCCCTGCAGGGAAGGGGATGAGGCAACGGAGGTCACTGGAAGCAAGCGCTTGTACACCGATGGCAAGTTTCATCATCCGGACGGCAAGGCATTGCTTGCGCCGCTGCCCTTCGTCGATAACAACGAGCGTCCCTGCAAGGATTATCCCTTCTGGTTAAACAGCGGCCGGGTAGTCGAACATTTTCATACACGAACGAAGACCGGCAAGATCGGCAATATGAACAAATACAGTCCGACGCCGTACATGGAAATAAACCCGGATGCAGCCCATGCACTCGGCATCAGTCAATCACAGTATGTTCGCCTGGTCTCGCGACGCGGCGATGCGGTGGTGATGGCACAGCTCACTCATCGAGTACCGCGCGATATGGTTTTCGTACCATTTCATTTTCATGACTGTGTCAACAGATTAACGCTTGGCCTATTGGATCCGTATTCGCGCCAACCGGCCTATAAGCAGAATGCCGTGCGAATCGAACAGGTCGATCAGGAACTCGCAGCAAAGTTGAATGTGGAGATGCGCAAGTATTAGTGGCTTACTATGTTTAAACTAAGAGAAGACGAACCAACTTACGCAATGCTGCGTGATGTACCGGCAAGAGAGACCAACTGCCATGGCAATGCCATTGATCTGATCGCTTCCAGCACCACAGGCGCAGGCAGCAGCCTCTTTATCAATGCTGATCCCGGTGTCGGAACAACTCCGAATCGAAACAAGCAACATGGCTTCCACTTTACCGCAGACAATTGCATCGGCTGTCATGCCTGTGAAGCGGCATGTAGTGAGAAAAACGATCTGCCGGCTCATTTGAGCTTTCGTTCTGTGGGCTACGTCGAAGGTGGTACCTATCCAAACTTCACCCGCATGAATATTTCGATGGCATGTAACCATTGTGATGACCCTGTGTGTTTGAAAGGGTGCCCGACCAATGCGTATACCAAGCATGCAGAATATGGTGCGGTTCTACAGGACCCGGATACCTGCTTCGGCTGTGGGTATTGCACCTGGGTATGCCCCTACAACGCCCCGCAACTGGATCCAGTCGAAGGACAAGTACAGAAATGCAATATGTGTGTGGACCGCCTCGAAGTAGGGCTGAAGCCAGCTTGCGTTTCAGCATGCGTCGGCAATGCGCTGGACTTTGGAGTAATCGACAATGTGCCGGAACGGCGTGAACAGGTTAAAACTTCTATTCCGGGTTTCCCCGATCCGTCGATTTCCAATCCCAATATTCGCTTCCAACAGACTCGAAGCATGCCGCGCGAATTTACGCGTACTGATTCCGAGCCGGTCAAGTATCACCGCAATGACAGTACAGATACCTATGTCCCCGTAGTAAACCTGGACAGGGTTGGTGGCGCAGGTAAGCAGCGCTACTGGAATCTGGACAAACTCAGTTCAAGAGAGAATCCGCTGGTGATATTTACGCTGATCACGCAAGCTGTTGTTGGCGCATTCTCAATCGCGTTTCTGGGCGGCTTGCTCGGGCTCCCGGCGCTGGAAAACATCACTCACTCAGCGATGGCTGTGCCCTTTGTTGCCATACTCATCGCACTGCAGGCAGTAGTCCTGTTCATCTCCACACAGCATCTGGGCAAGCCGATTCGTTTCTATCGCGGTTTCAACAACCTGCGCTATTCACCATTGAGCAGGGAAGCGTTGGCGATATCGATTTTCTTCTCGCTGATGGTGCCTGTCGCTGCCTTGCAGGCAATTCAATTTGGCATTCCAGGTATTCTGGCCCCGGGATTTATCTCCTGGTTTCCGGATTCCACACTGAGTGCCCTGACCAATGTGTTTGCTATGGGAGCAATACTGGCCGGCGTCGTGGGTATTTACTTTATGAACCGCATCTATCGCATCAAGGCGCGCCCCTTTTGGGATCACTGGCAGGTGCTTTCCTCTTTCTTCGGTACCTGTTTTAGTCAGGGTGCACTATTCGTTGCCTTCATTGGTTTGCCACTGGCCTGGTTCAGCGACCTGTCCCTTGCGGGGCTATGGATGGAAATAATGCCAGTCCTGCTTCTGGGGCTACTCTGGGAAGCGATTGGTCATATTCTGCATGCTTATGATCTGGAGGCCGCTGGCAAAGAAGGCGCAGCGTCCATGCAGGTATTGAAGACAAAATTTGGTAAAACTTACCTGCTTCGCAACGCACTACTAGGTACCTGGATTGTGTGTTGCGGAGTCAGTCTCTTCAGCGGCCCGATTCTGGTCGGCGATAGCTGGCCATTGCATACTGCCGGTATTCTTCTCGGTCTCGGAGTGCTGGCGACAGCTCTGGTTAGCAGAGCTCTGTTCTATGTTGTGGTCATGCCGACAACTATGCCTGGCGCGTTTTTCTGGAAGAATAAAGGATTCGAAGAACATGCCCGAAAAACAGGACTCGCGAAGATGCCACAGGTTGGTGTTGTCGAGTTCGATCACTAATAACAATTAGCGCAGGTTTCAACATTGCTTAACTATTATATTGTGGACGTCTTCACTGAGACGGCCTTTGGTGGCGCGCAAATCGCCGTGGTTGTGATGCAAGACTCCCTCTCTGATGGACAGATGCAGACGATTGCCAGTGAACTAAACCTGAGCGATTGTGTTTTTGTTTCTGCAGAGAAGGAAAATGACAAATTCGCGATGCGTGTGTTTACGCCGAGCGGGGAGCGTGACTTTGGTGGTCAGGCGACCGTCGCAGCCGCATTTGTTCTGGCCCATTGTAATTATATTGACTGTGAGGGTGAGCATACCTCACTGGTTTTCAAACAGCGCGCGACAGACATCAACGTCGTAATCAGTACGTTGGAAACCGGGCGCTTTGTCCAATTCTCAAGAAAAGCCCAGCCAATCATCGATCGGTTCGTTCCCGACAATGCCTCTTTGGCCGCTGCGATTGGTCTTGGCGAGGCTGACATTCTCAGCAAGCGTTTCAGGCCGCTACTCGTCGCGTGCGAGCAGCCCTATCTGATTATTCCGGTACGCAGTTTTGATGCGGTACGCAAGGCGAGCTTTCATTATAGTGAATGGAGTAATAGAGTGGCGTCTATTTCTCCGGCGAGCGAACTCTTGTTGTTCAGTACCAAATCCGATGTACCCAGTTCAGATTTCCATGCGCGTCTGCTAGGTCCACAACTGGCTCCGGATTCAGATCCACCAATCGCTTCGGCTCTGCCTGCTTTCGTTGGCTATCTATCGGAACTGGAAACAATCCGGGAAGGAACCTACGCCTTCGCGGTGGATAGAGGAACCGTATCAACCCGCAAGAGTCTGATACGAGTTGAGTTGGTCCACCAGAGCGGGAAAGAAAACGAAATCCGACTGGGCGGGCCAGCCGTGCTTGTCGCTGAAGGGCAGATCAGCCTTCCTGGCGAATAATCGCTTCGTGCCAGGACTCTATGTCCAGAAGCGCTTCCGCAAAAGGCGTGTTGTCAACGCTGAACTGGCCTTGCAGCGGATGATCCATTGCAATGATTAGAAAGATCATCAGGCTGAACATAACACTCATCATACCGACGAGCCCGTAATGTGTGCGACTGTCCTTCGTCTCGTAGAACCAGGACATTCCTACAGTAATCAAGCCACCCAGAGCGACAATTACCCAGGTAATTGGCCCAACCCCATCTCTGCCCAGATGCAGACGCTCGCGGCGGAGATCAAGCAAATGGTTGAGCCCGGAAAATATTTCGCCATAGATTACGAGCTCTTTCTCGGAACCCGGGTTGTAAGCCAGCACTGCGAGTGAGAGCGCCTGAATCGAATCGTGTGACGGAAAGTCAGATTCTGCCTGATCTGCGATGCTGTCCCATTCCTGAAAGACATCATTGATGTAACGCTCGGCCATGAGCTGAATGCGCTCTCCGCCCGGGCCCGTTAGGCCAGTGGCGTCGATGTAGATGTCTTCGACCTGATTCGCCTCCTGCATGACGACAGATTCCACTTCTGTATACCCGGACTGAACATTCACAACCATCAGACCCAGAGCGACGGCATAGAGTACTCCGGCAAAGGCGTGTGTCAGCGCAACTGCATCGTTATCTTCCCTGTTTACCATCCACTTTTTGTGTCGAACAAGCCACGCTCCGAACAAGCCGAGCGCAGTGCAGAGAAAAAGCAGTGAGAAAAATAATAGCTGAATGGGAATAGAATCGATGAATGTCACG
Organism: uncultured Pseudohongiella sp.; assembly: GCA_965228725.1. Taxonomy (GTDB): domain Bacteria; phylum Pseudomonadota; class Gammaproteobacteria; order Pseudomonadales; family Pseudohongiellaceae; genus UBA9145. The sequence continues at coordinate 865,374 of OZ245834.1, read as the reverse complement.
TGGTCAGACCTATACAGGATGGAGTATCGAGCATGGCAGATTATCGAGTTTTCAAAGAGACGGATCAATCAGCCAGCTACGAATTCCGGTTCTGTGAATCGTCGAGTAGCGAAGGATTGTGCCGGCATCCCCGTATAAGGCATGGTAATTTTCCTGCAAACAATGAAGTGCCTTAAGAAACGAGAGAAATTGTTTGATTCTACGCGAAATTTGGCGAATGCACTTGCACCAAACTGTATGCGAGGTTTACAGTTGAGCGCATAAAAAAACTATTTCTCTTCTCGGGTGTTGGCACAAGCTTCTCATGGGACGAACGCGCAAAACACAGTTGCAACGCAAAGCAACACAGAGTTCTGCCGCTGCCACGCAAGTTGGTCAATCTCGTTCGTCTTCTGACGTGTCACTGACACTCGACTCAAATCCGGCACAGCGCAAGCAGCAAGAGAATATTTCAACGCTACAGCAGGGCGCCTTTACTGTGGCGCAGCGTGAAAAGGCGGAATCGATTGCTGGTGCGTTAGTCCAGCGCGCAGAAGATGAAGAGTTACTGCAAGGTAAGATGGATGCGATTCAACGCGTCGAAGAAGAAGAGTTGATGCAGGGCAAATTCGAGTCGCCATTGCAGCGCGCCGAAGATGAAGAGTTACTGCAAGGGAAAGCGAAAGACGCAGTTCAACTGCAAGAACAGGCTGCACCGAATCAAACCGGGATGCCTGATAACTTGAAGGCCGGCATAGAGTCGATGTCCGGCATGTCAATGGACAACGTGAGAGTTCATTACAATTCGGACAAACCAGCGCAACTCAATGCGCATGCTTATGCTCAGGGTACGGATATTCATGTCGCTTCCGGGCAAGAGAAACACCTTCCCCACGAAGCCTGGCATGTGGTCCAGCAGGCGCAGGGTAGGGTAAAGCCGACCATGGAAATGGCCGGTGGTGCACAGGTAAACGATGATCCTGGATTAGAGAATGAGGCAGACACGATGGGAGCCAAGGCCACGCAATTCAAGGCTCAGTCTGACCAGACGTCGGCCAAGAATAAGTAGCCCCTGTAGGTTCAGCGAGTTGTAGAGCAAACCAGAGCATGAAATCCCGCATCACTGATACAAAGACCAATGGTCACGCCGCCGCACAGGGTTCAAACAGCGCGACTGTTAATGCGACACCTTCCTACCAGATTGATGATCGCCGGGGTGCTTCCATCATGCAGCGGAAGTTTCGCAATCTGGCCAACGGTCTGGCATCCGCAAACATCATCGATAACCGTCCCCAGAGTTTACAGATGAAAGCGGCCAGTCTGCAGGCAAAGACAAGTGGCCAACACAACCCCCTCAATAGCAGCTCATTGAATAAAGAATCAGCAGACTAGTCCGCCAATCTCAATTCCCAATTTTCCAAAGGCGCAGGTGATGACGAGCCAAGCTTCTGTTGTCTGTGCAATACAGAGTCAGTGCGAGTTGGCAGGCCGCTGACGGCTGTGACCGATGCAAGATTTCGATGCAGAATGCTTAGCTTGCGGAGGCGTGAATAGTCTGATTATTCAACAGGTTACGGATGAGCTCGGTGCTTTCTTCATTCGGGCGGATGCCCAATTCCATGCCCAGGAGATGGCTGAGGTTGTTATACGCCTCAATCGCTTTTGTGTTCTTGCCACTTATCGCCAGCAATTCAATCAATCTGTGGTAGCCCGATTCATCAAGTGGATCCAGAGTGATATAGCGATGGGCGTGGTGCAGGGCGGATTCGTAGTCTTCATCTGCGGTGTACTTCTCGATCAGCTTGCTGAGCAGAATGAGCTGATAGCGGTGAAAACTGTCACGCTTGTTACACAGCCAGTCATAAAAGAGTTCGTTCTCGGTCAGAGTGCTCTGCTCCATAAAATCACCCCGATAGAGTGCACAGAGTCGTTCCAGTTCATCAATAGAAAGTGTGTGACGGGGCCGGTAGGCATGGTCGAAAGCGTCAAGTAGCTCATTCACATCGAGGAAATGATCACTTTCGGGATTGAAGCGGATACTCGTGCGATTTACCAACAGGAAGGGCGTAGCACTGCCTTTGTCCTGTAATCCCTCTCTCAGTTTGAACAATGCATAGCGCAGATTGCTGCGCGCATGATCATCAGACAGCTCAGGCCAGAACATTTCAGCAAGCACTTCGCGCCGATGGGGTCGATTTCCTTCAACTACCAGGTAGGCGAGAAGGGCTTCGACCTTTTCATAGAACACGTCATCCAGTGAATCGTCGGACAGAGTGAGCCGCGGCGTCCCCAATAGAGCGAGAGTCAGTTTAGCCATTTCAGGTGCTGCTTTTTTTCTTATGAGCTTGAAGGGTGATCATAACTGAGCAGCTTTTTAATGGTCAATGCATTCCCTGCAAATGGTCAACAAACGTTCAATAAATGAGTAATCAACAGGCAAAAATCGCACACAAAGCGGAAATATGACGATCGCTCAATGGCCGGCCAGCGCTCGGAGAACGGTTCGGCAACGCTGCGATGATACGGTGTGTCATCGGATAAAAATGCGCCCGGGATTTGGCCTGTGGGAAATCAGGCTGCGGTCAGGCGCCTACACAAGAACAATTACTGTCAGGCAATCCTGGTCAGGCACAACGACGTAACGGGACAGAGCGCACATTAATGATCAACGCTGCCATCACATTGCTCGCTAATGATCTTAACGAGTCACTGAAGAAGACGTTCAGGCTTGAAGAGAGCATTGTGGCAGTGGCGAATACAGTCGAGCAGGATGGCTCACTACCACTACAAGCGAACAACAAGGTGGCAGTTAGCCTCATTAATATTGAGCGGGAATCTTTTTCACATAGCAGTGGTATGCCCGGTAGTTCAGGATTTTCAAGGTCTGCCAAAGGGAATGAACCGGTCTACCTGAACCTGTATGTGATGTTCTCGATCTGCTTCGGTGGCAATAACTACCTTGAGTCGATGAAGTTTCTCTCGGCCACAATTGCGTTTTTCCAACGTCGCCCGGTATTCGACCACTCGAATTGCCCTGATATGGATGACAGCATCGATAAACTGGTGCTGGATATTGAGAACCTCTCAATTCAGGATTTGAGCAACCTATGGGGAGTGTTAGGCGGCAAATACTATCCGTCTGTGCTCTACCGCGTACGCATGGTGGCCATCGATCCGGGTGATATCAGGGACCAGGCTGTCAGTATCAGCTCTACGCCAGAATCTGCGGTGGGGGACTAGGGCATGGGCCAATACCGACCAATGTTCAATATCGCGTTGGAGCATAATTTCTTCAGCGCGGGGAAATTTCCCGGAATTTCGCTGAAGCCCACGGCGGAATCGGAAAAGCTGATGAACAATGCCAATCTGGTTTCCCGCGTCCGTCAGGACGGTCTAACAGTCTTCTATGATGCAGACTATCTGGACACGCTGAAATTCTATGCTGCAGATGATGAGGAGCCGCTCAAGCTCAACTTCGAGTGTGATGCAGAAGAGGGGAATTTCCACAATTTCACAGCGGCAGCGCTGTTTGGCAGTAACAAGACGCTGTTCTTCGATTCCAACAACACAGACAAGAGCTTCATCGGCAAGAAGTACCTCCATCGCGATGAATTCGTGAGCAGAGATGACCTGGTGGCGAACTTCACCGCGCCTACCGCACTCAGTGAGGAGTTTAACAGCGTACTGCAGTTCTCCGCTGAGCGTGCCCTTCTGTTTACTCCAGCACAAACCGAACAGAACCCTGCCGGTAAGGTGCTATTGGATGCGCATGATCTGGAGCAACGCAGGTCGATCGCCAGGACGATGGCCAGGCATTCTTCAGTCAAGTCACGCAAGCAGCCGAGTGTCGGTTTGATCAGTATCCAAGTGACTTCTGGAGAGTTGGAGGAGCTCAATAACAGCTCGTTGGACGTCTTCAACGACTATCACATCAAGTTTCAGGCCAGAGAGACACACTGGAAATACTTTCTGGTCGGGGAAGCTAACCGCGAAGGGGCCTTCATCAAGGATATCAGGGGAGAGATTGACTTTGACGACCTTGGTGAAGAGCGACTCGCGGATGGAAGGTTTGCAAGAGTGTTTCTTTCAAGACAGGCCATGCCCCTGGTTGACAGGGCGAAGCCGAAATTTCAATTGCAAATCATGAAGAACAATCGTCCCAAGGTTCTGGTGAGCCGATTGCAGGTGGCTTCATCGAAGCGCATCAACAGAATGACAGTAGACAACCAAGAATTATTTGTTTCAGAAATATACGTAAATTTCTAATCGGAGGAGTGAGAAATCATGGCCGCACCTATGAAAACCCCCGGCGTGTACATCGTCGAGAAAAGTGCATTCCCAAACTCAGTGGTCGAAGTTGCAACTGCTGTACCAGCCTTTATTGGCTACACACAGCGGGCTGACAACAAAGGCAAGTCGCTGATCAACAAGCCCTGGAAGATCTCCTCCATGGCTGAATATCACAACTATTTCGGCCAGGGTTCGAAACCGGTATTTGCGGTTAAGGAAGCTGGTGACGATGACGAAGCCGATTTCACGCAACTCGTCGGTGAGGGCGATGACGCGGAGATGAAGGAATATGTCATTGAACAGACGGCCGGCAAATATCTGTTGTACAACAGCATGAAGCTGTTTTTCTCTAACGGTGGCGGACCTTGCTATATCGTATCCGTAGGTCCCTACGGGAAAGAAGACCAGAGCATTGATGCGGCCAAACTGACCGCGGGTATTGAGACTCTCATCAAGGAACAGGAGCCAACCATGGTGGTGATTCCTGATGTTTGTCGTCTCGCCGAGCGTGCTGATGCCATTGCGGTCCAGCAGGCGAGTCTGCTGCATTGCGGTGACAAGATGAAGAACCGCGTCTCTATTCTCGATGTTTACGATGGCTATCGTGATCGCAAGGACCCTGCCGGTGACCCGATTGATAATTTCCGCAACGAGTTGGGTACCAACAATCTCGATTTCGGGATGGCGTACTACCCCTGGGTCAATACATCAATTGTTCAGGACAATGAAATTGACTATCGCAATTTCGATCCAGAGAGCTTGCCACTGCTGAAGGGCATTATCGCAACTGATATGCGTCTCGCCCCTGCTGACAAGCAGAGTGATAAAGAAAAAGTAATGCAGGCGCAGATTGATTCTCTGGACAAGATGAAGTCTGACGACTGGGTGACCGGCGAAGGTGATGCTGACACTGAGAAGGCAGAGGCGCCGGTCAAGATGCGTCTGCTGCAGTCCAGCCTCAAGCAGAATTCGGCCGCATTCAAGATCATCATGGATGAAGCCAAGAACAAGCTGAATCTATTGCCACCCGCTGCCGCAATGGCCGGCATCTTTACACGGGTCGACAATTCCAGCGGGGTATGGAAAGCGCCAGCTAATGTGAGCCTGAACGCTGTGGTTTCTCCTTCTGTGTCGATTTCGCATGACGATCAACAAGATCTCAACGTGACTCCACAGGGTAAATCCATCAATGCGATTCGCAGCTTTATCGGTGAAGGCACTCTGGTGTGGGGTGCGAGAACACTGGATGGTAATAGCCTCGATTGGCGTTACATCCAGGTGCGACGCACCATGATCATGCTTGAGGAATCGATTCGTCTTGCAGCCAAAGCCTATGTCTTTGACAACAATGAGGCGAATACCTGGATCACTATCAAGAGCATGATTCGCAATTTCCTTACCGGGATCTGGAAGCGCGGCGGACTGGCAGGTACCAGCCCGGATGATGCGTTCTCAGTAATGGTCGGGCTGGGTGAAACCATGACGGCCGAAGATATTCTCGAGGGCATCCTGCGGGTAACAGTGCACGTGGCACTGATCAGACCTGCTGAATTTATTGAGATTACCTTCCAGCAACAAATGCAGAAATCATAAGCGACTGACGCTTTAATTCACTGAATATACGACATAGCGATAACGGAGAAAGACTATGGCAGATGATGGTGCAGCACAATCAACCAGCGTATGGCCCTTACCGAAGTTCTATTTCCAGGTTAAATGGGACACCGAAGTCATGTCCTTCCAGGAAGTTTCTGGTCTGGATATCGAGTCTCAGCCTATTGAATATCGCCTCGGCGACAGCCCTGAATTCTCAACGATCAAGATGCCTGGTATCAAAAAGTCAGGCAACGTGACCATGAAGAAGGGTGTCTACACAGGCGATAACAAGTTCTGGGATTGGTTCAGCGAGATCAAGATGAACACTATTAAACGTGTTCCTGTCACGATCAGTTTGCTGGATGAAAATGGCGACGGCACGATGGTCTGGACTCTGGCCAATGCCTGGCCGACCAAGATCACCGGCACCGATCTCAAGTCTGATGGCAATGAAGTAGCAATCGAGACCATCGAAATTGCTCACGAAGGCCTGACGATTGAGAACGGCTAAGCGCTGAGGTAGACGCGAGTGTCTGATGTCGCCGGTGCTCTGGGTAGTCTGCTAGGACAGAACTATCTGGCGCCGGCGTTTTACTTCCGTGTTTCTTTCGAGAACAAATCGGGCGTATTCGGTTCTCTGTTTCCTTCCGATACTTCGTTTCTTGAAGTGTCCGGGATCAACACCGAGATGCAGGTTGACTCCTATACCGAAGGAGGAGAGAACCGCTTCGTCTATCAGTTACCGAAAGGAGCCAAGGCGAGCAAGTTAGTGCTCAAGCGTGGTATCGCAAGCATGAAGTCACCACTGGTCAAGTGGTGCATCAGTGTGTTGGAAGGCGGCTTTGTCGAACGCATCCAGCCGCAACAGCTGAATGTTTCATTACTCGATGCCCATGGTTTGCCGCTCAGATCCTGGTCGTTTGTAAATGCCTATCCTGTCAACTGGCAGGTTGAGGATTTCAAATCTGACAAGAATGAGCTGGCGATCGAAAAAATCGAATTGAATTATAACTACGTAAACAGAACGGCCTGATCATGACAATCGAAGTGAAGCAGCTAATCATCAATTCCTCAGTGAATGATGGCGGTGAGAGCGCACAACATTTTGCGCAGCCAGAGATCGATCTGGACGCGTTCAAGAAAGAGTTGTTGGCTGAATGCCGGCAGCTTGTCAACGAGTCATTGAGTAGTAGCAGAGAGCGATAATGCCAACCGCTGTATCCGGAGTGAAAAAAAAGCTCACGATAACCGCCTGCAATATCGACAGCAGTGGCAACGTGACGCTCGAAAGCGAAAGCTTTCAGGTAATGCTCAATCCGGGCTCGTACAAGCACGAATATGCGATCTCGTATAACAAGGACAAGGCTCTTGGGCAGCAGGCAGCAGAGTCCAAGTTCAGCGTAGTAGGTCCTGAAAAAATCAATTTCAAGATCATGCTCGATGGCACCGGCGTGGTAACCGATCCAGGACCGGCTGGGGCAGCGCTTCCTGATGTCAAAGATCAGATCGCGTCATTACGAGATGTCGTTTACAAATACGACGGCGAAGATCACGAACCAAATCACGTGCGCTTGCTGTGGGGTAGCTTTCTATTCTATGGGCGACTCACGTCGATGAAAATCGACTACAAGATGTTCAAACCCAGTGGTGAGCCGCTGCGTGCCGAGATTGACCTGGCATTCACGGGTTTTGTCAGCAAGGAAGAAGAAGCGCTGCGCGCGAATCGTTCCTCCCCGGATCTGACACATGTCGTAGAGGTACGATCTGGCGATACGCTGCCATTGCTTTGTAGCCGCGTCTACAACGATCCATCTTATTACCTCGCGGTAGCTGAAGTTAATGGGATAGCTCATTTTCGTGACATCAAGCCGGGCCAAAAACTTTATTTTCCCCCACTTTCCTGAGCCATGGCTGATTCTCCAGAAAAAGATAGTGAAGGAGTCATCAAGCTAACCATTTATAGCGATGGCTCGAAAATAGAAGACACTGTACAGGTGGTGAATGTACAGGTTGAGAAAGCTGTTAATCTGGTTCCTGTCGCACGTATTGTTGTGCTCGATGGTGATATGCCGAGTCAGGATTTTCCGCTCAGCAATGCAGATAGCTTCAAGCCAGGATCTGCGATAAAGATCGCGGCTGGCTATCGCGATCAGGAGGAGACCCTCTTCGAAGGCATTGTCGTGAAACACAGCATGAAAATCACCGGGGAAAATTATTCTCGCCTGTTGATTGAATGTCGTGACAAGGCGGTCGCAATGACTGTGGGCCGCAAGAATGCGAACTATGTCGATTCGAAGGATAGCGACATCTTCAGTACGCTGATTGGTAACTACAGCGGGCTGACCGCGGATGTTACTGCAACGGATACCGAGCACGGGGAACTGGTTCAATACTACTGCACCGATTGGGATTTTCTGCTGTCACGTGCCGAAGTAAATGGTTCGGTTGTAATTGTTGACGACGCCAAGGTAACCGTTGCGCCTCCCGATGTGAGTTCCTCAGCGGTTTTGTCTGTAAGTTACGGTGTGGACCTTATGGAGTTCCACGCCGAGATGGATGCAAGAAGCCAGTACTCACAAGTATCTGGTGCATGCTGGGATCCGAGTACACACGAGGTTGTTGAGCAAACTGCAGGTGTAGAAACGCTAAACGAGCAAGGAAACTTGTCGAGTTCCGATCTGGCCGAAGTACTCGGCCTGAGTTCCTTCCAACTGCAGACACCTGTCAGTATGGAGAGCACGGCGTTGAAAGAGTGGGCCCATAGCCAACAGGTAAAATCTGGCCTGTCCAGAATCACTGGACGCATGCGCTTTCAGGGCTCGGCCAAAGCCAAGCCTGGAACCTTGATCGAACTGGCGGGTGTTGGTGAGCGCTTTAATGGCAATGTCTTTGTCAGCGCAGTTGCCCATGAAATTGTCGATGGCAACTGGACCACAGACGTTGAGTTTGGCATGTCCCCACAATGGTTTGCTGAGCGTCGCGACCTGACAGCACCGCCTGCTGGTGGTCTGGTTCCCGGCATAGAGGGATTGCAGATTGGCATCGTGACTAAACTGGATGGTGACCCGGATGGCCAGAATCGTATTCAGGTCAAGGTGCCGTTACTGCAGGCAGAGACTATTGGGGTGTGGGCGCGCCTTGCGACTTTCTATGCGTCGAGTGGATTTGGTGAGTTCTTTATTCCCGAAATAGACGATGAGGTCATACTGGGCTATCTCAATAACGACCCGGCACATCCGGTCATTCTGGGTAGCGTCTACAGTGCGAAACACACGCCTCCCTATGAGTTGGCCGCTGATAACAATATCAAGGCAGTGGTAACGCGCAGTGACCTGAAGTTGGAATTCGACGACGAAAACAAAGTGATTACCGTGACGACCCCGGCCGGTAATAAATTAATTATTTCGGATCAGGACAAGTCGATTCTGATTCAGGATCAGACTGACAACAAAATCGAACTGAGCACATCGGGTATTACGATCGACAGTCCCAAAGATATCAGCATCTCCGCGACGGGAAAGATGTCGCTGAGTTCCAATGGCGAAATGTCACTTTCGTCGTCTGCGGATCTAAAAGCGTCGGGACTCAATGTAGAAGCCTCCGCCGATGTTGGATTGACAGCCAAAGGGGGTGCCTCGGCAGAAGTGTCTGCAGGAGGGAACACCACCATTAAAGGCGCGATGGTAATGATTAACTAACTGACAGGGAAAATTCCTGTCAGGCGGAAATAGAGAGAACAGAATGCCTCCCGCAGCAAGACTGACAGATATGCACACATGCCCGATGCAGACTCCGGGTGTGCCTCCGATCCCACATGTTGGCGGTCCCGTGGTCGGCCCGGGCGTGCCGACGGTAATGATCGGAAAACTTCCTGCTGCGGTTGTGACGGATAGCTGCGTTTGTGTAGGCCCTCCTGACACTATCGCCAAAGGCTCTGCGACTGTCACGATTGGTGGCAAACCCGCGGCGCGAATGGGCGATACCACTGCGCATGGCGGCTCTATAGTCGCAGGCTGTCCAACAGTGATGATTGGAGGATAGGCGCAACGCGTCACGGGATTATGGCAGAAGAACACGACAATTCTTTTCTTGGACGAGGCTGGGGCTTTCCACCCAGATTCGAGCGCAACAATGGTGTGCTTGAACTGCAGATGGTGTCTCTGGAGGCTGATATTCAGGAAAGTATTGCCATACTGCTGGCCACAACACCGGGTGAACGGGTAATGCAGCCGAGCTTCGGTTGTGGGCTCAAGTCGATGGTGTTCGAGAACATCGATGAGAGCACAATCACCGAGATCAAGGATCTCGTCGAAAGGGCAATTCTCTTTTTTGAATCCAGAATTACCCTCGAAAGTATCACTGTCGACATGGAGCAGGTCTATGACGGCTTGATCAATATTCATCTCGACTACACGATTCGCTCGATCAATACGCGTAGCAACATTGTTTACCCGTTCTATATTCAGGAGGGAAGCGATGTCAGCATCTAATGCGATCTCACTCCTGAAGCTGCGCTGGAGCAGACCATGAAAGGGCGCAACCTGGCAGCCGGTGGACAGGGCATCGATCAACTCGATCGCATGCTGCCGGCGCTTGCCGATGGCTATTTCAATGTCGATGAAATGACCTTCGAGGATTTGCTCGCAGCGAGCGTGGAATTTGCTGCAGAGCTGAAATATATCGGCCCGAATCTGAACGTGAGCGGAGACTGGCGGTCATTTCTGGCCGCAAATGAAATCGCCATAATGGCAATCATCATCAATCGGGACACAGACCAGTTACACAAGCGCGCCGAAGCATGCCGCGCGGAAGGAGTAGCGGCACAAGCCAGTCTGCTGTATGAGCTTCTTCAGGATTGGAACAACTGGCTTACAGACCTGAAACGCTCAAAATCAGTTCCTGCTAGGGATCTCTGTGCGAAACTTGAGAATATCGTGCGCAGCACTTTGCGTAAGGAACTACGCAAGGTCGAACAATTGCGCGACGACTTGCAAGGTGGAGCGCTTGCCTTGCCCGCGTCGAATATTCGCCAACTGGCCGACATCTGGGGTGAATTGGAAGCGTCCGAATCCGGCAGCTTGCCGCGGAATGCAAAGCATCAGAAAGAGAGTTCGCCGGCACAGGTGCTCGCCAATGCTGCGTTTGAATTTATTACCGCAACCGAACACCTGAAAGCGATCTGCCGCGAATTGCTGCCGGTTTCGATGAAGACGCAGAGCCATGATCCGGCGATCAGTCTGTTTATCACCTTCCTCAAGTTGTACCGCTATGCTCAGGATAATCTGAATTCCTTCACTGCCAGGCATCTTGACTACTACTACCAGAAGATTCTCCGGGTACAGTTTCGCAAAAAGAGTCTGGAATCTGTCGTTGTAAACCTCGCAACGGCGGCCAGCACACGCGAGTTAACGATCGAACAGGGCAGGAGGTTCAGTTGCCTTAAAGATGAGCGGCTCCGTGATGTGGTATTCGAGGCGGAAGAAGAGCTCCGCGTGACCGATGCCCAGGTTCGTGCACTGCATACCTTGCGCTTTGAACGTGAACCAATGATCACGCCCGAATGTGATATGAATCTGATTACCCGGATTCATCGTCAGCAGATCCCATTGGAGATCGTGCGCGGTGAAGATGGTGCGGAATGGGATTGGCCGTTGTTTGGGGATGGCGTAAGTAGAAGGCATCCAGGCGACACGGACAATGACGATTGGGAGATCGGCCTCGCTGTTGCCTCCAAGGTGCTTTTTCTTGAAGAGGGCTATCGCAAAATCTCTCTGGCATTGAGCCTGCGCAGAGCGGATAAGCCGCTGTCCTCCTACCTCGAAAAACTGGAGCACGCTACTCAGCGAACTGATTTTCGAAATGCGCTCTATGCACTGCTGTGGGCTTGGATAGCTGATGATGAACACAAGGATTGGGCGGCGGCAGTCTCCGCACGTACCATGGAGCAGATCGAAGAGACGGCGCACAACATAGACCGCAGAGCAGCGGTGAGCATTCGCGCAGGGAATACTGCAGCAAGCTTGACAGTCAGAAGCTGTCACGCCCTGCTAATCGAAGCGGTTGAACTCCTGCAGCAAGCACCGACACCTGAGTTGCCGTTTTTGATGCGGGCTCAACAGGCGGAAACAGCGCTTGAATTTCGCGATGCGCTTGGCAGTCTTGTTGTGCATCATCTTTTGGAAAATGGCAATGTGGATGCGGTATCGACCGGCGCGCTTGATGACAGGGCAAGGGAGTTGGGATGCGAGGTCTCCCTCGAATCGATTAAACGTGAACTTGCCGCCGGGTCATCGCGCTTGTTTAAAAACTACTTTGGGAATGCGTTCCGTTTTCAGTTAAGTGTTGAAGACGGCTGGCTTGCCATTGACCGCTATGATGTGCGTCGCAGCAAGGACAATTCAGTGGGTATGAATCTGGTGTTGAGTCTAAGCGCCGACAATCCCCCTGTGGTTGCGTGTGATAAAGCGGTTCACGGAGATCAGTGGCAATCTGATCTGCCAATCATCAAGATGACTTTCAATGCTGAAGCCTCCATCAATGCTTACTCGCTTCTTGAAGACTTCTGCCTTGAGCGCTTGACCGTCGCGGCCGACGTGTTCGGCGCACGTAATATTGTTGCTTATAACAACATAAGCCAGCTCGACCCCTCGAAGCCATTTTATCCCTTTGGTCCATTGCCATCGTTAAGCTCCTATCTCGCAATTGCATCGCCGGAAGCAGCGAAGAAACAGGTGACTGACCTCACAATTCATCTGCAATGGGGTGATCTACCCAGTGGCGAAGACGGTTTCGATGGACACTATAAGGGCTATTCTACGAAATTCAGGAACGCCAGCTTCAGCGGTAACGTCAGTGTCCTCAGCAACGGTAGCTGGCAGCCCCAATCACTTGCCCAAACGCAGAATGTGGCGCTTTTTACCTGGCGCGACAAAAAGCTGTGCGAACAACAATCAATTCGTGTCGAGGCGGCGGATTATCTGCGTCCGATTGACATGGATGCAGAGTACGATGAACTCGATCTGGGACTTAAAACTCGCAATGGTTTTATCAAGCTGGCTCTTGCAACGCCCGATTCTGGTTTTGGCCATCATGAATACCCTGTGCAACTCTCCGGTACACTCGAGAGCAATGCCAAGAAGCGGGTGAAGAAAAAATCCAAACTCCCCAATGCTCCCTATACTCCGCTGCTCAACAGGATATCGATTGACTACAGCGCCTCCAGCACATTGAGCATGAACCGCCAGAGCAAGGCACACAAGGAGAAACATCCGGAGAAAGTATTTCGGTTACATCCTTTTGGCGCGGAGAAGATCTACCCGTCACTGCACGGTGGCGCTGTGTCATTGCTCAAGCCATTCGACCGTGACGGAAATCTGTTGATTGGCTTATCCGCACAAGACATAGGCGGACTGATCACAATTTATTTCTCTCTGTCGGATGACTCGCAGCGTAGCAAGGCCTCAGTCAGCAATGATTTTCACTGGTCGTATCTGGGCAAGAGCGGCTGGACGCCACTTAGCAGCAACAGAATCGTCAATGATGGAACCAAGGGCTTTCTCTGTTCGGGGATCATTACTTTCGACCTGCCGGCTGATATGTGTAAACAACACAGTGACATGCCAGAAGCACTCTACTGGTTGAAGGTAGGGAGCAATGTGGCGTCGAGTAATTTCTGTAGCTTGCGGCGGGCCAAGACTCATGCGCTCAAGCTGCGACGCTGCGCTGACGATGGGGCTCACTTTGATCCCTTGTCGGCAGCCGTGTCAAAAATAAAATGGCAAGCCGTGAAGTCAATACCCGGATTACTGCCGATCGAGCAGATCGATAACTTCAGGAACGTAGATCAGGATGAAACCCGAACTGAATTATTGACGCGCGTTAGCGAGCGCATCAGGCATCGCGCCAGAGCGGTGAACCCATGGGATTACGAGCGTTTGATTCTTGAAGAGTTTCCGATTGTCGGGAAAGTAATGTGCCTGCCAAACAGATCAATCGACACGCTCGATCCAGTGCCGGGAAATTTGTTGTTGATTGTGACTCCGAGAGTGGTAAACCCGGCAGATGCTGTTGGCAAACTGCCACGATTGAGCGCTGTGCATTTGAACGATATCAGGAATTTAGTCGCTCAATTTTGTCCGGCTGCGGCCACGATTGAAGTGTCCAATCCTGTCTTCGAGTGGGTGCAAGTGCGTTGCACTGCGATTTTTGATCAGCATGCAAAAGAAGGGATGTATATCGACCAGCTGGATGATGATATCAGTCGCTTTCTGAATCCCTGGGACAGCACAGGTTACGGGCTTCAGTTTAGCCGGCCGGTGAAGCGGGAAGACCTCTATTCCTATATCTACAATCTGGATTACATTCGTTATCTGACCGATTTCTCGATGTTACATATTTCCCGCTCCAGTTCCGGCTTTTATCAGCTGGGCGATACTGTGCATCAGGAAATTACGGGTACTGACTCCGATGTCACGCCGCACTATCCCTGGAGTCTCCTCGTGCCTTTGCGCAAGCACTACATCGAAGTGAGTAATACCGTAGAACCCATTACGCCAGATGTCACCGGGATCAGAGAGTTGGAAATCGGCAGTACATTTATAATCGGTGGGCTATAGTCATGGCCAAGCAGAATCGAGAAACGCTAAAACGCTTTTTCAGCGCCGGTAAGTTGCCGTCAGAAGAGCACTTTGCCGATCTCGTTGATTCGTCACTGAATATCATTGATGAAGGTTTTGCCAAGACCGAGAAATACGGTTTTGAAATCACGCCACAGAAAAGCACCGATGATACTGAGAATCTAATCAGCTTCTTCAGGAAACTGACTGACAAGCTGCCTTCCTGGTCTATTAGCTATCACGCGCGCAATGAGGCATTGCAATTTATTCATACTGACAGTGCCGACAACTCGAGAAAGACCGTATTGTCTTTGGACAAGCACGGTAAGGTATGCATCAACGGAGAAGAGTATTCTGACACGCAGGAATCCGTTGCCAGCAGTCAGGTTAATCAGGTGCAGCTCGATGTTGGAGGCGCGATACGCGCTCCGGCGCGTATTGGTGTGGGCCTGGACAGGGAGGCAGCTGTGCCTGCCAATGGTCAGTACCAGCCAATTACAGGAAAACTGAGCGGCTTCCAGGCGCTCGAAGTTGTTGCAAAAGTCGAACTCAAGGATGAGAAACGATTCGCGATTTTGCATGCCATTGCCCTGAATGCTCACAGCCCTGCGTGGCGATTCCTCAACTTCTGGAATCGCAGCAGGAGAATCAGGATTCATCAGTCTTACCACAGCGGTCCGCGCGATCGTATGAAACTGCGCTGGGAGTCAGTGAAAGACGATGACAATCCTGGGCTTGTGCAGTATCGCCTGTGTATCAAGTCGGCATTCAACTATCCCGGGGACGCCAAGATCCAGTACCACGTGACTCGCCTGTGGGGGCCAGAGCCAGGACTTGGAGTTGATGTGTTCGCGCCCAGACCGCCGGTGGTGGAACCTGAGGAAAGTGAATCTGAGCAGAACGAGTAGTGAACAGTTAGAGAACTAACAACGTGAAATCCAGCCTGACAATCATGCGCAATACAGGGGAATCCCATCCCTGGGGTTTCGCACAATTGCGCAAAGAGGGTATTGAGATTTCGCAGGCGCTCTCGGGCTCCGGGTGGACCGACTACAATTACCATGACCCTGGTGTCACGATACTGGAGCAGCTCTGTTTTGCATTGACCGACCTGATTTACCGCTCGAAATTTGACGTCGCCGATTATCTGTGTGACATGCGTGGAGACATCGATCTGCAGAGTCTGGGGTTGCACGCACCTGAGGACGTGCTGTTTAGTCGGCCGAGTACAGTGCTGGACTATCAAAAAGCACTTGCCGACATGTCGCATGATATTAATGATGTTCGCATTGCCACTGATGGGGACGAATGGGGCGCAGGGGGTTACGGGCTGTATCGGGTAAAAGTGCGCAGCAGTGCCCAGTTCGGTGACGATGCGCCAGAAGCCGAAGATCTCGTTCGGCAGACAACGCGGAACTTTCATCGTGTCAGAAATCTCTGTGAAGACCTCGAGTCCGAAGTGACGGTGGCTGAAGATGTAGATTGCCAGCTATTGGCAGAGATCAGCATCAAGCCGGGCTATCGAGTCGCGCACCTCGTGGCCGAGCTGTTCCACCTGGCAGTAAGAGAAATGGACAAAGGCGTAAGTTACTCGTCCTACAGCGAGGGACTGGAGGAAGGCAAGGCATTGGATGAGCTCTTCTCAGGTCCTTATACCCGCAATGGACTGATAGGAGATAACGCGTTCACAACGGCAGGGGAAGATCAGGATCTGCGCCTCCTGGAATCGGCAATTCTCTCCAGAGCGCGCAAGATTGAAGGTATCGATTACATAGCTGCATTGCGACTCCGCCCCATGCTCAGTCTGGAGGACGATGACAGTGAACGACGCTACCGAATTTCGATCCCGAATGAGGCAAGGGATTTTCGCGATATCAGGCCGTTTGTTTCCGGGAGGCCGGTGAATTTTGCTATTGCAGAATTCAAGGCACAGTTTGAAATGTTGCGCTTTGCAGGTCGCACGAAAGCTTACCGCCTCTCGGAAGACCGGTTGCTATCCCAGGCGCAGACCGGAACCTATCGTGACCTGAGTCGCTACCAGTCTGTGCAGAATCAGTTTCCTGCAGCATACGGTATCAATCGCTATGGCGTGCCCGATGGGGATTCGCCCGAGAGGCAGGCGCAAGCCTTGCAGCTGAAAGCCTATCTGTTGCTCTTCGAACAGATTATGTCCAACTATCTCGCCAATCTTGGTTCGATAAGGCAGTTGTTTTCGGTGCGGGTCAAGGAAAAATCGACCTACTTCAAGGGCATACTCACCAGCGACGAGATCGGCGACTTACAGGCCGTTTATCCAGAAAATGCAGAGCAGGTACTGGATGACATTTTATCCAGGCTTGATGATTTTGTTGGCAGGAAAGGGCGACTCCTCGATTATCTACTGGCCTTGTACGGCGAGGAATTCAATCAGGAACACTTGCGCGGGTTGAACTATTACTACTCCGAAGATGAGATGCGCCGTGTCGTCATTCTCAACAAGATTCGCTTGCTGAATCGTATCAAGCACGCCAGCGGAGATCGTGCCGCTGCAATTAATCTTCTCGCCACCGAGAGCCCTGATCAGAGTCCCTACGGCGAGCTTGAAGGAGGACGGGTTTCAGGACTGCAGTATCGCAGCAGTATTTTCCTCGGCTTCAAGGATCTGGCCCCCAAATCACTTGTTGGCGAGGTGTTCAGGCACAAACTGCTCATTGAGCAGAGCAATGCGCCGGGTGACACAGTTGACAGTCGCGCCGCGACATCCGGCGATTCAGAATCATTCGTGCAGAGAGCGCAATCTCTGTTCGGTGCCATTGAAGATTCCGATGACAGTCGTTACTACCGCATTGTGCGTCGCAACTGCAGCGAGATAGAACCGCTGCGTGAAGGCAAGCTGGATGTCCGCTTGCTGCAAAATGGTGTACGCAAGGAAAACTATTTCTACCGCGATGGTAAATTACGTTTGCGACTTGTTGTGGATTCCGCTGAGGATGCATTGGACGATGCTGAGATCGAACTGCTCAGTGTCGCCGAAGAAGAGAAGCAAGCGAAAATACGTTTTCTTAATCGCCTGTTCATTCATCTCAGCAAAGAGTGTGAAGGTATGCATGTACTGGAACACATTTTGTTGCGGCCGCCAGAATTTACGTCCTTGCCACCCGAGGTAAAAGAGCACTATGCCAATCGGGTCAGTGTCTTCCTGCCGGCCTGGACTGCTCGCGGCAACGACCCACAGTTTCGCGCACTGGCCGAAGATATCCTCCGGGAAAACTGTCCAGCACATATTCAATTGAATACTTACTGGCTCGATTTTTCAGCAATGTGTGAATATGAAGTGTTGCAGCACGATTGGCTGAATGCTTTGCGGGCTACTTCAGATCGTGCTGGTTCCGGACATGTTGCAGAGGCTGGCCAGAAACTTCAGCGCTTTGTCGAAGAGAGGAAACTCGCCCTGTTCCGGGATAAAGCAGTGTTGCTTGCAATACGGGAGCGCATCGCTGAGAAGGTGGGCCATAAACTGGACTATCTACGCATCAGACGCCGCGATCTTGAGCTGTCACAACGCCGCGAATCAGATCCTGAGCATGCTTATCTCCAGGGCATAGAAGCTCTCGAACAGGAAATAAAAGCGTTCGCCTTTCTGCTTGTAAATCACAGTGAATTGAAGCCTGAGGACGGTATCAACAAGCAGTCAAGCAGCATTGACGACTGGAGCTTTTACGTCGGTAGATCCAGCGTGCTACTTCCCCGGCCGAAAGCGTTCAAGGCGACCTCCACTCACAAGAGACACTTCCACGCCATCAAGGAGATCATTGAACAGGAAATAGCTGCAGCAATGCGCGGCGTGAGCACAATTACATTCCATTGGCTCGTTCCAGGTGACTTCAAGCGAATGGCCAGGCTGTATGCCAAGCGTGGTGATACCAAGGCGCAGCATACGCTTCGTGAGTTATTGTCCTTGTTGGAAAGCAGGTCAGACATCACGGGCAGTGCCCATGGCTGGCAGCGTTTACTGGGTGACGCAGAATGAAACGGCATCACAGTATTGAATCAGCGGTCGTCAACATCAGCTTCGCGAGCGAGGAGTTGGCTCACGAGCAACAGTATGATCTGGAAATGTTTGCCAGAAACGAAATGCTGGGCGTGGTGAGTGAAGTGTTTGATGAGCTGTCAGCGGATGAAGCTATTTACCGTATCGATAAACTGGAAATCGATCTTGGAGATATCGGTCTTGGTTTCTTCTACGAGGATTTCGCCAATCGCTTGAAACAGAAAATCAGAGAGTCGCTAGGACAAGACGTGAACGGTGCTCTGTACTACGCCGGTACGCATGCAACTGCTATAGAACGCGTTCCATTCGCAGAGGCTCAGTTCGGTGCGTTATTGGAGTTTCTTGCTACAGGACGGGTTCCCTGGAATGCCAGCGCGCGATTTCGTAGTCAGTTTAGTGTCATTCTGGAAGAGGTGCTGCGCGATCACTCCGAGCAATTCTTCGCTGCAATTGACGCCGCCGCTGAGCGCCAACAGATTCTCATCAGGCTGGCTAGCCAACTGGATTCTGCGAATTTTCTGGCGCTGCTGGCAGCGCTACTGCATACGAGTAAGCAACAGGTTCAGTCGCTGATCGATTCGGCATTGCCG
Source organism: uncultured Pseudohongiella sp. (assembly GCA_965228725.1). GTDB lineage: Bacteria > Pseudomonadota > Gammaproteobacteria > Pseudomonadales > Pseudohongiellaceae > UBA9145. Next base: position 846,274 of record OZ245834.1, on the reverse strand, counting down.
GTGTTGCGGTTCGGCGTGAGCCAATTCTCCCGTGTCGCGGAGAGTGTTCGAGCCGAATTGCTTGGTGGTCTACTGTCGACCAGAAAAGCGCAACGAGACAGCGGTTTGGCACTGCTGCTTGGAGAACTGGTGCGAATTGCCGCCCAGCAATCTGGGCGTTCTCGCCTCGAGATATTTACTGACTTGTTTTCTTCCCTGCGAGGCACTAACGGTGATAAGCACAGCAGCATCCTGTATGCGGCGCTCGATTGGGTGTGTCAATCAGCCGGACTCGGGATTATCGAGCAGGAAAGACTCCTGAAACTGAAGCGTGAGACGCAGCTTTCACTGGCCGGTCGCAAGCCTGCTGAGGGAGAGACCAAGGCGCTGCGCAGGCGGTTGCAGGTGGCGATCCAGAGCGGTGTTGTCACGACGTTACAAGCAGAATGGACTGATATCGTTGCCAGGTATGCGGTCTTGCTCCATGAGATCGTGATGATCGAAGGCCAGAGGGCAGAGGTCAGGCGAACTGTTGCGCAACGGTTCCCCGAACCGATGATCCAGGACATAGTGCAGGTACTTGAACCTGCACAGCACGAGTTTATCGAGAGCCTGGTTGCCGAGCCCAAAACGCTAATGGGCGAACGCCAGGCATTGCAGATAGAAGAGTCACAGGCGAAGAGAGCGCTCTGGGAATTCACGCTGACATACCTGATCGTGGAGCGTGGCAGCCGTTTTAATCGAAAGTCCTATATTGCCAGTGTTAGCCGGCAGATGGCTGCTCACAGCAACGTAACTCTCTGCGATTTGCTGGCATCGATTGTCGATCTGCTGAGAGCGGCGCGAGGTGATAGCACGATCAAGGAAGAACTCCTGTCATTGTTGATAGAGCTGCAGCAAGAACAGGGCGCTACACAGTCAGGAAGCATGTCGCGAACAGCAAAAGCACGACCCACAAAAGGAGTAGGGGCGCATCAGGCTGATCGCGCAGATGCTGCTCAGCAGGCCGAATCGGAACTCGAGAAGCTGACCAGAGCCTACGGAGCAGGCGTCTCTGAAGCGGGTGAATCCACGACGGTGACACAGAAGAGCGATCAGGATGAATGGCTGCTGGCACAGTTTTTCGAAGCAGGTACCGCGTTCGAGGAGACGACCTGGCAGTTGGCCAAAGCGGCACTCTCTTCAGCATTGGAGCGTGGAAAACTGGCAGAGCTACAGATGCAATGGCCAGTTCTTGCGCGCTCACATCGGGTCTGGCTCCGCAGGATACTCGCAAGCAGAGGGCAGCGCGCAGAAATACGGCATGTGATCGCGAGTAGCTTCAGCGACCCTATGCTAAAGGACGTAGTGGAGCTGCTGGAGCCAGGCGAGGGCAGTTTCATCTACGAGACATTGCATTCGCGGCAACTCGTGTCGCGTCGAGACAATGCAGAGCAGCGGTCCAGATTACGTGTGGGTGGGCGCGATGCCTATGTTGCCTCGTGGGAGTTCACGCTTACCTATCTGCTGGTGGAACGAGGAAGCCAATTCAATAAGAAATCTTATCTCGCCAGTGTTATCGGTAAGCTGGCGGCACGAGACAATCTTGATCTTGCGTCGTTCTACCAGATGCTGCTGGCGAGTTTTGATTCTGGGCGTAGCGAAAATTTGCTGCGGCAGGAACTCGTCAGTTTGCTTGTGCAGCTCTACCGGGAGGAAACTGGCGGAGAGTGGGTTATGGCTTCCAATACTGGCAACACCTTGACCGTTGCCAGCCTCATGCCCGATGCAGACGGACGAGCATGGAAGCGCGATCTGGTTCGTGAAGAGGCTCGGTTCGGCCAGGGATCTCACACAAGCGATACTCAACAACCGGACTCAGAAGCGTGGCAATCGGATCTTTCCGGCCGGCCCAGTGAGATGGAGCCACTGGAACTCATTCGAGCCTACCTGTTGTTCGAGAAGCTTACCGAGGCGATTACTCACACCAGTAATCAGGATGGCATGGTTTCTTATCAGGTGGTGCGATTGCTGCACGAACTGACCGAGCATTACCCCTGGAAGCTGCATCGCTTCAATCAGGAACTGAACAGCGGTCGCCTGTCGCTGCGCGGCATAATGTTGAAGCTGCCTCGGGCATTGCAGCGCAAACTCGTCGTCGCTTTCTTCAAGAGCTTTGCACGCAAATACGAATTTAGTCTCGCAGAGTTCGAGCGCCATCTTGACCGCATGAGTAAAACATCGGCTTCGACACCAGCAGCACAGATGAGTTACCTGCAGATTCTGAATCGCTTGATTGGCAATACGGTTTCAGATATCGACGCAATTTTCGCGCCCCTCGGTGGAGAGGCTCAAGCAGAGCAAGTGACTGCAGCGGAACTTGCTCAGCACGAAAGAGAGCGGGACTCAACTCCTGAGTTGGCTGAGATGATAGCCGCCAGAGCAGTAGACGAAAATGGATCCAGCAGCGAACGCCTGCAGGCTTATCTCCTGGGTGAGCAACGCGCAGCCAGCTATGACCGGCATTCACTGACAACCACAGTTGAGCTGATGCTCAATAGTCAGCCCGCCGAGCTGGCTAGCATCATGAAACAGTTGCTCACACACAAGTCCGCATCTGATCGCCTTGTGGCACTGCTTCCAGAAAGCTTGTTGGTCAAGATTCTGTTGTTACTCAAGCCGGTCGACCATTTCAAGGCGATCCTGTATGCGGACCTACTGACAATGGCATGTGTCGAGATCGGCAGTCGTCCCAGAATCTCACTCTCTCTACTTCACCGTAGCAAATGGGAGTTCATCTACGACTTCCTGATCATTCGGCGCCAGGTTTTCTCTGAGGTTTCCTATGTGCGCCAGCTCACTGACTTGCTGTATTTGCAAAGTTCTCAGCATGCGGTGGTTGGCCTCTCACAAAAAGCACAGTTCTATTCCAGATTGACTGAGAGCGTCAGATCATCGTCCAGTGCCTCAACCCACGTATCGAGCGTGCGCATTGCGATGATACTCGGGAATCTCGTCAGCAATGCGGATGCCAAGCTGGCCGCTGCCCCGGTCGCGCCCGCAAGGACAGAGACCGGCTTATCTCCCCGTCAGCAAGCACTGTTCGAGGCGCAGCAAAACGAGCGCAGTCAGAATTCGAGTGCCGACTCGGCGGTCGAAGAAGAACAGTCGGATATTCTGGAAGACGTGTTTGTAGAGAATGCCGGTCTTGTATTGCTCTCGCCCTATCTGCCGCGCTACTTCGCCATGCTTGACCTCATGGATGGGCGAAAATTCAAAAGCAGGGAGCATGCTGAGCGAGGTGTGCATCTGCTGCAGTATTTGCTCAATGAAAGTACCGAGAATTTCGAATACCAACTGGTTCTTAATAAAGTGCTCTGCGGGATAAAAGCGGGAATTCCGATCTGCAAGGGCATCGCCATCGAAGAGAAAGAGGTTGAGTGTTCGAAGAATCTGTTAAAAGGTGTCTTACAGAACTGGCCAACACTGAAGAATACCTCGGTCGAGGGACTGCGAGAGTCATTTCTGCAGCGCGATGCCCACTTGCAACTCAAGGATGATGCATGGCATCTGCAGGTAGAAAGCAAGGCCTTTGATATGTTACTGGATAGCGTGCCATGGAATTACGGCACCATCAAACATCCGTGGATGGACAAACCTGTATACGTGCATTGGCGATGAATACTGAACTGAGTCAGGCAAACGCAGCGACATTGGAGCAGGAGTTAACCTGGTTCAACGCTGTGCTCGATACACGCATTGCGTTGTATTTTGAGCATGCGCAAGCAATCTCTGACAGTGAATCGAGCTATGAAAGCATCGAAGATATCGCAGCACCCGATCTTTCCGAGGATGCGTCGCCCTATGCAGAGCTGGTCAAGGAAGCCGCTCTGAATTTCGATGAGCGACTCTTGCTGATCCTCACGCTGATTCCACATGTTCGCCCCGACATGCTCGATCTGTTGTTTACTCGAAACAAAAACTTTGACAGGGGGTTTACCCAGTTCGGTGGCTGGAAAGGGCAGTCCCATGGTGGATTCTTGCCGACCTGTGAGACCGCGGCTTTCGTCATCGCGGGCAGTGATTTGGCCAAACGCTTTGTGCTCGTACGCTACCTCGAGGGTGAGAGCGAACTGGTGAAGAGGCGCGTTGTTACATTGGAGCATCAATCAAATGGCGAACCTTTCATGAGTGCAGCGTTGCGCATGAATGGAGAATATCTCGATCGTCTGACGACGGGGATCTACCAGAAACCCGACTACAGCATGAATTTTCCTGCAAAGCTGATTAATACACCGCTTAGTTGGGAAGATCTGGTGCTACCCGTTGAGGTCATGATTGAGATCGAAACCATTACCACCTGGATCAAGAACTCCAATACGATTATGAACGAATGGGGACTGAACAAGGTCATCAAGCCGGGCTACCGAAGTCTCTTTTATGGTCCGCCAGGCACCGGTAAGACGCTTACAGCAAGCCTCATTGGGCGTGCCGTTGGCGCCGATGTCTATCGGATTGATTTGTCGATGGTGGTTTCCAAATACATCGGCGAAACAGAAAAAAACCTCGCTAACGTCTTCGATCAGGCGGAATCAAAGAACTGGATTCTGTTTTTCGATGAGGCCGATGCGCTGTTCGGCAAGCGAACCCAGGCATCGAACTCCAATGATCGCTATGCCAACCAGGAGATATCCTATCTATTGCAAAGAGTGGAAGACTTTCCCGGCGTGGTAATTCTGGCCTCGAACATCAAGGCCAATATTGATGAAGCGTTTTCCCGACGCTTCCAGTCGGCTGTCTATTTTCCGATGCCGGACACCGAGCACCGCTTATTGCTCTGGAAGCGGATTCTGGGGAACACCAGGAATCTCGACATGGATATTTCGCTGGAGTCGCTCGCTGAAGATTATGAACTTTCCGGTGGTGCGATTACCAACGTGGTGAGATTCGGTGCGATCAATACCCTGCAGATGAATCGGACACAGATCTGTCAGGAAGACCTCATCGAGGGAGTGACCAAAGAGTTGCGTAAAGAGGGTAAGACTGCCTGAGGGTGGTGTCACTATGAATACACTGCGAACGATTCGACTTTTGTTGCTCCTGACACTGCTCGGCAGCGTTTTCAGTTCGTCTGTCTTTGCTGGCGAGGCCCCAAACCAAACGACAGCGAATGCGACGACCTACTTCCGGATTGCCGCGGCATCAATTGAAGCATTGAACGGACAGGTGAGTCTCGAGTCGCAGAGTCTGGCGGCGAGTGTCCAGCCAGAGGTGGAGCTGGAGGGCTATCTGACCTTGCTGGGTGCAGCAGACTTCGCGGCGATACTGCAGGAGTATATGCGGGGCCTGACGGTATCAGAACTCGCAGACGCGGTAGCGACCGATTTTGCGCCGTTCTATACGTTGTTCATCGATAGAATTTCCGCAGAGCAGTTTGCAGAAATCTACCGACAGTATCTGGGTGAGCTGACCTCGGACTATCTCACCATGGCATCCAATCGGGATTTCACTCAATACGTTCTGTCGCGCATTCTCGAGTTGTCGGATGAAGACTATGCTGGACTCTACAGGGATTATGTTGAGACCCTGTGGCGTTACTACGTCGCTTCAACGCCGGAAGAAGACCTGCGCGCCTTGCTTGGCAGCGACTACGACTTGCTGACCGCAACAGATCGCATGGCGGTGTACGATGAGAGTTACTTCGCGACACTGACCGAGCATCTGACAACCCTCGGAGCAGAAGAGTTCACCACGGACTACCGCACCTATGTTACCGAAGTGATTGGAGGACTCCTGTCAGGATTTAACCAGATTCCTGCGCAGGATGACGGTGGCGCGTCAGCAGAAAACAGCGGACAAGAAATCCCTTCTGGCGAAGCAGGAGGCGACGTTGCTGTGGAGGAGGCTGAATCGCTGCCGGCGCCGATGCCGGGACTGGCGAGAAGTTTTTCTGCCCTGACGCCGGAGGAAAGTCTTGGCCTGTTGCGACGACACATTGCGTCGATTGCGAAGGTGTACTTCATCCTTCCCTTCCAGCGCAGTTTTATCAATGCTCCTGTAGAGTATGTACGCTCCTCTTCACCCGAACTGATCAATCAGCTGATGGCTATTGAGGGAGTGCAGGCGATTGCCTTGCGCAAGATGCGCGACTATAACAGCGCCAATCGTCAGCTCGCCGCGTACGCAGCGGAGCTACTGGATGATGGCCTGTTACAGCGTGTGAAAGACGAATTACGTCTCGTTGCCAATATTCCCTATCCCAATGAACGACTCTTGCACATCGCTGTAGAGCACGCGTTGAGTCCCTTTTTGACGCAGGTACAAAGTGATGGTGAAGCGCTGAGTCAGGAACAATACGCTATCCTGCTCAGGGCAACCAAAAATGCCATCATCGAATATGACGCTAGCGGTCCAGTACGCGGTGCGGCGATGGGGGCTGTCCCGGAAGAAGAGGTAGCGATCACAGACGGAGAAATAAGCTGGGACTTTCTCGGTTGCGGCTGTGAAATTGATCATAGCCGGGTGATCTATGGCTTTTACCCGACCTGGGATGTGCCGGCTCCGGGTAGTGGACCACAACAGATCGAGTTCAGTTTCTATGACCGGGTTGCCTACATGGGGTTGACGCTGGACGCGAATGGCCGCATCAGTGAAGACGATTACTGGCACGATGGTGGCGCGATGAATGAGTTTATTCAGGGAGCGCACGTGCGTGACACGCGGATTGATCTCGGTGTCTATGCGCCGCAGTGGACCGAGTGGCGCGCGGCGAACATCAATATTGCCGCCAGCAATATCGTAGACAAGCTCACTATCCCTCTGCACTTCGACTTCTTTACGAACCTGGCTGCAACCTATTTTGTGCCGGTTTATCCGACAGCGTCGGAAACGATCGGCAAGCGAACAATGGGCGATGGCTTGACTCTCTACTTTGACAATCTGGAGGACCCGGTAACGGGTGAAGTGCGGGACCTTGAGGCGATTGAACAACTCGTCCTGAGTCTCACCAATCTCTTTGCGAACGAATTCGAAGGGCAGGTGATGCCTATCAATCTCATGTTGGATTTCAAGCGCGAGAATACCACCCGGGTACTGGAAGAAATCAGAAATCTGATGGTGGGTACTCCGGATTCGCCCAACGAGTATCTCGCGCGCGTGCTGATTTTTCTGGAGCAAGATAGCTGGGAGAGTAGTCAAATTCTTATAGAGGCAGTTCGCAATGTCTTCAAGGACTATGACAGTGCGGCGATGCTACGGAAAATCAATCCCGTGCTGATACCAGCAATGGACAGGCCAGGTGAATTTGCTTCGTTGGAGCGCGATCTGCTCGATCTGCGCTGGACTTTCGGTGAGCAGGGCGGGGCAGCGATCTGGCCGATGCCGTTGCAGAATCTGGAAGAAGACTTGTTGGTTGAGACTGCGTTCAGAAATGCCATGGTGGACGAAAGCACAGGTTTCTGGGAGGACTTCAGGGGCGGAGCCCGGCGTATTTATTTTCGTGCCAGATTGCAGCTGATTTTCACACTGACCGGGATCTACTTGTTGACCATGCTCGTGCTGGCCTATTCCATACGGGAGCCTGTTAATCCCTGGGTACTACGTATTACCAAGTTCATGGGCTTTGCAAGTTTCACCTTGTTTATGTTGTCTGCGACATTCGTCGATCCGTATATCAATCCGTGGCGGATCGTGTTCTTTCTCGGGTCGGTGCTATTAATCTTGCTGGTACCCTTCCAACCGGCATTACCGGATACCAGTGTCGGACTATCTGAAAACAAATTTGTTAAGCGGCAGATCAAGCGTCAGAAATCCAAGACTACAAGGCGCTTGCGAACCTTCTTGCGCAGGGGGCTAATGCAACGCCATGGCGATTAAAGATGTAGCAGTGGTGAAGGCGTATCACAAGGACCGAATCGCACGATTTGGTGCCGATGCCTGTGAGGCGCTTGGCTGGAAATTCAGAGACCGACAGGTCGACAGGTTTCAACAGTTTACGCATTTGGGAAGTTTTTCAGGGCGGTCCGTGCTGGATGTAGGGTGCGGTCATGCTGACCTTTTTCCGGTGCTGCAATCCGTCGCGCCAGATATTCAGTACACAGGTATGGACCAGTCAGAAGAGTTTCTACAGATTGCCTTGCGTCGCTATGGCAAGAATCCGCAAGCTCGATTTCTGTTGGGAGAGTTCGCCACCACGCCACTACCGAAGTCAGACTACGTGATCTGTTGTGGTGCGCTAAATTATCGCAATAGTGATACCGGCTATCTGCAACGCATGATCGTCCGCTTGTTCGATGCCGCGAGATTTGGTGTCGGACTCAACCTGCTGGGAAAAGTGGATTGCGATGAGGGGATATTGGTAGCTCACGCTGCAGACGAGGTACTCGCTTTTTGTCGCATGATTTCTCCGTGCGCAGAGCTCATCGAAACGCCGCAGGACGATAATTTCACTGTGCTACTGTTTCACGGAGAAGGCGCATTACAGCGCGCCGCCGGTCGCATGAAAAATCCAGATACGCATGTTGGCAACAAAGAGCGCGCGCAGGGCTTGAACCATAGCTATGGGTTTTGAATGAAGTTTGCTGCCCTGATCGATCAGGGGCGGTAACGCCAGAACACGCCTTCCTGCGTATAGACTGCAGTCAGACGGCTGCGTGAATTGGCTCGCGTGCCGTGCTGCAACAAATCCCACAGATCCGACACGATGTGATTGCTGTCGCGATAATTCGCATGGGTGCCCAGAGTGGCGGTCGCGTTTCCAAAATCGATAGATTCTACATTGGGTGTGATCAGGATCCGGTCAGTGAAATCACCTGCCAGATCGGCTGCGGTGAAGGAGCGCGCTGCCGTCAATACGGGATTGCGACTGGACGCGTACAGGGTAAGAGGTGAGTCCACGCTGCCCAAATAGGGGGCCAAATCACGTTCGAATGCATCACTGCGGATATCCGGATTGAGCAACACGATTTCCCTGACCCGGGATCTGAAGTTCGGTGCGACGGCAATCATTTCCTTGAGCGATCTGGTCAGCAGGTTTGCTCCCATTCCTTCCGCGACGAAGTAAATCCGTTCTGTCGGGGTGAGATAGAATAGTTCATTCAGCATTGCCTGTAGCTGCCGTTGCGATGCGCGCATGCTTTCTTCATCTGCGATATACGCCGCCGCGCCGCCTCTGGCTGGCCAGCTATAGAGCATCGTCAGGCCCGAAAAACCAATATCGTAGCTTAACTGTGCCACTTGCCTTGCAGCGTCTTCGAAGCCCAGATTGTGGCCATGCACAAATACCAGCGCGCTACTCTCTGTGCCCCGATTGATGTCAGACTGGACGCTGTCAGTGAAGTCTTCGCTTTCCTCAAAGACTTCGTTATGGGCCAGCGTAATGCCTTCGACTGCTTCACCGCCGATATTCACGCGCACCAGATCAACAGGCTCGATGTCGATCGTATCGCCGGAGCGGGGCAGGATCACATAGGATTTACCAAGCGTTACACGTTCTCCCTGGCTTGAACCAAACATCGCGTGTGTTGGGTTGCCAGCTCTGTAACTTCGGTTGGTAGCGAAATACGTTTTCACGACAGCGAATTGCCCGTCTGGCTGCAGCTCCGCGTTGGGGATGCTGAAATCGCGATCGACATAGGCCGTAGAGTCGAATTGAAAAGGCAGGACTGTGGCCGGGAGATTCCGGATGCCGGAAACAATGTCTGATTCGATAGCGCGGTCCAGAATGTCAGACTGACAGGCGCTCAGCGAGAAGATAGACAGAAGGCTACCAAGCAGTTTTAACGTGCCTGTGTAGACGCCAGACTTGGTAGCGGTGGAATGCATTCCTTAAGTTTCCGAATCCCGTATTAGCAAGGAATTGAACCATATTTGGAGAGCGAGCACTACACTGCCGGAGCGGCACTGCCTGAGCGCGATTTGTCAGGGATTAAGACCGCACGGTTTCCTGAATGGGGCAGGTACGGACCGGAATTGTTGTCCTGAGGATTTACAGCAAGCTTGCGAGTCTCTGCCATGTAGCTCGCAAGGCGTTGCCCAGTGTTACGCGAATGCGCAGAGTCCACTGGGGTAGGCGAAAACTCCACACTTGATTGCTGGGCCAGACACCGCTGTCCGAATCGTTCGTGTCTAATTCATTTCTGGCGCTGGCCAGGCTTGTACCGGGTGACCACGCGGTATGCAGAGTGTAAGCGGTATACGGCACTTGAGGCTGACAAGGACGGGATCCGGTGCGTGTCGGGGAATAGGGTTGCACACCACTGCTATAGTCAATGCGCAGGTGCCTGTTCACAGCCTGATAGGCAGTGTTATGCAAAGGTATGGAACGACTAGCTCGGTATCTGCGCGCGGAGAATTCTTTCATAGCCATCGATAAGGAGTTTGACCCCCTCAGGGCCTTCATCCGGCTTGAGCGTGATCTCTAGATGACCGGGTGCGCGCTTGCGAGAATTAAGAAACCTGGAGACGCCACCCGACTTGCCAAAATTGATTTGCAAGTCATCGTTGTCCGCATAGATTTCAATGTCGGTTCTTAGCTTGACCTCTTCGATAGAAGAGAAGTTCAATGGCACCAGGGTAACCAGGGGAATGTGTACATCCTTGTACTGAATCTCTCCATCCACAAGTATCGGGTATTGAACTGTCACCTCTTTGGCTTTGAGATGGCTCAGCGCTTTCGCGATGTCTTGTTTCCCTTCGCCCTTGATGGCATCTCTTGCTTTGCTTAGCGCATCTCTGGCCTTGTCCTTGTCTTCACTCGACTTGATGGAGCGGGTCGCGTCCAGCGCATCGGTGAGGGCGCTGTGCACATCGTCCGAGCTATCTTCAGTCTCAAAGAACTTCGATACCAGGGAATCGTAGCCGCTGTCGATTAACCCTTCGTTGGCACGTAATACAGCATCCTGTATCGCGCGAATAAATGCATCAAGTTTGATCAAGGTGCCATCTCACTAGCTGAAATTCGACTTTTGTTGTGCCAGGTTCTGCTTCAGCTCATGAAACTCGTCCATGGCCTTTTGTGCTGTTTGCAAGCTATCGGCGGCAATGGAAACAATGGCGAAGCAATTACTGCACTGGAATTTTTCTCCCCGAATCAGGCCATAGGGATCGAAAAATATGGGTTGCTGGCAGGTCGGGCAGGGCATTTGTTGTTGTCTGATCATGATGAGTCACTTATCTGCTTTAGTCTGGGTTCCAATGTCACACTACTTGTCGGGTTCGACCGGGTGCATGGCGCGGGAATAGAGATCGAGCATCGAAGTCACGCCCACTGGCAAGGGGAGCTGCCGGGCCTTGATGTCGATTTCGAGTGTCGAATCCATCGTGGCGCTGCTTTTTCTTGTTGAAGAGAGCGACCGGTCGCCTCCGATTCTCCCTGACAGTTCAACCTTGTCTTCGGCGTCCATGCGTTGCGTACTGGAGAGGCTGGCCTCCTGTGACTTTGTGGTTTGTGAAGTGATCTGCAATTTGTAGGTAAGATCAATACTCTCTATGGCCAGCGAGCTGATAGGGATGATTGTCAGTAAGGGTACGCTGAAGACCACAGTCGCTTCCCTTGGTGATTCGTCGCCATCCGGGATGGCTCGCGTTAAGGACATTTCGACCATCACAGGATGGTAGACGGTTCTGCCATTACCGGATTCTGATTTGGCAAAACAGTATTCCATCAGGAACTCGGCTTGCTGCTTCGACATCATGGCATTTGCGTTAGCTGCGGCCTTCAGCGGCGCGCCAATAATTCCCGCAAGTGGAATACTTTCATACTGATACTTGCCTCGGTTCTCGTTTGCCACAGGCTGCTCTCGATTCGCTTGTTAATGCAATGAAATAGTCATGGTGCAGGCGGAACCCTGACGCCAGCGAAGTGCTGTATCACGATCCCGCCCACAGTTTTTCAGACCCTAGCCGCCGGAGGTGGGAGCCGGCATCTTCACAGGTTCGATGGAACTCGCGAAAGCCTGAATAATTGTCGTCACCCCGGTCGGCAGGGGCAGTTGCCCGGCATGGACATTAACTGTGTATTTGGCCGAGTTGCTCTTCTGGTAGTGAGAGCTGAAGCTGGAGGTATCTGACTTGTCATAGCTCACGCTTCCGCGAACGCTAACGGAGACGGGGCCCCACCCGGCTTTGACTTCCCAGTCCGCCGATGCGGCCAGCGTGGACTTGTGTTCCTCGGATTTGTCTTCGCTGTAGCTTGAATTCACTTGCATTTCAAAGCCAATGTCGACGGTCTCTACAGCAAGCGAATTCAAGGGGACTATCGTGAGAAGAGGCAGGTTGAAAGCGGTGTCAAATGACTGGATGCTTGTGCCCGACGTGCTGCCGCTGTCATCGGTCGTACCGGGAGTAAGTACACCTCTGGTGAGCGTCATATTGATCATGATGGGCTTGTAGTTCGCATCTGCCCCTTCGCCGTCTTTCTGAAAACAGGTATTGAGCATAAACATCGTTTGCGTCATTGCCATCGCAGCATTCGCCTTGGTTGCCGCGTTGAGTGGTCCGCCTATGAGGGAATCCATTGGCAGTCCGGAAAATTGTTGTGCCATCGAGAGAAGAGCGGGAGAGTCAGCCATTATTTTGAGTTCCTCTGCTGATTGTTTCAGAGGCTTGTGGCGCTGCTGAAACGTATGAATGAAGTAAGCTGGAGTCTTCCGATTCTAGTAATGTGGCACATCGTGTCAATTACAATTTCGGAATATTATTGCGGTAATTGACTGATATGTACAAAAAGCAATCAGGATCACGCTGTGTCGCCGATCATGCGCGTATAGGTGTAGGAATCGTTTCCCCCGGCGCAGGAGAAAAAATAGCAGGTCAGTAATGAAGTCCTACACCAGATGTTGGAGTCGGTGGATAGCGGGCTGCTTGAGAGCTGGATTCAGGGTGTGTGTACGCCGTTGCGGGTGTGATTGGTTTCTTGTTATTGGCAGAACTCGGCAATTTTCTTACATGACATCGAGGTAAGAATTAAAAAAATTGATGGAATGTTCAAAAAAAGCATGAATCTCTCTTGCGTCTTTTTTTGGCTCGGTTAAATTATTCAGCGCGGGCGGAGAGCTTCTTTGCCCAGGGTTCAGGAGTGGCGCCGGGCGAGTCAGGTTGCGATGTGATTGCCGGTACTTAGATCAGGGCTGTATGTGTGAGGGGAGGTGGTAATTGGAAAGCAGCAATCGAACGCCCTTTAATGCCAATGCATTGGCATATAGTCCCAATAATGCCTACTGGCTGGCTCAAGCTTCGCAAATTGCCTATCAGAACGAGGCGACCATCAAGGCAGCGATCAGTAATTTGGGTATGGAGCACTTCCGTTTTCTAAGCCGCAACGACACCGAGGGTTTCGTGGCAGGAAATGAGGAGGTGATAGTAGTCGCGTTTCGCGGCACGGAGCCGACGCACCTTCAGGACCTGCTATCCGATGCCAAGATACGCCGAGTTCGAGGCCCGTTCGGTAATGTGCACAGAGGGTTTCTTGGCGCCTTTAATCAGGTGGTTGATGATATGTTCACTGCAATCGATGCGATACAGGACAAGTCACGTCCGCAATCAGTCTGGTTTACCGGTCATAGTCTGGGAGCCGCATTGGCAAGCATTGCTGCCAGTCACTTTCTGGCCGACTCGCGCACATTGGGCGGTGTTTATAATTTTGGCCAGCCAAGAGTGGGTGACGATGAATACGCCGGTGAATTCGACAAGCGAATCGAAGGCAAACACTTCCGATTCGTAAACAACAATGACACGGTGACTCGAGTTCCACCACGCCAGCTCGGCTATCAGCATACCGGTAGCCTGCGCTATATCGACATGACAGGAACGATTCACGACGACTCCTCGATGTGGTCCAGGTTTCTCGACCGGGTCAAAGGTCGGGCAGACGATTTCCTCAAGCCCGGGACGGATGGTCTCAAGGATCATTCCATGGGCCTCTATCTCGCCTATATTGGAAACGCATTGTTGTCTGCACGCCATACATCGGACAAGCAAACCGATATCGCATGATCAGTGACGAGAGGGCCCTAATGAATGATCAGGCTATATTGACAGTCGAAGGGGCGCTACAGGAAGGCCTCGCGGCGAGCCTGACCAGCTTTGTGTACAACTACGGCGGGGAGATCGCAGAGTTTACCCAGTATGTGGATACGGAAACGGCGCCCAAGTGCTATTACGCCAGAATGAGTTGGGGGCTGGATGGGTTTCGGCTGGAACACAAGCAGATCGAAGCAACTCTGAACGCGGAATTTTCCTCCCGATTTAACGTTGCGGTGAGCTTGCAATTGCGCCTGGCCAGCAGGCCATTGCGGATGGCGATTCTGGTGACGCGAGAAATGCCATGTCTCTATGCCTTGTTACTGAAGTGCTTTAGCAAACAATGGCATGCCGAACCGGCGCTAATCATCGCGAATCGCACCGATCTGCAAGCGGAAGCGGATCGATTCGAAATTCCGTTTATTCACTTGCCAGTTAGTCCTGAGAACCGGGTGCAGCAGGGCGATGTCTTACTGCAAAGGTTGCGCGAGCACGATATCGAACTGGTTGTGCTTGCCAAATACATGCAGATACTGCCTGCACGAGTAGTTGCGGCGTACCAGAACAGGATGATCAATATTCATCACTCGCTACTGCCGGCATTCGCCGGCGCGAAACCCTACCATCAGGCGCGAAGCTATGGTGTCAAATATATCGGCGCAACCGCCCACTATGTAGTCGACACCCTCGACGAAGGCCCAATCATCGCTCAGGGTATGACGCCTGTTTCACATCAACAAACCAGTACCGAGTTGGCAATCAAGGGGCAGAGTATTGAGGCTGATATTCTTGCGCAGGCCGTTCAGGCGCACCTTGAACATCGTATTGTCGTTCAGGGGCGGCGCACGATCGTGCTCGATTCCTGAGGCTGTGTCGTGAGCTCGCCATTGACTGAATTGGAGAAAACTACCGCCTTGCCTGGCGTGATACTCGAGTCCGAACGCGCGGTGATCAGGAAACGGCGAGGGGCTGCGGGCCTTCAGCAGGACAGGGCTGAACTCACTGGTCTGGCAATTTCCGGCGGTGGCATAAGGTCTTCAACTTTCAGTATTGGCGTGATTCAGGCTCTGGCAGAGCGCGACCTCTTCAAGCAGTTCGACTATCTTTCTACCGTCAGTGGTGGAGGCTATACGGGCTCATTGCTCAGCTCGCTCCTTAATCATAATTGCGAGCAACCAGATCAGTTTCCCCTGCACAAGCCGGTCGGCAAGGAAGAACCCAAAGCGCTCCAGCATATTCGCAATGGCAGTAACTATCTCACGCCCGGCGGATTCCTTTCGGTAGCTCGTTTGCCAGCGGTTCTGCTTCGCGGCTTGCTACTGAACTTACTGCTATTGCTTCCCTTTGCCATGCTGGCAGTGATTTTCACCGAGCTAGTGCATGAATCACTTCCTCGACTCAATTTGTCAGGCGCGTTTGCCGGCAACGATGTGGCAGCGTTTGTTACTGGCGTGATGATTGGGGGGGTTGCTTACTTCTCGCTTAGCGGCTGGCGCAGCGCTGGAGGCAACTGGGAGAGACGCAATGCCTATGAGCTTTGGGTAGCGCGAGTGTTGATACTACTGGTCGCGATTCTGTTGTTCGGGCCCCTGTCAGTGCTGATTGAGTGGGCGATATATGAACCCTGGATTGATTTCCGTGAAGTGCTTGCTGAGCGGCTACCGCTGATTGTCTGGGCGGTGGCTGTCGCATTGGTCACTGTGGTCATCGTGATCATGCGTGCGCCGGGAAATTTGCGTAGTTTACTCAGCCGCCTGGCATTGGTATTGGCTGGCTTGTTGGGGCCAACACTGGTTTTCGGCATGTATCTGGTCATGGTCATTGCGCAGGTCGATTCGCCTTTTATTTCATTTGGTCGGCCGCTCTCTGCGCTGCAGACGGGCTTGGAGACTGAAGAGCTTGAAGCGAAAGGAGGTCCCGTTGACCTGCGCCTGGATCAGTCATTCTTGCGAGCGATGTATTTAAAAGGTATCGAATACCCGCACTACGAAAACGAGAACACGGAGCAGACGCTGACCGAGTCCGGGATATATTGCGGTGCAGATACCTGGCTACTGCCCAATCCGGAATCTGGTCTGGGTCCACCGACTCAGGCCGATTGCGCGGTGCCGCCGGAAGAATTGGATGCAAGGCAAGAAGCCTATGGTTTTCTGCGCTTGCAGCCCAGAGAGTGGTGGCCCTATGCCCTCGAAGACCCGGTAACGGAGGAAGTGCCGCTGTATGAACTCTTTGGTGCGCGTCTCGGACTGGGAGGTGAGCGCAGTGAAACTGCGCTGTTACATGACTACGAGTTTGTTTTGCTGACAGCCATTCTCTTTGTGCTGAATTACTACTTTATCAATGTGAACCAGACCTCGCTGCACAGCTTTTATCGAGACCGTCTTTCCAAAACCTATCTGATTCGCCGAGACGCAGAGGGGCGCGTTCAGCAAAACGATGAGCTCAAGCTATCAGAGCTGAATGCGGAAGGGTCCTACGCCCCATACCATCTGATAAATACGTCTTTGAATCTGCAAGCTGCAACGGTTGAGAGTCAGCGGGGAAGGTCTTCGGATTTCTTCTGTATGTCCCGCTTGTACTGCGGCGGGACGCAAACCGGGTATTGCAGGACCGAAGATCTGGAACAGCAGGATGGACATCTCAATCTGGGCACGGCAATGGCCATTTCTGGCGCCGCTGCGGCGCCCAATATGGGATCCGCGACAGTCCGCTCGCTCGTGTTTGTACTCACACTGCTCAATGTTCGTCTGGGCTACTGGATACCCAACCCGGCATTTGTCGCCCAGGGCAAACGGGTAGGGAGGCCCTGGGCCCGTTATCTGTCCCGAGAGGCATTCGGGAATCTCACTGCTGAAACCAGGCTGGTTAATATCTCCGACGGTGGCCACCTTGAAAATCTGGCGATCTACGAACTGCTGCGCAGGCACTGCAATACGATTCTCTGTATCGATGGCGAAGCAGATCCCGATCACTCGTTCCATGGTCTGGTAACCCTGATGCGCATTGCCCGCATCGATCTCGGGATTGAGATCGAGATTGATCTGAGTGACTTGCAACTCCAACAGGGCCTGGTGAGCAAGCATTACACGGTAGGGCGGATAAATTACGGCGATGGCGTTGAGCCGGGTACGCTGATCTATGTAAAGTCCTCGGTCAGCGAAGCTTCTGACCGGAATCCGTTTCTTCACAAATACAGGAACGAGAATGCAAGCTTTCCGCATGAGTCAACGTCCGATCAGTTTTTTGATGAACGTCAATTCGAAGCCTATCGCGCACTGGGAGAATGCATAGGCAGGGGCTTGGCGCGAGACCTTGAGCAGGGTAAAGTGTTCGGGCATTCCTAGGGCTCGGTAATCATTAAATGACTTCATTCAGACTCGGTCTGGCAGGTCTCCTGCTTCTGCTGTACCTGCCCTCCGCATTTTCTGCAGATGCCGTCGAATCCGATTCAGTTTTTCCTATTAAGCTTGGTATGAGCACGGTTCTGAGTGGCCCCAGTCAGTATCTGGGTCAAGCCATGAGCAGAGGAATCGCAGAAGTCTTCTCAAGAGTAAATAGTGAAGGGGGCATACGCGGCCGCGCGCTGGAGCTTGTCATCATGGATGACGCCTATGTGCCAGAGATTGCTGCAGCGAATACGGCGCACCTGATCGATAGCGAACAGGTACTGGCGATGATTGGCAACGTCGGCACGCCAACGGCTGAAGCGGTGATGCCGGTCGTGGATGCACGAGAAGTCGTGTTTTTCGGCGCGTTCACCGGATCCAATTCCCTGCGTGCCGACGAAGGGAGCGAGTTTGTTTTTAACTATCGAGCCAGTTACGAGCAGGAAATGGCGGAAATCGTCCGCCACATAGTAGCTAGCAACATCTCTCCGAGGCGTATCGCACTGCTTTTGCAAGCCGATGAAACCGGTGCTCTCGATGGTTTCGGCAGAGCCGGCCTGAACGCAGCGCGCGCCGCACTGGAAGCGATTGGCTTCCGCTACACCGATACGTTGACGCAGGCGAAGTATGTTGCCAATTCGCTGGAAACGGAAAGCGCTATAGTTGAAGTGCTCGATGCGGCCTACTCACCAGAGGCCTTTATCGTAGTTGGGAGCTATCAACCCAGCTCGCATTTCATCCAGTACATGCATCGACTCTATCCCACTGCACATTTTTACAATCTCTCTTTCGCCGGGGCCGGAGCACTGGCAAGCTCACTCGCCAATGCGCAACGCAATGACGCGCTTGATTTTGGAGACCGTGTCTTTATGACCCAGGTAGTCCCCCCGGCTGACCGAATCCTTCCTGACCTTCCCAACGACCTGGTTGAAAGAGAAGCACATTTTACTGCGCAATTCTTCGTAGCAGCTCTGGGGAGTATCGATGGAGACATCGATAGTGAATCAATCAAGGCAACCATGGATCAAATGTTTGCCCACAAGCAGGACAGACCTCAGCTGCAGCCGATTCGCTCACCAGTAAACCAGGCGAGTGACTTCGTGGTTCTTACGCGCTTCGTTAATGGCGAATGGCTCAGTGTGGAAGCAGCACAGGATGACAGTGCGCACTAAACCATGAACCTGATTGCCTTACTATTTCAACGACGAACCGCGGGCATACTCGCTGCGCTGTTACTGGTGTTCACGTTGTGGCAGATCGCCGAGGCCGTTCTGATCACTCAGGCCAATAGTGAACAGGCCCAGGTGGCTACGGCAGAAGCAACAGAGCGTATCGCCGGAGAAATCGCGAACGGCTTGAACTCCCTTAGTCTCGCAGCAAATGATGTGCGCGACTACCTCGGAAGCCCGTTGCTCGCGCCACTCTCTACTGCCGAGATTCAGGCTGCTCTGCAGCTTGGCTCGATCAATCACGATGGTTTCTACAGCCTCGGACTGGCTTTTCAGCAAGGCGTGGTGGCGTTGGATACGGAATCCGCCAATGCCAGTAACGCAGGTGAGTGCGGGGCGGCATACTGCCGTTATGCACCTTTCGTAACTGAGTCAGGGCAGAGTGCAATTACCGACCGCATCGACAATTACTATGACTATATAACTGAGCGTGACGGTCAATGGTTCAACGAGGCTGCGTTCGGTGATTCGGGGTGGACTACTCCGCAAGTGGAACGCGCCTACGATCGTTGGGTGATGAAATACACAGAACCACTCACTGATGAGAGTGGTGCGGTACTGGGGACTGTGTTCGTCGATGTTGATCTAGACTGGTTCAAGGGGCAGATAGAAAATCACGATTTATGGCACAACGGCTACGCGATTATCGTGAACCGCAATGGTGGCGAGCCGGCCATTCTCTATCATGGTCTCGTCAGCACCGAAACGGTGAGGGAGTATCTCGAAGGCCAAATGCTGAATGGCGTTGCAGCAGAGTATGCGCCAGATTTCGTGACCGAAGTGTTCTCGACTCTCATGGAGTTGCCCGCCAGCTCGCGAGTTGTTAATCAGCTGACAGGAGCGGATGCCTGGTTTAATCGCGCCAGTATCACCGATGATCTGGAGCTGTTCACGATCATGAATCACACCCCAGGCATCGAATCGCTGGAATACGAAGCAATCTCGGCCATACGCAATCAGAATGCGCCCCCGGTGGCAGAACTCTGGTGGCGACAGCTGCTCAATCTTGATGCTGTAAACGACTCGGGGCTGGTTACGCTGCTGGTCAGTATTGTGCTGCTGGCCTGTCTGAGCTATGGCTATTTTGCGATTACTTTTGAGCGCACGACAATCCGCAGGAGAATAATTGACTCCGCCTTTCTCTCTGTCGTGCTGACAGTGGGCATAGTCGCTATCTGGAATATTCAATACCGGTTAGACCCGAACCACACGGCGCAGTCTTCGGCGATCTCCAATAGTGCAGTGGTGCGGGAGTTCATGCGTGAGTATTCCAAGATTTCACTGCAGAGAGGGTACGCCCCGCCGCGTTACATCCCCACCGGCATATTTATTCAATCCATTGAGTTTGTCAGTGCGAGCAATGTCTCTCTGACTGGCTATGTATGGCAGCGTTATTTGCGCGAGGAGGATGTACCGACGGAGCCGCAGGTGATTTTCGCGGAGGCAATTTCGGCGGACATCGAACCTGCCTATACCGAAATACAGGGCGAGGAAATTGTTCAGGGATGGTATTTCGAAACGGAGTTACGGGAACGGTTTGACTATGCCTATTATCCATTCGATCGACAATCAGTCTGGGTACGTATCTGGCCGAAGAGCTTTACCGGCAATGTTGTATTGGTGCCGGACTTCGCTTCCTATGACAGCCTCAACCCCCGTTCCCTGCCTGGACTGGAAGACAACTTTCCTTTGTTCGGATGGGAGCCGGAGCGAAGCTATTTCGATATCCGTATCAATCGTTACAACAGCAATTTCGGGCAATCGGATTATTTGAGCAGGGGAACGGTGCCCGAGCTCTACTTTAATATCGATGTGCGACGCAGCTTTCTCAACCCATTCGTGTCGCATCTGTTCCCGCTGACGGTTGTTTTGCTCATGCTATTTGCTCTTATTGTGACAATGTCCAAGAGCAAGGAACATTTCGAATTGCTTGGCTTCAGCGTTTCTTCGGTCGTGCAGTCCTGCACGGCGTTATTTTTCGTTATTCTTATTGCACATGTGCAGCTACGGGAAGAGCTCTCATCCAACTCTATCGTCTATCTTGAGTTCTTCTATTTCGTGTCTTACATCGTACTGCTTATGGTGACGATCAATTCCATCCTCTTCAGCGCGAATATGGATCTACCGCTCATTCAGTACCGCAACAATCTCATTCCCAAGGTCTTGTACTGGCCATTTATCGTCGCTGTACTCTTTGTGTGTACCGCGCTCACGTTCTGGATCTAGGGCAGTTCTGATCAGCAGTGTTCAGTCTCCGCGGAGCCTGTCAGTCAGGAGCCTTGTCATCAACGCGATCATGAAAATTTTCACCTGGACCAGTACGCGTTAACTCTGTAATCAGTATCTCGTGCTCACTGATGTGCCACTTGATATTGATGTCATAGAGCATGATGCCGTAGCGCTTGTTGTCTTCTTTTTTGACGCGCCACGCCGGTCGTGGATCCTGTGACAGCACACCGAGTAGCAGCGCCTCCAGATCCGGGTAACTACGCGTTAGCTGATCAAGTGCAGTGCGTGCTGGCGGTGTAAAGGCAATCACTCGATCGTGGCCTGGAGTTTCCTCGGCAAAACCGGACATTGCGTCCGGAATTGAATCTGCATAGTGAATATAAGGCTTGATGTCGACAACCGGAGTGCCATCGAGTATATCCACGCCACCCAGTCGTAGCACGGGTCCGTCGCGCCTGACTTCAACCCCAAGATTCCGAACAACTGACAATCCAATCGGGTTCGGCCTGAAGGGGGAGCGAGAGGCGAACACTCCAACTCGTTCCTTGCCGCCTAGCCGTGGGGGTTGCACAGTCGGCGACCATCCCATCTCGGCAGTCTCGTGAAACCAGAACAGTAGCCAGAGATGGGAAAACCCTTCGATCTCTCGCAACAGATTGGGATCCCGAAATGCGGGTTCGAAATGCAACTCTCCGACCGCCTCCTGAACCAGGTTGGGCTGGCGCGGGATCGCAAATTTCTGGGTGAAAGGTGACCTGAGTACACCGATAGGGGAAAGCGGCAGGTTCATTGCAATAAGCAGGGATACTTGAATGAAAGGATGAATTCAGTCTGATTTCGTGCCAAACGCGGATTCGATTCTACACTGAATGTGTAGAGTTTGATGTAGCACGGAGGCGATATGCGTAATCGGCACTGTAGCAGCTTGTCAGAGCCAGACGATCAGCTTGATAGTAGGAGGCAGACGCCAGACTTCAGACGCGAACGAGCTAACAAGGCTGTAGTGGTGGCATTGCGCTGTCACGGGCTGACCTTGCTCGAGCTCCTCATCGTGCTGAGTATAGTTGCTTTGCTCATCGGTCAGGCCCTGCCGAGCTTTGCCGACTCGGTACAGCGCAAGCGAGCCAACTTGACGATGAAGAATCTTAATCAGTTGATTACCGCGGCGCGAAGTACGGCGGTGAGTAGCGGGAGCATGGTCACTCTGTGTCGGTCCAGAAACGGTGTTGAGTGTGGCGGACGCTGGTCCGATGGCGTAATGATCTTTATTGATACCGACGGCGATCGCAAGATCGATTTGGGGCAACAAGTGTTGCGCTACCGGCGACTGGAGAATGCCGGTGGAGACCTGTACTGGCGTTCATTCGGGAATCGCCAATACCTACAGTTCACTGCAAGAGGGTTCACCAATAATCAGAACGGAAATTTCACCTACTGTCCGGAGTCTGGTGACAGGCGTTTTGCACGCCAGCTCATCGTTAATCGGAGTGGACGCACGAGGCGGGCGATAGATAGCAATCTGGATGGGATAGTGGAAGATAGCAGGGGGCGACCCGTACGCTGTTAGCGCATTCGACTACGCTGCCTGCGGGTCACATAAACCGGGGGCTAGCGTTGCCAGCACTCGTCAGCCGTTGCGCCAGTCGCGCCGCGGAGACCCGTATTGCTCAGTGTGAGCGTCGTACATTCGTCGGCGGTCTGGTCGCCCTGAGGGGTCGCGGTGGCGATGAAGCTGGTGCCGATTCCGGAGCCGCCAGCGCCAACACTGATGACATACAGTCCATTTTGCGTAGTGCGATCGCGATCGGCCACAGTGGGAGTAACGAGCGGGGTCGCGTCATCGATATAGGTATTGAAAGAGGAAAAATAGCGTTCCTGGTCAGCGGCAACTTGCAGTAGCTCAGATTTGGCCTCTGCGCGACCCGATCGCAACACGCTGGTGTTGTAGGCTGGCAGTGCAATGCTGATCAAAACGCCAAGTATGGCAACGACAATAAGAATCTCGATCAGAGTGAAGCCGTGTTCACCGTGCCTGGAGCTGTTGAAAGTTTTACCAGTGGCTCCACTTGTGGTTTCGCTTGTGGTTGCACGAATAGTTTCGCTAATCGATTCGCTCATAGTTTCGCTCTTGGATGTGTCGTAGTGATCCTGATTGGCTAGCTTGCCAATGGCCTGTTTCATAAGCTTTAGAAGCTTCAGCGGCGCGAGCGTCGGAACTGGATTGCTCGTCGATCCCGGTGACTATTCTATTGGCTTAGTGCTGTTGCAGCAAACGCGTCATGGAGAATGGACCCAGCACATCGACACGAACCAGCATTCCAGCCGCATCGATCGAAAACCGGACCGACATATCCGCATCCAGAAACCCCGGGTCGAGTGGTTCTTCGTCGAGAAAAACTCGAGTCACTTCGGCGTCATAGGCATAGTTGCGACCGGAAATCGTAATATAGCCATCGTCTTGCGCCAAGCGCTCGATGGTGCCGATCAGAGTCTGTGCAATCGCGGCTGGCGTGTCCTGCGCCGCGGCCGGGAGGCTTTGCAAACCCAGAAGCATCACGCTGCTCAGCAGAATCGATCTGAGCAGCTGGGAAGTGAACAGGCAGGGCAGATTTCTCATAAGTATTCTCACTTGAAGCAGGAAACAGGGCGAACTATTCGAGCTGTCGCCAGGATTGACGCCCATAGGACTGGTCGCCCACACTGATCTCGATAACGTCGATATCACCACTGGCGCCGGAGCCAAACGCGACGTCCTGTGCGCCATCAGACAGAATACTCACCGTCGGCATGATACCGACGTCAGATGCGCGTCCTGCCGCGAGTGTGTCGTCTGCGTCATATTCGCCATCGCCATTCAGGTCGAATGCCGGAAACTCCAGGGCGCTGCCATCGCGAAAATCCAGTTCCATCAGGTAGCTGGTACCACCAAACTCACATTCGATTGTTGAAGGGATGAGGGTCGTAAAGATTATTCGTCCATTACGAACAATCGCATTACTGACCTGGCGCTCTCCAAAGTTGGCGACATTGTCTACGCCTTCGATCTTGTCTGGAATCAAATCGAGGCGGAATCCGAGGTGATTCGACCAGTTGATTTCATTGTCGCTCACGTCTCGCAGGGAATAGGTCTCGTCCGCAATGCCGTCATCGTTGGTGTCAAAATCCTGTTCATACTGATTGGTGATGCGTTGCTCAAGCAGATCGCTGGCCGGATTGATATTTGGCACGGGTGTGTCGTTCTTGTCCCACACGCCATAGAATGCCTGTGTGTCCTGTCCAGCGCCGATATTGTCTGTTTCTTCCAGATACTTGCCGGTGCCGAAGTAGATCATGAAACCCTGCAAGCCATCGGGATGGAAGGTCGCCTGAGGCTGTGTCGTGATGGGCTGATTGGTCTGCGTGGTTATCAACGGCTGCGGGCCACCTGAATCCCAGGCAACATCCCAGTTATTGGTATTGGCATCAGAGACATCGAACTTCCAGAGATTGCCCAACAAGTCTCCGGCATAGATGTAGTCGGCATCGAAATCGCCGTCAGAGTCTATAAGGAGTGGGGTAGCGAGACCGTTTGGTGTTCCGGCCGAACCCGCTTCGGTATCTATCTTTTTCAGAACCTCGCCAGTTTCGATATCGACGATGTATAAAACCGCATGGCCACTGGCGCTTGCGTTTCCGTCGGCTTCCGTATTGTTGTAGCCATTGCCAAAAACGGCGACCCAGGACCCATCATTCATCTTTGCCATTTGTACCTTGCCGTAGGTATAACCAAGGTCGGCGTCGTCGGAGTCGTCGAATTCCCACATCACGAGATCGTCTGCGTTGCCTTCGGAGAAGGTCGTGGGGTCGGTGATATCGAGTGCGTAAATAGCCTGCCCGCCGCCGGCCAGACCACCTGCGAGAACCGTGCGCCAGACACCATTGGTGGCCGTGTCGGGGTCAGGTGTATTGGGCAGATAAACATCGATGATGTTCGGGCCGCCATCGACGAAGTAACGATGCTCGTAGTCGGTTTCGGCGAGCTCGGCCAGATTCTGGTACACGGCATTGGGCACGTAGGCCAGCATTTCATCGCCGGTGTCGTCATTAAAAGCGTGGAGCATGCCATCGTTCGCCCCGACATAGACCACGCCCTGGCGACCCGCGTTATCGGCAACGAAGCTCGCATAGGACTTAGCTGCGATGCCATCGGGGTAGCGGAAGTTTGGATAGTCCACAAACCGGGGGTCCGAGTTCACAATGTCGCCTAGCACGCTGTTGCGAAAGCGAAAGTTTTGACCCGAGAGTTCGTTACTGTCATCACCGCGAAGGTAATTGGTAATGTCTTCACCGAATGTCTGGTTGGCTGCGATCTCACTCGCATTGCCGGTGCCGAAGTTGTGCGGTGCATTGTCCATGAGATGCTGCATTTGCGTGCTGCTCATCTCAGTCGTCGCACTGGGGTTTTTGTAGTCCGAGGGAAAGCGAAACGGGATTCCCGATCCTTCGACATCACCACCGGGCGGATTATCGATGTCGGGATTCCAGGTGATAATGTTGCGGCCCGCATCCCAGTCCTGTGCATCGAGTTGGTCACCGGCTTCCCAACTCTCGGTAGGGGAGATGGTGCCGTCTGCATTGATCTGAAAGGCCAGCAGTTGTCCTTTCCAGTCTGCACTGTCGAAGCGCGCCTGAAAGAGCTTGCTGCCGGCATTGAGTGAACCGGTATTGGTTGCTACTGATGCCGCAGAGCCGACCCGGTCGGCGATCTCGAGCAGGGCATCTGAGATTGCCGAGGCAACTTCATCGGGTGTTTGTGCAGAGACGAAATAGCCGCTGCTGTTATAGGCGGCATGCCACAGGTCGTCGATCTTGTCTTGCAAGGTATCGATGGAGTTACCTTCATGCCAGTCGTCATCCTTGTCCAGAGTCGGATTGGGATAACCGTCATCGTCGGTATCGACGAGATTGCCCGACAAGCCGAAAGCAACCGTAAATGTCACCATGTGCTGAGCGCTGTTCTGATCGATGGGCGTGGTCGGCACATTGTTCTCCAGAGGGCTTAGGTCCTCTGTGTAGAAATACATGGCGACGTCCGCCAGAGAATCAGATTCGCCATCCCCATCCTCATCGGCAATGGCCGCGAGAGAAGGGCCAGAGGAGTTGTATTCGCCATCGGTGAAGAGTACCGAATAGTTTTGCTGGCACTCGGAAATGATCGGGTCGTCGAGGCCGCTCAAGGTGTCATCATAGTAACGCCCAACTCGCTCAAGACCGGAGCGTAGCGGCGTACCATTGGAGCTCCATTCATACTCGAACATTTCTTCCAGCAACGCGGCGTTATGCGCTGTGTAATCATCGACAACGGCCGATGGGACTTCGACAAAAATCTGGTTGTAGTCATTGATCTGACTATAGCCAAAGCGAAAGCTCGGGTTGCTGTTGATGACGATATCCACAGCGCTCTTTGAGACAAAAGAGCGGCGGCGATGATATTGATACCAGTTGGCAATGTTCTGTTTGATCTCGGAGATCGTGCGGCCCTGGGGATCTGTGTCTGCACCGCTGAGCGTATCCGTGGTCTTGGTCGTGCCAAAACAGTCTTCATAGGGTGGGTCGTCGGTCGCATCGTTGTAGTCACAATTGACGTTGATGTCCTCGATGTTGGCGGCGGTCGTTAATTCAACCACATTGACCTGCGAGGAATTGACGGTGTACGTGGTGTGCGAGTCCCACAGATCAACAATACCATTCGGTGTGTCGGTCGCTTCATCGGGGCCATCAACGCGACCAGAGCCATCGAGATCGGCACCGTGATCGTCTTCCCAGACTTCATAGATGAAACCGGTAAGGTTTCGCGTCAGGTTATAACCATCTGAGCCAGATTGCGGATTACTGCGGGCGGCTGTAAAGCTGGCGTCAGGAAAGCCGATCCAGGGCTCATAGCTAATCGCCGGGTTGTAATACATGACATTGAAGTCGGCAGAGCGCACGCGCCAGTCTCGCACAGCTGACTCGGGATGTTCTTCTACGGCAGAGTAGGTGCAGGAGTCGTAGACGTTGTCGTCATTGCTCGCAACATCCGAGTCATACATATAGGCGTTGTTGCGCCTTCCAGTACACGCTCCGCTATCCGAATAGGCAAGAAAATAGCCTGAGGTCACCGTGTTTTCAGTGCTGCTGGAAGACCAGTAGTTGGTGTAGTAGTTGTATTCCTTGGTGAGAATCTCCCAGTCCATGGAACCTGAATCGTCCATCATGAAGAAGACGTTCGGGTCGATCTGCGTACCGAGGAACAAAGGGGCATCGGCAAGTGCCAGCTCGGCAGCCTGTGCCGCTGTTGATGCCGCCAGAAAATAGGCAGAGCCCAACCAGGCGAGAATGAGGCGAAGGTGAAGTTTCAGTTCCATGACCTGCTCCCGGGTATTCAAACCACAAGACCTAGTTGTACGACTGCACGAAGGTAGATTGCACTACGGCTTCAGTCGTCGCGTTAACGCCAACGCCGCGGGCCGTGATTCGATGAAAGACTCGCGGTACGGTGACTTCGCCGCCGCCAATAGCAATCGATTGGCCGGTATCCACGGTGCGATACTCTTCGATGATGTATCTGGGTTGTTCTGCAACTTGCGCAACATTGGCAATGGCATCTGCGTTATTGGTCCACCAGGTGGGATCAATATCGGCATGATCCCACCAGTACAGGCCATCCACGACACTGGGGTCCATGGCATCGACCGACCAGACAGTGGTTGACCCATCATTGCTGGTGATAGGCAGGGCGTTCTGCAGGATCAACCAGGCCTCTGCAGCCTGTAATGCCGACTCGGCGGCATTGAAGGCGACTTCGTGATCGCGCATATTGCCTGACATCCGTTCTTCCAGCGTGGCAGATTCCATACCGGAAACCCCCATCAGTGTGAGTACGGCAAGAAAGACGAGGCAGAAGAGCAGAATGGCTCCGCGCTCGCGTTGCCGTCCGGGAAACTTCTGTTGTTGCCTGTGCATTTTCATAAGTGCTATCGATACTGTATTTGCTGACTGTTTTCTGTGATGGAATTAAAACTACTGAACTCAGGTGCCCAGAGCGCGATTGCGCAGACTGATGGTCGCGCTGAAAACGCGGCGAACGCGATCATCCTGCGGCAGGTTGCCATTGCCACCAGTGCCGTCGTAGGTCACACCATCGAAGGTGTAGGCCTGGGGCGTTGGCACAGTGCCGTCTTCCACAGCCTGTAGCAGCAGGTTTACACGCACGGAAATGACTTCATCCCAGTTCACTACCTGATCCGCAGTGAGGTAAGCGTCGACTGTGGCGCGCACATCAAGATCGGTGTTTACCCCATAGAGCAACTGCATGGATTCGACGCCTTCGATCAACTCTTCTGCGGGACCGGCGGTGCCTGTGTCGGTGAGCACGCTGCGGTAGAGAGAGGGCGGATTGTTGGCATTGTCGTCGCGCTTGCCAACGTAGTAGAGCGCACCTTCGAGACGAATGATTTCTGCCGGGGCCTGGGAAGTCACGACAGCAGCGCCGAGATTACCAGGGTTGCAGGCCGTCGAGACGGTGATAGTAATCGTGGTGCCAGCACCCGGCGCAACCTCGCAGGCCTGAACAAAGTCAGCCTGCTCACAGTCACTGACGATGACAAAATCATTGGCCTCAATGCCGGAAGCTGCTTCTGCTGTAATAATCGGATCGGCACCTGAATTGTCTATCGTCGTTACAGTGCCGGAGCTTCCCCAGCCTCCCCATAGGCGAACGATATCCGAATTGGGTACGGCCTGAACGTTGGGAATGTTGAATCCGGCGCCGCCTGTAGTCCATTCCGCGCTTGTCGACGCGACAGTGGCGACATTGGCCGTGCTGTTGTTGATGACACCCGGTGCTGTGCCGCCGGCTTCCCACCCCTGAATACCCGTCGCTGGTTGCAGCGTATTGGGCGGGCCGTCGAGGGTGTTATTGACGCTCGAACCCTGAATCGAACCCTGACAGCCCAGATAACCTGCCATGCGAATTTCGTTGCCGAGAAAGTTAAGCGCGAAGCGACCGTTTTCCTGAATGCGCAGGCGAGCATCCTGATCGCGCTCTGTCGTGCTGGTCCCCACATAAATCTGGGTCACACCAGCAGCCAGAGTCAGGCCGAGCACCATGGCAATCAACAGTTCGACGAGGCTGAGCCCGCTGTTACGAATAAATCCAGGAGTGCGCATGTTCGGTTTCCGATTGGCCAGTGCGAAAGCGTTCATTACAAAGGCTGCCACGTAGTGACGTAACGTTGTTCGGCGACACCGTCGCGATCGTCGTCCCAGAAAATCTTGATGGCATAGACCGAGCCGAGACCATCGCAAGCCTGCGCCGCCGCGGTGCCATCATTTCCTGTTGAGTCCAGACAAACTACGGAGTCGCCGCCGGGCAAAGCCGCGGTCACCTGATTACTCCAGGTGAGTACATCCTGGGCAGCCATCTGTGCTGCAGTACAACTCGCCAGCGTGAAACAGGTGGCAGTTGCAGCGCCGGCAACGTCGTCATAGGCATTGTTGTCGACGCCTGTTTTGTTGGCCCGCATGCGCTCAATCATGTCGGTAGTCAACGTGGTGGCCTGCGTGCGGTAGTAAGCGGCCTGATTGTTGCGCAAACTAACTGCGTGTACCCCGGCCATGCCCATCAGCCCACCCGAAAGCACGAGCAGAGACACCAATACTTCAATAAGAGAAGTCCCGATCGCGAGGCTGCGGGCGACCGGTGCGCTGCGTTGAAACCCTAACATGCGAGACCATCCTCCACTCGGCGGCCACGGCCCGATGGACCAATCACTATAGAACGCGCATTGGCCGAATTGCCGCTGGAAGGGCACAGCAGGAAAGTTTCCGTGCCACCATTAACGCTGAACCCGAGACTATTATAGGAAAATAAATTGCTGGTGAAGGTCAGGGTGCTGGCAGCGCCCAGAGAGTCGTAGACACGAATGATCTCATCGCCACCGTCAACCGAGCCGCCTGCTCCGTTGGCGTCACCATTGTTGTCCACGAAGACTATCCAGCCTTCTGACCAGGCGTTGATATCGCAGTCAGTCCCATCGTCGCTGGCACACAGGGTAACGTCCTGGCCTCGCTTGATGGCTTCACTGCGTGCCAGATTCAGCGTGGTAAGCATGACCTTGATCTGAGAGTTGGTATTGGTGGATTCGATGGTGTCCTGAAAGCTGGGTGCAGACAGCGCGACGAGCAAGCCGACAATAGAAACAACGATGAGCAACTCAATAAGAGAGTAGCCATTGATTTTATTGATTTTTCTCATTTCTGTCGCAGACACAATGAACCTCGATTTGCGGTCTGAAGCTCTGGGTTACTATAGGATATCGGTTAAAAATCAGTCAATTGCAGCGCATCTGGCCTAATCTTTTGTCAGGCTAGGATTGTGCGTGAAATTAGTTGGCAAGACCGTGATTTCAATAGAAATTTTGCGAATTCACCTGCGTGATTTAACGGAATCGTGAACTGGCGCACGTCCTGCCCCTCATAATACAGGGCGAGATGCCGACAGGCCCGGGATTTATGGAGAAGTTTGCTGCAGTTCAAATCCTGAAACCTTGCCTGTTGTATCGCTGGCAGCGGCTGTACTAAGGTATCTGAAACTCGCTGCTGCCTGATCATCACGTGCCGATACAGCTGTTGTCCCGCCTTGCCAGAGAGAAATGGAATATGAATCTGAAGTCCCTGCCTACCTTGTGTGCCCTGTTGCTGATCTCGACTATAGCCTCTGTTGCCGATGCGGCAGACAACGGCTGGACACGCGGGAGTTGTGCGAGTGGTTCCGGTATCTATCGCTGGACGGATGGCAATCGCTACGAAGGGCAGTGTCGAAACAATTACTTCGAAGGGCAGGGCATTTTGTATCTGAACAACGGCGATCGCTATGAGGGCCAGTTCAGCAATGATCAGAAGAATGGACAGGGCCGCTACTTCTTCATCAACGGCGACCGCTTTGAGGGCGCATTTGCCAATGGCAGTCGCAACGGCGTGGGTACGCTCGTGCGCGCCAATGGAGATCGCTATCAGGGCAATTATCGCAACGACCAGCGAACGGGTCGAGGTGTGTTCTATTTTGCCAGCGGTGATCGCTATGAGGGCAATTGGTCGGCAGACCAGTTCAACGGCCAGGGCAGTTATTATTTTCGTAACGGCGATCAGTACACCGGAGAGTGGCGCAACGGTCAGAAACAAGGTCGAGGCACCTTTACCTGGGCCAATGGTGACCGCTACGAGGGCGATTTCAATAGCGATCAACGAAGTGGTCAGGGCTCGTTTGTCTGGGCGAACGGCAATCGCTACGAAGGGCAGTGGCGTGCCGATCGTCAACACGGTGAGGGCAGCAAGACGTGGGCAAACGGCGAGCGTTATCAGGGCAGTTGGTCAAATGACCAGATGCAAGGTCGCGGTACCTATACTTTCGCCAACGGCAATCGCTATGTGGGCGATTTCAATGCCGATGAGATTCATGGCAACGGTGTCTATTATTTTGCCAATGGAGACCGTTATGAGGGGCCCTGGCTAAACGGCGAGCGGCATGGTGCTGGACGCTATGTCGATAGCAATAACAACGTGGAACGCATGGAATTCGTCAATGGCCAGAGGGCCCAATAGGCCTTCGAAAAGCACGTGTTGTTAACAGCCAGTGTTGTCCATAGCACTGGCTGCTAACCTCTCTCAGGCAATCCTTTGGCCTGATTTCAGCACAGGAGGAATATCAAGCAGCGGCGACGCGACTGGCGGAAACGTCAGAGTCAGACTGCTTCGGGTTCTTGCCGGTCACTTCGCTGTTCGACTTTTTTGCACGACTGGCGCCACCCGGAAATTTTTGTTTTTCGTACAGGAAGCGCAGGGCACGATTGCGCAGGTGGTTGAATTCCGGACTTTCGGCGAGCGCCAGGCGATCGCGGGGTCGCGGTAAATCCACCTCGAGTATTTCCCCGATTGTGGCGGCCGGACCATTGGTCATCATCACGATGCGGTCAGACAATAAAACTGCCTCATCGACGTCGTGCGTGATCATAATGACGGTGTTACCAAGATCGTTCTGGATTTCCATCAACGAGTCCTGCAGATGCGCTCGTGTTAGTGCATCCAGTGCGCCGAAGGGCTCATCCATCAATAACACCTTGGGTTGCATGGCAAGGCTCCGAGCGATTCCGACGCGCTGTTTCATACCACCAGAAATCTCATGGGGCATCTTGTGGATCGCATGCCCCATATGCACGAGTTCCAGATTGTGTTCAATCCAGTCGTGAATTTCGGCCTTGCTCTTACTGCCCTTGAACACTTGTTTCACCGCCAGTTCAACATTCTCATAGACTGTCATCCAGGGTAGCAGGGCATGGTTCTGGAACACGACGGCACGATCCGGGCCGGGTGTATTGACCTCTTTGCCTTCCAGAATGACTCCGCCTTCAGTTGCTTCCAGCAGACCGGCGACAATATTGAGGACAGTTGATTTACCACAACCTGAATGTCCAATGAGGGAGACAAATTCGCCCTGTTTGATACTCAGATTGACTTTCTCCAGCGCGCGAAACGAGCCACTGTCCGTGTTGAACTCAATGCCAACACTGCTGATGTCGAGAAATTTTTTCATCTTGATTCCTGTGGTTTGTGTTGAGGCAATTTATTTGAGTACTGATGACTTGTCCCAGCTAACACGTTGCTGGGCAAAAAGCATAATGCGATCCAATGCGAAGCCGATCAGTCCGATGGTCAGCACAGCGACCATGATGCGACCCAGTGAGTCGCTGCTGCCATTTTGAAACTCATCCCAGATAAATTTTCCGAGGCCTGGATTCTGGGCGAGCATTTCTGCAGCGATTAACACCATCCATCCGGTTGCCAGTGACAGTCGCAAACCGGTGAATATGAACGGGATAGCCGATGGGATGACGATTTTTTGTACGTGTTTGAGTGTGGGGAGTTGAATTACCCGACTGACGTTGATCAGGTCGGAGTTCACTGAACCCACGCCGACTGTTGTGTTGATAACCGTTGGCCAGAGACAGCACAGGGCAACGGTGAATGCCGAGTTTAAAAAGGACTTGTCAAACATCGGGTCATCAGAGACGTAGATCGCACTGACCACCATGGTAACCAACGGCAACCAGGCGAGGGGCGATACAGGTTTGAAGAGCTGGATAATTGGGTTGACTGAACTGTAGAGCGTCTCACTCAGGCCGCAGGCGATACCGAGTGGCACCGCAATTATTGTGGCGAGGAAAAACCCGAACGCGACAGTCTTCAAACTGGTGAGGATCTGAGCCGGATAAGTGGGTTGACCGGTATATTCGCGGAAGCGAATTTCTGCATCAGGGTCTTCTGCCAGGCGCCGCGCATTGCGCTCTTCCTGGCGCTCATAGAACGCTGCTTCACGTTCTTGTTCACGCTGATAATCACTGACCAGATTGCCCATTTGCTCATAGACTTGCACTGGGCCAGGAAACTGGCCCAGTGACGTGTCGATGCTATTGGCTGTACTTTGCCAGACCAACAGGAATGCCAGAAAGCCAACCAGGGATAACACTCCTGTTCGCATTGACTTGACCAGCGCCGGACTCAATCCGGATTTACGGCTCACCATTTTGATGAAATTGCCTTGTACTACAGATGCATTCGCCATTGTTAACTCCTGTGGTCTGCGAGTGCCTTAGAGGACTTGATCTTTAAGGCCGATACTCAATTTGTTGAGATATTCGTTCGGCTTGCTACCGTCGTAGGTGACTTCGTCAAGGAATTCAGTCTGCGGTGGTTTGAATCCATCTTCCGTTGCGAAGTCTGGAAATTCCTCGGCAGACATATAGCCTTCAGCGATGAGTTCTTCAGCAGCAATTTTGTAAATGTCGGGACGGTAAACAGATTTGGCTGTTTCAAAGTACCAGTCATCGCTCTTGGGTTCGGAAATTTGTCCCCACCGACGCATCTGGGTGAGATACCAGATTGCATCCGAGTAGTACGGGTAGGTGGCGTTGTAACGGAAGAACACGTTGAAATCAGGGACTTCACGTTTGTCGCCTTTTTCGTACTCAAAGGTGCCTGTCATGGAGTTGGCAATCACGTCGTAATCAGCACCGACGTACTCACCCCAGGAAAGAATATCTACTGCCTCAGGACGGTTGGCGTTGTTGTCGGCATCCAGCCACTTCGCTGCGCGCAGCAGAGCCTTGACGATGCGAACTGTCGTGTTGGGGTACTGTTCGGCAAACTCATTGGTGATACCGAATACCTTCTCGGGATTGTTCTTCCAGATCTCATAGTCTGTGATCACTGGAACGCCAATACCTGTAAATACTGCCTGCTGGTTCCATGGTTCGCCTACGCAATAGCCGAAGATCGTGCCAGCTTCGAGTGTTGCAGGCATTTGTGGTGGCGGCGTAACTGACAGGAGGACTTCAGCATCGATTGTGCCAGCGGTGTCGCCACGGTGCGGTGCATAGAAGCCAGGATGGATTCCACCGGCAGCCAGCCAGTAACGTAGTTCGTAGTTATGCGTGGACACAGGAAAGACCATACCCATGTTGAACGCGATGCCCTGATCACGATAGCTTTCCACAACCGGTTTTAGTGAGTCTGCCTTGATCGGGTGAACCGGCTTGCCGTTTTCGCTCGGAATATGCGGCAGCATTTGTTCCCAGATTTCATTGGAAACAGTAATGCCGTTGCCATTCAGGTCCATGCTGAACGGCGTGATGATGTGTGCTTCGGTGCCGTAGCCAATTGTTGCTGCGAGCGGCTGTCCCGCCAACATGTGTGCGCCGTCCAGCTGACCGTCGATAACTCCATCAAGTAGCACTTTCCAGTTTGCCTGTGCCTCGATGCTGACATAGAGACCCTCGTCTTCGAAGTAGCCTTTCTCATAGGCAATGGCGAGAGGTGCCATGTCGGTCAGTTTGATAAAGCCGAACGTGAGCTCGTCTTTTTCCGGTGGTCCGACTTCTGCCAGTGCTAGTTGACTGGTAGGAAAGAGAAGCAACGCCAGGGCAAGCTTGCCCCGACGAAGCATGGAGGAAGCCGGGGTGCAAAACTTTGCCAGCCTGGAGTCTTGTATGTTGCCGAACGATTTCATTATTAAACTATCCTCTGTCATGAAAAAAATGAGTCCAAAAAAAAGCCCACACAGAACGCTTGTTCTGTGTGGGCATCATTACCCTGTGTGATGTGTCTGTTGACTATCGCTCGCTGTTTGCGAGCAGCTTACTCCCTGTAGGAGCCGCGCCGTTGCGACTCGGTGAATGCTTGAATCCTGTGTACTTGCGTCGTCGAACGTGAATGTAGTCGCATTGTGCAATGCATAACTCGTTCGAGCCGCGTGTAAACCGCGTTGGTTTTGTTATTGCAGAAGTCGTGCCAATTCTTGAAACAACGCAACCATAGGGGGTTCGGAGGTGGGTGAGAAAAAAAACACGTTGAAGGCGAACCATTTTGAGTCACAACATGGCGTTGTGCTCTTTATTAGAGCCAATCAGGAAAAGAATGTGCGACTGTTAGTGAGAATGTACAGTCAATAAAGCGCGGTCAATGGCAGCGCAGATTATGATGCGCAGACCATCAGCCAAGGAAGGGGGATTGCGGGCCGGCTAGAAATCTTCGAGGATCAGGTCCGAGCCGAGCAGTATCTGTTCATTGAGCTGCCAGTCGCTGGCATGTGTGTTCTCGTCCTTGTAGTCATAATCTGGCGATTCGACTCCAAAGATGCGCGCGGATTCTCTGTACAAATCCGTGCGATAGCATTGCTGCACGAGACTGGCTACGGCTTCATCGGATAGTGGCCTGCCGAGCAGACTGGCGCTGCCACGCGTCAGAAGGCTGGCATGCGATCGCCAGGGGAAGCAGGCCTGATAGTCCCAAAAGACATGGAAGTTGTCGATGTGTCCCGGTGCCTGACCTTTGCTGAAGCTGAATCTGCCAGACAGGGAAGGCGCGATATAGTGTACTGGCAGATCAAGATACTCGGGAGAACTGAGTATTTCGGCGGCTTCATTGCGTTTGTCTTTGTGGCTGAGTTCCTGGCAGGCCTGCATCAGTGCAGCACGCAAACGGGCGTGAGTTCCCGGGTGTTGTTTATGCCAGCTGTCGGTAACGCAGAGGACTTTCTCCGGCGCATTGTTCCAGATGCTAAACCCGCTGGCCACGACGGAACCGATTCCTTGTTGAACTGCTACTGTATTCCAGGGTTCTCCAACGCAGTACCCATCGATTATTCCACGGGCGAGACTGTCACACATCTGTACCGGTGGGAGGACAATGATCCGCACATCATGATCCGGGTCGATCCCGCCGGAGCGTAGCCAGGCACGCAACAGGAACGTGTGTGTGGAGAACATATGTACTGTGGCGAGGGTCAGTGGCTGCCCTGCATGATCATTCTTCAAATACTTTGCGAGGCGTAGCGCACTCTCTCTGGGCGCGTTCTCCAAACCCTCCAGTTTGGCATCACGACAGGTGCGATTGGAGAAGGTTATCGCGTTGCCATTCAGGCTCAATGACAAGCCGGTCAGCAGATTGGCCCGGATGCCACCTGCACCATAGGCCGTCATCAACGGCAATGGGGCGAGCATTTGCGCTGCATCGAGTTCACCCATCACCAGTCTGTCACGAAGATTGGCCCAAGAGACATCGCGCTGCAGTTTGACCTGCAATCCATATTGTTCGTAGATACCCAGTGCTTCCGCCATGACCAGCGGTGCGCTGTCAGTGAGACGCATATAGCCGATAGCTAGCTCGCGTTTTTCAAGCGGAGGCAGTTTGGTATGCAGTCTTGTAATCAAGGCTTAGTCTCCATCACCTGCAAGCGTGGAGATGATCGTGCGCGCCACCTCCTGCAGCTTCAAATTATTGTCCATCGCTGTACGCGTCATCATCCGGTGGGCGGCGTCCTCGCTGATGCTCTTGTGTTTCATCAGGAGTTTCTTGGCGCGATTGACCAGGGACTGGGATTCGAGTTGGGTCTGTGCGCTCTGCAATTCGTTACGCAGTGTCTGAAAGCTCGAGAACTGAGCCATCGCCAGATCAATAATCGGTTTCACCTTCTCCGGGTTGATGCCTTCCATGAGATAGGTTGATACGCCAGACCGCACCGCTTGCTGGATATAGTCAGGATCATCTTCCTGACTGAACATCACCATGGGAGTGGGGTTGTGCGTGTTGACTACTGCCAGCGATTCGAGGATGTCTCGTCCGGGAAATTGCAAGGCGATAAGAACCACATCGGGCCGATGCTGTTCGATCTGGAACAGCAGGGCCGATGTGGTAGAGATAATTGAAAGTACTTCAAAGCCAGATGTCTGGAGATGCGTCTCGACTGCCGAGGCGCGATCTGCATCATCGTCCACTAACATGACTCGAAGTGCTTTTTGCGGTTGATCCGACTTCAATGATTCTCCATAGGTACATGAAGTCGCTAGAAGACTACGTTTACCATGATCCAGAGTTTGTCCGTGTCGACTGCGTATCCGTCGCTGTCGAAAGTTGCATATTTTAACTGAGTACTGACCATTTCGTTAATAGTATAGTTAGCAACGAGGTCCCATTCGCCACCGTAGTCGGCACTTCCGAAATCTGCCTGAAAATCGTGGTAGGTTGCTGCGACTCCCACCTTACCGATAGTGCCGGATACAGTGAGATAGCGGTCTTCCACGCCATTGGCAGGTGTGCCGAGGAACAAGTCAGTAAAGCCTTGCCATTTGTGCAAGGTCGCCAGCGGCGTTGCAAACGACTTGACGCCGTCATCACTACCAAGAATTTCGACACCGGCGATTACGCGGGCCGGGCCGACGGGCATGCCCGCTTCGAGGTTAATATACGTGGCGCTGTAGTCGACCGGGGCGTCGGCATAGTCATTCTGCCGGGCGATGCTGGCCAATACACTTGCTGGTCCGATGCTGCCGGTATAGGTCAGGCCGGTACTCAGCGAAGAAAGCGCAGCAGCGTCAGCAAAATCCAGCGCATAGACGAAGCCGCTCAGTGAACCCCAGTCACCTTTGGTACTGGCCAACAGGAAATGTGAATCGCTGTCGAGATCGCCAAGCTGCGCACTTGCCTTGGACGAGTTAAAGATGCGATTGACGTTCCAGACATAGCTGTAATCGAGTGTGAATGCCTCGTCTGCGAAGCTGGCCGTGATCGCATTGTAGGTTTGTTCGTTCTGACGCCAGGCAACGCCACCAATGAATCGCTGTGCGGCATGCAGGATACGCTGGGTACCGACTCGGGTTTTGAAGCTGTCTGATGCCTGATACTGCAAGTAGACCTGATTGACTTCGGTGCCTACAGGGTCGGCGATTATCGAATGCGTGCCCCGGTATTCATCCAGCACGAATGAGTCGTAGCTGTCGGAAGCAAATGTGCTGACGTTGTCGACCTCGAATACTCCGGTAAAGCCGGCCACCGGTGCAGATTGCAGTGTCATGCGGGTGAGCACCGTAGAGGCGGCCGCATCCTGCAATGGGTTTTCCTGGTCCACAGTTTCGTGGCGGAAGCGCATGCTGAAATTTACAGTTCCGTCTGATACGGCATTTCCGAGTTGCTCGAATGCCGATTGTCCATGCGCCGCAGGGAATCCCAGGCCTAACAGGGCGAGGGCCGTCAAAGATTGCGGCAGTTTGTGTTTCATCATCGTCTACTCCAGTGTCAGTATATTTAGCCAAATAAAAAGCCCGCGTCCCCCGGAGAGGGGGAGCGGGCTTCTTTGCCAGTCAAGATTCTGTCAAGCAAGACGCTGATCGCCGTAGGTAATGCATCGGTGGGTGTGATGCAGATCAGTTGCTTGCTTGTGGGTACACTGAATACAAGTTGCGTGCCAAGAATTGAATCGAAGCCGGAAACCGCCGAAAATCGCGGACCTGCATGTGAGAATTGGAATATTGAATGGCGAACTGGGGGCATGAAAGCCAAGGTGAAATGCTCCTTTGCAAGGCATGCAGGATTTCAGGGACGCGTGGCGCACCGCTATTGTGCGCGAATCGCTGTGTTTGAGGAAGTAGCAATATTCTGCCGCTAGTGCGCTATAAGCTCGCCTGAGGGGCAGGTGTCTTTTCATTGGAGTGAAGCAAAACAGAATGAATCTGATCAGACTAAAACCAGCAGCTGGAAACCCCGGGAGATTGCGCTCAACAGCCAGCGTCACTGGATCTGAGTGGCCGCGATGAAGTTGCATGCAGTAATTCTGGCCGGAGGAGAAGGCAAGCGCATGCGCGGTCTCGACAAACCTTTCGTTCAGCTAAATGGTAAACCGCTATTCGAACATGTGCTCGATCGAATTCGTGATCACGCAGGGGAAATCGTGGTCAGCGTCAATGACAAGCAGGAACGCTTCGCCGCCTATGGCCTGCCGTGCGTAGCAGACAGAGACCTCAATCTGAAAACGCCATTAAGCGGCATTTACAGTGCGCTGGAGTATTTCTCTGAGCGCAGCAGTGCGGCGAACGGGCAGGATGACTATTTACTCTGCGTGCCAGTTGACGTACCGGTTTTTCCGGCTGCTCTGATCAGCAAACTCGCCGCGCGTGCACAGGCAGCGGAATCCGGCATCTGCTACACACAAAGCGGTGAGCAACCACAACCGCTCTTCTCAGTATGGGCATTGTCCAGCCTGCCGGCGCTACGAGTACAGCTCCAGGCCGGTGCCTGGGGAGTTATCCATACGCTGCGTGAATTGGGCGCAGACGTACTGCTGGAAAACAGCGTCAGTCGCGCGGACTTCGCGAATATCAATTCGCCAGAAGATCTGGCCACGCTGGAAAGCAGCAGGGGAGAGCCTTAAGAGTGTTCGCTAAGCAAAGCTTGCAAAACGAACGCGGCGTACCGTTCTACGATCGGGACTTTGTCGCAAATCCTGTGGCTGTGTGATGGGCATAAAAAAGCCCCGCCCAAGGGAGTGGGCGGGGCTGGTGTAGCCACCTGTAAAGCCTCGGAGGATGAGGCAACGATCAAAACCGAAGGGGGCGGTTTGAACCTTTACAGGTGTCCAGTTGCACAGTAAGCAAAACTCTCTCTAGCCTGTCTTGCTGAGCCCCTCGTGTTGAAAATCCACGACGTTGCCACCTTTGCTGCTGCGGCGCTGTTGTGCATTTTGTGCCAGACGGAAGTAGTCGATCAGAGAATCAAGCATCTTGGCCTGCTCGCTGAGTGACTCACTGGCGGCAGCAGATTCTTCAACCAGAGCTGAGTTCTGCTGGGTAATATCATCCATGCTGACCACGGTCTTGCTGACTTCGGAAATGCCCATCGCCTGTTCCTGACTGGCGTTGGAGATTTCGCCAACAATGGTGGCCACTTTGTTGATGGATTCCACGATCTCTTCGAGTGCCTGGCCGGAGTTGTGAACCGACTTCGTTCCTTGCTCCACTTTAACCATGCTGTCTTCAATGAGACCTTTGATTTCGCTCGCTGCCTGTGCGCTGCGGCTGGCGAGAGTACGCACTTCGTCAGCAACAACCGCAAAGCCGCGACCCTGTTCACCGGCACGTGCCGCTTCCACGGAAGCGTTAAGCGCGAGCAGGTTGGTCTGGAAGGCAATCTCATCGATCACGCTGATGATGTTGGCCATCTGCTTGCTGGAGTCTTCAATCGCCTTGACCGCAGCGACGGCTTCAGTAACAACCTTCTTGCCTTGCTCCGCCGTACCGGCAGCACCTTTGGCGAGTTGGTCAGCTTCACGCGCATTGTGGCTGGTCTGCTCAGTTGTTGAATTGATCTCATTCATGGTCGAAGAGGTCTCTTCGAGGGCAGCAGCCTGTTGTTCGGTGCGCTGACTCAGGTTGGCATTACCCAGAGTGATCTCTTCTGCACCAATGCGCACCTGACCGGAAGAGTTCTTGATATCAACAACTACTTCGGTGAGTTTCTCAACGGTGCTGTTGATGTCGATCTTGAGCTTCTGGAAGCTGCCTTCGTACTCGGATTCAATCTGACGAGTCAGGTCACCGGAAGCGATCGCTGCCATGACATCGGATGCATCCGTGATGACGGCTTCGCACTGGCCAACCAGCGTGTTGATGGCTTCGCCGAGGTCTTTATAGAAACCTTGTTTGCCTTCCTGTTCGATACGCTTGGTCAGGTCTCCGCGTGCTGCTGAGGCAGCGATGTCCTGCACCTCTATCTCGATCACGTCGCGTAGCTGATCCTGCATGGTGTTGACGTTGATCGCCAGGCGGGCAAAGCTGCCTTCGTAGTCTTTACGCATCTTCGTGCTCAGGTCGCCCTTGGCCATGTTGCTGACCACGGTTACCGCATCGTTGATCACGGAATCATTGAGTGTGACCAGGTCATTGAGGCCAGTCGCGAGTTGCTTGTAGAAGCCACGCTTGTCCTCGACAGGGATGCGCTTGCTGAGATCGCCTTTCGCGGCGGCATCAACGAGTGCGCCCACATCAGTAGAGATAATAGAGATGAGATTCTTGCGCAGAGACGTGACTGCATTACCCAGAACGTCGCTCTCGGACTTGGCAGCGAATTCAACACTGGTGTCGCCTTCGGAGAGGGCATCAACAGTGTTGGACATGTCTTTCTGATACTCGATCATGTCATTGAACGCGTAACCGAGGACATCGTCTGCTGATTTCGCATTGATATGCACGCCGACGTCACCTTTGGCGAGCGAGCGGGCGGCGTTAGCCATTTCGCGCATATAGTCGATCATGCTGCGGAAAGCGCGGGCCATGTCGCCCATTTCATCGCCGCTGTCGATGTCGATGTTTTGTTCAAGATTACCGGTAGCCAGTGACTTGGCCGCATCGGCAAGCTTGAGTACGATGCTGGCGAAGTAACGTGCCAGGAAGAAGGCAATAACCAGACCGATAGCCGCTGAGACGGCGCCCAGTGCCAGAACGATGACGATACTGGTGCCCAGCAACGCGTCGAGGCTGTCTTTCGCGCTACGCTGCGCTTCAACGGTTTCGTTGTAGATGCCATTCAGAATCGGATCGGTAATGTCTGCCGCCGCTTCGAAATTCATGATCTCGTCGGCGATATCCATATCCAACTGAACCATGCGATCGAATTGTGTGCGGTATTGCTCCGCACCGGCGATGATCTCGTCGCGGGTTTCCTCAAACATGATGTCAGCGACTGCAGTCTGGGCGATAAGTTCGTCGATGGTCTCATGAGCGCGGGTAATGTAGCTCTCTTCACCGCGCAGCATATAGTCCTTCTCATGTCGGCGCAGAGTGAGCAGAGTGATTGTCAGTTCATTGAGGCCTTCCAGCATGATGGTGCGCTCGGCATCGCGGACAGTCGCGCGGAACTCACCGATGAGGCCGTCGTCACGGTAGCCTTTCTCTTCCATCAGGGACACTACATTCAGGAATCCTGACTGGAACTGTTCGGTACCTTCGATCGCTGTCTCGATATCTGCGATGACCGCAGGGTCGGTCGACAGATCGCGTAA
The DNA here is from genome assembly GCA_965228725.1 of uncultured Pseudohongiella sp. Taxonomy (GTDB): domain Bacteria; phylum Pseudomonadota; class Gammaproteobacteria; order Pseudomonadales; family Pseudohongiellaceae; genus UBA9145. Next base: position 804,050 of record OZ245834.1, on the reverse strand, counting down.
TTCTTCGAGGCGCGTAGTGGCTTCGAAGATTTCCAGCTCGAATGGCACGACGTATTCCTCATGTGCGACATCAAAGCCCATTTGCTCTGCGTTCTTGAGGTAGGCCAGATCTGTGGCTCGCGCGCTCGCCATCGCTTCGAGGGCTCCCAACGCCAGTTCGGCTTTCCTGCCGTCGATATCCATCATCTGATTGACGGAGTTATTGACGAAATACTGCGTCACTATAGTGATCGCGGTCATCGAGCCGATGAGCAAGATCATCGACGAGAACGCCGCGAGCAGCTTGTTGCGTATGCTGAGATTGTTAAACCAGTTTTTCATGCTGTCCTTCCTTATAAGTGCCGGCATCGTTACCGGGTACTCTCGCAGGCAAGTGGGTTTTGCCGCTTGGCATGTAAGTTAATTCGGAAATGACTACGGATGCGCAGCACCAGAACTTTAGGGGAAAATGCTTGCCTTTCGGGCCCTTAGGCCTACTAAAAATCGCCCATAAAATGAGTGGGGTGCCGCCGAGCAAGCATTCGCATTGGGGGTTTGCTAGACTTTCGTGACAGGCCCGTCGCACGGGCGTTTCAGGAAGGCGTACTGTCACGAGGCAGTCACACAGAGCAGAACCGATTCATGACAGCAGCAAGCAACAAGCCGGAATCCCCGTGGATAAACATCCTCTTCAACATCCTCATCCCGGTCATTATTCTCAACCAACTGACCCGCAGACTTGATGAAAATGGCCCGGTAATCGCACTGGTCGTTGCGCTGATGTTTCCGCTGGGGTACGGCCTTTATGACTATCTCATGCGGGACAAGAAGAATTGGCTGTCAGTGCTTGGCCTGGTTAATGTCGGTTTCACCGGGGGCATGGGGTTGTTCCAGTTGGAAGGTATCTGGTTCGCCATCAAGGAAGCGACATTCCCGGCGCTAATCGGTTTTGCCGTGTACGCGTCGGCATTCACCAATAATCCGCTGATCAAGCTAATGGTGGTTGATACCGGTGCGCTGGATATGCAGCGCATCTCCGCCAGGCTTGCTGCGCTCGGCAACGAGAGTCGCTTTCTCCTGCACCTCAGAAAATCCACCAAGCTGATGGCTATTTCCTTTGCAATCAGTAGCTTGCTGAATTTTGTTATAGCAATGCGTGTCTTTGTAACGATCGACAGTAATCTGCCCGAACTCGAACGACAGGCACTGCTCAACGAGCAGATTGCGGAGATGACCTGGCTCGGTTTTGCGTTTATCGCCGCGCCACTCATGGTCTTCACCTTCTTCATCATGTGGTATGTCATCTCTGGAATACAGAAACTGACCGGGCTCAAGCTGGAACAGGTGATGATGATGGATGGGGACAGCGAGGACGAGGTAGAAAGCGAAGCGAATAGCGAGAATAGACTTTAAAAAACCACTCCAATTTATTGATAAATGGAATAAATCAGGGGAGTCTTAATAGAATTTCGATGCCATGATGCAGGGGGTCGACGAGATTGATGCTCGCCAGCACCAGCGCCAGGAAGGAGAGCTGCAAGCTGGCCTGTTGCAGCATGGACTGATCGCGACCGTGCACGAGTGCCTTGATGCGCAGCTCGACTTCTGAGCCGGTGAAAGCCGACAGGATAGCGCTACTGCCAAATTGCCAGTGCTCAGGGGACAGCTTTTGAATTTTGAGCAGGGTTTCAGCCACATCGAGTGAGTCAATGCTCTCAGCGGCTTCGAAGTCACAGGCCGACTCCACCAGCAAATGCAGATCCTCATGCAACATGGCACCCAGTCTGCCAGGCAGTACCAGGTTGAATAGCATGGCCGCCAGCAGCCGAATATTGTCTCTGCGCCTTGAGTGCGCCTGTTCATGCGCCAGAATTACTGCCATATCCTTGTCTGTACAGTGCTCCCGCATGCCACGAGTCATATAGACCTCGTTCCGCCACCAACCTAGCGTGAATACAAACGGCTGTTTGTTGTCCAGCAAGCGGTAATCACCCTCATCGCTGGTCAGATGCACCAATTGTGTCTGCAGGCGCTTCGAGACTCGCAGATTCAGAATCAGCCGGTATAGCAATACACCGCTGATCAGCAGGGTCAGAGCCAGTCCGGTTTGTGCCAGTCCTGGCACTTCGATCAGGGGAGAGTGTGCGGCACAGTGTTCGTGGCAATGGGCGCTGACCAGTGTCGACTCGAAGATAGGCAGAAACATCAGCGTCGCCGTGCTGAGACTCAATAACAACGGAAAGGCCATCAAGAGCAGCAGCAGGTTGCCAGCGATTGCTGGATGCCAGCGCATGATGAGCGGTCGCAGAAGCGGGTAGCACAGCGCGAGCAACAAGGCACAGACAAACCAGGTGGCAAGCCAGACGGTAGCGAAGGAGCCGAGCAGTTGCAGTAACTCAGACATCGTCGCTGTCCTCGCTGCGGTTTCGGCGTTTGCGCTGGATTAACGCTTCGAGTTCGTCGAGTGCATTGTTGTTTAATCCTGCAGCGACATTGACGAAACTACTGAGGATTGTGTTTGCCTGACCGTCATGCAGCAGCTGAATGACATCGCGTAGCATGGAGCCCAGCAGTTCACTGCGACTTCTGGCTGCATAATAACGATAGGCATGGCCTTCCTTTTCGCGCTGTAACAGGTTTTTGCGCACCAGTCGCTCCAGACTCGCCTGTACGGTGCTCAGTCGGCAAGGTGCATCCTGCGCCAGTTCCCAGGTTATCTGTCGTGCATCCGTGCCAGGGGTTTGCCACACGCTTTCGAGCACTTTCAATTCCAACTCACCCACGGCATTCGGCAGGGCATTATGGGAGCGTCTGTTGCTTCGGGAACTGCTCATAGGGGATTTGATCTATTCGCGAAAGGTGTTTGTGGAGCAAATGAATTGTTTTTCACGCAATCTTAACTCATTGATTATTCTTGATTAATTCTTCTTATTATTGGGCTTTCGCGATTTTGTAGCGCGTGACCTTGTATGTTCAGGTGCTTAGCAAGCAGACTGACGCCCGCCCACAAAGGCAGAAAACAATTATCAACCGGGGAGTAGCTAGTGTCCAGTCAGTCGAAAAATGCAGTACGCCTGTCCTTAACAAGTATGTGCTTTGTGCTACCCGCCATTCTGCAAGCGCAGGATGGAGGGAGCGAAACGATTCAGCAGATCGAAATTGTTGGTCGCAACGTCAACCTCGTCGGCAACGCAGTGAGTGCATCGCAAGGTCGTGTTTCCCATGAGGATCTCGGTCAGCAAGCCCTGTTGCGAACAGGAGAAATTCTTGAATCCGTACCCGGTCTGGTGGCGACCCAACATAGCGGTAGTGGAAAGGCGAACCAATTCTTCCTGCGCGGCTTTAATCTTGATCACGGCACTGACTTTGCAACCAGCATTGATGGTATGCCAATCAATATGCGCAGCCATGGTCATGGCCAAGGCTACACCGACCTGAATTTCATCATTCCGGAGATGGTCGAAGAGATCGTCTATCGCAAAGGCTCTTACTATGCGGATGTTGGCGACTTCTCTGGCGCCGGCGCGGCACAGATCCTGACCCGCGATCACGTCGACGAGCACGCCCTGACGCTCACTGGCGGCGAATATGGCTATGGCCGCATTCTGGCGCTCGGTGGCTTCGAAAGCCTCGGTGGCGAATTGTTCTATGGTATCGAGAGCCAGACCTATGAAGGCCCCTGGGATAGCATCGACGAAGATGTCGATAAGACCAATGTCTGGTTGAAGCAGAGCTGGGAGCGCGATTTCGACCGCTTCAGCATCAGTTTCATGGATTATGACAACAACTGGAATTCAGCAGACCAGATTCCCGCCAGAGCAGTGACGAGTGGCCTGATCAGTGAATTCGGGTCTATCGATCCCACCGTCGGAGGAAGTTCATCGCGCCGTAGCGTGTCTGCGAACTGGGAACGTAATCTGGAGTCTTCTCACTGGTCGGCAAGCGCCTACATCATCGACTATGAAATGAATCTGTTCTCCAATTTCAGCTACTTCACACAGGCTCAGGGTGATCAGTTTCAGCAGATCGACGATCGCCGCATTCTCGGTGGCGAGCTGCTGTGGCGCGGCCAAACGCAATTGGCAGGATTGCCGCTGAGCAATGAACTTGGCCTGCAACTGCGCACCGACGATATCGATCAGGTAGGGCTGCGTAGCACCAGCCAGCGCCAGTTTCAGGGCGAAATTCGCCTCGATGCTGTGGAAGAGTCGAGCCAAAGTGTCTACTGGCAATCGACTCTGCAGCTGAGTGAGAAGCTGCGCGTCATGGCCGGGCTGCGTTATGACCAATACGATTTTGAAGTAACTGCACTGGCCGCGGGAGACCCGTCAACGCTGGCAGCGAACTCTGGCAATGAGGACGCCGATCTGCTGACAACTTCCTTTAGCGCCATGTACGCTCTGAATGAGAGTAATGAGTTCTATTTCAGCATCGGCGAAGGGTTTCACAGTAACGATGCGCGAGGCACAACTATCAGGCTCGACCCGGTGGACGGGACTCCTGTGCAAGCCGTTGATCCGTTGGTCGACACGCTGGGCTCAGAGATCGGCTGGCGCACGTTCTTGACAGACAAGCTCAATGCAACAGTTGTTCTATGGCAATTGGATATCGATTCAGAGCTGTTGTTTGTCGGTGACGCGGGCAACACTGAAGACACTGGGGTAGGCAGCGAGCGGGAAGGTCTTGAGATCACTGCTTACTATCAACTGGATGACAATCTGTCTCTGGATTTCGAGTACTCTTTGACCAATTCGCGTTTCGCACATCCAGTCGATGGCAGTGATGAAATCCCTGGCGCGCTCGACAAAGTACTGGGGGCAGGGGTTAACTATCAGCACAATGACAAGCTCTATGCCAACCTGGGACTGCGCTGGTTTGATGATTTTCCGCTGGATGGTGGAACTACCGCAGGTGGTAGCACGATGGTCAACCTGCGCGTTGGATACGCATTTACGGACAATGTTTCACTGGCGCTGGATGTGCTGAATCTGTTTGATTCAGCTGATCACGATATTGAGTATTTCTACGAGTCACAACTGCCAGGCGAACTGGAACCGGTCGAAGATCATCATTTTCATGTCTTCGAGCCGCGTGCTGCGCGTCTGAATCTGGAAATAAAACTGTAGGATTCAGGGTAATCCCCTGATCAGAGCCTGAGCAGGACTTCAGTAGAACCAGAACCCACGGCCGATCGACTGATCGGCCGTGAACTTTGGAAGGGGCTATTTATTAGAAGGGGCTAGTTATCAAGTGTTAACTGATGAGTAGCAGGTGTTAGGTCCGGCTGCCTACGCAATCTCGATCAACACGTCACCAGGTGTTACGCGATCGCCTTTCGCGACATTCACCGCCTTCACTTCACCAGCGATGTTGGAGTGGATTTCCGACTCCATCTTCATGGCTTCAGTCACCAGCAACGCCTGTCCCGCCGCCACCTTGTCGCCAACAGCAACGAGCACTTCAACCACATTACCAGGCATGGCTGTAGTGACATGACCGGGCTCGGAAGCCTGTCGGCGTTTGCCACCCTTGTCTTCTGCCACGTACTCATTGAGCGGCTGGAAGATCACTTCTTCAGGCATGCCATCAAGAGACAGATAGAGCTTACGTCGGCCGCTGCCGGATTCACCCACGCCTGTGATTGCCACTTCGTAGGTTTCGCCATGCACGTCCAGTTTGAACTCGGTGGCCATACTTCCGCCTGACTGACGACCATCGTCGGCAGGCAGCAAGATTTCGGGCTGCAATGTGCCGTCGGTGCGCTGTTGCAGGTACTCGCGACCAAGATCGGGGAACATGGCAAAGGTCAGCACGTCTTCGTCGTTGCGTGCGAGGTCGCCGATATCGGCGCGCAGTTTTTGCAGTTCTGGTGCCAGAGAATCGGCAGGGCGTTCGTCGCTGTATTTCTCTTTGCCAATCGCCTTGTCGCGAATAGCCTCATTCACCGGAGCGGGCGGTTGCCCGTAACCGCCCTGCAAATAGCGCTTCACTTCGTTGGTAATGGTCTTGTAGCGCTCACCCGCCAGCACGTTATATACCGCCTGCGTACCGACGATCTGGGATGTAGGCGTAACGAGAGGAGGGTAGCCGAGGTCTTCGCGTACGCGTGGAATTTCAGCGAAGACTTCGCGAATTTTACCCAGTGCGTTCTGTTCCTTCAGCTGATTGGCCAGGTTGGACATCATGCCGCCAGGCACCTGATTGATTTGCACCGAAATATCTTCGCGAGTGAACTCGCTCTCGAACTGCTGATACTTCTTGCGCACTTCCCTGAAGTAGTCTGCGATCTCGGTCAGTTTGTCGAGATCGAGTCCGGTATCATAGGGGGTGTTCTTGAGCGCTGCGACCTGATACTCCGTCGCCGGATGCGAGGTGCCACCGGCAAATGAAGAGATGGCGGTGTCGATGCGATCGGCGCCAGCTTCAATTGCTTTGAGTTGACACAGGGGTGCCAGGCCAGAAGTCGAATGACTATGAATCGCGAGCGGCAGAGGGACGGCCTCTTTGATTGCACTCACGAGATCATAAGTCGCATAAGGGGTCAGGAGTCCTGCCATATCCTTAATGGCGATAGAGTCCGCGCCCATGGCTTCAAGTTGTCTGGCCTGTTCAACGAACAACTCGGGCGTGTGTACCGGGCTGGTGGTATAGCAGATTGTGCCTTGCGCATGTTTGCCGGACTTTTTAACGGCTTTCATGGCAGTTTCTATGTTGCGCAGGTCGTTGAGTGCGTCGAAAACGCGGAAGACATCAATGCCATTTTCAGCAGATTTTTCAACGAATGCGGTGACTACGTCGTCGGCATAGTGGCGATAACCCAGCAGGTTCTGCCCACGCAGAAGCATTTGCAAGCGAGTATTGGGCAGGGCGGCGCGGAGTTTCTGCAGGCGCTCCCAGGGGTCTTCCTTGAGAAAACGAATACAGGCATCGAAGGTTGCTCCGCCCCAGACCTCGAGGGACCAAAACCCGATCTGATCGAGCTTCTCACAGATCGGCAGCATGTCTTCGCTACGCATACGCGTGGCGATCAACGACTGGTGGGCATCGCGCAGGATGACGTCAGTGACTTCAATCTGCTTTTTGTTGCTCATCTAAAACTCCTTGACTACCACCCGGCGTGCGCGGCAATGGCAGTGGCTAATGCCAGTGCGATTTCGCTTGGATGGCGTTTTTCCGAATACTTCAATAATTCCGGGTGATTGGCGACAAAGCTGGTATTGAATCGCTTGTTGCGAAACTCTTCGTGGCCAAGAATCTGTTGATAGTAACTTGCAGTGGTTTTGATGCCATGCAGGCGCATGTCGTCAATGGCGCGCTGGGCGCGTGCAATCGTCTCATCCCAACTCAATGCCCAGACAACCAGTTTCAGGCACATAGAGTCATAGTAGGGTGGGATTTCATACCCGGTGTAGATAGCGGTGTCGACCCGGACACCAGGCCCACCCGGCGCATAATAGTGGGTGATGCGACCAAAGCTGGGCAGGAAATCATTCTTGGGGTCTTCAGCATTGATGCGCAACTGCATGGCGTAACCGCGGAAACTGATCTCGCTCTGCTGATAGCTGAGCGGGTGTCCTTCGGCGATGCGCAATTGTTCGCGCATGATGTCCACGCCTGTAATCTGCTCTGTAATAGTGTGCTCAACCTGGATGCGAGTATTCATCTCCATGAAATACACGTCTTCGCCAGAGATGAGAAACTCTACGGTGCCGGCATTTTCGTAATTCACGGCCTTGGCAGCCTTAACCGCCAATTCTCCCAGTCGGGCTCGCTGCTCTGCCGAGATCTGCGGGCTGGGTGCGATTTCAATGAGTTTCTGATTGCGGCGTTGAATAGAACAATCGCGTTCAAACAGGTGAATCGCGTTGCCGTGTGAGTCGGCAAGAATCTGCACTTCAATATGCATCGGGTCAACGATGCACTTTTCCATGAATACTTCAGCGGAACCGAATGCCTTGGTGGCTTCGGAAATCACACGCGGATATTGCTTGCGTAGTTCCTCGGCAGAATCGCAGCGGCGTATGCCGCGACCACCACCGCCTGAGGTCGCCTTGACCATCACCGGGTAGCCGATGCGCTCTGCCTCAGCGAGCGCTTGATCGAGATCGTCGAGGTTACCATCAGAGCCTGGCGTGACTGGGACGCCAGCCTCTTTCATTGCCTGACGTGCCTGGGTCTTGTCACCCATGCGATGGATAACCTCAGCATCCGGACCAATGAACTGGATGCCTTTTTGCTGGCAGTAACGGGCCAGTTCGGGATTCTCTGAGAGAAAGCCATAACCTGGATGAATCGCATCACAACCGGTTTCTACGGCCAGATTGACAATCCGTAACGGGTCAAGATAGCCAGCGAGGGGATCTTCACCAAGTGGGTAGGCCTCATTGGCCCGCTTGACGAAGAGTCCATAGCGATCCGGTTCGGTATAGATGGCAACGGAACGAATGCCCATTTCTGCGCAAGCGCGTACGATGCGAAGGGCGATTTCACCGCGATTCGCGATAAGTAATTTGTTGATTTTTTTCGTCGACATAATTCTCAATACAGCTGGCTGCCGTGCTCCAATGAAGTGCGATGTCCTTCCAGAGAGCCGGGGTTACCCTTGATTTTAAGCGGGATAAGGCTTTATCTGTCAGCTTCGTCCGGCAGCGGAGGGCAATTCTACCTAAACCGCCGCGATTAGGCGACTTAAACTGCGTTGGCAGATGCGTTATAAAGCGGCAACACACCCCTAAGCGAATGCAGTGAGTTAATCAAGTTATGCCGAAATCCTTTCTGATTATCCAGCTACGACCGGAAGATGCCGCGGCCGACAACGAACTCGCCAAAATTTGTCAATACGGTAATTTGGGCATTAACGAAGTCGAACGACTGCGCGCAGAACAGAATGGATTACCCGAACTGAATTTGGATCAGTACAGTGCCGTCATCGTTGGCGGTAGCCCGTTTGATGTCAGCACGCCTCAGTCAGACAAGAGCGATTTGCAGCGTCGATTGGAGAAAGACTTCGCCGTGCTGCTGCAACAAATCGTCACCCGGGATTTTCCGTTTCTCGGTTGTTGTTCGGGAAATGGTTTGCTCGGTTCCCACCTCGGTGCGTCGATTTCCCGTCGCAATGCTGAGTCTGTGGGCATCGTGCAAGTCAATGTCACAGAAGAAGGCAGGGTGGATCCACTGCTAAATGAATTCCCCGCATCTTTTCCTGTATTGACCGGCCATAAGGAAGCCTGTGATGAATTGCCGGCACGCTGCACATTGCTTCTTACCAATGCGCAGTGTCCGGTGCAGATGTTTCGGCTTGGTAACAATGTCTATGCAACCCAATTCCATCCCGAGGGCGATGCAGAGGGTTTCAGTGTTCGCATCGATGTCTATAAGAATCACGGCTATTTCCCTGCGCAGGAGGCCGCCGCGCTGAAGTCCAGAGTCAGTGCAGTGGACACGCCATTGGCGCAACAGATTCTGGCAAATTTCGTTGCGCGTTATAGATGTACTGGTTGAGCAGAGTGAATGCTGTCGTCTCTGTACGAATATTGAACATTTATTACTGAATTCGCGCTGCCATTCCTTCCGGTATTTCGGTCACTGACAATCTGTGCTGCTGTCCTCCAGGAAAAGTGTGACAGGATTAACTCTTTTTGTGCCAGCTCTCTGCAGAGTGTGATGTCGGTTCACCCGCGCTGGGCAGAGATGTCGATAATCCTTCTGACCAATGGCTCGTTAGAGCAGATTTGACAGGGGGACGTCACATGCTTGTGCGCCAACTCACGATTCTATTCGTTGTACTCTTACTAAGCGTACCTTCCATGGCCCAGCCAGGACGCTCTGTTGTAGATGACGGCTTGCTGTATGTGCCGCGCATTGACTTCAACCTTTTCGGAGCCATGGAACTGACGTTTCGACTGGTCTGGGATGATGGCTATTTCCTCGAGCTGGAAAGCCTGGAAGAAACCCTGTCTTCGACGCGCAGTGCTGGCGTCTATGATCCACTTGCGCGAACGCTTGAACTCGATGAGGTCCAGCTTGAATCTGGAGAGATCTATGCGGTCAGTCTGACGCAGCTCGAGCAAAGCAGCACCATGGTCTTTGCCATAGCAGAAGCGGTACTCCTGCAGTCTGTTGAGAGCGGAAACGAGCCCGTAGACGGTGGCGGATCAGGTGAGCCAGGTGCGGCCGCCAGTGCCAGTCTCTATGCCCAGCAATGCAGCACTTGCCACGGTGCAGATGGCGCAGGGACGCCTGTCGGACCGGCGCTTGTTGCGTGTGCGAATTGTTCTTCCGAGAGCGCGCTCAGCGCCTATATCCGCGACACGATGCCGCTTGGCATGGCGGCGAGTTGCGATGCGAGCTGCGCCGAGCAAATGGCTGCCTATATCTTGCAGATATTCAATGCCGACAATGCTGCAGTCAGCGACGAGACGGTCGGCTTTCTGAGTCTGCTTGGCAATGGCGAGACATTGCGCAAGGCGGCCATGCAATTGGCCTCGCGACTACCATCGCTCAGCGAATACCAGCTCGTATCGAGCGGGGGCGAAGCGGGGCTACGGCAAGCCATTCAAGGCATGCTGGAGCAGGATGCTTTTTACGATCGCCTCACAGAAATATGGAACGACTATCTGTTAACTGACAAGTATCACTCGCGCAACGGTTCAGAAGCGGCAGTTCGCTTGTTAAGCAGCGATGACTTCCCGGAGCGGCGCTGGTTTGATCCCGGGTCCGATCAACGCGCTGAAAACTATGAAGAGCTAAAAATTAATACCAATGATGGTATTGCTCGCGAACCGCTCGAACTCATCAACTACGTAGTAAACAACGATCTGCCATTTACCCAGATTCTGACAGCAGACTACATGATGATGAACTCCTTCTCAGCGCGTAGTTATGGAGTCGAAGGGATCGCCTTTCAGAATCCTGATGATCCGAACGAATTTCAGCCCGGAAGAATTGCAGCGACTCCGCATGCTGGCATTCTGACGTCTCCGATGTTTCTCAACCGCTATCCCACCACGTCGACCAATCGCAATCGCGGTCGCGCAAGAGTAGTGTTCGACCTGTTTCTGGATACCGATATCCTGGCCATCGAGGGCGTAAGACCCGGTAACGCGGTTGATATCACCACGCCGATCCCGACGATCAACAATCCAGAATGTTCCAAGTGTCACTCAATACTCGATCCGGTGGCCTCGATTTTCCAGAACTGGGACTACAAAGGGCGCTACCGTCCGGCGCGACTCAGCAAATACGGCTGGTATAGCGATATGGAATCGCGCGGCTTCAACGGCGAGACTATGCCTCTGGCGGGCAATATCGATAGTTCGGTGCAATGGCTGGCGCACAAGATGGCCGCAGATCCGAAGTTTCCGCGTGCGGTAACTCGCATCATGGTCAACGGGCTGACCGGGAAGGAGCCGTTGGCCGCCCCGGTGGAGGAAGATGCTGGCAGTGCTGAACAGCAGGCGTATATCGCTGAGCGGACACTTCTCAACGAGATTCAAAGCAGTTTTGTAGCGAGTGACTACAACCTGAAAGCCCTGGTTGAAGAAATCCTGCTGAGTCCTTACTGGCGGGCTGAAGGATTGGCCAGCGCGACGGGGGAGGCGGCCCATGAGTACACCGGCTCAACGTATCTGTTGTCTCCCGAACAACTGGATCGCAAGATCGCGGCATTACTCGGATTCGAATGGCGCGGCACCATGGATTCCTATTACAAGGACAAGGACCGGCACTGGGCCTCCAAACTGGGCAATACCTTTCATCAGATCTATGGCGGCATCAACTCTGACAGTGTTACTTCACGGCTGCGCAGTCCGAATGGCCTGATGGGGGCGATGCAACTCCGCATGGCCAATGAACTTGCCTGCTATGCCGTACCTCATGACATGTGGTTGCCGGAGAGCGAGCGGAGGCTGTTCCTCTATGCGGATCATGAAGTGAGTCCCTATAACGACTCCGGTTATCTCGACGATGCCGCTCTGTTACGCATTCGTCAAAACATCCAGTATCTCCACAACCATTTATTGGGCGAAAACCTCGCGGAAGGGGCGCAGGAGCTCCAGTTCACCGAGCACCTTTTTATGGATGTGGTGAATCGCGGCAGACAACTGATTCTTGGCAGTGGCGGAGACTGGAATGCCGTGCATTTACACGGTTCCTGCGATCGCACCCGCGGCCTGGATGGCGAAAGCCTGGAAGATGAAGAGCGACTGCGCAGAGACGACCAATATGTGATCCGGGCATGGATGGCAGTCGTCGCTTACCTGCTGGCCGACTACAAATTTTTCTACAACTAGGGGGCTGCTGGACAATGAGCATGTATCGAAGACAGTTTCTGAAATACCTCGCTGGCAGCGGCCTGGGTCTGACCATGCCGCTCTCACTAAGCCATGCCCAGACGGCGCCACCGGACCGCTTCTGGGTGCTGGTCAATGCCGGCGGCGGTTGGGACCCGACCTATTTTCTTGATCCCAAAGGCGATGTGCCCCGCGAAGATGGTAGAGGGCCGGTGAATCGCTACGCCGCAAGCGCTATCGCGCAGGCAGGCAATATTCGTTATCCAACGAGTTATCCGAGCAATATCAACCCTCCCGACGCTGCGAGTCCGGGTCATTTTGCCAATTTCTTTCCCCGTCACGCAGAGCATTTGTTGGTGATTAATGGCATCGACACGCAGACGAATAATCACGATGCAGGCTCACGCTTTATCTGGTCGGGAAAAATTGAAGAGGGCTATCCGAGCTTCGGCGCGCTGGCCGCTGCGGCGTCGGCGCCATCCGAACCACTGGCCTATATCAGCAATGGGGGATTCGACAATACTGCCGGATTGGTAGCGCCAGCGCGTATCGGCAGTGGCAGCGTGTTTCACCAACTGGCGTTTCCAAACGCCGATCGCCCACAGGATATTCCAGAGAAGCGCTACCCGTACTTCGAGGATTCTATCTACGAGCGTATCGAAGAGGCCAGGCACGCTCGCTTGCAGCGTCAGAGTAATGCGGCGACCCTGCCGCTCACGCGACGCCAGCTCAATGAATTATTCATGGCACGTACCGGTGACAACAATCTGAATCGGCTGGTTTCCCTGTTACCGGACAGATTTTCCAGCGGACTCGAAGGGCAGGCGGAAGTTGCTGTGGCTGCCTTTTCGGCGGGCATCGCCGTCGCCGCCAACATGCATATCGGGGGCTTCGACACACACGGGAATCACGATCAGAACCATGCCAATCGACTCACCGAGTTACTCGCGGGCGTGGATCATCTCTGGAACCAGATTGAAGCGGCGGGCTTGCGCGGTAAGGTGACCGTGCTGGTGGGTTCGGATTTCGGGCGCACGCCATTCTATAATGATGGCAATGGCAAGGATCATTGGAACGTAACCAGTGTCATGGCGATGGGTGCGTCGATTCGCGGTAACCGGGTGGTGGGTAGTACAGATGCGCATGTGGAAGCACTGCCGATCAATCCGCAGACGCTGGAGTATGACCCCAATGGCGTGATACTGACTCCTGAGCACATTCACGTGGCATTACGTGAAGTGGCTGGCATCGATTGGGATCTCCGCAATGCCTACGGCATCCCGCAGAACTACATCAATTTGTTCTCCTGATCGGGAGCATTCCGAGTGCTGCGGTACTAAGTATTAGTCGGAATAAAAACCAACCCGCTCCATTTCCCGCATCAGCTCCGCTGGGCTCATGTAGGCACCACCGCCGCCTTCTGCCGAGAGGGCGGCTTCCTGGCTGCCCAGAAACTCACTTCGTATATAGAGAGCGTGATCATAGCGTTGCCATCCCAGACCATAGGCAATCAGTCGCCGGTCTGTTGCGCGCTCAAATTCGATCCGGCAAGCGCTCAATTGGCACAGCGCGTCACCGACAATGCCGATGAAGGAGCGCTCCAGATAGTACACGGTGTGTGCCAGTTCATGGCCGATGATCCCGACCTGGGCATTAAATGGCTGATTTTTAAGCAGCAAGGCTTCACGGCTGCCTTCCCGCTCGCTATCGATAACAACCAGGTAAGTGCGGTTTTGGGCGTTTCGCAACATACTGGCCCACCAGGGACGAGAAGACAGCGGGATGTCCACGTCGTCCACGATGAAGCGAATACGCACCTCGCGCAACTCGGGGTAGTGACTGAGTGCCAGCAGTGCCTGTAACTCATAACCTTCCGGCAATTCCTTGTGCTTGCCATATTCCTGCATGAGCGCCGCAAAGTGAGGCCGCTGTTCCTCTTCCTTGTATTCCCGAACCGGCTTGGGCGCTGCCTGCAGCGCTGAGCAAAACAGCAGTAACAGGGCTATCGGGAACCCCAGATGACCGAGGATCCGCCAGACGAAGCGCCCGTAAATACAGGCTGTTCCGCCAGCCTGGTCGATCGTGCTGTTACAGAAGTGTGAACTGCTTCGCAGTTCGGTTGCTGCGGGGTAAGGTGCTTGCAGATTTGTGCCGTAGGTCAAAAAAATCATTGTTATTAGTGAGATAGTAGCGTTACTTGAGAAACCTCTGAGCACTGGTTCCTTAAGGAAATTGATTTTCTACCGTAATCACTGAAGAACCAAAGTCCTATAAACCAAGCACTATGAAACACGAACGACGCAAATACCCGCGAATCAGCCTCTGTGGCCAGGTTAGCCTGCAGATTGCCGGTGTGGTGCGTACAGGAACGCTGATGAACCTGTCGCCATCCGGAGTGCAGATCGAGTGCCGTCAGAATCTGGTCGATCAACTGAGCGAATACAAGTCTCCCGCTGGTCTGTATCCCGAATTCGATGTGGATTTCCTGTTGCCTGACAATTCTCCAGTGAGTTGCCTGTGTACAGTGAGTTTTTGTCGCCGCATCAGTCAGGACTGCTATCAGCTCGGCCTGGCCTTTGTCGCACTGCCCGCGAGTGTAGAAGAACGGGTAGATCAGTATATCGACCATGCGGCAGCTGCCTGAGCAGTAGCGGCAGAGCGAATCCGACGCCGGCAATCGGCTGTTGGCGCAGATTCTCATCGTCCGGGAATTCCTTTATCATTGCGCTATGAAACAGGCCAGCGCAGTACTCTCCTTTTTTCTCATCCTCCTTACTACTCTCAGCGCGCAGGCGCAGCAGCAAAGCTTTGCTGAGTGGTTGGAGGAATTGCGGCGTGAAGCCGCAGCCCAAGGCATCAGTGCTCAGACACTCTCAGCACTGGATACCATAGCGCCAATTGAGCGTGTCATTGAGCTGGACAACAGCCAACCCGAGTTTGTACAGACATTTACGCGTTACCTCGGTTTGCGCGTTACCTCAGGTCAGGTCAGCCGCGGTCAGGCGCTTTTGCAAGAGCACGCAAACTTGTTGGCCAGAGTGCAGAGCCAGTATGGGGTGCAGCCCCATTATCTCGTCGCATTCTGGGCAATAGAGAGTAATTATGGCCGCGCCACGGGTGGCTTCTCTGTGCTGGAAGCGCTGGCGACACTGGCCTACGATCCTCGTCGTAGCGACTTTTTCCGTCGGGAGCTCCTCACCGCTTTGCGCATTATCGATGAAGGACATATCGCCCCGACTGATATGAGTGGTTCCTGGGCGGGCGCCATGGGCCAACTGCAGTTTCTGCCATCGGTGTTCTACCAATACGGTGTCGATGGCGACCAGGATGGGCGTATCGATATCTGGAATAGCCTGCCTGACATCTTTCATTCGGCTGCGAATTTCCTCTCCCAGTCAGGATGGCAAGGGGACGAGCGCTGGGGCAGGGAAGTGCTGCTGCCTGATGGCTTCGATTTCAGTCTGACTGGCACTGCAACCAGCAAAACACTGCAAGAGTGGGCAGACCTGGGCGTCACCCGTGTAGAAGGTGGTGCGATACCGGTAGCTGATATGTCGGCCTCTGTGATCTTGCCCGCTGGCGCCAATGGGCCAGCCTTTCTCGCCTACAGTAATTACCGCGCGACCATGCGTTATAACCCTTCGACGTTTTATGCGCTGACCGTTGGGCATCTTGCCGATCGCTATACGGGTTCCGGTCCTATTCAGCGCATGCCGGAAAATGAACAGGCTCTGTCAGTCGCGGATGTGCGGGAACTACAGGAGTTACTCAACGAGCGCGGCTATGACTCGGGTACTCCGGACGGCCGCGTTGGGCGCATGACGCGCGCAGCGATCCGTGATTATCAACGCGATAACGATCTGCCCATGGACGGCTACGCGAGCGGGCAATTATTGGCCGCGATTCGAGGTGACAGCCTCTGAACCGGCTCAAGGCTGGCACAGGCTAGCTGCACCGCACTGACTCTCAAACACCTGCCAAGTACAGTTATACCCAATGACAAATTCCACCAAGGTCGCGCCCGTCAATGACAGGGCGCTGCAGCGCTATCGCCGACTGGCCCTGATCACACTCGCGGCGGTCTATTTTCTGATTCTGGTGGGTGCGACAGTACGCGCTTCCGGTGCAGGCATGGGATGTCCAGACTGGCCTACGTGCTTCGGGCGTTGGATACCGCCGACGAGTGAGGCGCAGTTACCTGCCAACTATCAGGAAATCTATGCCGAGCTTGGCTACGCGGATACGCGCTTCAATGTCGTGAAGACCTGGACCGAATACACCAACCGGCTCGTCGGCGTGACCATTGGCTTGCTTATCTTTCTTACCGCCATCTACTCCTGGCCCTTGCGCCATTTCGATCGCAGCATACCGATCAGCTCGATCGCAGCCTTTTTGATGGTGGGCTTTCAAGGCTGGTTGGGGGCACAAGTCGTTGCGTCCAATCTGCAGCCCGGCATGATCACATTGCATATGTTGATGGCGCTGGCGATTGTTGCGGCATTGATCTTCGCTTTGGCACAGGCCCGGCGGGGCATCATGGCCGGGCAACCGGTATCGGGAATCGATCCTCGCTTTGGCAAATGGCTCAGCATCGTGCTGGCGATGACGCTGTTACAGGTAGCAATGGGAACCCAGGTTCGCGAAATGACTGACTTCATTCGCGAAGCCCAGGGCGAAGAGTTGCGCAGTTCCTGGATCGAATTCATGCCGTGGTTTTTCTATGTGCATCGCAGTTTTTCCGCGCTCGTACTCTTCGCCAACTTGTGGCTTGCGAAAATGTTGGTGGAGACGCTGGGCTGGCAACACACGCTGACGCGCTTGACCCTCGCCATGATACTGGTGATTGGTCTCGCCATTTTTTCCGGGGCAACCTTGGGTCATCTCGGCATGCCAGCACTCATGCAGCCGACACATTTGCTCGGCGCCACGCTGCTGTTCGGTTTACAATTTCTCATCTGGATGAGCTTTCGTCACAGTCGTTCTGGCACGGTTAGTTGATACGTGCAGTGTGGCTGCTCTCCGGGGCGTTGTCAGGCGTGGTCATGAACCCATCAGGGCGGTGTGCGTAATGAGTGAAGCGAAGCGAAACGAAGACGATTCGACAGCTGGCAGTGATCTGACATCGCCTGTCGAAGCAAAGGCTCAGTTTGTGACAAATGCGAACGCAGAGGGAGATGACCTGGCACCTCCTGCAACATTCTGGGCACAACTCAGGCGTCTGCTAGTCTTCCAGGCAAAGTTGTACATTGACGCGTTCAGAGATCTCCTGCTGAGTCCGCTCTCGGCGCTCGCCTTTCTGCTCGATGTAGTGCAGAGGAACACCCCGGAAGAGTCGAATTTTTCCAAAGTATTGCGTTGGGGGAGACGTACCGAACGCGCTATCAATCTGTTCGAACATCAACAGCAGGATGCCCCGTCGGGGCGAACTGTGGATGATTTGATTCGGGAAGCCGAAAGCAAGCTGCGCCGCTAGGTCGGCTTGTCACCGCAGTGCATGGTCTGCCACTGATCACCGTTTCTGACGGCTGACGATCTCTTTGTATTTTTGAACGTGTTCCGGTATGTTCAGGACAGCTTTCAGATGCTCCTGAGGAATGCACGTGCCCAATCCCTTGTTGTTGTTTGCCGCCCAGGTCGTTGCAATTATGTCGGTGCTGCTTCTGGCAGCAGGTTATCTGAAAACCACTCCCAAAGCGCCAAGTGCACAGATATTCGGACTCATCGCTGTGTTCGCTGTGTTCTATCTGTTGAGCGGCATGTCCGGGCCCAACATCGATCCTGCATTCCGGCTCGACCTCAGCAGTGTGAATCTCCTTTTTACGACTGGCATCAATGCCATTTGTGGGTTATTCATGATTTATTGCTTTCTGATTTTTCAGGAGCAAGCACGATTCCCGATTCAGCTACTCGCGGCGTTTATTCTCCAGGTGATTGTCGACCTCGTGTTGACCCTCGTTGTCTATTATCAGGATGGAGAGGTCACCGCTGCCGCAATTCCGATTCTTGCTACCGCGCTGGATCTGCTGCAGTTGCTTTTCGTTGGCTTCGCTATTTTCTGGACGCTTAAGGGCTGGCGCTCGGACCTCGTAGAAGACAGGCGCGTGCTGCGCTGGTTTATTATTGGTGTACAGGGCGCATTGATTTTCGCCATTGTGTTTGTCGAAAATTTTCTGCTGACAGGCGGCTCAGCCAGTAACGCAACCGAATTGGCGGTCATTGTCTATGCTATTGCCTTGCTGACGCTCGGCATGTTGCTGGTGGCGCTGCGCTTCGACCTCGTGTCGCTGAACTCGGTCATTCGCCGCGTCGTTGAACTGACCGAAGAACCAGAGAACGAGCTCTCGGCAACCTTTAATGTGGACTCCTTCAATAAAACCTTTCGTGACGGCGAGCTGTATAAGGAAGCAGGACTGACCATCGCCATGCTGGCCAAAAAACTGAATATGCCTGAATACCGGCTGCGGGCCTTCATCCACAAGCAGTTGGGTTTCCGGAATTTCAATGCGATGCTGCATCAATACCGGATTGAAGAGGCGAGTGCAGCACTGGCTGACAAGGACAATCCCAGTGTTCCGGTACTCACTATCGCGCTGTCGGTTGGCTATCAGTCAATTACGCCATTCAACAACGCCTTCCGCGAAATCATGGGTGTGACCCCTTCCGAATATCGGAAACGTGCGCAGAGCTAGTTGGCTGTGCGCCAGCCACGCGCCACTTTATCGCTTCAATTTCCTGTTCTACCCCTGCCGCAGTAGATTTATTGCCGGGCCATGCAGTATTCTCTGGCGCGCGGTCACGGATTGCCGATAGCAATATCAATGTTCTGCAAACCAGGATGGGTGCAGAATGGCAACGCCAGATTGATCTGCCACGCAGGTTTATTGATCGAGCTCAATATCACGGATGGATCGAGACTATTACACTCTGCTTCGCCCACGCCCATGATGGCGAAGCCTGTGTTGGGTGGAATAGTTGATTACATAATAACAAGAGGGTTAGGGACCCATGCACTGCGTCAGCAGTTATCGCGCGTGGCTTCCCGCAACCAGCTCAGAAACAGCTTTGGGAGGAACGTGTGCTAAACGAACTGGTCTATAACTTCGCTGTCATGCTCGATGACACGCAGTGGAGCACCATGCTTCACGAATCGTATTACATGTATAACTGGGTAGAGTCGACCCATGTACTGGGTCTGATGGTGTCGCTTGGTATTCTGTTTCTCATCGATTTGCGCATGCTCGGATTCGCCTATGCCGACGTGCCAGCGAGCAAGCTGGCCGCGCGTCTCAATGTCCCGATGCTGATTGGCTTTGTCCTGATGTTTGTTACGGGCATCCTGCTCTTCTATGCGGTGCCGGTGCGCTCCGCACAGAGTGTCTGGTTCCGAATCAAGATGGTGTTGTTAGTGGCCTGTGCTGTTAACGCTTACCTGTTTCACAAGCGCATGAACGAATCGGTGTCCAGTTGGGACAACGACCCGCGAGCGCCTGACAGAATCCGTATGGGGGCCATATTGTCGCTGGTCTTCTGGTCCATCATTGTGATGTGCGGCCGCTTTATCGCGTATGACTGGTTTGATTGCGATCGACCACAGTCAGAATTCATTGGTTTTATAGCTGGCTGTATTGACGGCCAGACACGTTTCTAAGAGGGAGGAGGCATCGTGTATACACTTTATGAAAACAACAAACGCACTGTATTCACTGCAGCTATCCTGCTGCTCGCGCTGTCCTTCGGCTACAGCGATCTCCGTCTGACTATCTACAATTCTCTGCTGCCATTTTTTGAATGGTCCGAGACGACGCCATTCGGCTACGCGGGCAAAACCTGGGGTGGTGTCTTCGCGTTTATACAGGCGATTCATCTCATCGGGCTTGGCGTTTTGGGAGGCTGTGTTATCGCAGCGGATGGACGCTTGCTTGGACTGGTGCTGAATGATGTGCCTGCGCAGACAGTTGTTGAGCGTGCGCATCGCGTCTTCGTCTGGGCGTTGATTGCCCTGTTGGCTACGGGCGTGTTCATGGCCTGTGGAGTAGCGACCAAGATTTACTATTTGCCGGTGTACTGGTTCAAGATGCTCGCATTAGTCGCTGGCATGCTGTTTCATTTCTATATCAGAAAGCCCTTGTTGGGGCACGATATCGACAGTATCAATCCGGTGGTGTTGCGCATGACGGCCATCGCCTCAATTCTGGTCTGGTTCATGGTTGCAGCGACGGGTCGCTGGATCGGATTCAGCGGCTAGCTGGAAGGAGAATTCGAATGAATGACACAACAAACAAACATGGCAAGAATCTGGAAGATGATCAGAATGCGGCGCTAATCGTCGCGCAAACCTTTATCATCTTCTCAGCAGTGTATTGGTTTCTGCAGATTGAGTCAGTGCGCGAGCTATTGGAGCTTGCCTACGGCTAGGCAAACCTTGTCGCTTAAAAAAAAACCGCGGAGTCAGTAGATGACTTCGCGGTTTTTTATTTCAGGAGCAGTGACAAGCTCCGGGCAGACTACTTACTGAATAGGCGAGTAGTCCGTTGCCAGCATATACATTCGCTCGACATTGCCCAGGATCTGGCCGTTGGCATTGGAAGCTTCTGCTACTTCTCGCCACTCGGGGTCCTGGCCAAAGGCCCTCCAGGATGCGTTTGCTGCCTCCTGTGATGCATGTTCAAGGACATACACCAGAGTGTCTTCAGCCAACTCCGGATCGGTAGGGGTCCAGTAGCCCACGATTTCCATGCCATGTTTACGGAAAATGCGGCTCGTGTGATTACGGAAGCGTGCATGCAGATTCTCCAGATTACCTTCCGTCGCCGTATAGGTTCTCAGCTCGAAGACTTTCTGATCCTGAGCCGAAGTATTGATCAAGAGCCCTGTACTAAACCCGGTGAGCAAACAGGCTACTGAGTAAGCAATTGTTTTCATTTTGATTTTCACTGGCTTCTCCTGAAGGGTGGGGTGATAGTTGAGTGCTTGGTTGCGAGATCAGGCACTGAGTATAGTGAAGCCGCTCGCACTTGGCGATTGCCCTTGCGGCAGTGCGACAGGGCTCGCAGATTATTGCTAAAGACGCTGGATTGGCTGGCTTGTTTGGTGCTAAGGTAATGTAAAAGAACAAACCGAATCTGCCCATGGTAAGTCGGACACTGAACTACAGTCTGCTGGCAGTGATTTTCGGTGTGTCCACTTCGGTGGCTCAAGATACCGACACTGCAGCCCTCCATCAGGAGCTGGAACGCTCCAGACAGCTCGTTTTGAGCTTCGAAACTTCCACCAATCAACACGATCCCCGATTATCTGAACCGCTGCTGCAGCTTGCGGATGATCACATGCGTCTGGGTGAGTTTGTCGAAGCGCATAATGCACTGGATCGGGGCATGCAGATTGTGCGCATCAATGAGGGTTTGTACACCCGCTCGCAAATCCCTTTCGTGCGCAAGAAAATCGAGAACTTCGCGCAATCCAGAAACTGGGATGCGGCGCGCAGTCAGCTTGATCATTTACTGTGGCTACATCGCACCAAATCAAGGCACCTGGACAGTCAACTGGTCGAGGATTTTCAAGCGCTTTCCGCGTTACACCTGCGCGGTGTCACCGAAGACCATTATGACTATCAGAGTTTTCATCTGCGTCGCTCCGCCAGCGCTAGCTGGTTGGCGTTAACTGTCGGTGAATCACTATGGGGGAGGACTGACTCCCGACTGGCGCCAGTGATTTATGATCTTGTTCATCAATACCATCTGCAGGCTGCTGCAGTGGAGCGTGGTGGCAGAGTAGCCTATGAACTTCGTCAGATTACGCCTGGCTCCGACTGGGTAAGGGAACGGGTTGATGCTATCCGCTTGTATTATCTGACCGGCAACAGGCTGCTTACGCAACTCCGAGGGATTTATCAGGGTTCTGAACCACCCGATCAGGAAGCATTGGCCATGGCAGATCTCTATCTTGCTGACTGGCAGGTGCTGTTTTCCCGCAATAACGATGCACTCGAGTCGTATCAATTAGCTTATCAGGGGCTGGTAGAGGCGGGCGTCGAAACTGCGCTGATGGACGCGTATTTCAGTAAGCCAACCCTGCTGCCTGTTGCGGCGTTTCACCCACGGCTGAGTTCCGCATTGCAGGCGCGAAGTGAAGAAGCGCAGCCTCCAGTTCAACTTGCCAGTCTGGCGACAGATGCCCTGTACTTCAATGAATGGAGTGCAGCTTTCCCCAATGTTCGCCAGCCGAAGGAGTTCAGCAGACGCCAGCCTGCTGCCTCAAATTTTGCCCTGTTCTCTTTCAATATCGCGGGCGTAACCGAGATCTCACACTGGATGAATGGCCGGCGCGAGCGAGAAGTCGCGAGTATTCAGGAAGCGACGATCGTACAACCGGAAACCGTTTCTGAAGATGAGCAGGAGCAACTTTTAAGGCGACTCGATTATTTGCGCTTCAGGCCGAGTCTGGAAGAGGGCGGCATACCAAGGGAAAGCAACGCGACATTGATGTATCAGATTGCAGCCGACTGAGCGCGCTGCGAGACGAATTTTCTGCTGTCATCCCACCGTCATTTTCCCGTCATGCGCGTCGTGCACAATAACGCTGTCGATTGCAATTTTGCTCAGTGGATTCTAAAGCTTTAGTAATTCGCTGCCGACGAGATTAATAAGCCACTTCGTAAACCAGCCAAAAGGGAGGTTCTTCTTCTGATTCAAAAACACTTTCATTGTTCGCATTTCGATTAAACAAGAGGCAGCAATCACTATGAGTGAAGTGAAACTTGTCAAGACCACAATTGACAGCAGTACCTCCTCACACCCCATCTTTTATGTGCTCGATACCAACGTCCTGATTCACGATCCCACCTCGATTCTCAACTTCGACGAGCATCACGTAGTTATACCCATCACCGTTCTGGAAGAACTCGACTCGCTGAAAAGCGGACGTCAGGCCATTGCTGCGGATTGTCGACAGGCGATTCGTGAACTGGATAAACAGCTGGGGAGGGCTGATCCGGTAGCCGTGGAATCTGGCGTAGCCATTCAGCGTAGTGACAAGGGGGCAACACTTGGCACGCTCTCTGTCATGATGACTGAGACGCCCGACAATCTCGTCATGTTGCCTACACACCTGAACGACAACAAGATTCTCAATGATGTCGGTTTTCTCAAGCAGCAGTATCCCGATCGGCGAGTCGTGCTGGTTACCAAAGATATCAATGTGCGCCTGAAGGCACGGGGCTGTGGTATTGAATCGCAGGACTATCATAGCGATCAGTTATTGAGTGACATCGAACACCTCAACACCGGCTATCTTGAATTTGAAGGGTCGTTCTGGGACAGGGTGAGCAATGTAGAGACCGTGCAACATGAAGGGCAGACCCTGCATGAGATTGAGCGGAGCGTTTTCGAGCAGGAGGTTTTTCCGAATCAGTTTATTGTCGATACCGAGGATTTCGTAGCGCGGATACACTCTGTGACGGAAGAGCGAGTTACGCTACTGCACCTGAACAAGCATGGCTTGATGGAGTGCGAAGCCTGGGGCTTGAAGCCGCGAGACATTTACCAGGCGATGGCGCTCAATCTGTTGATGGACCCGGATATCCACCTGGTCAATCTCACGGGCTCTGCCGGTTCCGGCAAAACGATACTCGCATTGGCAGCGGCAATTGAGCAGACAGTGCCCAATAAACTGTATCGACGAATCATTGTGACTCGTAGCACGCAAGGCCTGGATGAGGATATCGGATTTCTTCCGGGAACAGAGGAAGAAAAAATGGAGCCCTGGCTCGGGGCCATTACCGATAACCTCGAGGCGCTGCACTGGGAAGATGAGAACTGCACGAGTAGTGTGGAGTACGTGCTGAACAAGGTGCCGTTAATGTTCAAGTCCCTGAACTACATCCGCGGTCGCTCGTTTCAGTCCAGTCTGATTATCATCGATGAGTCGCAGAACCTGACACCGCATCAAATAAAAACGATTGTGACCCGTGCGGGCAATGGCTCGAAGGTAATATGTCTGGGTAATCTGGCGCAGATAGATACACCCTATCTCACGCCAATCAGCTCAGGACTCACTTACCTCACCGAGCGTTTCAAAGGCTTTGAGCAGGGCGGCAATGTCCTGTTGCAGGGCGTACCTCGATCCGCGCTCGCAGCGTTTGCTGAAGAGAACCTCTAGCTAATTAGAGGCTCCCTGATCGTCAGGCTCGTAGCTCGGTGCCGTCGTCCTCGACATATTGATCCATTGTCTGGGACGGCGTATCCGAGCACAGCTTGCCAACCGCGCGTGCGGGAACGCCGACAACGGTGCAACGCGGGGCGACATCTTTCAACACCACACTGCCGGCACCAATCTTGGCTCCTTCGCCCACCGTAATATTGCCCAGCACACGGGCACCGGCAGCGATCAACACACCAGACTTGATCTTGGGATGGCGATCTCCCTGCTCATTGCCCGTACCGCCGAGGGTAACCTGCTGCAGAATCGACACGTTGTCGTCGATGACTGTTGTTTCACCGATCACTATGCCGGTCGCGTGGTCGAACATGATTCCTTTGCCCATTACGCAACCAGGATGGATGTCCACGCTGAAGACTTCAGAGTTGCGGCTCTGAATAAACAGCGCAAGATTCTTGCGTTTGTTGCTCCAGAGGAAATGCGCGAGCCGATGTACCTGAATGGATTGATAGCCCTTTAAATAGAGAATGACAGGCAGGTAGCGGTCTGTTGCCGCGTCGCGCTCTACTACAGCAAGCAGGTCTTGCGCAGCATTGTCGATAATCTCTGGCGAGGACTTGAACGCCTGCTCAAACAATTCGCGCAGGGTAACCGCAGGCATGACTTCATCAGAAAGCTTGTTGGCCAGAATAAAGCTGAGTGCGGAGGCAAGACTGTCGTGATTCAGAACACAGGAGTAGACGTAGCTGGCCAGCAAAGGCTCTTCCTGTATTACCTGCTGCGCTTCCTGGCGTAACTGCTGCCACAATTCATTGGTCATGCTGCTGCTCCTGACTGGGGTATGCCGTGTGTGGGATAAGGGCTCGTGTTGGAGTCCTGAACTGTCTTGGAACTTTCCTGGAACTACCGTGCAACTATTTTGCTTGGAACTGGCCTGGAGAATGGTTGTCGGTTTCGGGGATTGCTGTCAACCGGATGGCTGATTATACGGTGTGAGTTGCAGCTTACAAGTCTGAACCCGGTCTAAGGTTTGCTTGCAGCGCTGTTGGCGAGCTAGTCAAATCGGGAGAGTAGGCGCTGCGCCCAGCTCTTCTTCGCTTCAACAGATTCCGTATCGGCCATCGCTGCGCGCACATAATCGCCGACCACTTTCAGATCGCCCTTGCCATATGCCACCATCATCGCCTTGTGACAGAGCACGCTGATGAGTCGCGGGGTGCCCTGGCTTCCTTCGTAGACGAGGTCGAGCGCCTCGTTGTTGAACAGAATAGCGCCGCTGTAACCAGCTTTCCGGAGACGATGTTCGACGTAGGCGGCCAACTCATCCCGGCTAAGCTTGGGCAGGCGATAGTTCACTTCGATTTCTTCCCGGATCTTGGTGAATTCGGGTTGATTCAGCAGGGAGTCCAGTTCCGGCTGACCAATAAGTACCACCTGAAGGTTGCGCTTATTGGGAGTGGTAACCTGGGTCAATAAATAAATGGCTTTCAGGGAGCCATCTGGGATTGCCTGTGCCTCATCGATAAACAAGACGATGCGTTTGTTGCGATTGGCCAACTCAATGATGCGTGAACTCACTGCCTTGAACAGTTCCCGGTAGCTGGTGTTTTCCGGAATGCGAATTTCAAGCTCATCTGCAATTGCATGGATCGTGCCTTCTTCATTGAGAATTGGATTCGGAAGATAGGCGGTTTCGTAACGCTCGGGATAGAACTCCAGGGTGTTGAGTACCTTGCGGCACAGCATTGTCTTGCCTGTGCCAACTTCGCCGCTGATTTCGCACAGTGTATCGCCGCGTTCGAGCGCTGAAATCAGCAGGTTAAATGCTTCCTGCTGGCCCGGCAGCTTGAGAAAGAAGCGCGTATTTGGGGTGAGTGAAAACGGGTACTGAAGCAGCCCAAAATGCTTGATATACATGGTGACTAACTGATCGCTGCTTTTTTGAGTATGGCTTTGGTTTTTTCCAGCTCCGTCTCCAGTGCCTGTCGCGTCTCAAGCTCAATCTCAGGGTTCGAGAGCACGAAGTAGGCGGTGCGCACCACTTCTCGCCAACGTGGAACCTTGGGAAGTTGCTCCAGACGGAGGTAGCGGTCGAACGTACGAGTTCGCAGACGACCGTCATCAATACTGACTGCCCAGATATTACTTTCTTCGGCCAGCTCGATCTTCGATTTTTGGGTTGTCACTTCCCATGTATGTAACGCTGCCCGCATCAAAGTCACGAGCTGCTGACGGTATTCGCCTTCGCTGCTGATGGCAGGCAGTTGTTCGTCTATGTAGCTTACGAGATCCTCGATACCGGACATCTTGTCGAGCAACTGTGGGTGCTCCGACACCTCAGCGGGAGTGAGTACGCTGAGTCGGGTGCCAATACGCCGGATGTTCTGTTGGGCCTGACCAAGAAAGCTGACCAACTCGACCATGTCGTTTGCGATCTCGGAGCTGTTAATTCGGCTCAGCGGCTCGGTGTCTTCGAGAAATAACACGCCGGTACCTTCGTCATCAGCGAACAGCTTGAGTCGGCAATTAAAGGTCATCGTCTTGCTCGACGGCTTATCGGCGCTGTTGTAGGGATAGACTATTTCAATGGAAAGGGACGTGCTGTCCTCTGTCTCGATTGCGTCCACTTCAAGAGCGTCGCCGTCATCCCAGTTGGCAATCGCATGGCGGAAGGGATCGTTGCTGTCGGAGTCACTGAGCAATGAAGTGATGTCATTGTCCAGCACTGTGTCTCTATCAGTGCCGAGCAAATCAGCTGCGCGCTGATTCAGGGTAAAGATGCGGCCTGGCACTTCGAAGGCGACGAAGCCAGCCTGAATGGTTTCCAGTACTTGCTGCAGGCGCAGGCGTGACGCACGCAGTTCAGTGTCAGCCGCGGCATAGGTCTCAATCTGCGAGCGCAATTTGACGTTGTCTTCGCTGACTTTGTGCAACATGCTGAGGCGCAGCTGGTTTTCTACTCGGGAGCGCAGCTCTTCGTTGTGAAATGGCTTGGCGAGATAATCATTGGCGCCGGTTCGGAAACCCTGAGTCAGATCTTCGAGATGGTTTTTTGCGGTCACCAGAATAATAGGCAGCTCGATCTGATTGAATTTCTGGCGCAGTTTCTGGCATACGTCATAGCCGTTGAGCCCGGGCATCATCAAGTCGAGGAGTACGAGATCCGGCTTCTCTTCATCAATAAGCGTTAGCGCGTCGAGGCCATTGGAACACTTGAGGACATTGTATTCCTCAAGCTGTTGCCCCATGACGACGCGATTAATCTCGTCGTCATCCACGATGAGGATGGTTGTTTCCTGTTCGCTACGCAGCTTGGGAATCTCCGGCGGCTTGTTCGCATCGGCGAGAAAGTCGGCGCGACGAATCATTTGCTTGCTGATAGCAGGGGACTTGATGGCTCGTGTCTGGTCGAGCGAGACGCGCAGATCGAAGCTGAAGGTAGAGCCGAGGTCCAGCTCACTGATCAGTTTCAGCTTGCTGCGATGCATTTCTACCATGCGCTTGGCCAGGGGCAAGCCTAGGCCGATACCGGTTGCATTCATCTGTTTGGATGGTAGTTTTTCGAAAGTCTTGAAAATCGTCTCGTGGTCGGTCTTGTGAATGCCGATGCCTGTGTCGCGCACTTTTACCGTCACGTTGTAATCCGACGTCAGGCTTGCGGAGATAACGACTTCTCCCGAGTATGTGAACTTGATGGCGTTCGACGTCAGGTTCACCAGGATTTGTTGCAAGCGATCTTCATCGCCAGCGACCAGCGGCAGGTCTGCATCAATTTCTGCGCGCAAGTCGACATCCTTCTCGCCCAGCAAGGGTCTGCAGACAGCGAGCACGAGCGTGATGACGCTGTTCATGTCGACCGGTTTAAACTTCACATAGGTCGAGTCTTCCTGTGCGGCTGAAAAATCGAGCAAGTCATTGACCAGCTTGGTCAGTCGTTCACCACTGGTGCGGATCAGTTCCAGATTGCGTCCGACGAGTTCGCGATCGAATTTGTTACCCTCGATTTCATTCAGTGCGGTCTCGGCCAGTCCATTGATGCCGAACAGAGGCGTGCGTAATTCATGCGACACATTCGCCAGCAGGTCATCCTTGATTTGTTCGGAACGTACCAGATTGTTAATGGCCAGTTGCTGCGCGTCTTCTTTCTCGCGTTTAACCTGGTTGTAGCGAAACGCAAGCGTGAGAGACATCAGCAGCGCCTGCGCAACGAGTCCGATGCTGTAGGCGTTGGCAGTAAATTCGTTATCAGGAAAACCCGGTGCAAGCTGCAGGCCCATCAGCATGACGGTGCCAATCAGAAAGGCGCCCATGGCCACTGTGTGCATCACGGCGGTTGAGTCACCGCGTTTAATCGCATCGTAGTTTGCGTAGAAACTGAGCGGAATGACCAGTACCAGCGACAGGATCACGGAATATTGATTCGGTTTCTCATCGGGTATGAAAGCAAGCAATGCGACGAATACCGAAAAACCGATGAAGGTCAGAATCAGCCGGTCAAGTTTGGGATTGAAATTGGCTATACGCAGCAGCGAGCGCTGGAACAGCAGGCCGGTAATAATCATGAGCGAATAAATCAGTCGCTCGGAGATATCGACCAGCCAGACACTTTGGTATTCCTGATTCAAGAGATAGCGTAGATGCTTCGAATCGAGCAGCAGGAACAATGCCTGCGACGCGATCATGAATACATATTGCAGATAACTGGGTTCCCGGATCGCAAAAAAGAGAAACAAGTTGTAGAAAATCATGGCGAACAGAATGCCGTACTGCCAGCCGAGCAGGCTGTCAGACTCAATCTGTTTCTCGTGGAAGGCGTTGTTTTCCCAGAGTGTCAGAGGGAGGCGAAGAGGGCGTGCACTCGTGACACGAATATAGAGTTCATTCCCCAACTCACTATCGACCTGCAGCGCGAAGCCCCGGCGCAGAGTGCGTAACTCACGCTCATCTTCGTGTGTTCCCAGGGTGTACTGCCAGTAGGGTTCTCCCTGAGCGTTCAATGCGAAGACATCAATTCCTCCGCGCGCAATGCCACCAACAATTTTTGGTGGCCCAAATTCGAGCACCTTGCTTTCATCGGGCGCATTGCTCCAGTCGAGAGTGAGGCGGAACCAGAAGGCAGACGTGGTGACGCCAAAATTCAGATTCTCGATCTGTACCGGGAGGAAGTTGACAGCAAATCCGGGTGCGAGGATATCGTCGATGGTGAGCGTGGTTGACGTGTCCTCGTAGTATTCAACAAACGAAGAGGCGGCGGTTTCCAGGCTCTCTGGATCGACTTGTAGAGGCTGTGCAAGGGCTGAGGCGCTAACGAACAGAGCAGCGATCGTCAGAAGTAAGTGGTTAAATTTCATACAGACTGTTACGCCGGTTCGTTCCTGTGGTCAGCCAAGTCTGACGCGCTCGCTTTGCTACAGTATTCGGGTGCGACCATTCTAGCGGCAAGCTCGGAACAGAACAATGGAAAGAGAGAATATTTCCTGGAAAAAAAGTATTTAGATCATTGGCTTAGGATTACTACTAAAAGCATCCTCACGGGCCGCGTCTGTCAGGCTGTATCTGTCTGTCAATTATGTTTACCATCTCTTTTCTACCACCGTCGTCCAACGGGTCAAGAATGCAGTTATCGCCCAGACATGTTTGCCTTATTCTCCTGGCCAGCCTGCCGCTTACACTTCTAGCTCAGGAAAGAGCACAGTACCAGAACTGGCTCGAGTTACTTGAGGCGGATCAAACCTACGGCGCCCGATCTGCCGAGATCGGCCGAACGCGGGCTTTCCTGGAATTTCTGGGAGAAGGCTCGGTGGTGTTTCGCGACGCACCGGTCGATGCACGCGAACTCTACACAGCACCCGATTTCGAAGGTAATGATCTGCGTTGGGAGTCGCACTATGTCGATGTGTCACGCGATGGTGATCTGGGTCTGACTGCTGGCCCGCTCGTTATTCTGGACGCCAATGGCAATCCGGAACGAAACACCTTTGGGCACCTGGTTTCTATCTGGAAGAAGCTGAACGGCCGCTGGGTCCTCATGGCGGACATGGCGACCCAGATTCCTGGCTTTCTCAGTCTGGAGGTGGAGCCTGACTATCAGGAAACCCGAACGGTGTTGCAGGAAGCGGCGCATCCGGTACTGGTGCAGGGCAATGAATTGCAGGACCTGATCGACGCCGACAACCTGTTTGGTCGCAGTGTGAATTTCCGCGGCGGTCAACGCGCGTTGCTGCGTTATGGTATGGAGAACTCACGGGTCTATCTGCCCGGGATGGCGCCAGCGGTCGGTGTGGAAGCGGCCAGTTCTGTCTATGGGGCATTTCTGGACAATCAGCTCTCAACCACGAACCCGATTAGCCTGACTTACATGGGCGGCTATTTGTCGACCTCGAAGGAGATGGGCTATACCTATGGCACCATGTCCACCAATACCGATGAGGATGCGGCCGGATTTCGTACGAGTTATCTGCGCCTGTGGCGCTACACCAACAACAATGAATGGCGTATCTCGGTTGAAGTGCTTAACCCTGTTGGTGATTAATAGTCGTCTAATGGGTGACTAGTTGGCGACGCGTATTCGACGCTGACCGTAGCGCAGGATGCTGCCCTGAGCATTACGAATGGCAAGTTCCAGCCGATACCAACCATTTTCTACGGTGCTGCTGTCCCACAGTCCTGAATAGCCGAGCTCCGGAGAATTGGGGTCAGAAGTCACATTCATGACCTCGACGACGTCAGGTCGCGTGTCTCCGTAATTCAGCGCTACTACTTCCTTTCCATCCAGTAGCAATGTCACGCTCTCTATCCCGATTTCCTCGCTATAGGCCCAGCCAGCAATGGTGACCTCACCGCTGACAGTGCTGTCGGACACCGGTTGATCTATCCATGCTCGCATCGGCCAGGGGCAGGGCGCGGCGCGGGCAGGTGAGGCAGAAGAGTGAGATGTTGCGCGATAGAAGCTGAATTGCTTGTCACCGTTGAACAGATCAAGCTGTGAGAGTGCTGTGAGCGCTGCGAACAGGTTGCAGCTGTTATCGATTAGCGCTGCCTTCGCTTCGACTTCAAGCGTGCTGTCCTCGGTGATAAAGAGCGCAGGCTGATTAGCCTGCAAGTGCTCCTGTAAGGCAATTGCGTCCATTTCCCATAACTCCAGCTGATGCATTCTCCCGTCGCGTACTGCTTTCTCCCGATCCAGTGTATAGACCTGATTTGTAAAGCCTGCGAACTGCAGTTGCGCAGCAGTGTAGTAGTTGTCGGCAATCAGTAGTGGTTGCTCGCCGGCAAACTCGCTTTGTAGTGTTGTTTCGGTAAACGTCGCGAATTCCTCCCATCCAGCCATTTTGTTAGATAAGACACCTGGCCCGATCAGTGATTGCAAAGCCGATTGATAGGCCTGGGAGCCGACTCCTGTGACAGCGACGATGGAGCCGAGGAAGCCCAGCGCAATCGCCCCGCTTACCGCCAATCGCAAGCGCCTGATAGGATATTTGTTGCTCAGGCGCTGCACGAGTTCCCGCAGCGCGCTGGGGACGAATACCAGAATCGGAAAGTAACCGGACAGCGGCCAATGTATGGATGTGCTCCTCGCATCCGTCCAGGGTGCGAGCACCAGATACACGAGCAGATTGGTGAGACTCAGGCTCAGCAGGAGGGCGGCAGCCAGGGATCCCTGTTTCGCCTTGTTCCACATCAACCAGAGAGTGTAGAGCAAGAGGGCATACAATGGCGGTGTGACCAGACCAGCCTGCTTGAATACATGAGCCAGTCCCATGGCCTGAAATTCCCAGGGATGTCGTTCGATTAGATAGAAGGAGGCGCTGGCCAGTTGCTCGCTGAAGTTGAACCAGAGCACGGGATAGAGACCGATAGCAGCAATACACACCGCAGCCCAGAATCGCCCATTGCTCCAACAAGAGCGTACCGAGGGCATAAGGAGCAGGAACAAGAAGACGGCCGCTGGGTAAAGCAGAAAACGGTAATGCGTGCAGAGGCCAAGTGCAACGAACACGCCTGTAGCTATCCAGTAAGGCCAGTGATTGTCCTGTAGGGCGCGAAGAAAGCTGCCTGTCGCGAGTAAGCCGAAGAAAATCAGCGGCACATCAGGCACTGCGAGTAATCCCAGAAAGCCACCCAGAGGCAGGCACAAGGCCAGGGCGCCCGCTTCGCGAGCCTGTCGAGAAGGGACAGCCGCACTGGCGAGCCAATAGACCAGCAGGGGGATAGCGCTTCCCAAAAGCAGGAAAAGCGAACGTACAGCGAGTGTCGAACCAGGGGCCAGAGCATTGCCCAGACCAGCCAGCAGGGCGCTCATGAACGGCAGGTCGCTGTAGGCCAGCGCCGGTCGCGTCGATTCGAGCCAATAGAAGATTTCGTCACTGTACAGATCAAGTACAGTGGCGAAATGGAGCTTGAGCGCGAGGAGGATCAGGAAAGCCGGGGCGGAAAGCTTAATGAGTTTGATTTGGCCGCCCGGTTGTTGCGCGTCAGGCAAGGCGAGTCTCCGTTACAGTTGAACCGCCTGAATCAAATCCTTGGGCACCATCTTGCTGGAGAGCTTTTTCAGATTAGCGATAAACAACACCAGTATCGTCAGCATGGATGCGATCCAGACAGCAGAGAATAAGGGGTTGTTGGCGAAAGTGCCAATCTGATAGATCACTGTTGCAGTAATGTAGGCCAGCCCGGTGCACCAGCCGAAGACCAGTAAAGTCCAGCGCCAGCCTGCTTCCTTGTTCACGGCACCCAGCACCGCGACACAAGGTGCATAAAGCAGCACAAACACGAGATAGCAGAAGGCTGCGAAGGGGCTGGCAAACAAGGACGCCATGTTACTCAACATGGAGCTGCTGACCTCGTTCTCTTCAGCGACTGCCTCGACATCGCTCACATCTCCGATTGAGATGCCCAATGGGTCAGACAACGCCCCGGTCAATGCCATGAACTCTGTGCCGATCGTGCCAATTGCCTCGAAGGCAGCGCCCGCAATATCCGGTGCTTCGCCAGTGCCTTCTTCCGCATCGGGGTTGCTGTAGAGCGCATCCAGCGTGCCCACGATGGCTTCTTTGGCGAACATACCGGTAAACAGTCCAACGGTTGCCGGCCAATTCTCTTCTTCGATACCGAGTGGGCCGAAGGCGGGTGTAATGGATTTGCCGACGACGCTCAGTACTGAATTCTCTGAATCCTCATTGCCGAAGCTGCCATCAGTACCGATTGAGTTGAGAAAGCTGAGACCAATCACCACGACCACAATGGTCTTGCCGGCGCGCATGATAAAGCCCTTGAGGCGGAACCAGGTTGTAATGAGGATATTGCGCAGCACGGGTACGTGGTAGGCCGGCATTTCCTGGAACGAAGGCGTTATTTCGTCTGTGAACAATTGTTTTCTGAATATCCAGCCAGTGAACACAGCCAGTGAGATGCCCAACAAGTACAGCAGGAATACCAGGTTCTGACCGTTGCTCTGGAAGAATGCGGCAGCGAATAGGGCATACACCGTCAGGCGCGCGCCACAACTCATAAAGGGCGCCATCGAGATCGTCATCAGGCGATCACTGTCGCGATTCAGAGTGCGTGCTGCCATGACGGCGGGCACGTTGCAGCCAAAGCCAACAATGAGCGGAACGAAGGCGGTGCCGGGCAGGCCGATGCCACTCATCAAACGATCGATGACGAAAGCGGCGCGTGACATATAGCCGGAGTCCTCGAGAAACGAGAGGCTCAGATACAAAAAGGCAATTACCGGAATGAATGTTGCGACCAGCGTAATACCGCCGCCGACACCATCGGCCAGCAGGGTAACCACTAGCGCAGGCATGCCGATCTGTTCGAGTACATAGCCGACACCGTCAACCAGTACGGCGGCGAACAGAATGTCGAAAAAGTCGATGAAGACAGCGCCCACGTTCACAGCAAAAGTAAACATCAGATAAATCATCAGCAGGAAGAAGGGCACTCCGAGCCAGCGATTCAATACGACATTGTCGAGGCGTTCGGACAGGCTATGGTGGCCAGCGGTGACTTCCACAACGCCATTGAGTAGTTGGCGTGATTGATGATAGCGGCGCAGAATACGGTCAGTCTGCTCGCCTTCCGTGTTGACTTGGGGCGTACTGGCGAAGCGGTCGGGACTCTTCAGGAATTCGGATATGGCGGACTGCAATTCACCCAGACCCTGGCGACGCGAGGCAATCATGGCGATGACCGGAACGCCGAGTTGTTCAGCGAGCTTCTCTGGGTAGACCGTCACACCTTGCTGCTGCGCGACATCCAGCATGTTCAAAACGACAATGACTGGCTTGCCGTCTTCCAGCAGTTGCTGGGTGAGTACCAGGCTACGCTCGAGATTGGTGGCATCGAGGATGTTGATGATGAGATCGCTTTCGCCATTGCGCAGAAAATCGCGTGCAATCTTCTCGTCGATCCCCGCAGCGTCGTCTTCCAGGCCATAGACGCCAGGCAAGTCTACCAGTTCGATGCGCGTGCCTTCGCTGCTGTAGTAACCCACTTTCTTTTCTACGGTCACGCCAGGCCAGTTACCGACTTTCTGATTGGCACCAGTGAGGAGGTTGAAGAGGGTGGTCTTGCCACAGTTTGGGTTACCGATCAGGGCGATTTTGCTCATAGCTTGATTCTGACTGTTGTCGTTCGTCTGGCTTGGTGTGAATTTGCAGGAAGCGTCCGATTTTACTGGATCTCAACCTGAATGATTTCTGCTTCCGTGCGGCGAATGGAGATGAAGCTCCCGCTAACCTTGAGCTGCATCGGGTCACCCATCGGTGCGAATCGTAGAACCTGGATCGCGGAACCCGGGATTATCCCGAGTGCATACAGTCGGTTCTTCAGTTCTGCCGGTTCGGGAGCAATTTCGAGGACGACGCAGCTATCGCCGCTGCTGGCTTGTGCAAGTGTGGTCATGGTAGTGAGGCTACTTTAGTGGAATTACAGCAATGAAAACACAGCAATAGAGTTACGGCTTCTGTTCTGCGAGATACTCTGTTGTGACGTGAGCGAATTTACTCGTCTCCTGCCACTGTAGCTGCAGATTCTGGGTGGTAAATTAGCAGATGACAATCTTGTTGACAATCATTCTCATTTAGATTTATAGTGTCGTCAGTTACAGGAAGCCACTATGTACGTATGCCTTTGTCGACAAGTTACCGATAACCAGATTCGCGAAATCTGCCGCGGTGGTGCCAGCAGTCTGGCAGATGTACGCGCGCAGAGCGGTGTCGCGAGCGACTGTGGTAAATGTGGCAAACTCGCCCAGTCTATCGTGAAAGAATTCGCCAAGTCAGCTGATTTTGTTGACGCGGCGGCTGGCTGAAACAGGCCAATCCGCCCGCTACGCGGCGCTTGTGTGGCGCCCAGGCGTTCTTACCGTCATTCCTCCCAAGTCCCGGCAGTTGCGTCTGCATGAATTGCAGCAATTCATCGGCGTGTAAAGCGGTCCCGTGCCAGCGCTGCTTTACTCTCTCCAGAGCGCTCACTCAATCACTGTACTCCTGAACTCGAACCCGGTGTCGTGACAGGCAGGAGGGGAAAATCGAAATGGGATTGCTTATCATTCTTTTTATTATTGAAATCAATGACTTAGCATAAAAATTGGTTGAGGATATGCACCGGTTATCGTAACATTAGCGGCACATCCACTGCTGAGGAAACACTCATGAAAGCCGATGCCACTGTGATCAAGCATCTCAATCAGGCGCTAGCCAACGAACTCATCGCCATCAACCAGTACTTTCTCCATTCGCGTATGTATGAAGACTGGGGCCTCAAGAAGCTGGCCGAAAAGGAATACGAAGAATCGATTGATGAGATGAAGCACGCCGATCAACTCACGCAGAGGATTCTCTTTCTGGAAGGACTCCCCAACCTGCAGAAGCTCGGCAAGCTTCTGATCGGTGAAAACGTCAAGGAAATGCTGGAGTGTGACCTCAAGCTCGAACAAATGGCCTGTCCTGATCTGAAAGAGGGCATCGCCTATTGCGAGTCGGTCGGTGATTACGTCAGTCGTGATCTATTAACCGATATCCTGGACAGCGAAGAAGAGCATATCGATTGGCTGGAAACTCAGCTTTCTCTCATCGAACGCATCGGCCTCGAAAACTATCAACAATCCATGCTCTGATTTAATCAGGCTACTCTGTACATTCTTTTCTTTCGGAAGAGTTCCGGTCCCGCGGCCGGGACTCATTCCAATTCCCCTCTGATCATGTTCCAATTGTGACTGGCGCGATTAAAGTCGACGGTCAGTTTTTATGCATGCATGTATCGACCTTGGATCTAACAGTTTCCACCTGCTGATAGGTGAGTGGGAAGAGGGTCGGATAAGAATAATTGAGCGACTCAGCGAGAAAGTTCAACTCGGTGAGAATGTGCGCAGCACTGGTGAAATCTCGCCTGACGCTTTTCTTCGCGGTATTGAGTGCCTGAAGCGATTCAAGGAACTCATGGCGCAATATCCCCTCGAAAATTATTGGGCTCTCGGCACCAATACCTTCCGCGTGACGCGCAATGCTGATGAATTCCTTGCCGCGGCAGAAGAACTCGGTATCCACATCGCAATAATTTCCGGTGTACAGGAAGCTGTGCTTATCTACGCAGGAGTCATCTCATCATTGCCGGTGAATGACCATAGCAGGCTGGTTATAGATGTTGGCGGTGGTAGTACCGAAGTTATCATTGGACGACGTCACGAGCGCTTGTTCACCGAAAGTCTGGCCATCGGCAGCGTGGCATGGCGTGACCGCTTCTTTGCGGATGAAAAAAGCGATAAAGCAAGCGAGCAGACAAGCGACAAGAAGAGCCTGCTGAAGCGAATGCGCAAGGGTCGTGAGGCGGCCAGAGCAGTTTTTGATGCAGTGCGTCCCGGTTTGCTGCGCATCGGTTGGGACGAAGCCTATGCGTCTTCCGGAACCATGAAGATGCTGGCGAATGTCTGCGCAGGCCAGGGCTATGGCGAAGGACGCATCAAGCTGAGCGCAATGCTGGAGTTGGAAGAGAAGCTGGCCAAAACCATTGCCAGGGGAGAAGAAATAGAAGGGCTGAAGGAGACGCGCAGAGATCTGCTGTTGCCCGGTTGGTGCGTGCTGGTCGGATTAATGGAAAGTTATGGAGTGAAAAAAATCACCTTCAGTCCGACGGCGCTACGGGAAGGGATGCTGGACTTCATGGTGAAAAACGAGAAAACGCTTAAAGCGATGAAATCAAGCGATTTGCCCAAGGTGCGCAAAGCTGCCAACTAGTGATATGTGGTGCCGAGCAGTACTACACTCGGCCCAGACTACTCAATAATTTCTCCTGCACTCCCATCTGAACTTCGGCCTGCTCGTCATCGTCAGTAATACCAATCTGGCGATATTGACCATCGGCTGTCTGTTCCCAACTCTGTTGCACATCGCTCAGATAGAGCTCCATTTCGTCGACAATGCGGTTGGCCAGCTTCTTCTTCAGAATAGGAAAGCTCACTTCGATGCGGTGTGAGAGATTGCGTTCCATCCAGTCAGCGCTGGCGCAATACACTTGATGCGTGTTGTTATGGAAATAGTAGACGCGCGAGTGTTCGAGAA
This sequence comes from uncultured Pseudohongiella sp., assembly GCA_965228725.1. Classification (GTDB taxonomy): domain Bacteria; phylum Pseudomonadota; class Gammaproteobacteria; order Pseudomonadales; family Pseudohongiellaceae; genus UBA9145. Next base: position 766,060 of record OZ245834.1, on the reverse strand, counting down.
AGCGGCCAATGATTGATACCACTCTGATGTTCTCACTGACGCCGGGAATGCCAGGCTTCAAGCAACAAATGCCGCGCACTATCAAGTCGATCTTCACGCCAGCCTGTGATGCGGCATAGAGTTCCTTGATGATCTCGGGATCTGTCAGCGAGTTTATCTTGCCAATGATGCGGGCAGTCTTGCCCTTGCGCGCCGCATCGGCTTCCGCTGCAATCATCTTTACCAGGCTCTTGCGGAGCTTGAATGGCGCATGCACGATCAGCTTGGGGTGGATTTTTTTGCCCATGCCGGTGATCTGCTGAAAGACCTTGTGCACATCGGCACAAAGCACCGGGTCCGCGGTCAACAGGCTGTAGTCTGTGTACAGGAGGGAATTCTTGCGGTGATAGTTGCCGGTTCCCAGATGCGCATAGCGTTTTAGCTCACTGCCTACGCGCCGCACAAACAGCAACATCTTGGCGTGGGTCTTATAACCCATCACTCCATACACCACGACTGCGCCGGCATCCTGCAGAATACTGGCAAAGGCAATGTTTTCCTCTTCATCGAAGCGCGCCCGCAATTCGATTACAACGGTGACTTCCTTGCCTTTGCGAGCTGCCTCTGCCAATGCTTCCACGAGTTCCGATGATTCGTTGGTGCGATAGAGCGTCTGCTTGATGGAGACCACTGCCGGATCCTTGGCCGCCTGCCTAACCCAGTCGATGATGGGAATGAACGATTCATAGGGATGGAGCAGGAGCTGGTCTTCGCGATCGACGGCGGCAAAGATATCGGAATCTTCTTCCAACACAGGTGGCATGCCAGGTGAAAACTTGGGAAAGCGCAGGTCAGGCCGATCCACCATGCCCAGCACTGCCGTAAGCCGTTGCAGATTCACGGGACCATCGAGGGTGAAGAGCTCATCCTTCTTCAGGTCGAAGCGTTGCAGCAGAAAGTCCGTAAGTTCTTCGGGGCAGCCCATGCCCACTTCCAGCTTGGTCGCCGCTCCGAAGCGACGACTGTGCAATTCGCCCTGCAGGGCGCTAGCCACGTCTTCTACTTCGACGTTCGACATCTCCAGATCGGAATTGCGCGTGACGCGGAATTGATGACAGTCCTTGACGTTCATGCCTGGGAAGAACTCATCGACATAGGCGTGAATGACAGAAGACAGGAAGATGAAGTTATCACCCTGGGGGATGATGCTCTTCGGGATCTTGATCAACCGTGGCAAAGAGCGCGGAGCCGGTACGATGGCCAGACCGCTTTCACGACCGAATGCATCCTTGCCTTCGAGCGACAGGATGAAATTCAGACTCTTGTTCACAAGCCGGGGGAAGGGGTGAGCCGGATCCAATCCTAGGGGGCTGATCACAGGTAAAATTTCATTGTGAAAGTATTCCCGCGTCCACTCGATGAGTGGCTCGTCCCATTCGTGACGCGCGAGGAAACGGATCTGTTCGGCGGCGAGGGAAGGGAACAGGTCCTCATTGAGCACGCGATACTGCTCGGCCAGCACATCCCTGACCTGTTCGTGAATCTCCTTGAGTACCTGCTCGGGGTACTTACCGTCCGGCCCAGGCCTCTGCCGACCAAATCCCAGCTGTTTCTTCAGCCCCGAGACGCGTATTTCGAAGAACTCATCAAGATTGGAACTGAAGATCAGCAGGAATACCAGGCGCTCTAGCAGCGGATGTTTGCGGTTTCTTGCCTGCTCCAGCACGCGAAGATTGAACTCGAGGTAGCCCAGCTCGCGGTTGGCGTAGAAGTCGCTGTTATTGAGGTCGATGGGAATGGCTTCGTCGATGGCCGGCGGATTGGATGCGTTATCCACTATAACTTCCAGCTTCTTGCTGCCTGATGTGCTGCTCATTAGTGCTCGCTATCCTGTGCCGTCGAAAATCTGTCCCAGCGCCTATAGCCACCAGGTGATTACTGTTCGAGAGAGGTGCTGTTCAGGGATATCAACAACTTGGAGAAGACTTGCAGAATTGTCCTTAACAGCTCTGAATTCGGGAGCTTAGCACAAGTTAATTTACAGAGTGTGAATACAGGAGATCGTCTTGCAAATTTCACCAAACTGTCATATTTCTGTAACAATACTTCCCTATAGTCTCGCCCTAGCGAAATACAACAATAACAGCAAACGTTAATCCTAATTTTCCTAGAGCGTAAAACTTGCCGGAGGTTCTTCTGCATGCAGACCACAATCCTGAAAAAAGCCCTTCTCTCAGTCGTGGTATCTACCGCCTCGGCACTGCTGCCTATTGCTGCTCAGGCAGCAGAGGTGGACTCGTCGTTGCCACAGTACGAACGCACCAGCGGCGTCTCAGGTAATCTTTCCAGCGTCGGTTCCGACACACTCGCCAATTTGATGACGCTTTGGGCGGAAGATTTCAAGCGTCTGTACCCGAACGTGAACATCCAGATTCAGGCGGCTGGTTCTTCTACTGCACCGCCCGCGCTGACCGAGCAGACGTCTAATTTCGGCCCAATGAGCCGCGAAATGAAGGACAACGAAATCGAAGCGTTTGAGTCGCGATTCGGCTACAAGCCGACTGCCGTTCCTGTGGCAATCGATGCACTTGCAGTTTATGTCCACAAGGACAATCCAATTTCCGGCATGACGCTGGAGCAGGTTGATGCGATTTTCTCCTCCAATCAACGCTGTGGCTATTCCGGCAGCATCGATAACTGGGGGCAGCTTGCCATGCGCGGACCATGGGAGCGTCGTGACATCCAACTGTTCGGACGCAACTCGGTTTCCGGTACCTACGGCTACTTCAAGGATTCGGCACTGTGTGGTGGTGATTTCAAGAACAGCGTCAACGAGCAGCCAGGTTCTGCCTCTGTCGTACAATCTGTGAGCACGTCAATCAACGGCATCGGTTACTCCGGTATAGGCTATCGCACATCAAGTGTCCGCTCTGTGCCGATTGCCCGCAATGCCGACAGTGACTATTTCGATGCCACCCCGGACAACTCTGTTGCAGGTAACTATCCGCTGGCACGCTTCCTCTATGTCTACGTCAACAAGGCGCCGAATTCGGACATGACACCGATCGAGCAGGAATTCCTGAAGCTGGTATTGTCTACCCAGGGTCAAGAGATTGTATTAAAAGACGGCTATATTCCCTTGCCAGGTCGAGTAGTTCAGGCGACCATGCGCAGCCTCGGGCTGTAAGCAGCGGTAAGCTGTCACAAGAATGTGAGGAAGGTTTGGTTCGCGGAGAACCAAACCTTTCTTTTTTGTCTCAGGACAAGCCGAACCAAATTCGTTTCTGTTAACAGCGGTACTCATCAAAAGGGCATCGCTGCAAAGACCAATAAATGTCTACCTTAAGTCAGCAGCAAGACTCCTACAGCGGTAATGCAGAAACCGCTGTAGAGAAAGAGCTTGATTTGGGATCATCCCAGATTCAGAGGCGCCGAAAAATGCGCCATCTCATCGACAACAGTGCCAAGGTCATGATCGCCATCGGTGGCGTCAGCGTGATCGTGGCAATCCTGCTCATCTTCTTCTATCTCTTCTACGAAGTCGCTCCACTCTTCAGGTCCGCGTCAGTCGATGAGATCGCCAGTTACTCGCTGGCCCATGGCGATGACACCGAGCCATTACATCTGGCGATTGAAGAACAATCCGAGATAGGTATGCGGCTCTCTGCGCAGGGCGAAGCCTATTTCTTTCGCGTAGCCGATGGGGCTGAAGTCAGTCGCATCGCGGTAGATCTCCCGCAAGGTGCGACGATCACCAGTTTTGCTCTGGCCGCCGAAGAGAGTGGCGTGTTCGCCCTGGGGCTCGATTCCGGGCAGGTGCAAGTCGCGCAGTACAGCTACGCCGTCTCCTTTTCGGGCGCCGACAATGAGCGCTCAATCAATCCGCGAATCGAATATCCCTTCGGCGAAGAGCCGCTGACGCTGACTGCCGGGGGAGCGGTACGTGCTCTGGCCGTGAGCATCGATGGTGATCGCCTGCTACTGGCAGGCGCCGATCCGCAGAATAATCTTTCGATGGTCAGGGTGAGTCAGCAAACCAGTCTGTTTGCTGCATTCGATCTCGACGGTGGAGGAAACTTTGACGTCGAGACTGCTGACTTATCTCTGGTTGCGCCGGGCGTCAGCAGACTGCTCATTGATGGCGATCAGCTGTGGCTGTATGCCATTAATAACCGGGGCACGACGAGCTTACTGGACGTGCGCAGCGCGTTCCGCGGTGAGGCGGAATCTTTCGAGCTGTCTGTTGCAGTTACGGAAGGAGGGGCAAGGCTGGTCGAGGCCAATCTCCTGCTCGGCGGAATCTCCTTGCTGATTGCTGATGACCGAGGAATGGTGTCGCAGTTCTTCCCGGTTCGCGACGCGCAGGTGGGAGTTCGCTTCGAGCGGGTGCGCGATTTCGCACCCTTGCCAGCAGGACTCGTGGATCTGACGCCGGAACAGCGGCGCAAGAATTTCCTCGTGGCCGATGCCGAGGGCACAATTTCCATTTTCAACGCGACGGCGCAGCGCGAAGTATTTCGAGAGAAGCTGCTCAGCAGTGCAATCCGGCAGATCGCTATTTCACCACGCGGAGACGCGTTGATCGCTGAGAGCGAAGGCGGTCGAATGACCTTCTGGGAAGTGCACAACGAACATCCGGAAGTGTCCATGTCGGCACTGTGGGATGAAGTGTGGTACGAAGGCTACTCTGAACCCGACTACATCTGGCAGTCGTCCTCCTCTGCCAACGATTTTGAGCCCAAGTACAGCCTGATGCCGCTGTCATTCGGGACATTGAAAGCCGCATTTTACGCGATGTTACTTGCCGCACCGCTGGCCATTTGTGGTGCCGTGTTTACCGGCTACTTCATGGCGCCTGCCATGCGGCGCAAGGTCAAGCCGCTGATCGAACTCATGGAAGCGCTACCGACAGTCGTGCTGGGTTTTCTGGCCGGACTCTGGCTTGCTCCCTTTGTAGAGAATAATCTGCTCGGTATATTCAGCATTCTTGTGCTCCTGCCGCTCAGCATTCTGCTCGCCAGCTTCGTCTGGATGCAATTGCCCAATACCATTCGACATGCGATTCCTGATGGCTGGGAAGCCGCTTTGCTAATCCCGATATTGTTGCTCTTTGGCTATCTTTCTTTCGCGATCGCAGGGCCGCTCGAAGTGTGGTTTTTCGGCGGTGATTTACGCTTCTGGATTACCAATGATCTGGGCATCACCTACGATCAGCGCAATGCGTTGGTGGTGGGATTTGCCATGGGTTTTGCAGTGATTCCAACCATTTTCTCGATCGCTGAAGACGCCATCTTCACTGTGCCCAAACAGCTGACCTATGGTTCGCTTGCGCTGGGTGCGACACCGTGGCAGAGCCTCTATCGCGTTGTGCTGCCAACAGCCAGCCCCGGCATTTTCAGTGCGTTGATGATCGGTATGGGGCGTGCAGTCGGAGAAACGATGATTGTACTCATGGCGACGGGTAATACGCCGATCATGGACGTCAATATCTTCGAGGGTATGCGCACGCTGGCCGCCAATATTGCAGTGGAAATTCCTGAATCGGAAGTGGATAGCACTCACTATCGCATTCTGTTCCTCGCCGCATTGGTGTTGTTCATGTTCACCTTTGTCGTTAACACTGTCGCAGAAGTCGTTCGCCAACGTCTGCGCTCCAAGTACAGCACGATATGATTGATAAAATTACATTATGGTTCCGCTCGGGCGCGCCGTTCATCTGGATGAACGCCGGTGCCGTTGCGATCAGCATTATTATGGTGATCGGTCTGTTGCTGTTGTTGACTGTCCGCGGAATGGGTCATTTCTGGCCAGCCGATGTGATTCGTGCAACCTACGCGCCGCCGAGCGAATTCTCCGAGGACACGTCCACCGAAATCATCGCGGAGTTCGTTGAGAGCGAGATGGTGCCTGTGTTGCAAATCACCAGCTCGGGCATTCCCGTGGATGAGAGCAAGCCGTTCTATCAGCGCAACCTGATGAAGTTGGGCAATCGCGATCTGACCGGTGCAGATTTTAGCTGGATTCTGGATGACTACCTCAGCGATCGCTCTCGCCCTACAGGCGTTGTTGCACTCGAACGGCGCGAATGGGGAAATTTCTATGGTTATCTGCAGGCCGTTTACGAAGACGGAGAATTGATTGCAGATAGCGCCGATCCTGCGCAGGCGGACGAGGCCTTGTGGACCGCTTTCAGAGATCGCCTCGACAGGGCGCTCAGTATCTATGAAGAGATCTTCGCGATAGAGAACGACGACATTGGTGCGATCAATTATCAGGTGGAGCGCCTCAGATTGCTGGAGCGTCGCTATGAGCTGCGCGGCCAGGCCACACCTGAGAATCTCGCGGATATCGCCAGTCAACGGGTTGTGCTGGATCGCGACTACGAGGCGTTGCAGCTAGAGCTCAATGCGTTGTATGAGCAAATTGATCGAGACGCAGCGCTGTTCATAGCCGCCAACGGCCAGGAAACCGAGATCGAGTTTGCAGAAATCGTCAGGGCGTACCGCCCCAATCTGCTTGGCGTGTTCGGCAAGATTGGCGTTTACTTCGACAAGCTGGGAGAGTTTCTGACTGACGAACCCAGAGAGGCGAACACGGAAGGGGGCATTTTCCCCGCTATTTTCGGTACCGTCCTGATGGTGTTGTTGATGAGTGTCTTTGTCACACCCTTCGGCGTCGTCGCAGCGGTTTATCTGCGTGAATATGCGCGGCAGGGTCTGATTACGCGCACGATTCGCATTGCTGTGAACAATCTGGCCGGCGTGCCATCAATTGTTTACGGAGTGTTCGGCCTCGGTTTTTTCATCTATATCATCGGCGGTGAGATCGACCAACTCTTCTACCCGGAAGCCTTGCCGTCACCGACCTTTGGTACAGGCGGTATGCTCTGGGCCTCGCTCACGCTGGCGCTGCTTACAGTGCCTGTGGTTATTGTTGCGACGGAAGAGGGGCTGGCCCGAATTCCTCGCAGTGTCCGCGAGGGAAGTCTGGCACTCGGGGCAACAAAATTCGAAACCCTGTGGCGGGTAGTGCTCCCGATGGCAAGTCCGGCTATGATGACCGGGTTAATTCTGGCCGTCGCAAGAGCCGCGGGTGAAGTGGCTCCGCTGATGCTGGTGGGCGTGGTAAAATTAGCGCCCTCGCTGCCACTGGATGGTAACTATCCCTATTTGCACCTGGACCAGAAGTTCATGCACCTGGGGTTCCACATCTACGATGTTGGCTTTCAGAGCCCTAATGTGGAGGCAGCGCGACCACTGGTTTTCGCCACAGCACTCTTGCTGGTTGTCGTTATCGCCGCCCTGAATCTGGCGGCTGTAGCGCTGCGCAATCGACTTCGAGAGAAGTTCAAAGCTCTCGATTCACACTAAAATTGGCAGATACCGACCATGAATGACTTGAACAGCGAACAATCAGAAATGACGGAAATTGAGGATACTCTGGCTATGGAGTCTAACGCGGGCCAATTGGAAGACGAACAAACCTGTCTCGAAGTAAATTCGCTGAATCTGTATTACTCCAACGACAAGCGTGCGCTGAAAGATATCAACCTCAGCATTCCCAGGCAGCGAGTCACGGCATTTATCGGGCCCAGCGGTTGCGGCAAATCGAGTCTCTTGCGTTGCTTCAATCGCATGAACGACCTGGTTGATGACTGCGTTATCGAAGGTTCGATCGAACTGGACGGTGAAAATATTTACGAGAAGTCAGTGGATGTCGCTGATCTGCGTCGCCGCGTTGGCATGGTGTTCCAGAAACCCAACCCTTTTCCCAAATCCATCTATGAAAACGTTGCCTATGGATTGCGAATTCAGGGAATCAATCGCAAGCGTGTGCTCGACGAGGTAGTCGAGTCCTCGCTGAAATCTGCCGCGTTGTGGGATGAGGTCAAGGACCGTCTCCATGACAGCGCACTGGGCATGTCGGGTGGTCAGCAGCAGCGCCTTGTTATTGCGCGTACAATTGCCGTGCAGCCCGAGGTACTCTTGCTGGACGAGCCTGCCTCCGCACTGGATCCAATTTCGACACTGAAGATCGAAGAACTGATCAATGAGCTGAAAGAAGAATATACGATTGTTATCGTGACCCATAACATGCAACAGGCCGCGCGCGTGTCTGACTACACGGCATTCATGTACATGGGCGACATGGTCGAGTTCGATGCAACGGACACGATCTTCACCAACCCCTCCGAGAAACAGACCGAAGACTATATCACCGGAAGATACGGCTAGTTATTCAGGCGTAGTAGTAAAGCGCCCGTTCTGCCCAGAATAATTCGTCATTGCAGGTACACCTATGAGTTCTAAAGCCGAAAGTCACAGCCATCACATATCCCAGCAATTCAATGTGGAACTTGAAGACATCAAGAAACGCATGATGGAGATGGGCGGCGCTGTGGAAATGCAGATTGCCAATGCCATGGATTCCATTACGGCAGCAGACAGCGCACTGGGCGAGAAGGTGATGAAGGACGATGACCTGATTGACGCGCTGGAGGTGTCGATCGATGAGGAGTGCAGCCTGATCCTCGCGCGACGGCAACCGGCAGCGAGTGACTTGCGCCTCGTACTGGCCATCATCAAGACAGTCAGGGATCTGGAACGAATCGGCGACGAGTCATCCAAGATCGCACGTATGGGCGTCAAGCTGAGTGAGGAAGGGGACTTTCCTGAAGGCTTTGTCGAGTTTCGTCATCTCGCCGAGAAGGTCGGCAAGATGGTACACGATGCGCTCGACGCTTTCGCTCGCCACGATGCCGAAGCTGCGCTGGCCGTTGCCAAGGAAGACCGTGAGGTCGATGCCGAATATCGCAGTGCGATGCGCTCGATGATTACCTACATGATGGAAGATAACCGCAATATCACACGCGTGCTCAATATTCTCTGGGCATTGCGGGCAATGGAGCGCATCGGAGATCACGCCAAAAACATCTCGGAGCACGTTATCTACCTTGTCAAAGGCACTGATGTTCGCCATGAGAAGCTCGAAGACGTGGCTGATCATATCGTCGAAGACGAAGAGTAGACGGGCTCCTACATCTCGCCACACCTGTACCGCAAATTTATTACGATAACGTAACCGAAATGTAATAGAATACCGCGCGCACGAGCGTGGAGAGTGGTGCCTGACAAGCACCAAAATCACAATAACATTCATGGGCATAGCCCGGAATTTGCGACACGCCGTCGCATTGGTCAGTGGCGTTTCCGCCACGGTCGCCGATGCGTTGGCATGAGCAGACTCACTTTCTCCCGCTGAAATACACTGATTGCTGTGCTGTATAGACACCCGGCAGCTTAAAGAATTGCTGCCGGCTGTCGTAATTCAGTGCCGCAACAACTGATGGATACCACTATGAGAAAACTGATGACACTGCTGGCCGTCATTGGTCTCGCCCCAATGGTCCAGGCAGCGGAGAGTTACCCGTCTGTGGACTTCGGCGGACGCATTCAGGCTGACGCGACCTATTTTGACAACGATAAATATCCCTATGCCGATGGAAGCGAAGTGCGCAGAGCACGCGTGTATTGGCAGGGTGATGTGGCTGAAGATTGGAGTTACCGTGCGCAATGGGAATTCGCGGGCGACGATGTCGCAGTGAAGGATGCCTACCTGCGTTATAACGGTTTCAGTAACACACAGATCACAGTGGGGCACTACAAGCCTTTCTCCGGTCTTGAATTCCTGACCAGCTCCAACAACATGACCTTTACCGAGCGTGCCATGGTAAATGGTTTTCAGGGAGATCGTCGCCTGAGTGCTGGCGTCTCGCACTGGAACGATCGCTACACTATTCAGGCCGCGCTGTTTACTCATGAAGCCAGCAATGCAATCCGTGGCAACGGCGCGAATGCGCGCTTTGTCTATCGTCCGGATATCGGTGCAGGCCAACTCCTGCACCTTGGTGTCGTGATGGGGCAGGAAACGGATGACAATGACACGGTGCGACTGCGCGCCAGACCTGATTCGCATCAGGATTCGCACCGCATTATTGATACCGGCAATATCGCAAACGTCGATGACCTGGATCGATTCGGTGTAGAGGCAGCGTTCGTGCAGGGCAAATTCTCTGCCCAGGGCGAGTACCTGCGCCGCGACATCAACCGCTATGCTGGCGGTGATCTTTCGTTCGATGGCTATTATCTGTCAGCGAGCTATTTCCTGACTGAAGATTCGCGCCCTTACAGCAATTCTTCTGCAGCATTTGGCACCTTGACTCCAAACGATTCGGAAGGCGCCTGGGAAATCGGTGCGCGCATCAGCAATCTCGACCTGACAGATCAGTCTGTCGCAGGGGGCTCCGCCGATGTGCTCACCCTGGGTGTGAATTACTACATGACGCGTGCCATTCGTTTCTCTGCCAACTACATGATGGCAGATTCTGATGACGTGGCGGGCGACGATGACCCCAATGCGTTGCAGCTGAGAGTACGCATTACGTTCTGATCAGCAATACAATGTACTTGTTAAAAAACGCACTCTTCGGAGTGCGTTTTTTTGCTTTAGAGAATGCTGTTCCCACTCGGGATCTCGAATGAGGGCGCTGTCAGGAGTGATCTTATTTCAATGCGGAGGCGGTTGCAGATCTTGCAGTACCCGTTTCGCTGTAGCTCTCCATTGGCCGGATGCGCTCTAGCGAGAAGGCACAGATGAAGCGACTTCCTTTGCCGTAAACCGATTCGATAATCAGTTCGCCATCGTGCCGCAGCAAAATGTGCTTGACGATTGCTAGGCCGAGACCAGTACCACCGCTGTCTGACGCACGGCTGCCATCAACACGATAAAATCTTTCGGTGAGCCTGGGGAGGTGGTGCGCCTCAACACCGATACCATTGTCTTTGACTTCGATATAAAACTTCTTCGCGTCTCTGCGGGTAATGAGTTCGATCGTGCCGTTCGGAGGAGTGTACTTGGCAGCATTCACTACCAGGTTGGAAACAGCGCTGTATAACTCGTTGCGTTTGCCCATGATGATCGCATTATCATCGTCGCGCGTGATGAATCGATGCGACTTGTCCGTGAACATTTGTCGCGTGTCGCTTTCGATCTCGTGAATCAGGCCGGCAACATCGACAGCTTCGCGATTCCTGGACATCGTTCGGGTTTCCAGTGAAGACAGCATGAGCAGGTCGCGCACCATGTTTTCCATGCGCATGGATTGTTGCCGCATTTGTTCTATGGGTTTATGCCAGCGCTCGCTGAGCGAATCGCGATTATCCAGTATGGCTTCCAAATAGCCCTTGATCACGGTGATTGGCGTGCCGAGTTCGTGTGAGACATTGGCGACGAAGTCCTTGCGCATATTGGCCAGCCGCTGCAGTTCGGTAATGTCGCGCACGATCATCAGGCGCTCTTGTTCACCAAAGAGGGCGATCTGGTACTCAAGAATGCGTTTACTGTCGCCCGGAGCAGCCATCTTCAATGTCTCGTCATATTTCTGGCGATTGTAGTATTCGGAAAATTTCGGATCCCGGACGAGGTTGGTCACCGATTGACGACGATCCTGAGGGTAGCGAAAGCCCAGCAACTCTTCCGCTGCGTGGTTCCACCAGTCGAGAGTTCCCTGCTTGTTGATCATCACCACGGCCATTTCCAATGCGGCGGATGATTCCTGTGCCTTGTTGATAATGTTCTGCAAGTATTCTTTCGATTGCCGCTCCTGTTTCTGCATGCGGTAAATACCGTCATAGATGTCGCCCCAGACGCCGCCGCTCTCGGGCGGTTCGAGGGGACGCGTATCGGGGTCAAGAGCGAGCCAGTTGTAGAGGCGATAGAGCTGATAGAGATTGCGCAGCGAATAGACGGCGAGCAAGAGCAGCAGCGTCCATACCAGTTGCCCAGCGATCAGACCGACTGTCAGCACCGCTGCTGCTATCAGGAGCTGTCTGTTGATGTCGGTTCGCCAGTTGCGCAAAGTCTGATCCTTGGGTTTGGTTTTTTCATCGTTGCTGGTCATGGCAGTCTATCCGTGGTGTAAGCAGGCGCGCTGGTGTCAGGGCAATTAGAGGCGAGATCGCTCAGCGGGATAGTGTGCCGGATGAATATTGTAGTCTTATGACAGCGGTGCGACCAGCTTGTCGCATTTCACGACCGCCGGGAGGCGGTCGGTAGGTGAGCCAGATCACGAACACCCGAGAAAATCAGGTGCTTTTTATCTGAAAATGGTAAACTCTGCGCACACGGCTCTGGCGTTTTTATCGAGCGCTGAAGTTGCCGCAAGAACTCTCTGATAACAGGCAAAAGTGCCTGTGAATTAAAGGATTTTGAAATGAAACGCATTGCGCTTATTGGTCTATTTTCTGGGGCTCTGCTAGCCCAGCCTTCATTGCAGGCTGCTGAAGAGGGGCAGTGGTATCTGGCTCCTGGTGCACAGTGGATGGACTTCGACGACTATACCGGCCTCGACGAAAGCTGGGGCTTCTTCGCGGGCCTTGGTTTTCAGCTCACCCAGCGTTGGGCGCTGGAGCTGAATACGGTTGAGATGGATGCAGACGTCGTCGGCGGCACTGAAATCGATCTGGATCACTACAAGTTCGACGTGTTGTATGACCTGAGTGAACCCTCAGATGGCCTGCGTCCGTTTCTGGTAGCCGGTATGGGCAACACCAATTTCGGCGGCGAGAATGACACGCTGCTGAATTTTGGCGCGGGCGTGAAATACGACCTGAACAGCAACTGGCAGTGGCGTACTACCTTGCGCAGCTTCGCCTATTTCGGACGTGATTTGGAAGACTCCGATATCGGGCTGGAGACCAGTCTGGTGTATTTCTTTGGTGACCGTGCCAGTGCGCCGGCTCCGCGCTCGACGCCTGCGACTTCCACGCCACAAGCCCGTCAGGAATCTGCACCTGCGACTCCGCAGGCTCGTGATTCAGATCGCGATGGTGTTCAGGACGCAGACGACCAGTGCCCCGACACGCCCATGAATTATGCCGTGGATGCGAATGGTTGCCCGATTGCAGTAGAGGAAGTGGCACGCGTCGAATTGCAGGTCAATTTTGACTTCGATCGTGACGAAGTGAAGAGCGAATACTTCGATGAGATTCAGGAAGTTGCCGACTTCATGAATCAATATGACGACGTAGTGATTGAGCTGGAAGGCCACACTGACAGCCGTGGCACAGAAGCGTACAACGAAGACCTCTCGCAGCGTCGTGCCAACGCCGTGCGTGCTGTGCTGATCGATCGCTTTGATATTCAGGGCAGCCGTATCAGTGCCCGTGGCTTCGGTGAGCGCCAGCCAGTGGCTAGCAACGACACCGATGCAGGTCGCGCACAGAATCGTCGTGTGATCACGGTGATTATCAAAACTCTGCAAAACTATCGCCCACGTTAATTGAGCCCGGGCCCGTCTTCGACGGGCCCGGCGCTCTCTGCTAATCGATTCATCATGACGTCAACGCTTGTGCATCCGGTAGTGGATGTATCCGAGCCACAGCTGTTTTGGAGCCGTGGTGAGGATATAGACTGGCCTGACCAGCACACGAAAGGCTGGTTGTGCGGGCAGGGCTCGCTGACCGCCTTGCTCAAACAGGCAAGTCAGGATCGCTTCGCCGTCAAGGTTCTGGATGAACACGAGCAGGCAATCGCGAACAACTCACTGCGCGGCGAGTTTGGGCCCTTGGCCGCAGACCATCTTTTCTGGTCACGCAAAGTCGCACTGTTTGGCTGCGACCAGCCCTGGGTGCTCGCCCATACCCTGATGCCTGCACACAGCGAGCTGAGTCAGTTGCGCGAGGTTCGTGAGCTGGGCAGCCGACCTTTGGGCGAGTTTCTTTTTGATCATCCGGAATTGCGTCGTAGCCATCTGCTCTTCACGCGTCATGATTCCGGAATCTGGGGACGCAAAAGTCTCTTCTTTTTATTCGGCAAACCAATCATGGTGGCCGAATTCTTCCTCCCTGAACTGTTACGCAGACCCGTACCTGCATAATTCCTGCGCGCGACTGGCAATGCGTGGAGAGTCTTCTATACTGAAGTTGTGATTGGCAAACATCGGTAACAGGGAGGTTACGGATTATGCGAAATTCACAATCGCTCAGTCTGGCTGAAGCCCCAGCGAGCGGCTGGAATCATTCTCCATCCCATGCCAGCAAAACCAGGGATGCTGGGACCGTCTCGCTGGATGTCACGCAAACCTATTTGCGCGATATCGGGCGCTCACCTCTGCTTGAAGCTGAACAGGAGTTCGCTCTTGCCCGGCGCGTACGCGAAGGGGACCAACTCGCTCGGCAAAAAATGATCGAGAGCAATTTGCGTCTGGTCGTGAATGTGGCGCGCCGCTACTTGCGCCGCGGGCTACCGCTGCTCGATCTGGTGGAAGAGGGTAATCTCGGCCTGATTCATGCGGTGTCCAAGTTCGATCCGGAGAAGGGGTTTCGCTTTTCAACTTATGCTACGTGGTGGATTCGTCAGAGCATTGAGCGGGCGCTGATGAATCAGGTGCGCACGATTCGCCTGCCTGTGCATGTGGTCAAAGAGCTCAATACCTGCAAACGCAGCGCCGGTGACTTGCTCAAGTCTGGTCAGGGCGAGGCCAGTATCGAGGCCATTGCAGAGCGCACTGGCAAGGAAGCGAAGCATGTTGCCTATCTGCTGCAGTTACAGGAAGCCACTGCCATAGCCGAGCCGGCAAGCGATTCGGAATCAGAGCTGGAGCGCTTTGAGCACGCCGGGAGTGAGCCGCATGATGTGCCACACGAGACGCTCAGCCGGCACGAAATCGACAACTATTTGCACGAGTGGCTCAAGGAACTGCCGGCACGGCATCAGGATGTGCTGAAACGTCGTTTTGGACTGTTGGGCTACGACGCGCAAACTCTGCAGCAAGTCGGCAAGGCCGTAGGTCTCACCAGAGAGCGAGTACGGCAAATTCAGCTCGAAGGACTGCGACAGCTCCGTGCCATTCTGGGGCGAGAGGGCCTCGCTCAGGATACGGTTCTGGCGAGGGAATTCCTCTCCGTATTACCAGTGTGCTGACTTGAAGCCATGGCAGCGCTGCTTTATGCTTGCGCCCCCTGTTGACGAACCCTCGTCTTCAGCAAGCCAATCTCAGGGATCGCAAAGTGCTGTTTACTGGAAACAATGGTGCTCTCAAGGGCAAACTGGTTATCGACCTGTCTCGTGTACTGGGCGGTCCGTATTGTTCCCAGATACTCGGTGATCATGGTGCGGAAATCGTCAAGATTGAGCCGCCGCGTGGAGACGAGACACGCGATTGGGGCCCACCGTTCCACACCGCCGAGGGTGAGGAGGCCAGCGCCGCCTATTTTGTTGGTGTAAATCGCAACAAGCGTTCCATGGGCCTCGATCTGAGCAAGGACGAGGGCAGGGATGTTCTGCTCCGTTTGCTCGAGAAGGCCGATGTCCTGCTGGAAAACTACAAGCCGGGCAGCATGGAGAAATGGGGGCTTGGTTATGAAGAGGTGCTGCAACACAGGTTCCCGCGTCTCGTCCATTGCCGTGTAAGCGGTTTCGGGAGTGATGGCCCCTGGGGCGGATTTCCCGGCTACGATGCGATTATCCAGGCGATGGCGGGCTGGTTCAGTGTCAACGGCGAACAAGGCAGCCAACCCACCCGATTGGGCTTGGCAGCAGTGGATATGGGGACGGGACTCTATTCTGCTATCGCAATTCTGATGGCATTGCTGGAACGCGAACAGTCCGGCGAAGGGCAATACCTGGATATGACGCTGTACGACTGTGCCGTGTCACTGATGCATCCCCACATACCCAATTACAATTTCTCTGGCGAGGTTCCCGGCCCAACCGGGAATGCACATCCCAACATTAGCCCCTACGATACTTTCAAGACCGGCACAGTTGATATTTTTATTGGCGCTGGGAACAACCGGGCCTATGGCAAGTTATGTCGCGAAATTGGCAGGGAAGAGCTCATTGCAGATCCCCGTTTCGTCGACAATATCGACAGGGTTACTAATCGCGATGCGTTGAAGCAGGAGATCGAGAGCAGTCTGGCGGCACTCGATGGCGAAGACGTCTGTAACTCACTTGCCAGAGCAGGGCTGGCCGCGGGCCCTATTCACAACACGCAGCAGGTCGTCGACCACCCCCACACCCATCACCGCGGCATGACCATCGAACAAGACTGGTACAAGATGACAGGCACGCCGATCAAGCTGTCGCGAACCCCCGGTTCTGTGCGTCATCTACCTCCTTCCTATGGCCAGCACACGCGTGAGCTGCTGCAGGAATTTGGTTTCGAAGAAGCCGATATCGCCGAACTACTCGCCTCCGGTGTTGTACTCGAGTCGCGCAAGCGCGAATAAGCGCCTCTTTGCTGTCTCGAAGTTAGTCTTCGAACCTCCTGTAAATTACTGATAAATAATGACTTAATTCTTTCGGGAACATTTCGCTTGCGCTTTGCTGATATGGTGTTATAGTCATGTATAACACTAACTCAGATGACTTGGGTCTCCGTGGAAATTAACTGGAACAACAAAGAGCCGATTTACCTGCAGCTGCGTGACCGACTGGTGGCGTTGATCATGGATGGTGTCTTGCAGGAGGGCGATGCGCTGCCTTCAGTGCGTCAGATTTCCAGTGAACAGCGCATTAATCCGGTGACCGTATCCAAGGCAATTCAGATGTTGGTTGACGAACAGTTGGTTGAGAAAAAACGGGGGCTTGGAATGTATGTTGTCGATGGAGCAAAGAACAAACTCGCAACCGAGGAACGCAGCAAATTCCTCACCGAAGAATGGCCACAAATCGCAGAGCGAATTGATCGACTTGGGCTTAAGCTTGATGACTTGCTTGGCGAATCAACGGATTGATCGGGCAAAAATTCTGGGAATCAACGATGACTGATATCGTACATGCACAAGGTCTCGAAAAGTCCTACGGCAGTTTCAAAGCCCTGGACGGCGTAGACCTGAATATACCTGCCGGTGCCATCAGTGGCCTAATTGGTCCTAATGGGGCGGGTAAGACGACGACGCTGAAAGCAATCATCGGCCTGAGCGATGTCGAAGGTGAGCTGCAGGTCGCCGGACGCGACCCGCGTACGGCACGTCATAAACTGATGGAAGAGGTTTGCTTCATCGCGGATGTGGGCATCCTGCCGCGATGGCTGCGTGTCAACCAACTCATTGAATACGTAGAGTCGGTTCACCCGCGATTTGATCGCAGCAAGGCGGAAGCCTTTCTTGCGACCACTGACATCCCGCCGCGCAAGCGCGTCAAAGAGTTATCGAAAGGCATGATCACCCAGTTACACCTGGCGCTCGTGATGGCGATCGATGTGCGACTGTTGGTTCTGGACGAACCCACCCTGGGTCTGGATATCGTGTATCGCAAGGAATTCTATGATCGGCTGTTGAACGATTTCTATGATGGCGATCGCACGATCATTATCAGCACGCATCAGGTCGAAGAGATCGAAGCACTACTGTCACATCTGATTTTCATCAATCGCGGCAAGATTGTGCTCAATACCATGATGGCTGATCTGGAAGAGCGCTTTACGGATTTACTGGTCAATCCGGGCATGGAAGAGCAGGCGGAAGCATTCAAACCAATTAGTCGCCGCAGCACGCTGGGTAAGAAATGCCTTACCTTCGAAGGGGTGCCGCGCGGGCAACTGGCTGCATTGGGCGAGGTCTACACCCCCAGCGTCGCCGATCTGTTCGTGGCCAAAATGCGCGAGGGTAAACATGCTTAATTCAAAAGTAAGACAGTTCTATGCCTTGTTGAAGAGAGAGGTTATCGAACACACCTCGATGTTTGTAATCGCACCTCTGGTAGAGGCGGGTATCTTTCTGCTTGCAGTGATCTGGGTTCTCCATCTGCTCGACAGCGAGGACGAAGCCATTTTCATCGAATACATAGCGGTGTTGTTTAATGGCCTGTCTGCCACAGAAATGGCTCCTCTGTTTATGATTGTGGCCGTGCCCTTTGTCACAGTGCTTGCGATTTGCGCCGTTGTTTATCTTCTTGGAACGCTTTATCAGGATCGCAAAGACTCCAGCGTATTGTTCTGGCATTCCCTCCCTGTGTCCAACTTGCAAACGGTGTTGTCCAAAATCGTGACTATCGTCGTTGTGGCGCCGGCCTTTTACATGGCGATACTGTTTGCGCTGTATCTCGTGCTCGTCGTCTGGCTGAGCATTCTCGGTGCCAGCTATGGCGTCGATGTGGCAGGCCTGGGCTACCTGTTTATGGCGGCGGCGGTGAGTTTGTTGCTGGTCTATTTGTCGGCAGTCGTGGCAGGCCTATGGTTGTTGCCGACTCTCGGCTGGCTGATGCTTTTTTCCAGCTATGCGAACAGGGTGCCTGCGATGTGGGCGGTGGGCGTGTTTTTCGCCTTACTGATTCTTGAGGATTTCGTATTCGGCAGTCAGTTTCTCGCCAATTGGATAGAGAGTCGCTTCAATCCATCGCAATACATTATTTTCAGCTTCTCGGAAGTCGCTGACAGACTGTTCAGTTATGACATGCTCTTCGGCGTGCTCGTAGGATGCATCTTGCTGACAGGGGCGGTCATGATGCGCCGCTACACCGATTAGGAGAGCAATGCCAATGGATGTACTACGTAAAGTAATATTCAGAAACCGTCATTCCGTAATGACGACTACCTTGCTGGTCTACATACTGGTGTTGGTGCTTGAGGGTGCGCTGACGGGCCGCGAGGCGCGTGTGATCGACCTGGAAAACCCGTTCTTCGATCTCAATATTCGCGACTTCGATGAATTTCGCGATCGCCGTGAGCGCGATTCACAAGCGGAATTAAAGCTTCTCACTGCCTGGCCGTTAGACATTGCTTGACAGCGCTGGTGTGCTGACTTAAATTCCACGTCCTGCTGCTCAGCGCGAGCGGCAGGATCAAGTAACTAATGACAATCAACGACATGACCACATTGTTCAACTCAGCATTGGCTCTTCTGGCGGCGGCAACTGCAGCGGCCCGCCGTGCTGCGCGCGCGACTTTGTTCCTGAAAGGAGAGCTGTGGTTTAACTGATTGATCTGAAGAATCCCGAAAAAACCTCTAAGCGTCTCCGACCTTAGAGGTTTTTTTTTGCCTGGAAATTGCTGTTATGAACATGAATGAAATCGAGATCGCATCGCGCAGGGCCTGGCCTGCATTGGAAGAACACGAAACACCAGCAGGTGTACTGCGTTACGCCGCTGGCGTCAGCCGCCGTTCCAATTCGATGAATCCACTGTGTGATCGCAGTGTCGATGCGGTTAGCGTCATACAGTCCAGTGAAGATTTCTTCGCCCCACGCAAGCTCCCGTCGGTGGTGCGAGTCACGGCACCTCTGGGACATATGAGTGCCAGCCAATACCTGTTGGACGGCATGTTGCAGGAGCGTGGTTATCGCATGGAGTCGCCGACAATGGTGATGGTGGCGCCGGTGCAAGCAGGCTCTGAACGAGTAGAGGCCCCGGCTTACAGTCAACAGCAGTGGCTCGAAGCCTGGTATCGCGTGAAGGCGATGCCTACAGAAAGCTTGAGCGTGCACGCTGCGATGCTTGCCAGAATTGAGGACCCTCACTACCTGGCGCTGCGCTTCAATGCGCTTAGTGCGCCGCTGGCGACTGCGCTGGCCGTGCATTCGCAAAACTGTCTCGGTCTATTTGGCGTCGCGACCGCGGAGCAAGCAAGAAGACAGGGGCAGGCACAATCACTGCTGCGCGAACTGCTTGCCTGGGGCGCAGGACGAGGTGCCAGGTATGCCTATTTACAGGTCGAAACGGCCAACATGGCTGCACGTCAACTCTACGAGAAACACGGCTTTCAGGAAGCGTACTCGTATTGGTACCGCGTCAAGAATTTATCGCTCACCAACCCGCACGATGACCAATAAAAGGAGAATAATCGTGGATACAGTAGCAATTGAAGACAGTCTCGGCATTCAGTTTTGTAAGCGGCTTCCGCTCGTAATCGCGGGTGGGGCGGGAAGCGAAGTCTGGGATGCGGCGGGACACAGATATCTCGACTTCACTTCGGGTTGGGGAGTTACCAGCCTCGGTCACTGCCACCCTGTATTGACTGCGGCACTGAGTGAGCAGGCAGCGACGCTCACTCAGAATCCAAACTCCGGCTTCACCTATTCGCCAGTGCGCGCGACGCTTCTCGAGAAACTCGCTGCACTCTTGCCGGCACCACTGAGCCGCCTGTATTTCGTTAATAGCGGTGCCGAAGCGAATGATGTGGCGATCAAGATGGCGCGCATGTTGACGGGGCGAATCGGCATCGTCTCGACTGAGCACAGTTTTCATGGCCGCACACAGAATACGCTCTCTGTTTCAACCAGTCAGCTAGCTGCGGATCGCTTTCCGCCACGCATGCCAGCGACGCAGTTTGTGCCACATGGCAGCATCGCAGCGATGCAGCAAGCAATCACTGCTGATACGGCTGCTGTCATCGTCGAACCCATTCAGGGAGAGGGCGGGGTGCGGATTCCTGATGCAGCGTATCTGGCGGCAGTTGGCGCCTTGTGCAAGCAACACGGAGCCTTGCTCATCGTCGACGAGATTCAGACCGGATTGTGCAGAACGGGCACCTTCTTTGCGCTAGAGCAATGTGATCCACCAGTTCAGCCCGATATGTTGACCATGGGCAAGGGGCTTGGTGGAGGCTTTCCCATTGCTGCGCTGGCGATGAGTGAAGAGTGTGCGCAGCAAGTACGCCGTGGTGATCACGGGGGCACATATTGCGGCAATCCCCTGGGCTGTGCCGCGGCGCTGGCCGTAGTGAGTGAACTGCAACGCGCCAATGTCGCAGAGCAGGCCGAAAGTGCAGGCAAAACATTGCTAGCCGGGCTTGCAAAACTGCAGGCGGAATTCCCGGAGCTGATTCACCAGGTTCGTGGTCGCGGCTTGCTGTGTGCAATTGAAATCGGTAGTGACGATCTGGTCGACAAGCTGACCCTGGCTTGTTTGCAGAATCACTTGCTTGTTACACCGACGCGCAACGGCATTATTCGCCTGCTCCCATCGTTGCTCGTGAATGAAGCGGAGTTGAGTGCCGCACTGGCTCGACTACACGACGCGCTGGTGTCTGTGCGCGAATCTGAATTTGCGTTAGACTGCAGCGCATAATACAGATGTGCTGATGCCGCGCAGTTAACAGCCTGGTCTCGAGACCGCGCGAGCATTTGTGTAGGAGTTGTCTGTAGGCGACAAGCATTGCAGACTCCTCAGGTGGTAACACTATCCAACATGGCAGGCGTTATTGCCTGCCATGTTGCATCGGCCTAAGTGAAATCAAAAAAAGGACGAGTAGAGTATGAGAAATAACCGAGTCATTTTCGCCAAACGCCCAATCGGTGAGCCCGATGATGAGTGTTTCCGATTCGAGCAAGCCGATGTGCCTGAACTGGCCGCCGGTCAGATATTGATCAAGGTTTGCTGGTTATCTCTCGACCCCTATATGCGTGGCAGGATGAACGATGCCAAGTCTTACACTGCACCCATGGAAGTCGGAGATGTCATGATAGGCGAGACAGCCGGCATCGTGATTCAGTCCCGCTCTGACAAGTTCGCAGTGGGCGACCGGGTAACGGCACACATGGGCTGGCAGTCCTTTATCGTGGCTAATGACGATGAACCACGCCTCATGAAAGTTGATCTGAATAATGGTTCCCTCTCCGCGCATCTGGGTGTCGTTGGCATGCCAGGGCGTACTGCCTATTTTGGTCTCACCGAAGTGGGCAAGCCAAAAGCCGGCGAGACGCTAGTCGTTGCGGCTGCATCAGGGGCCGTAGGCTCAGTTGTTGGACAATTGGCCAAGATCAAGGGCCTGCGAGTCGTCGGTATCGCCGGTGGCCCGAAAAAATGCCGCTATGTTAAAGAAGAGCTGCATTTCGATGCCTGTATCGATTACAAGGCAGGCAATCTGGCGAACGATCTCGCCGCCGCCTGTCCTGATGGCATCGACATCTACTTCGAAAACGTGGGTGGTGAAGTCACCCGGGCTGTCGCACCGCTGTTAAATGCAGGGGCGAGGGTGCCAATCTGTGGTTACATCTCCCAATACAATTCAGACGACATCAGCAAAGCCGAAACACCTTTCGATATTCTCAAGGATCTTGACCCATTACCGGAGCATCGATTCTTTGTAGTGACAGAGTGGATGGACCGCTGGGTTGAAGCAACGCGATTGCTTGGCAGTTGGGTCGATGAAGGGCGAATCAAGTTCCGCGAAAGTATTGGCGAAGGGCTTGAGAATGCACCGGAGTACTTCCGCGGCATGTTGAAGGGCAAGAATTTCGGCAAGCAGTTGATCAAAGTCGCGGACGAAGACTAGTGCAGCAGTTTCTCGCCTCGGAACTCTTTTCATTAAGTGGCAAGACTGCGCTGGTAACCGGCGGGTCGAGTGGGATCGGACTGAATATCGCCAAAGGACTTCTGGTCAATGGCGTGGCCGTAGTGATTGCTTCGCGCAAGCAGGAAAAATGCGACGCGGCATTAAAGGAGCTGGCCCCGCTTGGTGATGTCAGTGCCTGTGCAGCGGATGTGACGCAAGCCGACGACCGCGCCAAATTACTGGAATTCTGTGGCGAGAAACTCGGCGCGCTATCCATCCTGGTAAACAATGCAGGCTCCAACTGGGCAGCAGAATTGCAGGACTATCCTGACGAAGGTTTCGAGAAAGTCGTAACAACGAATTTGAATGCAGTATTCTCGCTGACGCGCGATGCGATACCGTTGCTCGAAATGGCTGCCAGCGCTGACGATCCTGCTCGCATAATCAATATCGGTTCCATGGATGCGCTTCAGGTACCGATTGTGCAACGCCTGCCTACCTTTGCCTACTCAGCCAGCAAGGCAGCCTTGCACCATCTCACCAAAACACTCGCGGTCGATCTCGGTTCGCGCTTTATCACAGTCAACGCTGTGGCACCTGGGTTTTTCGAATCGCGCATGACTGACTTTGTCTTCGACAAGTATTTGACTGATATAGAAGACGAGTGTCCGTTGCACCGCATCGGCAAGCCGGAAGAGCTCGTGGGCATTGTGACGTATCTGGCCTCGCGCGCGGGCAGCTATACCAACGGCACCGTGATACCTGTCGATGGTGGAACAAGCGTTTCCAAAGGGAAGAGGGAATGGATGTCATAGTGCGTCTTTAGGCATGGCTGGCGTTCAATACTGATAACAAGTACAACAGCAAGGAAATAAACAGCAAGGAGAGTGCAATGAGTTTATTCAGCCTGGAAGGCAAGGTGGCGTTGATCACCGGTTCGACCAAAGGAATTGGCAAGGCCATCGCAGAGCAGATGGCCAAGCACGGAGCCAAGGTCGTGATCTCCAGTCGCAATCAGGACGCCTGTGATGAAGTGGCGGCGCAGATAGTAGCCGACGGAGGTGAGGCATTGGCCGTCGCCTGCAATATTAATTACCCTGAGCAACTTCAGGCGCTGGTCGCGGCAACGACGGCCAAGTGGGGCAAGATCGATGCCCTGGTATGCAATGCTGCACTCAATCCCTTCTTCGGTGCGTCACAGGATATTCCCGATGAGGCATTTGATAAGATCATGCGGGCCAATATCGGCAGCGTTCATAAACTTTGCCAGCTCGTGCTTCCAGGCATGGCGGAGAAAGGTGGTGGCGCTGTTGTCAT
Organism: uncultured Pseudohongiella sp.; assembly: GCA_965228725.1. Taxonomy (GTDB): domain Bacteria; phylum Pseudomonadota; class Gammaproteobacteria; order Pseudomonadales; family Pseudohongiellaceae; genus UBA9145. The sequence continues at coordinate 742,487 of OZ245834.1, read as the reverse complement.
CGTCTCTTCGATCGGCGGTCTTAAAGGCACCGACAAACTGGGCGCCTATGCCATCTCCAAGGCGGCAGACATGCAGATCGCCCGCAATCTCGCAGTGGAATGGGGCAAGGACAATATCCGCGTGAACTGTATTGCACCGGGACTCATTCGCACAGATTTTGCGCGAGCACTCTGGGAAAACCCGGAAATCTATGAGGCGACTGTCTCTAAATACCCCATGCGACGTATCGGTGAGCCAGAGGAGATTGCTGGCGCTGCAGTCTTTCTTGCGTCAGCGGCGGGCAGTTTTACGACGGGTCAAACATTGGTCATCGATGGCGGTGGCACCATCGCCGGCTGATGCTGCGTCAGGTCGCGCGTAGCCGTCACAGCAGCGTAGCGTGAACGGCTAGACGAATTTCCATTACCAAACAAGAGCAAAGAGAAAAGGCTGAGGTAGAGATGAATTTAGGATTATCGGAAGAAATGGTTGCGATTCGCGAGAAGATTCGCGCGTTTGTCGAGGAGAAGGTTGAGCCGGTTCAGGGCGAATACCTCGCGGAAGTCAGTGTTGGCGATCGCTGGTCGCATACACCGCGACAGGAAGAAATCATGCAGAGTCTCAAGGACGAAGCTCGCAAGCAGGGGCTGTGGAATTTTTTCTTGCCCGAAAGCCAGGGTGGCGCGGGTATCAGCAACCTCGAATATGCCCATCTGGCCGAAATCATGGGACGTTCGCGACTGGCCTCAGAATCGTTCAATTGCAGTGCTCCCGATACGGGCAACATGGAAGTGTTGGAGCGTTATGGTTCGGAAGAACAGAAGAAACAATGGCTGGAGCCTCTGCTTGCCGGTGAGATCCGCTCCGCTTTTGCCATGACGGAGCCGGGCGTGGCGTCCTCCGATGCCACCAATATCTCGACTTCCGCTGTACTGGATGGCGATGAATGGGTGATCAGTGGAGAGAAGTTCTATATCTCTGGCGCAGGCGACGCACGCTGCAAGATTATGATCGTCATGGTAGTGACCGACCCCGATGCGCCCAAACACAACCGGCAATCGCAAATTCTCGTACCGATGGATACCGAAGGTGTGGAAGTGGTGCGCCCCATGGAAGTCTTTGGTCATGACGATGCGCCCCATGGGCACATGCATATCAAGTTTCATAATGTCCGGGTACCGGAGAGTAATATCATTCTTGGTCGCGGCAGAGGCTTTGAGATTTCCCAGGGTCGCCTGGGGCCAGGTCGCATTCACCATTGCATGCGCTCCATCGGCGCGGCGGAGAAGGCGCTGGATCTAATGTGCAAGCGTGCAGTGAGCCGCGAAGCCTTCGGTAAACCTCTGGCCGAACTCGGAGGCAATTACGATATAATCGCTGACAGCCGCATTGAAATAGAAATGTGCAGGTTGCTTGTCTATCGCGCTGCCTGGCTAATGGACACAATCGGCAATAAAGCGGCGCGCGATGCGATCTCTCAGATTAAGGTTGCTGTGCCCAATATGGCATTGCGTGTGATTGATCGCGCAATCCAGATGCACGGCGCTGCCGGCGTGAGTCAGGATTTCCCGCTTGCAGCATTGTGGACGAGTCAGCGTACATTGCGACTGGCTGACGGTCCTGATGAAGTGCATCGTCGCGTCATCGCGCGCAAGGAACTGGCCAAGTACGACTAACTGTCGATGCCTGCTGGCCGGCGAGGCGTGCCATGTCTACCAAAATGGGAACTGCGGTTCCCATTTTTATTCCTGACAAAATCGCGCCGAGCACTAGCGAAGAGTAGGAGAAAACACAATTGACCGCCTCAGTTGCCGTCGTCATTCCGACCTACAACCGATTGCCGGTGCTCCCGCGCGCGATTGAGTCGGTGCTTGCGCAGAGCCGACCTGCCGACGAGGTCATTCTCGTTGACGACGGTTCATCGGATGACACCGCGTCACTGCAAGCGGTGTATCCGGAAGTGACCTACATCAGACAGGACAACCTGGGAGTGAGTGCTGCGCGCAACACCGGCATAGCCGAGGCATCGAGTCGCTGGGTCGCGTTTCTTGACTCTGACGACGAGTGGCTGCCAGAAAAGCTGGAGGCTCAATTGCAACTCTCCCGGGAGGCGCCTGATTGTCCACTGGTACATAGCGATGAGATTTGGATTCGTAACGGTGTCCGCGTCAATCAGATGGACAAGCACGCCAAGGCGGGCGGCGAGATATTCGAACGTTGCCTGCCCTTGTGTGCAATTAGTCCCTCAGCCGCCATGGTCCACCGTGACTTGCTGGTCGAACTGGGCGGCTTCAAGGAATCATTGCCAGCCTGTGAAGACTACGATCTCTGGCTCCGCATCTGCGCGCAGCACGAAGTCCTGTATGTCGACAAACCTCTGTTGAAAAAATACGGAGGGCACGAGGATCAGCTGTCGCGTCAGTTCTGGGGCATGGATCGTTTCCGGGTGAAAGCGCTCGATGACCTGCTGCAGTCTGGCCTGCTCGACACCGAACAGGAACAGAGCGCCACCGCCATGTTGTTGGAGAAATGTGACATCCTGGAGCAGGGAGCACGCAAGCGAGACAATCACAATCTGCTCAATGAGTTGGACGCAGTGCGAGAAAACTATGTCTAACTCAGCAGCAAAAGGCGCGCGACCGCTGCTCAACATACTCGTCGCACACATGCCGGAAGCCAGGCCGCTGCTTGAGTTGTTCTCTCTCAAGCCGCTCGGCCAATCGAGATTGCCGGTCTATTCAAACGAGCAGGGAGTGACGCTTGCGGTCAGCGGCAACGGCTGTGCTGCCATGACGGCCGCCGTTGAGGCACTTGCCGATTTACAAGGAGAGTCGGTGGCACCGGCCTGGCTGAATGTGGGGATTGCGGGCCACGGCAGCGCAGCCATTGGCAGGGGGCTGCTGATTAACAGAATTTGTGATGCGCAGTCACAAGCGGTGTACTTTCCAACGCCAGGTTTGCATGGCTTTGCTCACTCCGCACTGGTAACCGTGGCTGAAGTCGAACGACACTATCACCAGGACGCGGCCTACGACATGGAAGCGTTGGCTTTTTGGAAAGCAGCGCTACAACACGGCCGGCTGGATCAGATTCAAAGCTACAAGATCGTGTCCGACAATCCGCAACACCCGCTGGAAAATTTCGCGCTTACCCAGGTAAAAAATTTGTTCGCGGGAGTCGAGAACGATTTGCTTGCGCTGTATGGTGCAATGCTTGAAACGGCGCGCGAGTACTGCGCAGTGCATGACCTGCCACCAGTCTATGCGCTACTCATGTCGCGCTATCATTTTACTGTGAGCCAGAAGATTCAATTGGCGAAGTTGCTACGCCAGTCGCAGGCGCTTGGTGCAACGCAGTCGGTGTTGAATATGCTGCAAACAACCACCGGACTCAACTTGCAAGAGCATAGCCTGCAAGCGAGTGCCGAGTTGCCAGGCTATGCTGCATTGCCCGAGGAAACTAACGTGAAAGTATCAGCAGGCACGAGAGCAAGCGACATTCTTAAGCTGCTGAGTGACTGCATTCATAGCACAACTTCCGCCGGGCCAGGCTAACCATGTTTTCTGCGATCTATATTGAATCCGAGATCCGCGAGCATCCTCGCGTCGCTGAAATTCTCGCCCGTTGCCCTAGCGTGCCGGTCATTCCCTGTACGCGTTACGGAGAGGTGTTTAACCGCAAGGGGCAGGATTTTCGCGCCCAGAAAAAAGCACCGGCGCTGATCCTCGCACGTAAACACGGCCAGTGCGTATTACCTACACCGGCTGGCTATGGATTCGAAACCGGGGCCGGATATTATTTCTCTCACATGCTCAACTGTTTGTATGATTGCCGCTATTGCTTCCTGCAGGGCATGTACCGTTCAGCTCACTACGTGCTGTTTATCAACTACGAAGACTTTGCTACTGAATTGACCGCATCCATTGCGGCGCAGAAAAGCAGTGCAGGTACGTCTGTCTATTACAGTGGTTATGACTGCGACAGTCTTGCCCTGGAGCCCGTGAGCCGTTTTTGTGAGTTCTTTCTTCCCGTGTTCAGAGCCAACCCAGAGGTGATGCTGGAGATTCGAACCAAGAGCACGCAGGTGCGACGCTTGCTGGAAGTAGATGCGTTACCCAATTGTGTCATCGCGATGAGTTTTTCATCGCTTGCGGCGAGCGAGCGTTGGGAGCACAAGGTTCCCGCATTTCACAAACGGCTGGAGGCGCTGCTGCGTTTGCAGGAAGCGGGTTGGCCCGTCGCTATCCGCTTCGAGCCAATCGTCGCTGGCGCGGGGGTGGTTGAAGAGTACGACACATTGTTTGCGGAGGTTTTCAATCGCCTCGATGTCGACCGGCTGCACTCGGTAAGCATGGGGGAATTTCGTATGCCCCAGGGTTTTCACAAATCGATAGCCAAACTCTATCCCGATGAGGCACTTTACGCGCGTGAAATTCAGGTAGATGATGGGGTCGCCAGTTTGCGCGATGGGGGAGAAAACCTGTTGCGGAAAATAGAAGAAAACTTGCTGAATTATGTCGGCGAACGACAGTACTACCGCTGTGCTCTCTAGCACAATTGCTTGCAGAGCCATCAGTTCGAGTCATGCCCGACACCTTGTTCAGCGCCTAAATGAGTCAACAGGATGGCAGTAGTTAACGAAGCGCAAATGATTATCGTCACCGGAGCCTCTTCGGGAATCGGTTTGGCCACGGTCAAGCTGGCGCTGGAACAAGGCTACTGGGTGCTGGGTATCTCGCGGCATTTCGATGACCCGGTCTTCGACCATGATCGACTGCGAACTGAGGCAATCGATCTGTCAGACATTGAGCAGTTGCCAGCACGGCTTACTGAGCTGGTGGACAGTATCGACCTGCCTATCGCCGCCGTCATCAACAATGCCGGCATCGGCAAGATAGCATTTCTCGAGCAACTCTCGTTCGACGATCTGCAGGTCTGTATGAATACGAATTTCATGAGTCATGCGATGCTGAGCAAAGCCTTGCTGCCAAAAATGAAGAAGCAGGGCAGTGGCGTGTTTGTATTCATGGGGTCGGAAGCTGCGCTCAATGGCGCGCGACAGGGCAGTATCTATTGTGCAAGCAAGTTTGCCCTGCGTGGATTTGCCCAGTCGTTGCGTGATGAATGCAATCGTGCGGGGGTGAGAGTCACGCTGATTAATCCGGGAGCTACCGATACTGCCTTTTTCGATGACTTGCACTATCGCCCCGGTGCCGCACCTGAAAACGTCATCACGCCTCATCAGGTTGCCACCACCATTATGCAGGTGGTCGCCGCACCAGCGACAACGGTTATCGATGAAATCACGCTGTCACCACTCTCCCGGGTATGGGAACGGCAGTAAGATTGCTCGTGGCCTGGTGCGACAATGTGTCACAGGCGGATCGCTGCTGTTCGCTTGGCGGCACCTCGCTGGATTGAGATAATGTCGTTATACCGTCATCGGCGAGTCCGATGACTTCTGCTCGGGCAGGGCGAAACGCAGAGCAGCGTTTGCAAGGTTTGCAACCTGTAGCGAGCCCCTGCGCGAACCACAACTCCTGACGATTTAGGGATGTGACCATGACTATTGTGAAACTGATTTTCCGGACGGTTGTACTGGCAAGCTTGCTCATTCTGCCGTTGCAGGCATTTGCTCATACTGGCCTGAAAACTTCCGTGCCAGCCGATGGAGCCACCGTGCAGGCGATGCAATCCGGCATCGATCTGGAATTTACAGCGGCAGTTCGACTGATCAAACTGGAACTGACCAGCGCAGGCAAGGTTATTTCAACCTCGTTCAAGCCAAGCGCGGAAACCCTCACCAACTACTCGCTCACTGACCTGAATCTCGACGCGGGTAGCTACACCGTTAACTGGGCAGTGATCGGTGGCGATGGCCACACCGTCACCAACTCTTTCAGTTTCACTGTTGCCGCGTCTGTGGCAGCAAATCAGTAACCGATTCTGCTAGCTGGTCAGATCCGTTCTGACCAGCCACTCCCTTACTGTGTCTTTCGTCATTCCTTCAAGTTGGGAGCTGGCCAGTCTGCTTTGCAAACTGGCACTCTATACTGGTCTGTGTTCCGTCATGGGCTGTCTGCTTAATCTCTCGCTCTATAACGATGGCAGCCGCCAAACTGTGCAAGGCCTGCAGATGTATGGCTTGCTCGGGGCAGTGATCGGATTTCAGGGCGTGCTGTTTAATTACCTTATCCAGGTAGGCATGATCAGCGGGAATGGCCTCGCCGGCATGTTCGACTTTGGCATGATTCAGCTCCTGCTGGACACCCCGCAAGGCGAAAGCACTGTGTGGCGTCTGTTAGGTTTCACGCTGGCCATGATCAGTCTTGCCTGGGGCCTGAGCCGCTGCGCCAGGCTCACGCGGCCACCGACACGCCAGCAATTGCGGCTTATCCTGTTGCCGCTGGCGATGGCATTAATCATCCTGGCAGGCAGCTTCCAGATGAGTGGTCATGTGGCTGTGCTCGGCACGAGTGGGCAACTGGCCATAGCTTTACATGTGATCGCCTTCGCTTGCTGGATTGGTTCCCTGTTGCCGCTGTACTGGTTGAGCAGGCGCCTGGAGGCGAGTGATCTGCACTGGATGATGGCCCGCTTCGGTGATCACGCCCGGCTGATGCTGGCTGTGCTGGTGCTGGCAGGCGCACTAATGGTGTGGCAGTTACTGGAAACGCCCGGTGAATTACTGCAGACGCCGTATGGTCTCTCACTTACCGTGAAATTCGCGCTGGTCGCGGGGCTGATAGCAGTGGCGGCAGCGAATCGCTTTACCCTGGTGCCGGCACTGCAGCAAACCCACTATCAGGCCACATCGGCAGCGGACAAACTGGCGAAGTCTATACGTCTGGAAGGCGTGCTCGCTGTTCTGATTCTGCTCGTCACTGCCTACTTGTCGACGCTGGTGGGACCCGCCGCGCACGCATAGGGAATGAATCAGAGGTTCCCTAGACCGGAGCGATCGCTTTCTCTGCAGGGGCTTGCTCGGAAGCCTTATCGAGCGGTGCATAGGTCAGGCTGGCGGCAGGGGTTTCCTGCTCGGCGTCAGATGCCGTATCTTCCACCAGCTTGCTCAGCTCCAGTGTTGACAGGTTCAGGCTGAACAGCTCCCTCGTAGTCTGCCCATTGGCATGGGCATTGAACAGCGCTGCCGGTGTGAGCATCGGTTCCCGAGCGAACAACAGGGCATCGCCCAGCGGTGACCAGGTCAAATTGCTTATCTCGCAGGGCCCCTGGAATACCAGCATCGGGCTTTCTTCCGAATTCAGTTCACCCAGATAGATCGCAGACCCCATTAAATCGTGTTTGATAAATGCAAATCGTTCGCCATCAGCCGCAACGGCGGGCTTTTCGATGGTGCCGGCTGGCAAGGTCTCTGACCAGGCGGCGCTGAGGCTGATCTCAGCGCCATACAGTGGCTCGTCACTGGGAATGAGTTCATCCTGCCACAGGCTGAGCAGGGGAGTGTCCGCGGTCTCAGAGCGGCTGATATCGAAGCCGATTGCCAGAGTGAGGCAAATACTAAGCGCAGCGGCGCTGCTGGCGGCTGCCAGAGGTTGCTGCAGCAAGCTCCAGGGCTTGTTTGAGAGGCGTGCGGCAGTGCCTGACTCTGTTGCAGAGTCTGTCACAACGACTGGGTCGGCAGTCACGGATTCCGTCTGCGTGAGCGGCTGTGCCTGTACTACTCTTCCGGTCAGGAGATAGCCGCGTTTAGGTACCGTCTGAATTAGGTCTCGGGTATCCAGTTGCTCATGAGTCAGATGTTTGCGCAATTCGGACACGGCGCGGGTCAGGGAGTTTTCATTCACGATCACGTGTGGCCAGAGTTCCGCTACCAGTTCCTCTCGTGCCAGCACCTCGCCCTGATTGGCAGCGAGATAGCAGAGCAGTTTCATCAGACGCGGTTCCAGATGCCTCTCACCGGCCTGAGCATGGCTTATCCGGTTCAGGGCTGGTTCGACCAGCCAGCCGGCGAGCCGAAAGGGCTTGAGCAAGACAGCGTGACGAGCATCCTTCTTGCCCTGCTGATGCGTTGGTGAGTGAAGTTCCGAACTGGTCATGACATCCCCCATAATCTATACAATCTGGTCACTAAAACCTTGGATTACAGTAGCTTGCTAGTTATTGTTAATGTGGTTGCTGGCAGAATTTTCAAGTCTTGGCCAGCGTTTTTAGCCTTTGTGTTCTATTTGACGATCAGTAGCACAAATGGTTACTCCAGCGTCCCTGTCTGAACCTACTTCTGATCCATCGGCGAGATTACCTGATAGTAGACCCGCCTGATTGGCATTTTCTCCATCTGCAGCTTTTCTGGACATTAAGTTCACCGCAATTTCAGGTAATTCACCGTTCGTGGCTCTACATTGCTTGCCATCGCAGCCTGTAAAAAGCGGCTGTAAACCGATTGAAGAGTATTCACAATGAGGTAGGTGCAATGAGATTTCACATTTTGGTCAAACACCTGAAGATTGCCGCACTATGCACGGCACTGGCTGGTGTCGCGTCCCAGTCTCTGGCGATTAGCGATGAGGCGAAGCTGGCAGGACTGCCGAGTCTCGCGCCGATGCTGGAGGGTGTTACGCCGGCCGTAGTTAGTATCCGGGTAGCCAAGACTTTGCCGACGACATCGCGCTATTTCTTTAACGGCGAAGAGTTGCCCGAACAACTGCGCCGCTACTTTCCCCGGGGCCCAGAGTCGGAGCAGGAGTATCGGCAGCGCCCCTATGCAACGGGTGCGGGTTCCGGCGTCATTGTCGATGCCGATAGCGGCCTGATCGTGACCAATCACCACGTGGTCGACAGTGCTGCGACCATTTCCGTGCAATTACATGACGGCCGGACCTTTGAGGCGGAATTGCTGGGCAGTGATGAGAACACCGATGTGGCGCTACTGCGCATTGAGGCAGACGGCCTGGCTGATATTCCCTTTGCTGACGTCGAGACCGTGGCAGTTGGAGATTATGTCGTCGCCATCGGCAATCCATTTGGCATCGGCCAGACAGTGACTTCCGGCATCGTTAGTGCACTCGGTCGCACGGGTCTTAACCGCAACAACTACGAGGACTTTATCCAGACTGACGCGGCCATCAACATGGGTAATTCAGGAGGTGCGTTGGTTGACCTGGAAGGGCGCCTGATCGGCATCAACACGGCCATTATCAGTGGCAATGGCGGCTCCAACGGCATTGGTTTCGCGGTGCCGGTAGATATGGTGTCTTCAGTAGTCGGTCACCTGGAGCGGGATGGCGAGGTGCGCCGAGGTCTTCTGGGCGTCACGATTACCGATATCAATCCGCAGGTAGCCGAGGCGCTGGATGTGGACCTGAACGCCGGTGCGTTGGTGACCAGTGTGATGTCTGGCAGCGCTGCTGAACTCGCAGGCATCGAGGTCTCTGATGTCATTGTCGAGCTCAATGGTGAAGAGATTACGAGTTCCAGTGATCTGCGCAATACCGTGGGATTGCTGCGTCGCGGAGAAGAAGTAAGCCTGCGCCTGTATCGCAATGGGCGGGCAATGGAGCTGGACGCAGTGATTGGTGGCCCGGAAGGTAACGCGATTGCGAGTAATGACGAAGAGACTACCGCCAGTGGATTCCGGGGAGCGGAGCTCCGTTCTCTGGCAGCCGCTGAGTCAGACCGGGCTGCTGCTGGCGTGCTGGTGCTTTCTGTTCAGGCAGGGAGCCCTGCAGCAGCAGCCGGCTTGCAAGCCGAGGATGTGATCATCGAGGTCAATCGCCGTGCCATCAATGGGCTGGAACAATTCAACAGTGCGCTGGGTGACAGCGAAAGACTCGCGGCGCTCACCGTGCTTCGTGAAGGTCGCAGGTTGCTGCTCTTTGTTCCCTGACAGGGCTGAGCGCGCAGGCTGTTGCGCCTGCGCGCTTCTGACCGGAGCGTCTGGAGCCTTTGCGCGCACCGCCTCAGCAGCCCTGACTCAGTACTCCTAAATTGTGCCCCCGCTTGGCCGACTTAGTGGGAAGCCCTGGACCGGTTTGTCCGCGCCCTGTAACGCACTCAGCAATGTACACAGGTCAGAACACATCCATGCCAAGGCTTCCCGTGAGTCGGCTTTTTTTATGCTAACAAGTGGTCGCGCTGAGCTTTGAGAACTCGCAGCAGAATCTGTGTCTCGGATCACTGCTTCCACAGGGCAGGGCAGCGTGGTACTTTTCCACCGCAGCGGTAAAATCCGCGTCACATTTCTGAAGTATCTGAACGAAGTCTTTAGTGCGATCAGTGAGTTACAGTAATTACTTAAAGCTTTTTTTGCAGTCATGCCTGAAGCCTGGCAAGGCCTTCATGGCGCAACTGCCAGCGCTAGTCATTGTCAGCAGTGCTGCATTGTCCTCGGCTCAGCTCGTTGCCGGACCGATCGATGAGTCTGGTCAGGCGCTAATCCCGACCCGCCACTACAACTACAATTTTATCGATTTCATCACCTGGCTGGATGGCGCGGCGAAAGAGCGCGGCATTCCGGGAGTCGCACTGGGCATTGTTTCCCGTGATGGAATTCATACCATGCGCACCTGGGGCGTCCGCGAAGCGGGCACCGCGGATCGAGTCGGGGTCAATTCGGTGTTCCGCATTGCCTCCATGTCCAAGACTTTTGCCGGCGCGGCGACTGCCAAGCTGGTGCACGAGCAGCAGGAATCCTGGGATACACTGCTCAGCGACTATTTTCCGGAAATGCAATTGGGGTCATCCGCCAACTCGCACAGCATTAATCTGCGCCATGTCATAAGCCATTCAACGGGCCTGATGCCGCATTCCTATTCCAACATGCTGGATGCCGGAGTGGATTACGCCGACATCAAGGGCAAGTTCAACCAGATCCCGACCGTGTGCGCGCCGGGTGATTGCTATGGCTACCAGAACGTTGTGTTCTCGCTGGTTGGGGATGTTATCGAACAACGTAGCGGCGAGAGCTACGCCCGCTATCTCGAAGACAAGTTGTTTCGCCCGCTGGGCATGGTGACCGCGAGTCTGGGCCTCGATGGGTATTATCAATCCGACTCGGTCACAGCTCCACATCGCAAGGTGCGTGATGGCTGGCGTAAGACCAGCATCAACGCGGCGTACTACAGCGTCGCCCCGGCCTCCGGTATTAATGCCAGCTTGATGGACATGACACAGTGGTTGCGGGCCAATCTGGGCGCTTTCCCGGATGTCTTGCCTCCTGAGTTACTGGCAGAGATGCACAGCCCCGTAATCGGCACGCCTTATGGCAACTATTTCAATCGCTGGTCGGGTCTGGAAAAGGCCTATTACGGCATCGGCTGGCGCGTGTTGGATTTCAAAGGCGTGCGCGCCGTTCATCATGGCGGCGGCGTCCGTGGTTACCGCTCGGAAATGGTCTTTGTCCCAGATGCCAATATTGGTATGGTGCTGATGTTCAACGGCGAATCGAATCTCGCCAACGATGTCGTGCCGAATTTCCTTAATGACCTGCTGCTGAACACCGCAGGCTCCGCCGACTAATTCGCCGAACCAGTAACCCACTCCCGATCGGACCGTTTATGCATCCCGTTATAGATCTGCTGAAATCTCACCGCAGCATTCGCAAATTTACTGACCAGAAAATCGCCCCTGAATTATTTTCCGAACTCATTCGAGCTGGTCAATCGGCAGCCACGTCCAGTTTTTTGCAAGGCAGCACCATTATCCGCGTGAGCAAGCCTGAGTCACGTGCCCAACTGGCCAAGCTCGCAGGTAATCAGGCCTATGTTGAGACGGCGGCCGAGTTTTTGGTTTTCTGCGCAGACCTCAAACGGCCCGGGAATTACTGTCGCGAATACCAGATGGAATTCGAAGGCGATTACACCGAACATTTCATTATCGCGACGGTTGATGTTGCGCTCATGGCGCAGTCGCTGGTGACGGCCGCCGAAGCGGTAGGTCTGGGCATCTGCTACATCGGAGGCATCCGAAACAATCCGGGCCCGGTTTCCGAATTGCTTGAATTGCCGAAGGGTGTATACCCGGTTTTCGGACTGTGCCTTGGGTATCCCGATCAGGATCCGGAGTGCAAACCGCGTCTTCCCGAGTCAGTGATACTGAAACAGGAAGTGTATAACGAAGAGGGCGACCGGGAGGCGATCGCGGCCTATGATGCGGCGGTGCAGGAGTACTATCGCACGCGCACCGGCGGCGGCCATGGGACCAAGTGGACTGAGCAGGTGGCCAAGCTGTTGGCAGAAAAGTCCCGTCCCCATATGAAAGAGTTCCTGGCCGGGCAGGGCTTTACCTTCAAGTAACCCACCCAGTAACTACCCAGCAACTACCAAGTAGTTGCCAGCTAATTGCAGAGGCGGGTTTGAGCCTGGGTCTGTTACTTTGCCTGGTGTGCCGTAGTCGGCAATAGCCTGAATTTTTCTATTATCCCCGATTGCCGAAATAGACCATGCACTGCCGCGTCAGCGCACAGAGCTGCCCATCCTCTGTATAGATGCGGCCCGATTGCTGCGTGTAGCCCTCGGCAGCGGCTTCGGCCGTAAAATCCAGATAAAACCAGTCACTCTCGACTTTTTCCGGTGAGATCACAAACTCCAGGGACCAGGTTAGCGAGCTGGCGGGGACCGGTGGGGTGTCAAAGAATGACAGGACAACCGGTGGTGGGATGTCGGCGATAGCGACCAGTTTTTCGGCCGCAAAATCCTTCATCTCGCTGCGATGGCGTACCCACATCTGCAATTCGGTGCTCTTCTGGCCAGAGAAAGGAAGCCCCTGACTCACCCACTCACCTTCGAAGTAGCCAAGAAAAGCCGGCAGTCTTCTTGCGTGATCGGCGATCTGAATGCCATTGCCACGGGGAACAGTCTCGGCGCGCGCGGCGGGTACCACTAACTCATCGCGTGAGTGCCCGAAAGCTGCCATGGCCTGCAAACACAAATTGCCCGACGAGTAGACCGAGCTACTCATCTGGGTCACATTCTTGCCCTGACGCTGGATCGTGGCCTGCGCCTCGATTTCACCACTGGGCAATGGCGCGATGAACGAGACCATAAGGGAACGCAGAGGGAGAGGGCTGCCCAGCGTCTTGCGCATCGAGGTAACAGCAAACGCTGCAGACAGGCCACCAAAGGCAGAGCGCCCCTGTGTCCAGGTCTCATCGAACGCAGTGCGATTGCTATCGCTGTTGAGCAGATTCTGTAGCAGGGTATTCATCGAGTTGGCATCCATTTCTATCACGTCTCCTTCGTGTTTCTCGGTCACCAGCATGTGCTATGCTTGACCTTAGACGGGCATTATAGGCCACGAATTGTTTCGTATTTCACTGTGAATTGCAGTTAGTAGCATGGTTATGATTCGAGAGATTTCAGTGTGTAGCAGCATGCATGGGTCAGGCAACTCAAAGCTCACAGCGAGTCTGTGTGCCTTAGTGTGCCTGGCGAGTCTATTGTCCCTGCAGGGTGTGTTTGCACAGCAGCCAGCCCAGGGGGGCAGCTTGCACGTTTTAGCGGGCAGTGACTTGCTCGCTGCCACCGAGACTATCCCAAGCGACGACGCAGTACTGACGACTCCGCCAGATCAATTGGCTCTGCGATTTCCCGAGCGCGTACGTCTGGTCAAGCTGACTTTGCACACCGAAAACAGAGACTGGATTGATATCGATTTTCGCTACAACCCGCGCCCGGGTCAGGATTTCGTCTGGCAACTCCCGGGATTGCAGCAGGCGAATTATTATACTGCCGACTGGGCGATTCTCGGTAGGAATGACCAGTTGATTCGCGGCAGCTTCAGCTTCGCATTTGGGCCTGATGCAGAAGCGCCTTCAGCCATCAGGCGAGCGCAGGAATTGCTACTGGAAGAACGCTATGGGGATCCATCGATTCGCTATGTCGCGCCACCACCAACGCAGATAATTCTCGATCAGGATCCACCGCGCTTCGATCCACCGTTTACTATCCGTCTCGACAATGACGATCGCAATTAGCGCCAGTTACGCCAGCTACAAGATGCGTCAGTTAATAGTGTCGAGCGAACTTCTCCGATAACCCTGATCGTAAATTCACCGAGCAAGCGAAGGGCGGATCAACCGCCCTTGTTGCTCAACCGTTAGTCCATCCTGCGCAAAACGCAGGCCACATCCTATTCACTTACGTGCACAGTGATATACGCATCGTGATACAGGCCGCCATCATCGGCTCGCCCCCACAGGATATAACTGCCGGGTCGGTCGAACGTGGCAGTGACTTCCCAGACACCATCTTCTGGCTGCTCAGGAGGTAGCCATAACGCGCCCCAGGGAGAATTGGCTGAAGTGCGGGTGTCTTCCCAGGGTTTCGGCAGGGGCGGGTCGATAGTGACTTCACCGTCTCCGCGATAGATATTCCAGGACAGAAAGAGACCATTCACTTTGCCCACGGTAACGCGGCTGGGCGGTCGCATCAGACGCGCCTGAAAGGCATCGGGCGCGATGGTTGGCTCGCGGCTCGGTTCAGGCAGTCCATCGTCCCAGACGTGCGCGCGCAGGGTGATTGGCTCGCCCACGCGGGCGCTGCGTACCATGTCGCCCTCAATGGTGACCACAGGAGGCACGTTAGCGCGGGACTCCGGACTGGAAGTGCCGGCACCGAGTGAGCCAGTCTCTGAGGCGATCACCATATTGTCGACCAGATAGTCTTGTCTTAGTGTGGCATAGGCCCTGCGTTCCACACCATTGACGTTCAGGGTCCAGACCAGCTCCCGATCACCCCAGTCCGCAGGTACGGTGACTTCAAAGTTAAAGCGGTTACGGCGCGGGAGGAACTTCGTTGGTTGGCCTCGGTCCGCGTCACCCGGCGAAAAGAAATTATTGTCCCCGACTGGCACAAAGGGTGTTTCTTCCCAGTTCTCGTTCATGTAGCCAAACATGAAACTGAAAGTGCCATCCTCGTTCTCTCGCCAGCCTTCGTAGGCGGGTTCAACATGCTGCCCGGCGCGATAGGTTTGACCCAGTACCTCGGATGAGACGAACACTGTACCCATCGACAGGAACAAAAGCAGTGCGCTGAGTAGAGAGTTTGGAAATTTTGAGGAACGGGTAAACGGTACGCAAAGATTACGGATTACTGCTTGATTCATAGTGGCTTCACTCGCTGCGATCCTGGTTGCTTTTGTTGTTCTGCTATCGATCATCTATTTTTCATCAATAGCGTGGTGCAAGTCAGTGACAGGTCAATCGCCTGTGACCAGAACGGTAGCACTAATGAATTTATTTTTGAATGCAGATCGCATTGGAATGCGGCAGGATTCCGCGTATGCGAACTCTGGAATACCCCAGCGCGCTGAGCCCCGTGGGCAGGACTACTCTTTCATCAACTGCCAGAGATTGCTGCTTGCCAGCACCGCCGCGAAAACAACGATTAGGGCAAAACTGAACCATTGGACGGCATAGAAGAGATTCTGGTTCACGTCGACGTTAACCGCCGGCCAATGGCGTACGAGCGTGCCAGCCTGTCCTTCTGTGATGCGCACTTCGAACGGGAAGACCGCTTCGCCGAGTATGTCGGCGACGATATCGATTTCCAGGCTGCGCATGCGCAGTGGCCACACATTGGGATCAATTTCACTGGCGATGACACGGGCATTGCCATCGGGAACATAGATCTGTCCGGCTATTTCGACTGCCCCATCTACCGGGTTCAGATAGGGTGGTGTATCAGGCGGCAGGATGCCTGTCGTCCAGCCCCGGCTTACCAGCACCAGTTCGCCGGTTTCTTCGAGACGAAATGGTGTCACGACGCCGTAGCCGATCTGGCCATCGAAGAATTCGCCTGGCAACAGAATCGTGCGCTCATTGAGGTATTCGCCCTGCAGGGTGACATGGCGGTTTTGTAGCGTCGGATTGGCTGGTGTCAGTTCGCTAGGACTAATGTCCTGAATCGCCGGGGCATTCTCTTGCAGTTCAGCGCGGAGTTCTTCCTGAGCAGCGACTTTCTCTGCGGCGCGGTCGAGTTGCCAGATGCCGAGACGACCCAGTGTGATGGCAGTGATCGCTACGCACGCAGCAATCAACCAGTTGATGCGGATATGGAAGCGGCCCAGAGAGTATTCTTTGCTAGTTAACATGCGTTTCGATGAATTCGTTGTCGACGAGGCTGATTGTTGGTCAGAAAAATTACTGCGAATTTTAGTGCAGAATGGCCTCCAACAACAGGGCTGGGCAGCGAGGGCAGTTCGCATCAGGCAGTATGCAATTAACAAAGAACACACCAGTGATAGGGTGGGCGATAGTAAGTAATGAGCCGCCCGGCAACAATGATCCCGCACCAGGCGGTCAGGGAAACTGCGGCCATGATTTTTGCTGTCGCAGGTACGGCACTGACAGCATCGGTACGGCGCACGACGCGTGCCATGAATGCATAGAACAACAGTAAATTGCCGCCAGCGACCAGCATCAGAGTGATCTTGCTCAGCCAGGCAGGGTTGTAGAGATACTGATCGGGCGCTGAAACAACGAAGAAGGTGCCAGTAATCACATTAAGAATAAAGCCAATCACGCCATACGGCACCAATGCATGGAGCTGTTGGTAGCTGATGCCGCGCCCGACACCCAAGAGACGTAAATCGAAGACACCTACTGTGCCCAGCAACAGGCACAGCCCGACGAAGTGCAACGACTCGATCGTAGGCCAACCCCAGGGGGAATGCATAAAGGCATAGATGCCAGAGTCCTGTGCGAAGGTGAGTAGGGCGTGTTCTGCTTGCTGCATCGTGACCATACCAGGCTGCCCGTTCTAGTGAAAACTCGAAGCGAGCAGGATGGAGTGGGTGTAGGCCAGAAAGCGACCGGCGAACAGAACGCCGACCCACAGCGCCAGCAACACCATCCCGATACGCTTCTCGCTGCCCCACAGGTCGTGTGTCTGGCGTGCGTGTTGCTGCACATTGCGGAACAGCAGTAACGCAGCAAGCAAGGCGGTCAACTTGCCATAGAAGACCGGGTTAGTGAGCGCCTTGGCCGGATAGGCGAGCAACAGGGCAGTGCCTGAGAGCAAAATTAGCACGACACCCAGCCAATTGAGCCGGTAGAACGGCTGAAACCGTTGCAGTGAATAGGCTGGTACGATGCCGAGCAATCTGAATGCGACTGCGCAATTAATTCCTACGACCACAGCCATGGCCAGCGAGTGCAGCGCAAGAGAGCTGAAGAAGGCAGGGCCGGACTCTCGTAGCCAGCTGCTGAGCGGGGTTTCCTCAACTCTGGCGAGTAAATACAACATGTAGTCCGGGCCTGTGTTAATCGCTTGCATTGGCACTGGCGAGAGCACAGTTTTTGACAAAGGCGAGCCTGTCTCGCTGCCTGTGCTAGACTGGCGCGAGCCAGCTGACAACGCATGGCCTGTGATAATAACAGCAATTCAAAATAACAAGTCACGACTCGAGGAGACCGTAGAAGATGCTCCATAACATGTTGTTGGTTAAGAAGTTCCTGGAAATGGGTCAACACCGCCTCGCGAGCGTCCTGCTCGTAGTAGTGAGTCTCGCGGTCGCGGGACTGGCAAATGCGCAGGATATCCCGCGCACCGCAGATGGCAGACCGGATTTTAATGGCTTGTGGCAGGCACTCGGCGCTGCTCACTGGAATGTCGAGCCGAGTGCAGCCGACTTTCCCCCCTTGCCAGTATTGGGCGCCTTTGGGGCCTCAGCGGCCAGTGTGGGAGTCGTGGTTGGCGGAGAAATCCCATATACCGCTGAAGCGAGGGCCCAGCAGCAGGCCAATGCCGCTGACTGGTTGTCTCTCGACCCACTGGTCAAGTGTTATATGCCGGGTGTGCCGCGTGCGAACTACCTGCCATTCCCTTTCCAGATAGTGCAATCACCGGAGCACCTGATATTCGCCTACGAATTCGCCAGTGCCAGTCGCATCGTCTATGTCGACCGCCCGGACTTCGAGGCACCGGTATTCTCCTGGATGGGTCACTCACGAGCGCATTTCGAGGGCGATACTCTGGTCATCGATGTCACCGATCAGGTGCCGGATACCTGGCTGGACCACGCAGGTAATCACCACAGCGATGCATTGCGCGTGACCGAGCGCTATACACATCGCGGGCCAGACGTGTTGATCTATGAGGCGACTCTGGAAGATCCCAATACCTACACACGCCCATGGACCCTGCGCTTGCCTCTGTATCGACGGCTGGATGAGAACGCTCAGCTACTCGAATTCAAGTGTGTGGAGTTCACTGAAGAGCTCATCTACGGCGCCTATCGTCGCCAGGCTGAAGACTGACGGGAATTGCGATGGCTGCACTGCTCGACCTGACCACTATCACCTGGGTGTTGATTGCCGCCATGCTGGGCTTGATCGCCTATTTCCATGGCCCGAGTTTTTCGCAGCAGACAGTGCGCAGTGCACCCTCGATCCTGACCAGCTTCGGTATCTTTGGCACTTTTCTCGGCATCGCCTTCGGCCTGATGCAATTTGATAGCGCCAATATCGAAGCGAGTGTGCCGTTGATGATCGATGGCCTTGGTGTGGCAGTCTGGTCATCGGTGACAGGCATACTCGGTGCACTCAGTATCCGCCTGCGTGCCGCTCTGCGCTCGATACGGCAATCCGACGCAGCGACCAGCCAGCAGGCGACTGTCACAGACCTTAACAATGCCATCGTGGCGCTGAACGACAATCTCAACGCACTCAGGCTCGAGAGCCGGGAAGACAATGCGAGCCTGCTCGAGGCCAATCGGCATTATCGCGAGGAGATGGTTGGTGCCAACAGTGACGCGTTAACGCTGGCGATTGAGACCGTGATGCGTGACTTCAATAGTCGCATCGAAGTGCAATACGGCGAGAATTTTCAGAAGTTCAATGCGTCACTCGGCCAGCTTCTGGATTGGCAGCAGTCCTACACAGCACAGCTCGACAAGATGCTGCAGGCACAGCAGTCCAGTATTCAGGTGATCCAGCAAGCGGGGGACTCCTACGAACAAATGCTGGAACACTCGCGGGAATTCAATCGCGTGGCCGGTTCCCTGGGTGAGCTGCTCAGTGGGCTTGAGCAACAGACTCGCAATCTGGAAGGCTATCTGTCCGGCTTGTCGGGGCTGGTGGGGCAGGCTTCAAAAGGGCTGCCCGCGCTGAGTGATTATGTCAGCGAGCTGACGGTGAAACTCACGGCGAGTATCGAGCAGAACAACAGCAGTGTGACCCAATTGCTCAGCCAGGCGGCTCGGGATATCAGCGCCACGGTAGCAGAGGTCAATCAATCGCTTGCTGCTTCGGTCAACAGTGCCCATAGCGGGCTGGCGGAACATGTACGGGCCATGGCAGACAAAACGGATGCACAGGCACGCCGTCTCGACGAGGCCATGGAGAAGGAGCTCACTCAGGCTTTGCAGACTTTTGGTTATCAATTGACTGCGCTGTCTGAGAAATTCGTGAATGACTATATGCCGCTAACGGATCGCCTGCGCTCGGTGCTGCAAATCGCCGAACAACAACTTGAGGCGCCGCGCAACTAGCGCCGCGCTGCAAGTGAAGAGCACACAGTAATGAGTCTGCAGCACACAGAACTGGAACAGGAGACGGAAGAACACTGGATTGCTGTCAGCGATCTGATGAGTGGGCTGATGATGCTGTTCCTGCTGATTGCGGTCATGTATCTCGTGATCGTCGAGCGCAAGAATGACGAGATTGAGCGTGTCGTTGTTCTGTATGAGGATCTGCGAGAGGAACTCTACACGGATCTGCAGCAGGAGTTCGCAAGCGATTTGCCGCGCTGGGGTGCACAGCTCGATGAAGATCTGCGCTTGCGCTTCACCAACACCGATCTGCTGTTTGAGGAAGGGGAGTCCAGTCTGCGCGCTGAGTTCGCAAACATTCTTGCCGAGTTTTTTCCGCGCTATATGACAATACTTGCCTCGCCCAAATACCGCGAGGAGATTCTGGAGATCAGGATCGAAGGGCACACTTCCAGCTCCTGGTCTCAGGCACAGGATAGTGATGCGGCCTATCTGTTAAACATGGCGCTTTCTCAGGAGCGTACCCGCTCGACGCTAGGCTATCTGATGGAACTCGACGCTGTGGCGCATGAGAAAGACTGGTTGCGACAGCGCCTGACCGCCAACGGCCTCTCGTCTTCGCAATTGATTCGCTCACCAGACGGTTTTGAAGACGCAGATCGTTCACGGCGCGTTGAATTCGTTGTTGTAACCGACGCGGAAACCCGGCTGTCGACCATTTTGCAGGAGATCCGCTAAATGGAGTTGCTGGATTTCACCGACTTCGCTCCGTTCAATACGCTACGGGAGAAGATGGGTGCGAGTGAGCTCGGTTACTTCGAGCTGTTTGACCCGGCGATCCACCTGACAGGAAATGAGCGTTCGGAACTTGAGAGCGCGGGTAAACTGCTGCCGTTAGCGCAATTGAAGTTCCTCCCGGATAACACACTTGCCGTGAAAAATTCCCGGGTACTCATCTACAATCCCGATGAAAACTACTATCGCACCCACCGCGAGTTTCCTACCTACCATGTCGCGCGCTGTGCGCGGATCGAAACAGAGCTGGCCGAGCACCCGCAGCAGGAATTTCTGGCCACGACCCGACTCGCTGAAGACTATGATTTGTTGAAGATTCGACCGGGCGGGGATGTGTCGCTGGTGTCGCATGGCCTGGTCGTGTGCAAGGATTGCCTGCACAAACTGCGCTATCGCGATTATGACCAATTTCGCAACCGCAAGCGTGGCTACAGTCAAAAAGTACTGAACGAGTTCAGGCTGCGCGACTTCTTTACTCTCTACCCGCTATACCCACTCAGCTTCGGTTCACGCCCGCCAGAGGAATGAGCGATAGCGCTCCTGTGTCAATTCTCGATTCGTATCCTATGAGCAGGCTGCGCTGCCTGCAGCTTCAGGTTTGACGCAGTGGTGCGAGTAGCCGGTCTGCAATCGACAGCAGGGTCGTGAACAAGAGCAGCCAGGCGAGTCCCTGTAACGCGATGCCCAGATCAACAGCCACCAGGCGGTCAAAGGCGATGAGCAGCAGTGGGGCGAAGTAGAAAATCCCATTCCAGCGGCCGAGAAAACTCATGCGCAATTGCTTCTGTCGATAGAGGAAGTAGGAGTCCAATACGTATTGGCTGAAAGCCAACACAATGAGAATCGGGAGCCAGATGGTCAGGAGTCCTGTGGATGCCGCGGCGAATAGCCCGGAAGTGACAAACAGGAAGTCGGTACTGTGATCGAATAACTGGCCACGCGGTGATGCGGTTTGCATGCGGCGTGCGACGATGCCATCGAAATAGTCGCTGGCAATGGCGATGAGAAGCAGGCCCAGCAGCAAGGTTGCCGAAGACTCGTCTGCGCTGCTGATCAACACCACCAGCGGTGCGATCAGCAGTACACGTATGCCAGTCAGCAGATTGGCGAGCATCAAGCAAACAGGTCGCGTTGCGCGCGGCGCCAGAACAGGAGGCCGATCAGGGCGTTGAACAGGATAAAGAAGTTGTGCTGCACAAAGCCAAACGCAGCCATCTGGCCCTCATTCTCCGGAAAGAGCACTACCCAGAAAGTGATCGCTGCAGCACGCATCGGGGTCGGCACCGCCGCTGCGAAAAATATTACCGGCAGATAGGGCAGCAGATTCATGATGGAGGCTTCAACTCCAAACAGATTGAGTGCCGTGGTATAGACCACCACCGCAGCCAACAGGGCAGGTGAGCGCAACAGGAAGAATGCGCCATAGTGCCAGGGCTTGGCCTGTCGAAACGCTGCGAGAATGCGCCGCTCGCGAAACTGATTGTTGGGCAGAATCTTGCCGTTGAAGTAGAGCATCCAGAGCGCCAGAAAAATGAATGCACTGATGCTAATAACAGGCAGGATACTGAACACTTCGGGTAATTCGGCGCCGCTGAAGAGGTAGCCGGCCGTTGCCCAGATCAGTAGATAGAAGATCTCGCAGAACATGATAAACAACATGACTGAGCCGACTTCCCAGCCTGGCACCTTGTCGCGTTTGTTAAGGTAGTAGGCCATCGCACCTTTACCAATCTGCTCATTGAAGATCGAAATAATATAGGCGCTGGCACGTATGGGCAGAATATCGCGATAGCGGATAGGCGCCAGAAACCAGTTCAGTGCGCGGGTGACCACGAGCGTATCGATCAGGAAATAAAACAGGGAATAGGCCATCATCAGGCCCAGCCAGGGGAGCCAGGCGACATTGGCGAATACCTGGGTCATATAGGCAGTCAGGCTCATGCCTTCGCGCATCGCCGCACCATTGAGCCGGTAGTAGAGATAGGCGAAACATAAGGCCGTGATAATCAGGAAGATGACACGGCCGACCGGGCTTTTTTTCTTGCCTGGTGCTGCTGCCGCTGCGCTGTCTGCCTGGACTTCTGGTGTTGCTTCTGTTGGTTCGCTCATGAGGAATGCGCCGTTAGTATTTTTTGAAGAGTGGTATCCAGCGGTGTCAGGGTGATGCCCAGCGCGGTGTCGGCATTACTGCTGACGTGTTCATCGCTGGTAATCACATCGATCACGGTTGGGCTAATGCCGCCGCCCTTGACGATCGAACCAATCGCGGCAAACAGTTTCGCTGACCAGATTGGTATGGAGCTGATGCTGATCTCGCGTCCCTGTAGCGCAGCAGTTTTTTCGATGAGCGCGCGGAAGGTGATTCCTTCGGGGCCAACGAGTTCCCGAACACAATTGTGTTCTTGTGGATTATTGCAGGCAGCGATAATTGCATTGCATAAGTCTTCGACATCGAGTGGTCGCATGGTGTAGTTGCCGCCACCGAGAATCTTGGCCGTGCTGCCGCGTGCTGTGCCAATAAGCGATGAGGCGCCTGCCGTGCCCGGACCGAGTAGCATGGGAGTGCGCAGCACCGTAGCGGGAATGCCCGATTGCTGCACCGACACCTCGCCCAAACCTTTGGAGCGCAGATAGGCATTGCGCGAGTCGGCGCTGGCGTTAACGACACTGATGAACACAATATGCTTCAAGCTCGCTTCTCGTGCCGCGGCAACTACTGCATCCGTCGCTGCGATATTTGCTGTCGCGTAATTGGAATGCTTGCTTTCGATTAGAATGCCAGCGAGGTGAATGACTGCGTCACAGCCATTCAGCGCAGCGAGCAGGGTGGCTGTATCCTGATAATCGATCGTGCAGGGAGAGATGTTTTCGTGCTGAGGCAGATCTGCGAATGACTTGCTACTCCGAACGCCAGCACTGACGTGATGGCCCTGTGCTGCGAGCTCAGCGAGTAGAGCCTTTCCGACACTGCTGTTGGCACCAGTTACCGCTATTTTCATTGCTTATGGGCATCCTTGTTATTATCGGTGATCTGAATCAGCGTGTGATATCAGACCCTGTTTGGTAATTGATTATACTGATTCTGTTTCTGCTGTCGCGTTACAGACTGTAGCGCGAAGCGGCGATTTTTTTGCGATAGGAAAGGGAATGCTTGATAACTGTTTCGGTGGTAATCCAGGCATCGGTTCAGCAGTCAGGTGAGTGGCAGGAAGGCCCCAAAGCATCGGGTTTTAACCCGGATTGCTAAGAGCAATAAGCTTTTTGCTGCGCTGGGTCTTGAGTGCCGCCTCGTTGTGGCAGGGCTGGAGCGCCTGCGCCGCAAAGGCGCTGTCCCGGCGTTCCTCGCTGGCTGCCTGATACAGCGTTGTGCGCATCATCGGCCGCCGACCCTGCGCCGCAATCGTGCTCTCAATCTCAGCCGGTGACCACTCCTGGCCGTGCTCCGCACCTGCTGCACGGGTAATACTCTCGTTCATGAGTGTGCCGCCCAGATCGTTGGCTCCTGCGCGCAGGCAATCCATTGCACCCTGACGTCCCATTTTGACCCAGGAGGTCTGGATATTCGGTAGTAACTTGTTAAACACCAGTCGCGGCACAGCATGCATCAGAATCGCTTCACGATAACTCGGGCCGGAGCGGGAACGCCCGCGCAAGTAGAGGGGCGCTTCCATATGAACATAGGGCAGGGGAACAAACTCGGTGAATCCGCCTGTACGTTCCTGCAGTTCCCGTATACGCAGCAAGTGCGCTGCCCAGTGTTCCGGTGTGTCGATGTGACCAAACATGATGGTCGCTGTCGTATTGAATCCACACGCGTGCGCGGCCGCCATCACTTCCAGCCACTGTTCGGTGTTCAGCTTGTCGGGACACAGTGTTTGCCGTACGTCATCATGCAGGATTTCGGCTGCTGTACCCGGAAGAGTATTGAGGCCAGCGTCTTTGAGTTGCTGCAGAAAATCAGACAAGGAGATGCCCAGCGTCTGCGCGCCCTGATAGATCTCCAGTGGCGAGAACGCATGGATGTGCATGCCCGGCACTGCCTGGCGAACCGTCGCGACGATCTCCAGATACGTACTGCCGGTGTAATCGGGATGGATTCCGCCCTGCATGCACACTTCAGTGGCGCCACGCTCCCAGGCCTCGACACAGCGACGAGCCATCTCTTCCGCACTGATGTCATAGGGCCGACCGCGTAAATTCTCAGCCAGCTTGCCCTTCGAGAACGCGCAGAACTGACACTTGAAATAGCAGACATTGGTGTAGTTGATATTGCGATTGACGACATAGCTGACGGTGTCGCCGGACAGCGCTTGCCGCAGTTGGTCAGCCTGTTGGCAGATATGGGCAAAGTCAGCGCCGCGTGCTCTGAATAGCTCGGCCACTTCCGGTTCGGAGACGCTCTGGCCCGCGACGCATTTTTGTACGATCGAGCTGATGCGTTCGCTGACACAGTCCGTGATTGAGTCTCTCAACAACTGCGTGTCGAGAAGAGGTGGTTGCTGTTCCTCGCCTGAGTGCCAGGTATCCCTCTTGGCGAATCCGTCGGAATCCATCTGCCGCAGTACGGTTGGCGTGACGGCGGGATCGATCCAGCGCTCTGCGTTGCGCGCGTACTCTGGATAGACTGTCAGTCGCTGATCCAGGAACTTGCCTGCCTGTGCAGTCTCGGCGGCAAGCTTGTCGAGGTGCGGCCACGGCGCTTCGGGGTTTACATGATCCGGTGTCAGAGGTGACACGCCGCCCCAGTCATTAATGCCAGCCGCAACGAGTTGCGGTAATACTCCCGGACTGAGATTCGGTGGTGCCTGAATATTCATCGCGGGCCCGAAAATCAGCCGCGTCACCGCGAGAGTCCAGAGCATTTCTTCCAGGTCGGGTTCTGGCGCTTGCGCCATCTTGGTACCGGGCTTGCGGCGGAAATTCTGCACGATGATTTCCTGAATATGCCCGAATTCCTCATGCAAGCGGCGAATAGCGAGTAGCGACTCGATGCGTTCAAGCCGTGTTTCTCCAATCCCGATGAGAATGCCGGTAGTAAAAGGCACGTTGGCTTCACCCGCCAGACGAAGCGTCTCCAGTCTGACTTGCGGCGCCTTGTCCGGTGATCCGAAGTGCGGCATGCCTTTTTCGCAGAGACGTTCCGAGGCGGATTCCAGCATGATACCCATGGACGCACTCACCTGACGGAGCGCGGCAATTTCGTCGCGCGTCATGGTGCCCGCGTTGATATGGGGGAGTAGCCCGGTTTCCTTGAGCACTGCCTCCGCTACGTCGCGGACATAGTCCAGTGTCGTGGCATAACCCATCTCGGCCAGCGCGTCGCGTGCAGCTTTGTAACGTAGCTCAGGTCGCTCGCCGAGCGTAAAGAGGGCTTCCTGGCAGCCGAGCGCGGCACCTTCACGGCAGAGGCGCAAGACTTCCGGCTTGGGAAGATAGGCTTGCGGGATGTGGCGCGGGGTCTGCGCGAAAGTGCAGTAGTGACAGACGTCACGACAGAGCTGGGTGAGCGGAATAAAGACCTTGCGGGAATACGTCACAATGTTGCCATGGCCAATATCCCGCATGGCCGCCGCTTCGCTGAGCAATGCAGCAGTGTCCTCGCGGTAGGCAAGGTCGAGCGCTGCGCTGTCGGAAAGAGGGCTAGACCCGAGGTGTGCGTGTTGTTTGGCTACGTCTTGATGCGTCATTGCACAAAGTATTCAATCAGTCAGGTTCGTTGGCGTGAGCTTCCGTCTATCTGTCAATGAGCAAGCATGCTACAGGAAATGGAATGTGAGTCCATCACTTTCCGGGTTGCCCCGACTCTCTTGCAAGCGCGCTTGCAGCGCATCGCGTTTTTCCTTCAGCCAGGCCTCGCGCGCGGCTGTAATGTCTTCGCCGGCCGCGACCCGGCGTGCTTCTTCACTGTTGCGGAAATCGCAGAACTCATCGTAGGCAGCAATCTCGTCCCGCAGCTCGTTGATAACAATTTCGACAAAGATGGCATCGTCGAGAAAGCCGATGCCGGGAATGTGATCGGGTATCAGGTCGGTGGGATTGGCAAAGTAGGACAGCGCACTGATGATGCGTGACTTTTCGCTCTCGGCCAGATCCCACTCCCGGTCTTGCAACATCTGCAGTAGCGTCTTGAGTTGCAACAGGCGGCTGGCGATGAAGTCAGGCAAGTCTGCACCCATGGCCAGGTCGACAATTCTGCGCGCCGCATTCTCGATCTCGATCTTTCCCTGCTGATCGCTGGCGGCGTGGCGAGAGTTGCTAACAATAGATTTGAAGCGCTCGATGTCCCGGTCGCTGAGAGTGAAAGTAATGTCGAGAGGCATGCTGGGTTTCCGGTTCTGTGTCGGTTCTGACGCCTTGCAGCGTGTGCTCTTGTTATTCCTGTGTATGCACCGAAGAATTTGGAAAATCCCGCCAGTACTGATGAAAACTATACTCGAAACGAAGTCCGGCGTGCCAGCAGTATGGCATGAAGCGAGGTGGGGGAAGGGGCGGTGAAGAGATGATCCGCCGGACAGTTGCGGTAGCCTGAGCGGGACTTCAGCTCAGGACTGGTCGGCGATCCTGAAGATGGCTGTGTGCTCGACTTCCAGCGCGACCTCATCAGCCGTCAGCATGGCAACATAGAGCTTGATGAACTGATGGCCACGTTGTTCCCACTTGTCGACCGGCAGGCTGCGTATTTCAATCGACTGGCCGACCCGCAGCGCCTTGCGCAGGATCAGTTTGCTGCCTGTGTGTATCCAGGCAGGCATGGCATACAGTCGCATCAGGGCCTGATTGCACATCTTGAGAATGAGGTAGGGGTGCAGATAGGCTTCATCGCCCTGATAGAGCGCAGACTGATCTCGCTGGATGGCTACGTGTTCTGCGTTCTCTGCGCTGTCGGGTTGCCAGATGAAGGCGGATGCCGGTTGCATCAGTTCGATCGCATCCCAGTGGGCTTCCGGTCTTTGCTCGGGTGCGGTAGCGATGTCACTGTTCACTGGCAGGCAGCTTTGAATGGCAGGGAGCTGATCGGGCAACCAGGACTCCAGCTTGGCCAGCAGGCGACCAGTCTCGTTATAGAGACTGGTGAGATGATTGCGCTGACTGGATTCCATACCGAGCGTCTCGGTGCGGATCGATAGCAGTTCGTCTTCGTAAGCGGGCTTGAGAAAGGCGACATCCATGATGCCGCTCTCCAGCCAACTGGCACCATAGGTGCGTACCAATGACTGCGTGAGATAGCCGAACAGATTGACGCCGCTGACCAGCGCGCCCTTGAAGCCATAGCGTGCTGCGATCTCGTCGCTATGGATTTTATTTTCCGAACTTGCTGCGTCGTTCAACGCCAGAATCTGTTGCGGTGAGACGCTGTGCGGAATAGTCGATTTTGGTACGGGAGTCGAGGGTGTGCTCATACTGCGACAGACTCTAGTGTGGAATAGCTGAATACTGATCGGTTATCGAAACAGGACCCAGTAGCCAGTCTACCCCAGCACTATCCTCCAACACACGCAATTTCCGCAGAATGTAATTGAGTTGTGGAGTGCTCAGTCGCAGTTGATCCAGTTGCTCTGCGTTGAACAACAACAACTTGCAGCCTTTTTCAGTGCTCACACTGCCGTAGCGCGGCTCGGCGAATGGGCGCTTGCCGAAGTCATCATCGCGACACAGGCGCTTTCCGCTAATGCTGGCATCACCCATCGCCAGTAGATACCAGTAGGTTTCATCGATGGCGAGATCATCGCCGGCTTGCAGTGAGCGGGTCTCACCCATCTTGCATAATTTCTCCAGCACCGTAGAACTCAGTTCCCGGAATTGCGGCTGCTTCGAGACGAGTGGACGCATGGCCCATTGCATCAGAAGTTTGTCCTGAAAACCTTCTGCGAAGATGAAAGACTTGAACGTCTCCTCTGAGAAAACGCATAAGGTGACAGGTGTCTTTGCTACGACACTCGCGTTTCGTGTGCCGACGCCGGTGATGACAGCCATCTCGCCGAGTATGTCGCCGGCCTGCAGGCTGGCCTCGTAATGCAACTCCCTGCCATCGTGACGGACAACATCACAATAGCCGGTGAGTATCAGGTAGACGAAGCCGCGGGTGGTAGTGTCTTGCACCAGAATCACATCGTCGGCGTTGTAGCGACGAATCTCCTCTTCGGCCAGCAAGCTGCGCATCCAGCGATTCGGGAAGGGGCGGCCTAGCCAGCAGGTGAGGTAGTGATTGATTTGCGAAGTATAGATTGCCGGGTCGCCCTCGAGAATAGTGTAGCGTTTGCCGCTGGTCGCCAGTGAGAAAGTGGTATTGAACTCATTGGTGAGCTGCTCTACATGTACGAACACAACGCGGTCAGAACCGGATTGAATGGCGTCGGCAGGATCGCCATGGATGGCACCAGCACCACCGTCGGCCACTAGCAGGGCGAAACGATCACTATAAAGACGTTCGAGATTGCTGGTTGTCGACGCGCGTATCAAGCCACGACTGGTCATCTCGCGCACTGAACTCATGGCGTGGTTGTCACCGACCACGCAGATCTCTCGACGGATTCCTTTGTGGACGGTTGAGAAGGTCGCGCCGATGGTCGGGATGCTGTGCACGGTCACGTGGGGTTCGATGCTCAGGCCGAAATAATTCAATCGTTTGCCGGGAACAACTTCTTCCAGCCGAAAATGCTCCGCAACCACGTCGGGAGTCCAGCCGATCCCGCAGGCGATTTTCTCCATCGCCATCGTGTAGATTTCTCGGGTCGTGATGAGGTCAATGCGTTGGGGCATCTGCAGTAACGGTAAAAGCGAGGAGTGGTCGTCATGCAGATGCGTGAGGAACACTGCGCTGATCTGATTCCTGGAGATGCCGCGAGCGAACAGATGTTGTTCCAGGAAGGGTATGCAGTCGATCAACAGGTACTCCCCGTTGTAGCACAGCGCGAGCCCCGTACACGGTTCTGTCGGTGTGAAACCCGAGGCTCCGCCAAGTACCTCGATGCCCATTTTGACCAGCCCGCCAGGCACATAATCCGGCTGCATGGGATACGGGGGATCGATCCGCGTATCTTCGTTCAGATCGATCCGCATGACGCCGTTGCCGGCGGAGCTGAGTTCAAAGAGGTCGGGTCCGAGATGGGCTATCGTCTGGCGCCCAATTGCAGCGACACCCTGCTCGAAAGGCACGATATTGAAGAAGTCTTCGACCGGGATAATGCGTCCGTCTGCGTCCTTGAGCGCGAGCTCACAGGCCGCGGCCAGCCATTCGTCTCGTAGGGCGGGTTCCGTACCCCAGCCCTCCAGTTCAGGTCGGGTGGGCCCCAGCAGGGTAATGCGCAGCAGGCGCAGGGCATGGGAGATATCGGTGGCTTCGCCCACCAGATTGAGTCTGCGCCCTTCTTCCAGCCCCTTGCTGACGAAGAGGAAGAAATAGAGGGGAAACTCGAGGCTGTTAGTCAGTGATCCGCTCTTCTCTTTGATATCCGGCAGTACGATGGTGTCGAAATTATTGATCCCAGCCAGAAGCAGGCCTTTCAGAACCTCGGGCGGCTGGCCAAACAGGACGCTACCGTTATCGTCTTCGACCAGGCGTGAGCCAGGGCAGGGCTGCACGAGCGTAGCGGTGTCATTATAGGCGGCGGCCGGAAACTGGGGGTGCTTGATCGCCATAGAGAATGCCGTTGTTGTTCTGGGTTTTTCGCGCGGACTGCCTGCGAGCTATTCTCCGCAGGTTAACCACAGGGTTCGCTCCGGGAAAGTGCTTTATAGGGACAACAGAGGGTCAAACTCGGTGCGGGGTGCTTGCAGTGTCGTGGTTGCTGTCAGGCCGCAGAGGGCGAGAGGTGTCGCATCAAACCTCCAAATTGCCCCCTAACATACTGTAATAGCGAACAATTTCGTTTTGGAAAGCGAGGTAAACAAGAGCTTTTTTGGAGGCTTAGACCCGGGAAAAGACAAGCGTGGACGGTGTTTTTGTCTCGAGACGAGCGGTTTTTCACCTTCTTTCAGATTAAGCGTTAATAAAACACTTTAAACTATTGAAAAATCGTGTTTTATTTCCCCGCAGGCTGCATAGAGCCCACGGGGCAGGCTGTTCAGTCTTTCAGGCCAAAAGTAAACACCACATTGCCCGATGCGATGGTAACGAACTGCTCGCCATCGACTGAGTAAGTCATTGGCGCGGCATGTACCCGGCTACCCAGAGAGATGTTCCACAGCTCATCTCCGGATTCGGCATCGAGCGCGAAGAAATAACCATCTGCAGTGCCGGAGAAGAGCAATCCACCGGCAGTCGTGGTAATGCCGGCAGACGAACGGGGCATGATCGGGAATTCCCAGACGATATCGGCAGTACTTGGGTCGATGGCACGAATTGAACTATGGAAGGAGTCCATGGGCTGGATATAGCGACCACCGCCGCCCGTATAGCGTTCCCCGACTTCAAAGTCTTCATCGCGCTTGTAAAACTCCTGTTCACCATCGAACGAGGTGACGTAGAAGAGGCCGGTGTCCTGACTGTAACCGGGTGAGTACCAGTTGGTGGCACCGACAATCGGGGGTGAGACCAGCACGCCCTCATAAGTGGGCTCCATGCCTGGGACCCGGATAGGGGCGCCAGTTTGTGGGTCCAGACCGGAGGCCCAGGTCACGGTGGCGTAGGGCTTGCCGAGCAGGAACTCGCCCGTGGCCCGATTGAATGTGTAGTAAAAGCCGTTGCGATTGGCCCACATCATGGCTGGGACCTGTTCGCCGCCCACTTCGATATCTGCGAGGATGGGAATCTGGATCGCGTCGTAGTCGTGTACGTCATGAGGTGTGAACTGGAAATACCACTCCAGATTGCCCGTATCGGCATCGAGAGCCAGCACGGAATCGGAATAGAGGTTGTCGCCGAGACGGACATCGCCATTCCAGTCCGGGCCCGGGTTACCGGTTCCCCAGTAGATCAGGTCCAGTTCCGGATCATAGGAGCCCGTGATCCAGGTTGGGCTGCCACCGTTCTGCCAGGAGTCCCCTGACCAGGTATCGTTGCCGAATTCACCCGGCCCCGGAATGGTGTAGGTACGCCACACCAGATCGCCAGTCTCCGGGTCGTAGGCATCGAGAAAGCCGCGGATGCCGAATTCCCCGCCAGCAATGCCGGTAACGACCAGATCTTTCACGATCAGGGGGGCTGCCGTTTTGCTGTGACCGGTGTCATGGGGCGCCACTTCCTTGTCCCAGAGCACGTTACCGGTGCGGGCATCGATGGCGACAAGGTGCGCGTCCAGCGTGCTCATGAAGAGAGTCTCGCCGAGGATTGCGACACCGCGGTTGTTGCGTCCGCAGCAGATGCGCAGGTCATCGGGCATGTCATGGTTATAGCGCCAGTATTCACGTCCAGTCGCAGCATCCACCGCCACCACATTGCTCGGCGCCTCGGTGATGAACATGATTCCGTCCACGACCAGCGGCACGGTCTCGGCGCGGTCGATCACAGGGATCTGGTAGGACCACTTGAGTTCAAGCTGATCGACGTTGCTGGTATTGACCTGATCCAGCAGGCTGTAACGCTGGCTGTCCAGCGTGCCCGAGTACATCAACCAGTTTTCCGGTTCATTGCGCGCATCGACCAGACGTTCCCAGGTGACGGGTGTAAAGGCCGGCGTAATGACCGAGGTGAAGGGCTGTTCCTGATCTGTTTCCTGGGCAAGCAACTGCGAGGCAGAAACCAGGGAAAGGCAGGAAGCGAGCAGGGCGACATGGCGTGTTCTTTTCATTATTCGGATCTCTCCCGGCGCAGTGAAAACAGATAGGCGACCAGGTCGTCGAGCTCGTCTTCACTCAGGCGCTGGTCATAGCTGGGCATGGTGGATTGTTCAATTCGGTCGTAGGATTCGATGCGGTTCTTGGGGAAGGACCATAGCTCCTCGTCGGCATCCATAATGCGCAAAGAGAAGCTGTCCTCGTTCATCCGAAAGCCTTCGTGCGTTACACCATCCGGTCCGGTTACCCGCAGCGTCCACCAGCGAGGATCGACATCGGCGCTGGGATTGACCAGGGCGTCGAGCAGGTCTTCCGGGCGCTGGTTCTCGCCCACACGGGAGAGATCGGGGCCCATGCGGCCGCCTTCACCCGCCACCATGTGGCAACTGTTACATTCGGCACGTCCAGTAAACAGTGCGCGACCGGCATCGGCGTCTCCGGCGAGATCGACGCTGGATGGGTCATAGCGCAGTGAGCCAATATAGGAAACGAGTTGCCAGACCGTTGCGTCAGGAACGTCGGCCGCCACGGGTAGCATCGCTGTGCCAGGCACGCCTTCACGAATGATATTGAAGATACCCGCATCGCTACTCGCGCGATTGAGGCGGCCTGTCAAATCAGGTGCACCAGTCTCGTCATTGCCTTTCGCATCGAAGCCATGACAGCGCGAACACTGGCGTTCGAAATAACGCTCGCCGGTGCGAATATCAAAAGGGGTATTGTAAAGATTACCGGCGTCTTCAGCGTAACTGACCGGCCCGTTCAGAATCTTGGTAGCTGCAATGCCGAGTGTCAGCAGTGCGAGCACACTGGGCAGGGTGCGACGACGGCCTGTGAGTAAACTGCTTTCCATGCTCTCTCCTTATTCTTTTGTTCTGTGAGAGTTGCAACATCAGTCACTCCAGGGGCAGAGCGTCTGTGTATTCCGGTAAGCGCAATCACGGTGTGAGCGATCCGGAACTGACTTAGTGTATCACTCCAACTTGTTGTTGCAATGCGCTGCAGCGCGAGCACCGTCTGGGTCCCGATGCTATGGGCAGAAGCTGCACGCGCCTATTCCTGCCCTGCAGGTACGGCCCAGACAAATTTGCCAAAATGTTAACCTTTTTCATTTGCCACTCGTCCAAGTACTAATTCCAGGCCAGAGGCTCTTGGCTCTGGGGAATAACGACAATAAAGCACTACGCGCGAGGACCGAGTGAGCATATCTGATACCTCCGCCCAGGATGTGGCCATCGCGCCACCGTCAGGGCGCCGCCCCCTGTTTATCTGGATTGCGGTCGCAATCCTGTTACTTGTGACGCTATGGCTGGTCACGCCAGTGCTCGCACGCTGGAGTCAGGCAGAACAATCGGTTGCGTTGGAACGACTGCGTCTGGCCGAGGTGCGGCGTGGCGATTTCCTGCGCGATATCTCGGTGCAGGGGCGCGTCGTGGCCGCAGTCAGCCCAACACTCTACGCCAGTAAATCGGGCACTATCACGTTCAATGTAGACTCCGGTGACAGTGTAATGGCGGGACAGGTGCTGGCTGAAATAGACAGCCCGGAGATCGAGAATCGGCTGGCGCAGGAACAGTCTCGCTTGTTGTCTCTGCAGGTAGAGATGGAGCGGCAGCAGATCACTACCAGGCAACAGCAACTGGAAAACCAGAAGGCTGAAGACTCTGCGAGCATTGCGCTCAAAGCAGCGCAGCGTGAGATGCAGAGAGCTGAGCGCGCCTTTACCCGCGGTGCGCTGATCGAAGTGGATTACGAAAAGGCGCAGGACGATCTGCAGACAGCGGAGCTGCTACACAAGCATGCGGTGCTGGATACCGAACTCGACAACGAACGACTCGAGTTTGAACTGCGGACGACTCAACTTAGCGTCGATCAGCAAGAGTTATTGGTCGCCGATCTTGTGCGACAGGTCGATGAGTTGCAAGTGCTGTCGCCGGTGAGCGGCATCGTCGGAAACCTTGCGGTCAATCAAAAAACCAATGTGGCTGAGAATCAGGCCATCCTAAGTGTCGTTGATTTGTCAGCCTTCGAAGTCGAGGTACAAATCTCAGAGAGTTATGCTGACGATCTTGCCATCGGCATGCAGTCCGAAGTGCGTGCAGGCACCGATGTGTTCCCCGCGACTCTCGTCGCTGTCTCGCCAGAAATTATCGCCAATCAGGTTACCGGCCGCGTACGCTTCAATGGACAGGTCCCCGATGGCCTGCGACAGAACCAGCGCCTCACAACTCGCATCCTGCTCGAAGAAAAAGCCGACGTCATCATGGTGCAGCGAGGTCAATTTTTCGATAGCGGCAATGGCCGTGTTGCCTACGTGGTCGCCGATGGTATGGCGCGACGCCGCACTATCACGACCGGTGCGACAAGCCTGAATACGATTGAGATTCTGAGCGGGCTCGAGGCCGGCGAAACAATCATCATCTCGAGTACCGATACATTCGATGGGGCGGAGACCGTCCTGATTAACGACTAGCCGCTGGCAGAAAGCCGGGCTTCGCAAATGCAACGCATGACGCACAGAGAGGTTGCCCCATGTTGAAAATGACCAACATCAGCAAAGTGTTTCGCACGGAGTTGGTAGAAACCCATGCCCTGAGTGACTTCACTTTACAGGTGGAGGAGGGAGAGTTCGTTACCATCACCGGTCCTTCTGGTTGTGGCAAGACGACCTTTCTGAATATCGCCGGGCTGCTGGAAACCTACACCGCTGGCACCTATCTGCTGGATAACGTCGATGTTACCGAACTCGGCGACTTTCAGCGCGCGCGCCTGCGCAATGAAAAGATCGGATTTATTTTTCAAAGCTTCAACTTAATGCCCGATCTGAATCTGTTCGACAACGTTGATGTACCACTGCGCTATC
The DNA here is from genome assembly GCA_965228725.1 of uncultured Pseudohongiella sp. GTDB lineage: Bacteria > Pseudomonadota > Gammaproteobacteria > Pseudomonadales > Pseudohongiellaceae > UBA9145. The sequence continues at coordinate 707,685 of OZ245834.1, read as the reverse complement.
GCGGCCTGAAAGCCAGCGAACGCAAACCAAGAGTGGAAAAGGCACTGGAGTCAGTAGGCCTGCTCGGGCGCAAGAAACATCTTCCCGCGCAGCTCTCTGGCGGACAGCAGCAACGTGTGGCGATTGCCCGGGCGCTGGTGGGTGAGCCACGCTTCCTGCTCGCGGACGAGCCCACGGGAAATCTCGACTCCAATACTGCACACGGCGTGATGGACTTGTTGAACGAGATCAACGCCCAGGGCACGACCATTATCATGGTGACTCATGATCAGGAACTCGCGCAGCAATCGCGGCGCAACATCCACATACTGGATGGGCGCATCGCGGAAGAGAGTGGACAGCGAGTACCGCTGGCAGCCAGTGCTGAGTCTGCGGTCGCGGTAGCCTGAGCTTAGGGCGAGGATTAACTATGTTCTTTTATTATGTGCGACTGGCTGCGCTGAGTTACAAACGCAACCCCATACTCAGCACCCTGATGGTGCTCGCTGTGGCGATAGGAATTGGCGCCTACATGGTGGTCTTCACCCTCAACTACACGATGGGTGGCGATCCCATTCCCCACAAGAGTTCACAGCTGTTTCATGTGCAGCTCGACAATGGCGATCCTGATCGTGACAACGATCCGCCGGAACAACTCACCTATATCGACTCGATGGCCTTGCAGGATGCGGGCAGGGCATTCCGCCAAACCGCCAGCTCGAAATTGTCGGTGATCGTGGAGCCTGCCAATCCGGAGATCAGGCCTTTCTCGGTAATCGGTCGCGGCGTCTTCGCCGATTTCTTTCCCATGTTCGACGTGCCCTTTCTCTATGGTCAGGGCTGGGGAGCACAGGCCGATGAAAACATCGAGCAGGTGGTGGTGCTCTCACGGGAGACCAATGAACGACTCTTTGGTGGGGCCGATTCGGTGGGAGAAACGGTGGTGCTCGCCGGGCAAAACTATCAGGTCTCCGGCGTGCTCGACTACTGGGATCCTGTGCCCAAGTTCTATGATGTAAACAACGGACCCTTCGACAGCGGTGAGGCGCTTTATATTCCCTGGCGTCACATCGTCGTGTCGGACATGCCGCGCCCGGGTAACACCAACTGCTGGAAGCCACTCGAAGGAACGGGGCAACAGGCCTTTCTCAATTCCGAGTGTGTCTGGATTCAGTACTGGGTGGAACTGCGTAACGGCGCAGAGGAAGAAGACTACCTGAGTTTCCTCAACGCCTATACGGCTGAACAACAACAGCTCGGCCGCTTTCAGAGACCACAGAACAACGCGCTGTTCGACGTACAGGAATGGATGATTGAACAGGAAGTCATGCCGGATGAGACGCGCATACTGTCAGTTCTCGCGGCTATGTTGCTGGCAGTCTGCCTGCTCAATACGATAGGTTTGTTGCTGGCCAAGTTTCTCGGCAAGTCCGCCGAGATCGGTGAACGCCAGGCACTTGGTGCACACAAGGGCTCGCTGTTTATTCAGCACGTGATCGAGGCGGGATTCATCGGCTTGCTGGGCGGGCTGATCGGGCTCGTGGTTGCACACTTCGGACTGGAAGGCATCAAGATTCTGATCGGCGATCAACTCATGATCACGGATTGGATTCATCTCAACGTGCCCGTGGTTCTGGTCACAATCTCATTGGCCATCGTCTGCACTATCGTCGCCGGACTCTATCCCATCTGGCGCGCGTGCAACGTCAACCCGGCCATTCATCTAAAAACGCAATAGCGGGGCACTGGAGAGTCACTATGGAAATTGGACCAATTGTCAGAGCGCTACTGCGGAACAAGCTGGGAGCGGTGCTCATTGCAGCCCAAATCGCCTTCACCATGACGGTGATTATCAATGCGGTGTTCATCATCAACGAGCGCTCTCGCCTGATGGCGCGGCCCAGCGGTCTCGACGAAGCAAATATCTTTCATGTCGTTAACATTGGTTATGGCGATGAGTATCGCGAAGACGTGGTAATAGCGGATGATCTCGATCTGCTGCGACAGCTTCCCGGTGTGCGCAGTGCCTCGTCGATCAATGCGATTCCGGTGAGTGGCGGTGGCTCTTCGACGGGCATCCGCGCAGTAGATGATCCTGATACGGCCAGCACACCCACTGCTATCTATCGCGCCGACGAACAAATATTTGAAACGCTGGGATTGAACTTGATTGCGGGAGAATATTTTACCGCCGCCGATATGCGCATGCGTGACGAGCCCGGCGAGACGATCGCCGACAAAGCGGTAATTTCCTCCACGCTGGCGGAGGTATTGTTCCCGGAGGCTACGGTGAACGAAGTGGTAGGGCGCACTGCGTGGCTGCCCGGAGGAGTGCCGATCCAGATCGTCGGTATTGTCGAACGTTTGCAGGCGGCGTGGCCGACTGCAAGCTTCGTAGAAAACTCTATCATTGTCCCCGAGCTATATCTGGATACCTTCACTCGCTATATCGTGCGCGCCGAGCCAGGCATGCGTGACAGCTTGATGATCGAAGTGGAAGAGTTGCTTGCGTCGCGACCAGCCGAACGGGTTATCAGGGATATGGAGTCGCTGGAACAGACCCGCGAGTCGAGCTATCGACTCGATAGCGCCATGAGTACCATTTTGCTGGTGGTTATCGTGACGCTGATGTTCATTAATTCGATGGGCATCGTCGGCCTCGCCGTGTTCAGTATCAATCGTCGCAAGAAGCAGATTGGCACGCGACGCGCACTCGGTGCGACGCGACCGGCTATCGTGCGCTACTTCATGCTGGAAAACTTCTTTATCACGGCCATCGGCGTGGTAATTGGTGCTGTGCTCACCATTGCACTGAGTATCATGCTCACGACCAATTTCAATATGCCGACCATGGCCTGGTACTACACGCCTATCGGCGCACTGGCGCTGGTCTTCATCGGGCAGCTGGCGGCACTTGGTCCGTCAACGCGCGCGGCGGCCATTCAGCCGGCTATCGCGACACGCTCGGTGTAGCCCGGATAGCCCATTCAGCGGGCTTGTGCAGGGCTGCGAACTGGAGAGCGGAATGCTTCAGGGGCTGGAAGCATTATGTGTGGTATTTCGAAATGAAATGAGAGCGGTGTGCTGTTTGCCGCGAGAGCGTAGCGATCGTTGCGCTCTTGTTATTACTCTGAGATGTGCTCTTAACAGTACTTTTCGTCGTACTACACGTTAAACAATAACCAGCGCATGGCCTCATTCTTGTCTGCGAAGATTTCGAATTCGAGGCCAGGGACTTTCCTGCCAATATCGGCGCCCGGCTCGGATTCGATCGAAGGCGCGAGATAGGCCAGGCGCAAAGGCATGCCAGTCTTGGTGAGATAGGAGCGGTAGATCTCTTCGGCCTTGAAGGTATAGAGAATCTTCTCCACATCGCCGCCGATGTGTTCCAGCTCTCTGTAATCAACGAGAACCTTCTGCGTCTTTTCGTCATGCGCCATGTCGAGCAAGACAGCAAACTCCCTGATAGCCGCGTCGTAGTCATAGCGTCCCGCAACCTGCATCTCCAGATAATTGTCGTGCAGGGTGTAGGTGAAGTTTACGGCCATGGCTGTGTAGATCGGCGTGCAGCGGCTCACAAAGCGCGAGCCGCAGGCGAGGCTATCGTGACACGGTCTGGTGGTATTCCCAGTCCCGCTCTTCCAACTGCTCGTTGGCGGCTGTTGCGGCATCGAGGTCGAGCCACTCCAGCGCACTCTCTTCGGTACGGAACACGTTCATCTGATGCTCGGCGGTCTCGCGATGGCCCGCATAGATGCGACCCAGACCGAAAGTCAGGTCGTCGCTCGCGACGATGGCCACTTTGTCAGGTCGATGTGCCATTTCTTTTGCGCGATCGGCCAGTGCCACCAGTTCCGCGCTACTAAGTGTCAGGCGGACCTTGGTCGCAATCCAGAGTTCCTTTCTTGAGTCAGGAAAGACAGCGATTTTGGAGATGACGTGGGCCAGGTCACTGGCATTTCCAACGCCTTCGATTTCGACGCGGTAGAAACCATTGTTTCCGGCCGCGACGAGGGTGCGTAAATTGTCAGCAGGTATTTCGGTCATGACTTTTGATCATTCCACTTTTTTTATGTGCATAAATTCTGAAGCACCGGCCAAGCAGGTGCTTCGGTCAGGATCGATTGCTATCGATTCTTGCTTTTTATGCGGGTGGTTGACCGGGATCGCCGGCGCTCCACACTCTTGATGTGCACGTTATTTTGGTAGTGACAGTCCAGCGAGTTTAGTCAGCGCCAAACTCATTGTCATAATCTGCCATGGCGGCTTCCAATACTTTCCGCGCATGTTCGAAACCGTAGGCTGGCCCGATGGAGACTTTGTTTTCCTCGCCGGGTACCAGCTTGTAGGTCATGAAGTAGTGTCGCATACGCTCGATCAGCGCAGGCGGCAGGTCTGAGATATCGTCTACTGATGCCCAGAGTGGGTCGTTTTCCAGCACGGCGATAATTTTGTCGTCAGCTTCGTCATTATCCAGCATCGGAAGCCCGCCAACAACGCGTGCATTGAGAAGAATCTCGGTTTTTGAAATTGGACGCTCGCTGATGACGCAGATATCCAGTGGGTCGCCATCGCCACGACTGGCGCTGTCCATCAAGGCACCGACGCGATTCCCGCAGTAGGTTTTCGGTATAAAACCGTACAGAGTAGGGTGCTGGGATGACGTCCTGTGCGGTCGGTCGACGCGCAAATAACCGGTGGTTTTATCGACTTCATATTTTACGAGGTCGAAGGGACAGATTTCGATGAAGGCGTGTACAACGCGCGGGGCTTCAGGGCCAACTTCCAGGCCATGCCATGGATGTGGGCGCCATCGGTAAAAGGGGTTCGGAAAAGATTTCACTTGATTGCCAGGTCCGGTCAAAAAAAGTGCGGCATTCTACCAGATCAGCGGGAAATGGCTATAGAAAACCGACAACAGATTGCGATTTTCTGGGAGCTTATAGGGAGGAATTAGGAGAGCTTACGGGGCATTTCAGAGAGGTTGCCGGGTATTTGCAGGGAGATTGCAACGCAGCCCCATTGGCTAGCTCCAGGAATGCCCGGTGACACCAGCAATTCAGGCAGCCGGTTGTCTGTGCCGTTCACTCCTGGGGAAGTTCGAGTCCCTGAGCTCTTAGAAAAGAGAGCCTGTCCCAGTAGCCACGCTGGAACACGATCAGCCCATTCTGCACCTGAAAAAAGCCACAGCCACGTAGGCCGAGTGGATCCTTCCATTCGAGAATCGCCCATTCGCCATCACAGAACAGGTTTTCGACAATGCATAGCATGTCAGCGCTGGCGAATTCGGCAGAGAACATGGCGTGAATAGCCACACGCCCCGTCACTGCTTCGAGTGCCACCTGATGATTTACCGCGTCGTCGGCATAGAGTGCAGCGAGCGCGTCAGCGTCCGCGGCGTTAAATAGCGCCACCCACTGCGTGACAACTTCCTTTGGAGTCATCTCGCTAGACATGGCAAGGATTCCTGTGCCGTGCGTGCCGGCTAAGCAGGATAGGAGGTATCCAGAGCAACAGCGCGAATAACAGCGAGGAGGCGAGCAGGAACAGGAGTACGCTGCCACTGAGATGCAGTAATGCAACTGACGGCTCAAGGCAATACAGGGCGGCAATCAGGGCGAAGGTGCAACAGACATGAAACCACCATGCCCCGAGACGATGCATCAACAGAATGATGCCCTGACGCCCCTGATAGAGAAGAAAGAGTAGCAGCGCCTCTACACCCAACAAGTCCACCATCAGAATGAACTCAATGGCCGCCGGCGCAGCGAATGGAAAGGCTGCGAAAACGAGCACTATTAGCAGAATTTTTATCAAGACACTTTTATTCAACATAGGCTAGCTGACTCATGGATTCGGGGGTGTGTGAAAAGCCTGATCAAAGATTGTCCACCGCAGCCTTGGCGGCATCCACTGCGGCGTTGTGCGCGATGATGACAGTGCGCACGCTGCCCCTTGCACCATTGAGTGCGCCTTCGCCACGACCGTGTGCATTGTCAGGCACAGTGCCTGTCGTGCCATCGGACGCTGCCCAGTAATAACCGAGTCCATGGCCGCCGGGCAAGTGACGATGCTCGGATTCGACTGTGATAAATCCCTTGGCGTGAATCTCCGCAGCCAGATAGCCTACGATTTCATCCCAGTCCAGATCGGCCGAGTCAGTGGGCGGTACCTTCAATTCCTCCAGTGCCGATTTCATTTTCGACTTCAGGGTAATCTTGGCATTGAATTGCTCAACGGCAGCACTGTGTTCTTCGGTGCCGTACCAGTCAATTTCTGCAGCGGCGACGAATTCGTCGATCGCGTCTTTGCCCGGCAATACGTGCTCTTCGTGCAGCTCCTCAAGATGTGCAAGCATGGCGTTCCAGCCTTCCCAGTCACCAGGAGCGCCTTCGAAGAGCACGGCTTGTAGCACAGCATTTGGCTGCTTAAGTTGGCTCAGTTGTTGGTGTGGCTCTTTTACGTTCAGCTCACGCAACTGCTGCACTCGCTGCAGCGTGCTGCTGCGATTGTCCTGTAGCTGGGCTGTTGCCTGCGGATAAGAAGCGTTCTGAACCTGTGCTACCGCAGCGGGTTGCGTAGTCCGTGCGGCGGCCTGTTTGACTGATCGTTTTCGGGACAGCATGGATGAAAGAATTAAATAATGACTCGTTTACAAGACCAATGAGTTAAGCGGCGGCAATTCATCTTCCTGCGATGGACTCAAATAGCGTTAGCCCGGAGCAGTTGCAAGCTGCCTTTCCTGAATACTACGTCGGCAGCGAAGCCAGCTTCTTTGAGTGCGGTTAACTGCTCAGTTGCTGTCATATACAGCTTCTCATTAGTCATACCATCGGCATCAAGAACGTGATCGCACACAAGATACAAGCCACCCGGTGGGAGTAGCGAGTGCACCTGACGATGAAAGAGCGGCACGTGTCGTTTGTGGCGTAACTCATGCAACGCCTGATTGCAGAGAATGCAGTCAACCGGGCTTATGCCATGGGGCCAGTTCGTCTGTTTGAAATCGCGGGTTAGAAATTTCATACGTTCGATATAGGGCTCTAGTCGCTTGCGGGCGAGCTGCTGCATCGCCTCTGAATAATCGAGTAATGTGAAACACAGTGAGTCGATGCGGGAGGCGAGGTGCTCGACCAGAAAACCCGGACCCGCACCGAGTTCCAGAACGTGTGTTAATCCAGTGTTCCCTGTATCGCTGCTCTTAATTCCGCTACGCGCTAACTGCTCTGCGAAACAATCAAACGCCTCAAGGCGGAAAGGGCGCGCCATGGCCGTGCTCTCCCACTGTAGTGCATCCTCCAGTTTATGGAAATCCAGTGGGCTCGACACATCGGGCTCGTGCATTGCGTCCGTTATGCTTGTGATTATGGGCTTACTCATAGAAGTAATCGCGCTGGTGCGGGCTGTTGTGGCTGTCGGATGTCAGTGGTCAGCGGTCGATAACGAGTAATCAGAAATCACTACTCTGTAGTTTAGAATCATTCTATCGGATTTGGGCCGTGACGAGTCGGTAGCCGGCATCCAGCTCTGATTGTGTGAGAATCGCCGCGTTCCGTTGCTGCCAGTCACCGCTCGCAAGATCGGCGGCTAGTCTATCCAATCCTTGCTGCAGATCTGTCGCTCGGGCAAAGCTGGAAATCGACTGTCGCACACGCGGGTCGAGATAGGCTTGAGGCCTTTTCCAGTAAGCGGCGAGAAAGCCGTCCTGACAATCTTCAGGTATCGGCAGCACAGCGACGTGTACGTCGTCGAATGCTTCGCGCAAGCTATCCAGCGTCGGAAAGCTGTCTGCTTCCTGTGCCGGAAATTCCGGAAAGTAGTCGCGCGTAAGCCAGAAGGGCTCTGCCTGCGGATCCCAGGTGACGGCGACAAACTTGTCTGTAGTCACGCGATTAATTTCGGCGAACGCCAGGGCATGGTCTTGCCAGTGATGCATGGACAGGACAGTCATGGCGTGAGAGAAAGTCTTGTCCACAAAGGGGAGGTTCTCAGCAGAGGACTGTTGCACCGGATAGGCGTTCTTCGCCCGCTGGGCAATCATCCTGACCGAGGGTTCAACGGCGACGAGATCCACGTTCTCAGGCTCATAGGATCCTGTACCTGCACCGATATTAACAATGCGGCGTGCACCGGCGAGTTCAGCGTAGAGTTTGTTGGCGATGCGCGGGTCAGTGCCGCGAAGCGCTGAGTAGTTAATGCCGATGACATCGTACAGTGCACTCATTTCAGAGCAGCCAGAAAGTCAGCGAGTGCGATGCTGTACGTCAATTCTGCAGACCCGGGCGGGTTGCGCCCCTCAATGCGCTCGCCGGTCAACAGCACACTGCCTTCGCCGCAAACGAGCAGGGGTTGTTGTACGGCTTGATCTGAGACGATGAAAAAATGTTCGCTGCCGATGGGGTAATCCCGCTCCGTGACATAGCGCAGGCAGGACATGCCAGTGTCGCCCTGAAACTCGATGCGACGATGTGGATAAGTCCCTTTCACGACCGAGTTAACTGCCACTGTCATCGACTCATAGTATGTCTCATCGTTGCGCAGTGGCTCGCCATAGCCACTAATCGTGCCTCGTACCACGATGGGATGGGCTTCTGCATACTCGAGAAACACACCCTGATAGAAACAGGTACACGCATAGCTGCTGCTGATGGCGATCGCAGCGAATAACAAAAGCTTGGCTTTGACGAGTGCGTGCATCGTGACTTGGTCCTTTGAGCCGTGCTAACCATAGTGTGCATTGCATGCGCTGTATGGCATGAAAATAAGCCCGCGAAGAAAGGCTCTATTCCTGCGGAGCGGCTTCAGGCCTGGCAAAGGTAAAGGCCTCTGTTGTTGGGCCTGAGCGGTCAAGAATGTCCAGCCGTGTTTTGGCTTCCTCCAGTGTAGGCGTATGTCCGGCGGGAATCCACCACAGCGCCTGATGCGCTGCAGCCAGTTTGTGGAACCAGGCATCGCGGTCCTTGATGAGTTCGACATGCAGTGAGCGATAGACGTACTCTTTCAGCGACTCAAGATCTTCCCAGACACTCATGTTCACGAGCAGGAGTGGATCATCGAACACGCGAATCGACGTTGCGTCGCCATCTTCTGACTGCAAGCGCCAGACAAAGCCCGGTGCATCGTCTGCCAGCGCATTGATCTCATCGAGGCGGCTAACAAACCCCTGCATGACATCGCTGTCCATTTCGGCGCGTGCTTTGGCGATATTGATTTGCGCGAGGTGATACCTGTTCATGAGAAATCCTTTTCTGAGTGTGCTGCGGTTGCTGCAGCGCCAGCACTGAAGATGCCTGGTGGAAGGAGGGAGTGGCTAATTGCAAGCGGCCGGCTCAGGTGAGCTCTTGATAATCAGTTGGTTGCTGAATCAAGATGCCGACTTTTTGAATTCGAAGTAGTGATTCTCTCCCTCGTCAGTATATTCAGTAATAAGGTGCAGTCCGCAGTTTTCAAGTGTTTGCACGTAACTATTGCGACCCAGAGACTGTGACTTACGCCCCGTCGACAGATCGCGCCAATCGCACACCTGCCACGGGGCGGTGAACAGCAGCCGCCCATCGGGCATGAGCACGCTCGCCAATTTCTGCAATACGCGATTCTGTTGCTCTGGATCGAGCAGAAAAATCAGGCCAATAGCGAGCACGGCGTGGAATTGCCGAGCGAACAAGGAGGAGTCCTCTATTGCTTCACAGCGACTGGTGACTTGCGGGTAGCGTTTGCGGTATTCGCCGAGCAGCGTAGGAGAGGAGTCGATCGCAAACAGCTCCATTTCATTGTTCAGCAGATGCTGGGTGTAACTGCCTCCGAAGCCGCAGCCGACATCGAGCAGTAGGCTACCCGGTTGCAGAACGGTTGACCATTCCGCCACGGTCTTTTCGCCGATGCGGTTGCGTTGGTAGGACAGCACGTCGGCGGCCGCCGCTTCCCAACCGTTGGATGCCTCGTTGTCTTCTGATGTGGAATTCGTTGTCATGAACTTCGCTGTTATGGAATCCGCTTTACTCATTCAATGTACTTGTTCACGCCAGGAATCTTGCTAGGCGGGACTCTCGTTTGTCTTGGTCTCGCGCCAGATATCCGGCGAACGAAAGGCGTAGTGGCGCAGTTGCTGTGTTGCAGGGAGTAACAAGGCAATGGCTGCCAGCAATAACGCCGCAGATGGAATGACACCGCTCAGCAACAGATAGGCTGCATACAGCAATCCAACACAGATCATGGTAGCCAGAACATAATACAGTGCTTGCCAGGGCCAGGCCTTCCAAAGGCGTATGCCTCGAGCCTTCGCACACAGGGCGGCTATAAGCCAAACTGCGACGATGATGGCGCTGTAGCGCGATGGGAAGCCACCTGTATCGGTCAGTATTTTACGCAGCATCTGGACAAGTCCTGCACTCAGGAGCAGGACGAAATAGCCGTACCAGTACCATTGCAGCCGAGCGTTGCTCATGCGCGTTTTGCCACTTCGATACGAATAAATTCCGGTAGGTAGGAAGGCGTGCAATTACGCGCGACCGGCTCGTCTTTATACAGCGCGAGTTGTTTGCCGAGCTTGACGCAACGCGTGCGCAGTTTGTCTTCATAGACGCCGATCCAGCCCGCGCAAAAATTCATCACCCATTGCACATCAGGGTCTTCCGCGGCGATATCCGCCTCAATTGCATCCATCAGTTTCGCGCTACTGCCCGCAGGTGGAGTTCTGCCTGTCCAACGTTGTCGGGCTTGATAGTACCAGAACCAACGCCGCATGACGGGGGAAGCATGCTGTTGCCAGGATTCCAACAGTGCGACTAACTTCTTGTCTTTGGTCAATTGATTCGCGAGCAGCCAGTCGCTGAGTTGATTGCGCTCTTCACTCGAGAGTTTGGCGAGATCGGTAGCGACTAAATCAAGGTCTGATTCACTGAGGAGTTTCTTGTCGAAAATGAGTGTGGCGAGCAAGCGCGGATTGTGCGCGCCGTGTGCCCACAGTTCTTGTGCGAGCGCGTGGTCAATCTTGATGTCTTTGGCGAGCTTCTTGATGTCACCCAGTCGCGTGCCGTCGCCGAGCTTCGCAATCAGCTCTTTGGCTTTTTGGGATACGGCCATGATGTAGCCTCCGCTTGCTTGGTTATGCCCTGTGGATTATTCAGTCCTGCGTGCACGAGCTATCCAGGCGCGAGTCTGCTCCCAGGCGTGGGGCCAGGCAGTCCAGGCTGATTGCGCCCATTCCCGCGCTGCCCGTAGATAGTCTTGCGGATCGGTCAGCTCTGTCAAATGCAGGATGTTCACTGCGCCACGTTGCTGCGGAGCAGGCACAGCGATGCGTTCGAACTGCTGCGGCCCGTCCACGAGTTGCTTCAATGCCGGTGGCATATGCACACTCTCTTCAATCTCCAGCGACCAGCATATCCCGGCAAGATGAGCCGTGGCCGATTTGGAGGAAATCATGTATTTCTCGGGGTGTTGCAGGCAGTAGGCATCGACGGTGAGTCGGTGAGCACGAAACAACAAGGCGTTGGAGAACTCTTCGCCGATAAGCTGAGAGAAGGTCTCGTCACAGCCAGCCAGTCCGCCAATTCCCTGAGCGCCACAAGAGGGGCAGTCTGCTGGCTGGTTCATCTTTTAATTCCTGTGTCGTGTAGTTGCGAAGGGCGGCTCAGGTGCGCCGCGAGAGCCAGCCATGAATCAGGCCGGCCTGAAAGAATTGTACGGGGAGCTCGAATCCGCCGGCCTGAATAATTGCGGTGATCGTCGCCGCCGGTAGCACGCCAACGTCATTGGCGTAGGCGTTGCGCATGCGTTCGATGTCTTCTGCCCGGATCTCGGCACTCGACATCATCTGCATCCAGGCTCGCAACAGCAGTTCGTACTCGGGCGACGTTACATCCGAGGCGAGGTCAGTGCTCGCGAGCAGCCCCGCGGGCTTGAGGCGGCGCGCGATGCCGCCAAAGAAATCGCTGCGTGCTTGCTGATCGAGAATAAACTGGGACACCAGGAAACAGGTCGCCGCATCGAACTCAGCAGCGGTAGTTAGCGTGTCTAGATAGCCTTGATGAAACGTGCATCGCTCGACAAATCCCGCTTGCTCGGCCTTGCTGCGACACACATCGAGCATGGACTCGGACGGCTCGACAGCAGTGAATTGCCAGCCGGGATTGCGCTGGGCCAGATGAGCCAGCTCCGCTCCTGTTCCCGCGCCGACGCAAAGAATGTGGGCGTTCGCTGGCAGGTCAGCAAACAGCGAGTCCAGCAACAGATGCAGGCAATCCCTGATCGGCGATGTCTTGGCCCATTGTTTATCGTAATTCGTTGCCTGTTGGTCAAACAGGGCAGTCAATTCATCCTGATTCATGCATTCCTCGTAGACGGGGATGTCAGTGGATTGTGCAGGGAAAGTTCGTTCAGAATCCGCGCTTGACGATAGTGCGGATTCTGGCCTTGACCGAGGCAGCTTCATCGCGCATCGCCATCTCGAAGAATTGCTTCGCCTCAGCGACATACTCGGGATGCTGTCGTGCCAGTTCGTAAAAGCCATTATAAGACCACGCACGGACAAATTTGTTGCTATCGGTGAGTGTTTTTCTCAGAAAATTTTCCAGCCTGCGTTTTTCGCCACTCGCAATGGCCATATAGGGAACGCATTGCAGCACATGGAGTTTCGTTTCCCACTGTTGCAGCGCGGAGAGTGAGTTGTAGATGGTGCTGATCTGCTTGTTGTCGAGCGTGCCCCCGGACTCCAGGTATTTTTTCAGCAGCCACGTGGCACCTTTTTGTAAATCATCGGAATGAATGAGTTCAATGAGGCGCTCGCTGAAGCCCTGCAGGGCGCAGTGGCGTTCATAGATCGCGCCGATATCCGCAGCAGATTTGCCACCCCAGGCGGCGAGTTCACTGTCCAGGTTCATGGGCTATGGTGCGTTCCCTGCGTGGGTAGTTCAACGGGGCCCGACCACTACAGTCAGGCCCTGTTGTCTGGTGAATTACAGTCCTAGAGCGGCAAGCGGTAGGCGACAAGCGCACCGGGGTAGTCGGTCTGGAAGCTGCCAATCTGTACGACGATATACTGCCTGCCGTTGTGCAGATACGTCATCATGCCGTATTGCGCCGGCGCGGGGAGTTCCACGCTGCCGAGTATTTCGCCACTGGTTTTGTCTCGCGCATGCAGCAGCAGCGGCGCGTCGGGAATGAGCTGCGCCGTTCCTTCGCTGAGCGCGCGGGTCTGCACCAGTATGTCACCCATTACCATCTGAATGGAGTAGCCAACACCGCCAGAATTGGGAATGTCGACACCTTCCAGCAAGGGATGATTCCGAATCGATTCCCGCGTCTCGCCGACCGGGAGCGACCAGGTCTTGTCGCCGCTGTTCATGTCGTAAGCAGTGAGTTGATTGTTCAGTGGCTTGTAGACAGGTAGCCCGTCGATGCTCTGTAAGGGCGCCGGTCGGCCGGGCAACCACGCAGCAACAGTGGTGCCCGTGGTGGGGGTGCTGTTCGGCGTCGCACCGCCTTCACCCGGTTCCGGATAGTTCGGATTGTCGATGTCGACGCCATTGGTGGCGCGCATCATGCGTGGTGCAGAACAGGTACGGTTGTGTGACGCGTACAGCATGCCGGTGCTCGGATCGGCCACAGGTGGATGGGAGATGACATTACCCGAGCCGCTGCAGCCAACATTGTTCACAAAGTCATTGCCATGATCTTCGGGCAGCGGCGGCACATAGAGGCCACCGATGCGATAGTTCGCAAGTATCTCGGTAGCGCGAGCCTTCAGCTCGGGCGTGTAGTCCATGACAAATTCTTCGGTAATGCCATCCCAGACTATGGGGTCGACTGGTTCCGGACGCGTGGGATAGGGCTGGGTCGCCGCAGTATAGTTACCGGGTACTTCGGTCTGCATCACAGGACGGTCCACGATCGGCCAGAGCGGTTCGCCCGTGGCACGATTGAAAGCAAACACCAAACCCTGTTTGGTGTATTGCACCAGTGCGGGTACGGTCTCACCGTTCATCTGCAAGTCCATCAGCATCGGCGGCGTCGGCAGGTCGTAGTTCCACTGATCGCTGCGATGAATCTGGAAATGCCAGCGTCGCTCACCCGTGGCGACATCCAGTGCCAACACACTGCCACCGAAGAGATTGTCGCCGGGCCGATGCCCGGCATAGGTCTGTACGGTGGAGGCATTGGTTACCAGATACACCAGGCCTAACTCGGGATCGGCCGATGCGGGCGCCCAGGTCGACATGTCGCCGGAGAAACGCCAGGCCTCGTTATGCCAGGTCTCGTGACCGACTTCGCCGGGGCGGGGGATCACATGGAACTTCCACAGGCGTTCACCGGTTTCCGCATCGAAACCCATGATGTCGCCTGGCACATTCTCGATCCGCGTTTGACCATAGCTCGGTTGATGTCCAACCAGCACCACGACGACACCATTCACGACAATGGGCGGGGCCGAGGCTGTCACCATGCCCAGCTCGCGGGGAATACCGTAGTTGGCATCGTAGCGACCGCCAGCAACGAGATGATCCTGCCAGGGGCCCCAGTCTTCCACCAGGTGCGGTATCAGATCGATGGAACCGGTCTCGGGGAAGCCGCCAACCGGAAACGCGCCGCCCCAGTTTTCAAGTGGACGACCCGTCTTGGCATCCAGCGCCCAGAGGAAGAATCCGGGCGTGGTGATATAGATGACGCCACGGCCATTGACCTCGGCATAGGCTACGCCCTTGCCATAGGCCTGACGCGGGGAACGCTGATGGCGGATAGTCTCCGGTTCGCGAAAGGTCCAGAGAGTCTCCCCAGTGGCCGGGTCCATGGCGACGACCTGACGCCGCGGCGTAGCGACTGTGTACAAAACGCCGTCGACATAAATCGGTGTGGAGCGCGAGAAGTAATCGATGTTGGGGCCGAAGTTGTCGCTGCGCCAGATCCAGGCCTGTTCAAGTTCTTCGAAATTGTCGCGGTTGATCTGATCAAGCGGCGAGTAGCGGGTATGCCCGACCGGGCCGCCCAGATAACGCCACTCCCCATTCTCGGTGCCGCTAAGCACCTGTGCCTGAGCAAGAGACGTGAGGAGCGCGGTGAGTGCCCCGAATGCAAGAGCAATAACTGACGAGCCAGCGAGGCGGTGTGAAATACGTGAATAACGTGAATTACTTGAAGAACGAGAGAAGCGCTGCATGGTGTTGACCTATTGTTTTTGTTCTCGATAGTGCCAAATTACTGCATTTCACCTCGGCTTGACAATGCGGTGCGTGAACCGCGTGTGTCAATTAGGAGAGGTGGAGAATGGGATCGGTTGAAAGGAGGGGCTGAACTGAGGGCCTATAAAGGAGGGGCAGTCAGATCGGGCGGAAGTAGGTGAGGTAGGAAGAAGGTGAAGCAGAAAAAAATGAATTGGAAAGAAAGTGAAGCAAAAAGAAAGTTAAGCAGAAGTAAAGTGGTGTAGAAAGTACGAGCAGTGGAAAGAGGCGGACTAATCAGTCCGCCGCAGACTGCAGTTCCAGCCCTTGCTCGGAAGTCTGCTTTTCCTTGCGCAATGCCGGACGGCGTTTCTTGAGCCACATGTAAATGCCGGTGATAAACAGACCGGCCATGAGCAGGCCGCTGATAAAGATGGCAATGCGACCAGGCATACCCAGCGCGTCGCCGTTGTGCAACGGAAACATCCAGGTGAGGAAGGTGCTACCGGCGGGCAACTCTCGCGAATCCCAGATGTCGAGCACGGCGCCGTTGTAGCGATCGATGTACACCGTGCTGGCACCGTATTCGTTCCACCACTCGTTGGGATGCATGAAGGTCACGCGCCAGGGAGCGGTATCAGTCGCGGGCAGATAAAGGCGTCCCATGCGGGACTCCGGAAATACCGCCTGCGCGATCTCGGCGGCATCATCGATTGTGATGTCTCCCGGTCCGGGCTGGGAAAGTGGATTCGGATCTTCTCGTACAGGCAACACGGCGGCGACGACGCGCTCGAAGGGATCGTGCCAGACGATCTCAATGCCGGTTACTGCCAACAAAATGAACAGTGGCAACAAATAAATGCCGGTGGTCTTGTGCAAGTCGTAGTTGAGACGGAAGCTGCCTGCGCCGCGCTTGATTGTCAGTGCGCGTCGCCATTGGCGCTGTCCCTTGCTGATCTTGGGCCACCAGATCACTACACCACTGAGACAGAAGAAGAGCAGGCAGAAGCCCATGATACCGACGACGATCTCACCCGTGTGGCCTCCGAGAAACGACAGATGCAGATGATAGATCCAGGTTACCGGATACTCGCCCCAGGTTCTCACGCTAAGCGCCTCACCCGTACCCGGATTGATACTGACCTCGATCGGACCGGGTGCACCCTCGGGGGTAGGAAAGCGAATGATGTGCGGAGCGCCGGAATGACGGCCCAGCATAAGACGCGTGGGTTCCGTTCCGTTGTCTACCGCGGCGCGGGCATTGTCCAGCGCAAGCTGAAACGACGCCAGCGTTGTGGCGGGCTCGAAGCTCGCTGTGTCGGGAGTCAGCAGTTCATCCAGCTCACGATCGAATACCAGAAGGCTTCCCGAGAGTGCGGTAACAGTGAGCAGTACACCGAGGGTAAGCCCGGTGTACTTGTGCAATAGGATGAGTAGCTGACGCATGAACAGATAATCCGCGCGGGCTTAGAAGTTCATGTTGTAGGACAGGCTGAAGCTGCGGCCGATCCCTTTGAAGTTTCGCCCATCGTTGCCCAGCGTCTGGGAATAATAGGTGAAATAGTCGGTATTGGTGAGGTTCTGAAGCCCCACACGCACGGCGCTTGAGCCGAAGCTGTATTCGCCGTACAGATCAACCGTGGTATAGCCGTCGAAGCGAGTGGTCGTTACGCCGGCGGCGTTGTCGAAGTCTCTGTCCTGCAATACGTTGATCTGCAGTCGCGAGAGCAGGTCAGTAGTCCACTGTCGCTCCCAGCTCAGATTGAGACGGGAAGGCGACATGTTCGCGCCGCTGAGATCGGTATCGACTGAGCCATTGTCGTCGGAGTCATACTGGCCATCGGTGTGTGCATAACGAAAGCCCAGGCTATCGATGTTGCTGGCCTGCCATTGGGCACGCACCTCGATGCCGTCGATCTCTGTCATCTCGCGCTGCACGCTATAGATGCCGTCGGCGTTCGCCTGCAGGCGCTGGCCAAGATCGGAATCCGATGTGTAGTAGCTGAGCTGTGCAGAGACAACGCGGTTATCGAACTCCACGCCGAGCTCTGTATTCTCCGTGATGATTGGCTCCAGATTGAGGAAGGTCTCCACGTTTTGATCGGGAATATTGATCCCGCGCAGTACACGTCCTACATCCGGCATGGAGAAGCCTTCCGAGTAATTGGCAAACAGGCGCCAGGACTCACTCACATTGTAGGTTGCGCCGATATTGCCGAGCGTTTCGCTGAAATCAGGATCGCCACCGGCAACAAACTGGCCGCCGTTATAGGAGTACAGTGTGGTGAAGTCATTCACCTCCAGCGCGCTCCGCTCATGGCGAATGCCTGCGGTAATGGTCAGGTTTTCGATGCCGCTGTAGTCTGCCTGGGCGAAATAGGAGTAGTTCTCGTAGTTTGTCTCGGGCACCCAGTTGCGACCAGTCAGCACGAGCTGTTGGAAAGTCTCGTCGCTCAGATAGTCAGCACCGTAAACGATGCCCAGTGGCAGGTCGCCCACTTCCTCCAGCGCCATAGTCAATTTGAAACCGCGTTTGTCCGAATTGTTTTGTGACTGGTCATAGACGTCAGCCCCGTAGGCTGGGTCCTGGAACGTCCCAAAATTGCCGCCGCCATAAGTACCGGCAAAGGATTGGTCGTAACCTTGCAGGCGCAGATCATGGCCGAAGAAATCGTCGTTGCTGTAGCTCAGCGCGACCATGGTGACGTCATTGCTGACTGGCTCACCGGGCACCGAGCCTGGGACTGCCGTGGTGGGGATGCCTTCGGAGATATCGCCGTTTACAGCAATCCAGTCGCTATTGCCTTCAAGCGTGAAGTCATTGAGGGTCAGTTCGATGCGCTGATCGTCCCACTCATAGCCGCTCTTGAGGAACACGTTGCGAGTATCCGCATCCATGGTGTCGCCCTGCGCGTTATCAAAGCCGACGATATCGCCATTGGCATCGTAGCTGATGCCAGTTGTGCGATAGCTGAAGCTCGCCAGCACGTCGACATCGCCACTGCGACCGGACACGCTGTAGTTAGTGCCATAGCCCAGGCTCTCACCGAGATCTTCCTCCTGGCCATAGGATTCAACACGCAGGCTCTGCTGCCAGGCTTCTTCAGGGCGACGGGTGATCAGATTGATAATGCCGCCCGAGGCGCCGAGACCATGAATGGCATTGGCGCCATGTATCACTTCAATGCGCTCCAGCATCAGGGGGTCGATGGTATGTCCATCGCGGGAACCGTCGCGCAGTGGATTCGACTGGGGAACGCCATCCACCATATACAAGGGATCACGACCGCGCAGACTCTCACCATAGCTGGTCATCTTCTGGCGACTTGGCGAGAAGCTGGGGATCAGGTTACCCAGCAGCGTCGAGAGGTCGTTGTTGATGCTGATCTGCTGATCCAGATCCTGCTGATCGATGAGAGTTACCGTATTGGGAATCTGGCTCAGCGGCGTGTTGGTACGCGTGGTCGTTACCAGAATCTCCTCCATCGCTTCGCTGTCATTCTGTGCCACGGCAGCAGTGCAGGGCAGTGCCAGCACTATTGCTAGTGGAAGCAGTTTGCGGCGAGAAGGCAGAGCGGGGGAGAAGCTGAGTGCGTTGGTCATAGTCCATCCTGTTAGCCCACAGAATTGCGGGCTGATATACAAAAATTTGCCGCGAATCCTAACATAATACGAATCTTGGAGTAAATACGAATCATTCTTATTTGGGTGAAGGTATGCAGCACGAACCATCGGCCTGACAGGTGATGAGGTGAGGATTAGGTTAAACAGATGCGCTGAATACGGTCGAACTCGCAAGATTCTGCGAAGCAAAGAGAGCGGAAACTACAGGAGCACAGAGAGCAGAAAATAGAAAACAGAAAATAGAGGACAGAAAATAGAGAACAGAGCAATGGTCGCAACTGGCATTCAATCTGTCAGACGCGGTCACGCATTTGCGACACAGCAGGCGAGTGGCGCTAAATTGAACTGCTATGCTGAAGTGCTAAACGTCTGACGATCCAACTCGAACAATGACAACACGTCGCTCGATCCTGGATGCGAATACTGTTTCTTGAACACAAACTGTAGGCGACTCAGAAGCTTTATCGACCGCTCATTGGCGGGCGTCGTGATGGCCCACACCTTGGACTGTTCGAGTTTCTCGAAAGCATATCGCAGGCACAAGACCGATGCTTCATGGGCAAAGCCCTGGCCCCAGTAGTTGGGTAGAAAGCCGTACCCCAGATCTATGTGCTCCAGTGAGTCTCTCTTGAGCAAGCCACACAGGCCGACTGGAATGGAGTTGGCCTTCGTTTCAACTACCCACAGCCCAAAACCATGCAATTTGTAATGCGAGACTAGTTTGTCCCTTATGTACTCCTCGGCGCCACCAAGCGTAGAGATTGAATGATTCGCAATATGTTGCTTCCAGGCAGGCTGATTGATGAGGGCGAGGACAAACGCAGCGTCTGAGGAAGAGGCTTCTCTAAGTGCCAGATTGGCGCTGTTCAGAATAACTTGTGATTTCATTGATCGGTAGAGATTGCAATCGCAGGGCGGTCCAGTTTGACACGCAGTGTAATGCCATATGATTTTTTGAACAGGTACCTCTAACTCTTTGTGCTATGAATCCATTGCCCTTTTGCTCACCCAGAGAAGAAACCCTATCCCGCTGATTTAATGAGGAAAATGCTCTGCTTTTTCCCTGTCTTTCCTGATTTGTCCTAACTTATCCCACGATTTACATAGGCCTGACTGAGGCTCAATGACAAGCTGCTTGTGTGATTGCTTATGCGCAATCAATTGCTTTTTGAACAATGGACAGAGAGGAAATCATCATGAACGACAAAGTCGTGCCAATCGAAAGAGGCAACGGAAGTCTTGGCCAGACCGGCGAAAACTTGCAATCCGGAATGTTAAATCAACTGAATGAAGCAAAGGAGATTCGTCGCAATCTACAAATTATGACCCGGTACAAAGCTCCGGAGATCAAAGCTGAAGCGGTAGCAAAAGCCAAGATATCGTTTCCTGAATATACCATCGATAAGTATGCGAAGGATGTAGTCGCTACCGCTACGGAACAGCAGAAAGAGATGACTCTTGCCTTTACCGATATGTCGCTCGATATATCCGCCCTTGCAGGAAGAATGAAAGAGAGCGTTAGCAAAATACTTGATCTATTAACCAAGTTTGACCAGGGAGAAGACGTAGCTCTCAATGATTTCAAAAAGCCACTGGTCTTTGTTGAACGTTCTGCGAAGGCAGGGCAGCAGATGGCCAATAATGTACAAGGGAAGCTCGTTACGCTGAACCAACATTTGTCGAGCCTCAGGGCCAAGGCAGAAACTGTTAGGGAAGCCTACAAACCAATTATTCCCAAGCTACGAGATAACTACAACGAGTGGGCGCTTAAAAATGGAAGGCAGAACGCTGAAACACTTGAGAACGCCTATGAAAATCTGAAGGCCGATATCTCCGCTCTTCAGCATGAAATCAAAGAGAAGGAAAAAGGCATGATCGCTGCTGGTAGCGTTGGATCTGCCTCTTTGGCAACAGTCTGGCTCGGACTACCTTCATTGCTTGGCACTATTGCATGTTCAATCGCTGTAGGAGTAATGGGTAAGGAGCGTGAGGCACTAATAGCTCGTGCTAGTAAGCTGCAGGAAAAGGCAGAAACCATCCTGGGAGGAATTGAAGTCAAGGTTTTTATTGCGAACATCTTTGATGATCTGGATGAAATGGAATCTGTACTCCGCTCCTTGCAAGAAGCAGTGGATTCTGCAAGTCGTAATTTTGTTCAGATAGGCCAAAGGTTCAAAAATATTTTGGTAAAAGCGACAGACAATCTGGATCTGCTGGTTTATGAAATTGAGCCAGATAGGTCGGACATGAATAGCATCCTGAAATCATTGGAAGCAATCCAGAAGCAAACAGATGGATATAAAGAAACAGCACTGAATACTGAATTAGAACCAGCCAAAATGGCAGCTTGAGGAAACTACCATGTCGTCAACAACAAAAGACTACACTCGCAAAATTATCCCCTGGGATTCTACTTATCAACGTGGCATCGGCATTGAGTATATGACGCGCCAATCGTGTCTGTCTCCTCTTGAAAATTTTGAAGTTCTTGATTTCAAACCTGGAGGAGGACAACCAAGCCAAAAGGTGAAGTCGGTATTAAGAAGAATCGAATCCAAAGAAGAGCTTGTAGAAATGATCTCTGCTCAGTTGTCTGGTACAGGCTCAGTTATGTCACCCAAAGGCGGCGGCGGGGGATCGTTCTTTAGTCAATTCGTGAACGAAAACAAGATATACAGCTATAACCTTTACTTTAGTTTGTTCGTGCAGGTTGTAAATGGTACTCAGTATATTGATGACCAAACCGTAAAAGCATCAATTCAAAGAGAACTCCCCGCAGATTTCAGCAAAAAATATGGCGATCATTTGATTGAGGGAGTTAGAACCGGAGGCTTGTATCTGGCGTTAATCGAAATCGTTACTAACACTGAAGAAAAAAAGCAGGAAGTGCTAAATAAACTGGGATTAAACGTTGCTTCTCCTTCTTTGCCTTCTCCAGGTAACGTAAAGAGTGCTGTGAAGACTGATGAAGAATCAGCAGAATCCGATGATATCGCGAATGAAGCAGAAGACAGTGAATCGGGTACAGGAGAAGCAGTTGATAAAACTGGCGCCAAAGCGGCCAGTGATCTGAGTGTAATGTTGAAGAAAGCGCAATCGATCTCCAATACGGAAACAAGAATAAGAGTGGAGAGGATAGGAGGTACCGGTCCCCTCAACTTCAGTGACCCACAGCAAATGACTGAACAAGCTGAAGCCTTTCCTAGTTCGGCTTTAAGTAATGGCGATATTATTTATGCCGTCATTAAGCCCTATACGTTATTGGAAAACCTTCCTGAGACGACTTCAGAAACGTATTTGTCCTCGCAGGTTCAGTATTATCGGAATCAATTGCAAAAAAGGGGGCTGCGTGCGCAAAGCATTCTTGAGAATATCGACTACACTCTTAACCCCAATCATCGCGCGCTGTTCAAGGAGTCAGAACAAGAGTTGCGGGACAATCACGATCGGATCTCAGCATATATCGCCACAATCAATCAGTTAGTGGCAGAACTGGAAGCTGATCCACGTGAGTTCATCAGTAATCCGAGTAAGTTGGATAGCATTCCCAAGCAGCTGGATCTTTCAAGCATCCCGCAAAGAATAGTCACGACAGGCAAGGTGTTGGTGTCACCCTCAAAAATCCCCAACCCTCGTACCAATGCCAATTTGGTTTGCCAGTTAATGAAAGAGGCTCTTTTCCACGAAACACCCAAGGACGTCACTGAACAGATTGAAATTATTGGCTCCTTTCTCGCTGATTTCTATTCTGAAATGGCTACTGCTGCCAATGCTGTTGTTTGGGGATTCAGTAACTATAGCTCTCAGCGACTGCAAATTTCGCTAAACAGAATTCAGAAACTGACCTCCGAACTGAGAGAGAGCCTGATTTCCGAAGTTCCTGAATTAATTGGGCCATTGGCGAAACATCTAAGTCGCAACACAGCTGAGGTAAACCCCCATCTCAATAACGTGAACATGCTGTTGGATTTTCTGCGGCAGGACGAGAACAGCAACAATGGACTTTGGGAGTACCTCGAGCCAATTGAAGAGTTCCTGAAAAATATGGAAGTAATCAAAGATAAACTGACTGCAGATAATATTCAGTGCAATAACGAGGAGTGGACACTAATGGCCGACCGCTTTCTCGTAGCAGAGCGAATATTGGGGAAACAAGTCAGGCTAGGCAGGCATAAAAAGATACTTGCAGCCTAACAGACTGAAAATTCGCCTCAGATAAAACTCAATATTCGTAGGAATCAATATGAAATCAATAAAGAATCGACTAGCGCATCTTGCGCTAGTCACCGTGATACCAGCACTTTTTGCTCAAGCTGGTTATGCTCAACTAAGTGGAGCAAAAGACCTACAGAGCTACCGCTTCTGTATCAGAAATTCAGCAGCAGCTGAAGGTCACTATCTTGGCGATGTTCCCGATGCTGCCAAACTTCATCCCCGCTGCTCAATCGGAGAAATATGGAAATTAATGGCAGTGGACGGTGATTTTTGCTTACTTAATTCCTATACAGGTAAGTATCTTAGCGACTATATCACTGAACTGTGGCCACGTTGCTCAACAGGAGAGAAATGGCGACTCGAAAAGCAGACGAACGGAAACTTCTGCCTACGGAACAGCTATCTTGATAAATACCTGGCGTATCAGGAATCGACGAGCGGTGAACAAGCGGGTCTGTATTCAAGCGATATCTGTGACACAAGAGCGCAATGGGCACTCTCACTGAAGGATCAGGGAAAGTTTATTTCAGAGCTAAGCGTCGAGTCGATTCAATCCAGTCTCGTTGCTATCACTGATAAGATCCCGTCTTTGATTACCAAACTCGAAGAGTCAGTTCGAAGTGAAGATATAGACCGGGCTGCTATTGAGTCCAGAGTTTCTGAAATAGCTTCCCTGGCCCAAGAAGCTTTCGACACTACGGGTAGAGCTCGTTCAAGTATCGTGGAATGGAACCAGCAGTACGAACATATCGCTCAATATCTGTCTGAAGATTATTCAGAAAACATCGCGAGAAAGTATGTCTCTCTGGGCCAAAAGTACCGAGATGTGATATTGCTTACCGAAAATCTCAATGATTTATTCAGCTATGAAATATATCAAGTAACAGAAGAGATCGACGAACTGAATGAAGAGCTCCAACAGTTGCGACAGGTGTTATTGAACTAGAAACCTCACGGGCACCCACCCATCAAAGTGTAGCAAGCCATCTGGAATTGGTGGGTGTCCGATGTTGTTGTGGAACATGTTCGTTGCTGTTTTTCAGCGGACAATGATTCTCAGCTAGGTAAAAGATTTTCCAGGTACATTATGCTGAACTTGTTTAGGTCAAATCAGGTATAGAATTTGAATTGGTGAAAGCTGTCGGAATCGATAGATAGTATGGCGACTGAACCTGAATGCAAGAATCGTAAGAGCTGATCCTCATGCTTCACTACAACTTAGGATTATGATACTTGGGCTGGGTTACTTAATTTGGGAGATGATCTGAAGGTTGTTTCAATGGCTTGTGTTTACATTGATAAGTAGTGATTGGGATAGCAGGGCGGAAAGTTCGAAGGGTAATGTACTGCTTTGACGTTGCGTGAACATTTACCTAGAGATCCCGGCGCAAAAATCAGTAGGCTGCCCGAGTTGTGATATGTCGCTCTCGGCATTGATGAGTTGACGAATGGGTAAGCAGGCTTCACCTTCGGTTCCGAATTCAAGCAGTCGTCCAGCCGAGTCAACAATTGCGGAGTACCAGTAGCGACCGTCGCTATCGAATCCATAGCCGGTCAATGCAATACGGCCTCGGTTCGGGCCATCCTGGATTATCTGCCCGGTGCCCTGACCAATGTGATGGGATTCTCGACTCTGGATGTTCAGTGTACGGATTGCAGCCCCGGAAGCTGATTTCAATTGAATGAGAAGAAGAGAGTCGTCGACGAATCCAATCGCATCAATCTCGTCGAACGGGGAAGGGGTAGCTACCCACCGTGTACCAGTCGCACTCTGAATTCTAAGATACGTATCTCCTTGCTTGAAGCGATTCTCGGACACATCATTTCTCGAGATATACACTGCAACGTCTGCAGTTCCTGTGAGAGCTTTGATTAATTCCAGCTCTCCTGTTGGTGAAGTTTCTTCGATGTGAAATTCGGCAGCGGAGGAGATGGTTGCGCTTAACACAAGTATTACTGCTACGAATAAGGGAAGCATGAGTGGAGAGCTTGCTGCAGCTCTGAAGTTGATCTGAGTGAGGAGAGCTGCCCTTGGTTGTCTTTCGATTGAGTTATTCACCAGGGATCGCGACTCTCATGCCATGTAACTTCATATACGTAAACCCTGGAGCTGTTGCAGGTCTGTTTTGTTAGCGGTTTCTATTCCTCACTACTGGGATAGATCGTGTCTCGCAATTGTACTGGTCCAAAATAGCTCATGATTCAAAGCATGCTAACTATACGCATCTTCTCTACACCCCAACTATACACCCCAACTATACACCCAAACTATGACGCCTCAATCATGCGTCTTGATGTCCGGGTGTGCGGATGCTATGCGCAATGCCAGAGCTGATTCGACTCGATCTCTACATGGATATTATGGGTCGACTTTAAAGCTTGGAAAATCGACTTGCGGGAGTATCTCGTATAAAGCCTTGTTCACAAGCAGCTTATGCGATTGGGATTCAACAAGGTAGAGTCCATACAGGTAGTATCCATGCTCAGAAACCTTGGATTTGGATGAGTAGGCAACAATGCTGACACGGCTCATAAGCTCAAATGTATCGATAGTAATCCCTTCCTCTTCCAGTTCCTCGGGAGGCCCCATCTCGATAAGATAATGCTGGGAACTAGCTGAATCTGGATGTATAGATAGTCGAACCAGCACGTGGGGATCGCTCCACTCCAAGCCGGTTATCACGCCTCCAATTTGACTGAGAGAGGTAGCAAAATCGTCGGAAATGTCATGGTGTGCATGAGTGCCAGTTAATGAAATCAGCGTTGTAAAAAGAGCCGTATAGAATTTCATCGTCTCACCAGAAGGGCCTAAGAGCGGCCGTGTTATGGGGTGGATATCAGGCCTACGATTGTGCCCTCGATGCTTTTACATAAGCAACAGTTTGCCCCCAGGACATGGTCCTGGGTTCTAACAGGCTTTCGCAGCCGTTCTCAATCGCCACGTCATATGACTGGCTTACATCTTCTGCATAGAACGCAAACTCGATGTTCTTCGGGAGTCCGTCAGATTGTGCGAAGTAGTTCTTGCCTATCATAAACTCGCCGGCTGAATGATTGGCCACAGCGATTGTCGTGTCTCCCGTGTCCAACTCACCGAAGTTGAACTGCTCGTCAAAGTGTTTGATCTTCAAGCTAAACGCATCGACATAAAAATCCAGAACGTCTTTGGCATCGCCGAGTACATAGACTACGGTTGAAGCAAATTTATTCATTATTGTGGTTTCGCTGTTACGTTATTGTTTTTATTGATCTGTCGGCGTAGCGCCCTGTAGTGAGTTGATCTGTCCGTGGATCTATCAGCTGAGTTATCAATTGCTGTTGCGTGCTAGTTTTTGGCAAATTTCCAATACCCTTCGAGCAAGATACTTTGCGCTTTCACTATCGCCTGGATGAATGTCACCGTCTGTACTACATGCAGTTACGCCAAGCTGGCATCCGAGCCGATTCACATTGCCTTCTGCGTTGCTGTATGGCGTGTCTAGTCCAACCCATAGCATTCCATGCTGACTGGCAAGTGTAGAAAAGTATTGAAGTGAGCAAGTCTGATCCCCATTGAGCCCAGTGCCCGAAGTAATACCCGCTGCAACTTTGCCGGACCATTTCTGCTCTGACCAGAAGTCACTGGTCGCATCAGCGAATGCTTTGAACTGCGCCGCGACATTACCCATGTAGGTCGGAGAACCGAATACTATTCCTGAGCAACTATGGAGCAGGGTCATGAGCTCCTGATTTACAAACCTTCCTTCGATGATCTCACTTCCTGAAATGCGATGTGAGAATACTTCAACACCTGACGTGTCGATTTCCTCGAAAGCAGACCTTATAAGTTCACCTGTAACGTCTGTATTGGTGTAATAGACAAAAGCAATTCTGATCAAATTCACCTCGGCGAAAGCTTAGAATGTAAAAGCCATGGCGGGCTCGATAATGTAGCAGGGTGCTGCGCTGTTAGCGCCCTAACCTCTGGCGACAAGCATGTAGCTGTCAAAACTAAAACCAGAAGCGGGATCGGTTCTGCGCTGATCCCGGTATTTTGTGTCGCATAGGCTGGGTACTTACGCCAGTGCATGGAACTGTTCGCTATCTGTCGTCATATTTTCAATGGTTTGACGTCATTCTAGTTAGCTAGCTCTGAAAGTTCAGCCTTCTGCTTGCGAGTTAGTTTCGAATAGACTTGTTCGTAGGAATGTTCGACGAGCCTATTAATTTCATCTACAGGGACATCAGAGTCGAGACTCACGCTAATCCAGAACCGAGAATCCAGGTGACTACGATGACCGACACCTGTGTATTTCTCACGTAAGAACAACACCAGGTCAGGGTCGCATTTCAAAATCACACCCTCAGTCCCGCGTATGGACATAATGGCGAACATTTTGTTCATGACCTTGTAAACCAGGACATTGGGAACGGATGCTTTAGGGGGAGTCATAGGCTTTGCTATAGCCCCTGGTTGAGCTTCAATGCGTTTTAGCAAAGCCAAAGACTTCTCACTGAGTTTGAGATTGTGTTGCTTAACAATATCCAAACCCTGCTCATGCGCGGTTTTTTGCACAATGCCTCACTTTTCATCAATGAACATAGCTTCCATAGCCGACCTGGGTACACACTTCTTCGCTATTTGTGATGTGCTGAGTAGCTGCGCGTCCTGAGCGAGCGCGTGTTCTGTGTATGTCCCTCGCTATACGCACTTGAATGTAGCTAATACCAAGTTGTAACAATAACCAGACAGGAGTGAAGTGTTTCCCGAATAATCCCAGTAATTCCGGGAACGCATAGATCATAAGTGTCAGTGGAAAGGTAAATACAATATAGATCGCGTAGAGAACCCAGAAAACTACCTGCTGAAACGGTTCGACATCTCCGACAGCTTGAAAGTCGGTTCTGAACCCAAAGATCGTGACTAAATACACCCCAGCCAGCAGGAAGTGGGCAATCGTTGAGATAGCTGTCCGTATGATGTTCATTGCTGTTTGTTTTTATCGTACAGAGTGCCCGTGGTTATAGGTCAGTGTCGTTGTCATTTGTCCGAGTAGTCGGCTTACCGGGTGATTGAACTGATTATTTTGAAGTACTTACTGTGTATAACCGGCTGAATTGGCCACATACTTTCTAAGAGTAATGAAATAGCTCATATTCACGGCCACAATGAAAAGAAATTGATAGCTATTGAATGTTGGCATGCTGATCCCGCCCAAATTGCCGAGCAGTAGAGACAAGAGCATGGTTAGTAGAATAAAAACTAGTGCTGAAAAAACCGCTACTCGTATCATGACAGGAAGGCCTAATGTGACCAGTCTTACGAAAAACTCACGGCCATCACCTTTAGAATTGGCTTGATAGCACATCAGCAGTCCATAGTAAGATACAGCAGCAAGAATCAGAAAATACATCAGATTCTCGACATAAAATGCAGAAAAAGAGAACTCAGACTCCATAGTAAATGTAATAGGAACAGATACATTTGCACCCACGAGAACAGTTGTTGTAATCAAATGTTTCAGGGCTTGATACTCAGTTATGCTGCCATCTCGAAGTGCGATTGAGGCTTGCTTCGCATTGATTAGATAAACATCTTTAAACCAATTCATTTTTTAATCTGGCACTCCATTGCAATAACACAAAACGCTACAGTTAACCGGAATCAATGTGTCGAATCGAATCCCAAACAAACTGATTGTTACGGGTCATATGGCTCAAAACATTCGTACTTCAGCATTGTCCTGGAGCCATCAGCAACAACAATGAAATTGGGCTTCGGAATTATGCAAAAACCGTTCTCAGTCTTAGTGATCGTAATAACATATCTGGAGCTATTCGTTTGAATTTCTGATAAATCGAGAGCTTCATAATCGAAAGAATTGTCGGAGTCGTTTTTGGGTAAACTCTGCTCAATAACAATATCAAAGCTAGTTGAATCAATTGGATGGATGGTAAAGGGGTTGGTAGAAGAGATCGCTGGCGTGGTTGTTGGGTCGATAAAAGTTAGCTCGTTGCCCTCTATATTCCATCTGATTCTTCCGTATATTTCTCTTAGAGCTACCAGAGTGGCTTCGTCTCCGTCCCGATACTCGGGATTGATCGCAATGGTTGCCTCAGTGTCCGATACCCATTCGTCTTCGAACCAGGAGTACTCCTGGGCTTGGCTAGTTAGGGGTGCTAGTAAGGCTAACATTGCAAGACTCAGGTTCATGTTCATACACTAAACGCTCTGGTTAATGGGCAAGCTACGCGGTCAGTTTGTCCATTGGATCGAAAAAGGCTGACCGAGCTGATTGTTACATTTCGATCGCGTATGCCCTCACTCGCAGTTTTTAACTAGTTCACTTTTGGAAATTGCGAGACTTTTCTCTAATCTGGGAATTAAAATCACGATCGTTGGGTTTGTGTAGACTGCTGCTACGGCACAATTACTGCCAGCTAACACTACCGTCGACGATATATACGATGTTGAATATGTATGCTCCACATCCATCAATATGGTGCGACCAGCGCTTCCGCCGCCTAGTCCACCGGCTATCAATCTATACAAACTGAAATCAAACTCCGGGGGTATAGCTCGTTCGTCGTTTTCATCAATGTAGCTCGGTGTATTCTCACGATAGAAATTACTCCAGCTTTCTTGACTGTCAAATACCTCCACCCAAGTCCCATCCGCGCTAATTTCAAATGGAATATCGATCTCGGCGTATTTGAAGACGCTTGATGAGTATGCAGATGGCGCACTTATCGTTGCAAGCACAGCAAAGGCTAAGTTCTTAACTAATCGTAAACTCATAAATATGCCTATAGAGGTAACGCCCTTAATTTAGGGAGCGCCACGAAGTAGAGTGTCAAATTTGAGTAGATTGTTTGTCCCATGCTTCTAGTAAGCTCGAGACAGAATCGAGACTAGAAAGAGTAGACTACCGAGAATTCCTATACTTGCACCCAGGACATAGCCTGTATTGTAGAATGCTCCGTCATTGTTCGGTTCGTAAATGCCGTAGTTTGAGTCGTAGAGGCTCGCAAACCAGGTAACCAATATTAGCGCCCCGTGCCAAAGTCCAATTGCCATACCGGCAGGCTCTGCACCTGCTTGCTGAAACTTCGAGTTTTTCCCCGCCAGCAACCAGTTGTTTGACATTATTCCCCCGGTGGCGCTATGCGCAGATGAAGTCGAGGTGCGTCCAATATTGAGTTAATTGTCGCCAAGCGTCGTTCCGCAGGCTCAATCGGCAGATTTCGGAACGCGGGCTGAGCTGACGCCGATACAAGAACAATACCCCATAATTGCCGGGATGCAAAGAAATTTGGTCGGGTACCGCCCCACATAAGCCCACGTAACAGATAGTGCGTAACCTAATGTCGCGTGCTTTCCACATTGCCTGCAGGCGCCGGGATCAGAGCCGTTGGTATAGGGCAGGGCAGAGGCATTGCTAGGTGGGAACAGGGCGCAGTTTGTTAATGACCGCGCGATATTGAAATTCGGAAGTCAGGAAGAATCAATTCAGTAGTGTTCGACGAGAATTTGTTCAAGACGCGATCAGAATTGCTCTGCTTATTGGGAAGCGCCACGTGGTGGCATATACCAAGCGAACTGATTGTTGTGTTCCAGTCCTATCTCTCAGCCGATCTCCTTTTTCTGAGTTGATGGACTATTAACAATTCCCACTATCAATGAATTCCAGAATAGGGGGTACCACTGCTTGGGAACGACCAAATAGCTCAGCGTGTGTAAACGAAGGAAATAGTAAGACCTCGAGGCTTTCAAAGAGCGGCTCGAAGTAGAAGTTGGTCCGCTGCTCGGCAAGAGTTAGCTCTTCGCGCGTTTCTCCTGACCTGTATATAAAGGTCGGCTTCGCCACAGGTCCCAAACGGCTTCTGATATCCTCAGACTCACTCGTGCGATCTAGCTCAAGGAAATCTGCCAAGGCTTTTATTGATTTGCGCGCATTGGGGTGGGCTCTGCTTTCCTGCAATCTGAGAGTCTGAATAGATGCGAGCACTGACGATCTCTGATCAGGGGGAGGCCCGTAGATTCCATACATGCCGTCCCCCAATATGTATCGACTGAATAGGTTCGGGTTGTGTAATAGCACATGGAAGCCAACAACGGCCCCCAAAGAGTAGCCCCAGAAAATTGGAGGAGAATCAGTTTCCTCCCGCACGATTGCTTCCAAATCTTCAACGAATCGCTGCAAAGCGAATCCGGCTGGCTCATCAGGCGCACCGCTTGCCCCATGGCCTCGAGCGTCCACCAAAATTAGGCGATAGTCTTGTAGGTAAGTCGGGTAGCCATACGTACCCCAGCTGGATTTATCACCGCCGAGCCCATGAAGAAATACGATTGTCGGTCCACTGCCTTCGACTTGATAGACGATTCTTGTGCCGTCTGCTGAAGTCACAGATCTAGAAATGCCAGAGGATTGTCCGTGGCCTACACTTGATGCGAAGACAAGCGCAAATAGCAATATTATTCTCATTGTCATTTCTTGTAGCTGGCCGGTTTATACAACGTCCCTGTAATTGCTACGCTCTACGCAGTGACGTGTCCCAGATGAACTGATTGATATGTGTTGGCTGCTGAACTCTATTCTAGGCTACTGGTGATAGTTTTCAAAAAAAGTTCTAATTTCTGCATGTCTACTCGCTAGAAGTTTCAGATCCTGTGTAGAAATACCCGCGGTGTTATAGTGGATCTGCTTGATTTCTATGTCGCTCCCATCGCTGGCGATTAGGAACAGCCCTCCGTATTTCAGGTGGAACTCGGATTTATTGATGAATCCTATGCCATCACCATTGCCGAATACTTCAAATTCATAGGCGATTTTGGCATTTGCTTCCAACACTCCTGAAATAACGCGAATGCTTCCGTTCCGTCCTTGATAACTGTCGCCATCCACAATCATCCTGCCGTTCGACTGTGCTCTTTCTGAGCCGCCAAAAAAGCCACTCTCAAAATCCGTCCAAATCGTGATCTCAACTCCATCTTTACAGTAAGTCTTCAGGTTGGCCCAATAGATTCCAGGCACTTCTGCAGAGTCGTTTGCGCTCCACGACAGCGAACCAGTACCGCATCCTCTTTCTGGCGAAATTCCACCCTGCATTGCTGGTGAATCATCTTCTTCGTGATTATCTATTTCGAAGAAAGGCTGATAGGAGGGGGCTGCACTTGGTGTGGTTCCTGATACTTGTGCTTCAGTACCACCAACGAATGCAACGAATAAGAGTAATGAAGCGACAACTAACGAGTAACTTGGACCAATCATTTGGAGCTCCTTTGGGCTACGTTGCAATAAGTATCGAAGCATCAGGTGGCCATGTTAATGGACAAACTGTGTCGCTGTTCGTCCTTGAGTCAGTCGCGACTGGCGATTGAATTAATTACGGTGTGCCGTATTCATGGATTTAATACCGCAGTGTTCCCCTGCCAAGAAAGCATATTTGGAGAAGGTAGGTTGTCCAGAGCACTGCTAACTCCTGAATTTTTTCCAGATATAAATTTTCCTTCGTTATCCCAGATTGCAGTACTACAAGGGTCAATCCAGCCGCCATTCCAATTCACATCTAATGCACCTGGTGGAGCGTACTGCAAATGGCATTCGCTGTAATTGCTTAACGCGATAAAACTTGCAACGCTACCATTGCTTAGTTTGGAAAATACTATCGGGGTTCCTTGAAACACCACAATTTTGTGCGTTCCTGGATCTATCTTGTCAGTGTCTATATAGGTAAATTTATACGCTGCTGAGTCTCTTGGAGCTTGACCAAGAGCGAAAGCAAACCCAATGAACGCAATTCCAGCTAGGAGCATGCAAGTAATTGTGTCTGTGAGAATTCGTCTCTTGATCATTTAGGGACATACCGCCCGTGATAATTGGCGCGCCATGGCGCATCCAAATTGATTTATTGGTTACGTAGCCCTGACGAATCTACTCAATTTGATAGTGTATTGCTCACCAGGCTGCGTAGCTCTTTTGGGTTCACATTTTAAATCAATTTCAGAGTTGCCTAATATTTCTTCATCGAGATTTACGTAGTACTCCCGGCCTAGCTTAGAAGGGCGAATCGCTTGTACCAGATATCCGTCTTTATCTCTGATCAGAATAGTCACATACGAAACTCGACATCTTGAGAAGTTGGCTGCATTCAGACCGATTGTGATGATCGATTCGAGTCCGCTAGTCCGAAAAGCGACTATGCTTATACCCCATCTTCTAGCCTCCTCGGGATCAAGTGCTCGAGCAGAGTATGTAGTCGCTTCTCCTGCTTGGGCGAGAAGTATCAACATTACTAAAACAAGCACATTTCTCATGCTAGGCTAGTAACGCTCTTGTCAGCGGGATCGGCGTAAGCCGAGTCCATGATAGAGCTGATTGTTATGTATGTTACTCATCGTAGTGATAAATACCCAACTCGCCTAAGTGCTCCAGCTCCTGGATGTTGAATGGAGCATTTAGAATTGTCCGGTAAGTCTTGCCGTCCAAATACAGTTGCGGAACTATGAGTGTTTCAGTTTCTTCATCGTATGTTGCCTCTGTTTCAGGTACGCATGTGGGTATGCTTGTTGGGTTGGCGCCGCCTGTAGAAGTCAAATAATTGTGCTCGGCGATATAGATGCCTCTGACTTGATTCAGTACCCTGACCCAGCGCTCAGCTTCCCTGCAAGGAACCTGTACATGACCCCCCATGGATGGAACCCCAATATGACATAGCGGATAGCCCAAACGAATTGAGCATAGGCTCCATTTCTTCCCGAGTTGCATCAGGTTCATACAAAACAATTACGCTATCAGCATAAGCCGACGCACTTAAAGTGAGAATGAATGAGCAAAG
The DNA here is from genome assembly GCA_965228725.1 of uncultured Pseudohongiella sp. Taxonomy (GTDB): domain Bacteria; phylum Pseudomonadota; class Gammaproteobacteria; order Pseudomonadales; family Pseudohongiellaceae; genus UBA9145. Next base: position 673,894 of record OZ245834.1, on the reverse strand, counting down.
TATGTTCCGCATCTTAGTAGTTAGTTGGTTAGTTGCTGTAGTACTGCATAATGCTCTGGTTAGTGAGCTAGGCGTAAGCTGAGACCATGATCGAGCTGACGGTTATGGGCCCCTGGATTCGCTTAGCCACTTTGGTTGATGTCCTCGAATAGAGAAATGAATGAGCAAATAAATTCCGAAAAATCCCGTGACCGTTCTGAACCAGTCCCTCCATGAGAATTCACCGATTCCAGAATCCCCGTGCATCAGATAGATTTGAGCGAAAATCAGACATATTGCTAATACGCCGCTAACTATTCTTAAATTTTTTACTGAAACTAATTTTCTAAGTGATTCAGACATAGATCTGTGCGCCTATCGCCTTGGCTAATGGGACGCGCCACGAAGTGGGGGCGACCCATATTGAACTGATTATTACTGAACGCCACTCCGTAGGCTCTTTAGGCCCATTGCGGAGCGCAAGCGAAGTTGACGTCTAAAGGTAGAACAATACCCCAAAATAGCCGGGATGCAAAGCAATTAGGTAGGGCTATCCTTTAACAGAATATCTTGGAATAAAGCGCGTAACTCGTTGTTGCGCACTTTGCAGTTCTGATTGCAGGCACAGGGATCGAAGCCGCTGGTATAGGGCAGGGCAAGGGCCTAATGAGGTCGGGAACGGACACCAAACCTTTAAATGGCCCGGCAATCCCAATGATGAAATGTCGGAAAGAATCACTGGCTTCATGTTCGCCGCGAATCCGATTAAGACGCGCCCAGTAGCGCCGCCATAATCGGTGCAATAGCGGAGTCTATTTCATCCGTATTGATGGCTTTGTTAGGCATTACTACGCTCAATAGCATCTTTTACCAAAGCCTCTGCGAGCTGCAACGCATTGAGCCTGTTACGTTGAAGAGTATGTTGTGATGTCCCAGGCTCGAACTTTGACAGAGCTTTTTCGGTTCTTGTTCTCATATCAGAAAGTGCGACCACAGCAACTTGTAAATCTTCCATGGCCGGAGTGCCTTCCTTATTCATTAATCGTGAAGACACTTGCAAGGCAGTAATGTTGTTCGCCAGCATTGTATGCTGCCATGTTCCTGGACTGAGCTTCTGACAGGCTTTTTCCGACTTGCCAAGAAGGGACTTTAACGGGCGCAATGCTTCTTGAGAGCTCTTTACCAACACATTACTCATTGTTACGCGGATCTCCGAATGCTTAACGCCCTTGTTAATGGGACGCGCCACGCAGTGACGAGTCCCAATTGCATTGATTGCTATCGGCCTTACCAACCATCATGACCTCGGCAGTCTTGCTCAATCCCTTCAATAGCGCTCACATCAAACCCGTATGTATTTAGCGTCGTGAAGTCGGCACATGCTCCAGCTAAATCCGGCTCCGGCATGGATATTTTTGCTATGCCTCGTATTAATAGTGAAACTACCGAATTCCCTTTCAATACAATGTAGAGATCCAAAGATTTCACTGAATCTAGGAAGCGCTCTGCTTCAAAATGGCCTCTTGCGCGGACTAGATAATAGTCTGGATCGGAACTGGCGGTGCGAAGAGCACTTGCAATATAGGGTTGAGTTTCACTTGATAGGGCGGGGCTACTTTTCGCCTGTTGCCAATCTAAAATGGCTAGCTCCTTTTGAAGGCGTGTGTGTGCTTCCTCAGATGCAGTTGTGCCGGTTGAGGCTATCATGATTAATGAAAGTACAAATATACGCATGACTCTGAATCGTGTCCGTGCAGATAATGCCCTAGTTAATAGGACTCGCCACGCCGTGGCGCGTCTCAGATTGAGCTGATTGTTATGGAGCCTGACTGTAGCCTCTTAGGTTAATTGTATAACTAGAATCCAGAGCTTCCGGTCCTGCATCGCAAGTCACTGTTAGGGTTGCGGTGTTCAAATATTGCTCCAGTATTTGAAAGTGGTAGCTGCCAAGCGCTTCGCTCAGACTGGCTGCGAATATGAGCTCACCGTCCTGATTGGAAAAATGTATGCCTACCGCGGCTGCATCGCAGGCGTGGAAATTCTCCAGGTCTATCCGGAACAAAAATAGTGGATGCGGATGCTGAACTTCTGCCTCTAAGTCCGTTGCCGTGATTTGTATTCCAAGTTCCTCGGCCTCACTCAGCTGTAGCGGGGTTTGCAATCCGCCAATGTAAGTAGCTCCAGCTGTTGCGAGTACTAGCAAGATGCTCATGCTGGCTCCTAAACGCTCTTGTTAGTGGGCTAGACATAAGCCTAGTCCACAATTGAACTGACTGTTATATGTCGACATTGCTTACTATCTAATAGTTCTCAGCAATATCAATCGATTCACTTGGCACTCTACACCTCGGCGCGCAAAGACCATTTTTGGTTTGGAATTCCTGTGCAAAAAAGGAGACGATTTAGTTACCGCTAAATGAATCCGCCCCTTTACTGAAATCTTGAATGCTTTGCCTTCAAATAATTACAGCACGTGCACAGTATTACTGAGCAAGTCACCTTCACAAACAGCGATTTCACCGACTGTTGCGACACTCACATTAAAATAGAGCATGCTATCCAAGTGACCCGCGAGATTCTCCGGCTGGTCGGACCTCCTGAATACGCGTGGAGTGAAGTACTCGATTGCATGAGAGTTTAGCCGATTCTCATAAACCTGTCCGGTATCCGGATCAATGCCCATCCCTGCCCGAAGCCCTCGTAGAATTTCGCCACAACGTGTTTGAAGTTCATCCAGTTCATCAATTTCCGGCTCCTGCTTGATTACCCTGACTGCGATACGGTTCTGTTCCCAGTGATAATTGGTCGTAACGATGATGTTGCCGATGAAGATATTCTCGCGCATTTGTGAAAGATTGGGTACGGTCGTCCGGATGCCATCTTTGAGCATGAACAAACCCCACTCGAATATGCTTACCGGCTCATCCATTAGATACCGCACTTGGTCCGAAGGTTGTGACCAAGCCAATGACATTGGCAAAACTACCAGCAGAAAACTGCTGTAAATGTGCTTGTGAATATTGATCATTTTTCTCCTCTCTGGCTCAAGTTACTGCCAAAAAGCTTAAACAAGAGATTAGGTATACTCTATCTGTACCCACATTGCTCTCTTTAGGCACATAACGCCCTTAATAATAGAGCGGGCCGCATTGCGGCCCGTCCTTATTGATTTGATTGTTATGCAGCAGATTCATGCTCGATATCCCAGCCTGGAAATACGAGCACTGCTGGATGACAGTGCAAGGCCGTCGCCAAGACTTTGGCCCGCTCAACTCCAAGCTGCACTCTGTCATTTTCTATTGCAGAAATAGTTGATTGGGGGATACCTGAAACTTGAGCCAATTCGTTCTGACTTAGTTCCTGTAGTTCTCGCAAGATCCTGACGGATTCGCCGACCGATATGTTGACATTCTGTTTGGCTAGTTTGTAATCATTCATATCACTTTCTCCGGTAATCATGCGGAGTAACGTTTTCTACTTGGACGAGTATTTTGTCTTTCTCGATTTTGTAAATGACGCGGTACTGAATGTTAAGTCTTGAAGATCTATAGCCTTTCCTTTTTCCCGATAGGGATTCATCGTGAAAGCCTTTAATTGATCTGAGTCCAGTAGGCCCCGATATTGAGACAATATCCTTCCACTTTTCGTACCGCTTCAACACGTCTATAGGTGCCGAGGCCAGGCTCTCTGATACTCGCTTGGGTTCGTATACCAACCACATATCAAAATTAGCATATATACTAAATATGATATGTCTATATTATTGCGGAAGCCCTAGTCTACGCTGCATAACGCCCTTGTTGATGCGCTCGATGTAAGGCGAGTCCATGATTGAACTATTTGTTATGCATCTTCCACGCTTACATACTTATGTGCGCTCCAGACACTACCATCAGTGTTTTGACCAACTTCCGCGGCGATCTTTTTTTCTGTTTCAGTGACGGGTACTTCAAACCAAACTCTGTACAACCCGGGTTCAGTAATCGGAACCACATACGATTCAGAATGAGTCACGCCAATTCGAAGTACATAGTCGATCTCAAACAGCTTTTCATATGCTGCAAAATGCTCGCCTGTCGCAGAATCGAATTTATCTAAGAAAACAGTCGGATTGTCCGAGTTTAATAGGTGAACATTTCTACTTCCAAAATTTTGAAAAGTTACTTCTATCAATAGATGAGTAGCATATTTTGGATCAATGCTCAGCTTCGTTACGTTCAGAGCGATGCTAACTACTGCCTGACTTTTCAAATTTGATCTAAGTTGTTCTAGTTCAAGCTTTGCCCTGTCCCGGGCCCCTAGGAATCTAAATGTAAATATCGCCCAAATACCAGCGCCAATCGCTGCCACTGAAACTGCTAGACTTTCGAGTCCAGACATTAATTCGGCGAAATCAGATATATCCACGATGCTTCAGTTTTCCTATGAATGCATAACGCTCTTAATAATGGGTTGGGCGTCAGCCCTGTCCTTGATAGATTTGATTGTTATGAGATTCTTCTGGAAAAACGCATGAGCAGCCGACGTTGAATTTGCACCCTTCTTGGAATTGTTCAAATGCCATGCGTCCCTCTGTACCAGAATTTCTAGTGAGTATTACTTCGTTTTCAACGTCTACGACAAGATCATCGAACGCAATGCGACCCCACCAAATTCTTGCAAATAGGAGCTTCTCATTTATCCAGGAAACCCTTGCACCGTACGCCCCATCAGCAAGAGAAATTACTAGAAAGTGAACTTTCTCCGCGAATATAGTAATCGAGGCCACGGGGCGGACACCGTTTTGTACAAAGTAATAGCCGCCATTTAGAGAGAAGACTCGTTCTCCTTCGGGTTCAAGTTCAGCCTGACTTAGGTTAATAGGATACTCGTCACTCCACTCGGAGCCGCCGCCTACCTTATGAAATGCTCGGGGCTCCTTCCAGCAGTCAGGCGTGTAGCCAGGAAACGCATTATTTTCAGCGCCCACACTTGCGAGAGACGCTGTTGCCAATAGAACACTGAGCGCGAATCTAGTCACTTTATTCTCATAACGCCCTGAATAATGGGCAGGGTGCTAGCCCTGTCCTTGATTGATTTGACTGTTACGTGTCGAACAATAGCACTATGTTGAAGGACGAAACTTGAAAAGATGGAACACATTTAGCCTGTCAAACATATCTTCTTCCGGGCTCCAAGCCTCATATTTGAAAGCTCTTACAGCATCTAAAGCAGCTTCATCGAACACGTTAGCTGGTTCGGAATCCTCTACTACTGGATTAATAACCTCTCCGCCATCAGACACAGAAAATCGCAGCAAGACCCAGCCCCCAATTTCCTGCTCTAGAGCTCTAGGAGGGTATTCGGGAGGTATCGTAGACAGCGGGATCATATCCTCATTGGCAATTTGCGTAACTGATGGTTTTCTTTGCTCTATTCTCTGGGCTCGTGATTCGAGAGCGGCATCATTTAAGGATAAAGTTTCCTCAGGTACTTCTATGTCTGGTATTTCAGACAATTCGAAGCGAAATACGTATTGGAGACCAATCACATCTTGAGCCATCCCATTCTCAGTGTATGGCTCAAACCTCAGTCTCTGTGCCGCATCAAGTGCCGCTTGGTCGAATGTTTGTCTCGGCTCAGAGTCTACGATCCGGATGTTGCTGGTGTTTCCTGTTGACGAGACATCAAGCGATATTAGTACCCATCCCTCTTGTTCTTGAACAATTGCGTCTGTTGGATACTCTGGCACTACATCTGTAATAGGAAATAGTTGAACTTGCTGTTGCTGCGCAAATCCGTTAGAAGCCAAGAGAAGCAACATGAAAATAGATGTAGCCTTCATATATTTTGTCTCGTATGTCTCACCGCTACTAGACTATTACTCGAAGCTGTACACGTAACGCTCTTGTTAATGGGCGCTGCGTCCTTTATTGAAATAATTGTTATGCGTCAAATACTATATTTCTAACCCAAAGTCCCTCGGAGGAATAAGAGCTGGCGCATGTGATTCCCAAAGCTTTCTAGCAGCTGAGAGTGGCTCAACCAAAGAAACTATTGGTGGTAAATAACCTCTTGAAAGCAAAGACTCGGCTACTTCAGTTTCCGGTATATGAATCTGAGTTGCGAGAGAAATTGCTTTTGCGCCTTGGTTAAACCCATTACTGAAGAGCTTGTTATTCAATATATCGCCTACATTGCGTCTCATAAGTTCTATAGCTCGTTTCGATTTAGCCAAATAGCCTAGTTCTGATGCATTTTCGCTTAGTTCCAAAAATTGGGCATCACATACGAGCCGCTGAAAATGCTCAACTATAACTTCTGATGCTGTTGGTAGGGCTACCAAACCTGGAGCGTCTATAGATTTGTATGAATTTACTATACCTTGCATTACAGCAATTCGGGCCCGACCCTCGGAGCTTCGGAGTATATTTCTCAAATGAAATAGTGATCTCTGTAAAGTTACCAAGTCTAAATCTAGCTGCAATTTCTCATCGATGGCCATAAGTAAACTTTCGAGGTCACTTGCGACCGTAGCTGCTGCAGTTAAATCGCCATTGTAGTCAGAATCCTTTGACCTATCTTTTGGCCAGTACGCTCTGCCATTAGTTCCAACATTAAGCTCCTCAAAAACTGGAGCAAGGTAGTCGAGGGCCTTATGCATGCTGTTGATTGAACTTGACCAACCAATCCGCTCAGCGATGCTTTTCGGTATAGACTTTTGAAATGCTTCGGGCCCGTAGTCGAATACTACCTGATAAGCAGATCTTGATATTAGTTCTTCTACAATATACGGGATAAATGAACCATCCCTACAAAATCCCTCGCCACCGTTGTCTGTCTTCCATTCTCTCATCGGAATATTGCCGAGATTGATCAGAACCCTGTTGTAAGTATTGGACATTTCTTTTTGCGATTTACTTTTCGAATTGATGACGCATAACGCTCTGGTTAATGGGACACGCCACGCAGTTGCGTGTCCCAATTGAACTGATTGTTATGTTTCGTTTCTGGCCCGTTGCAGTAACTTGATAATTTCATCAATTTCATCTCGGTCAAAACCAGCAAATAGATTGAATCTACCGCCACCAAATCTTCCACCTTGAGTAAACTCGAGTACGGTTCTGGTGCCCGATTTTTGGTGAAGTAAATGAATGCTCAACTCAGCTGTCATTAGCTTACCGCCATGACCTTTCAGTTTTCCGATAGTTTTACCTTGCTCTCCTCCGAGGGAAAAGGCTATTCGTCCCTTCTTTCTTTCTATGTACCAATTCACAAAAAAAAAGAAGGCGAGAACAATCGCGGCTGGTAGAAAATCCATTAGTTCCATTAGAAGCTCAGAAACTTAACGCCCTTGTTAATTGGCAAACTGCGCAGCAGTTTGTCCATGATTGAACTGATTGTTATGTGCGTTCTCTCTCGCGGATCACTTCTAGTAATCATAAATAGAGACTGGAATGTGCTTATTTTCCTAAAAGTTTTCGAATTCCGATGAGCCACGCTTTAGTTCAGCAATTTGATACGCAATTCCTAGCCCAATTGGCTGATAGATGAGCAGAACACACATCGCTGTAACGGTAGGCGCTGCGCCTAAAATGCCTATATGTGCCCATCGAATTCTTTCGCCAACGTTGATCTTTTGGAGTAACGAGATTAGTGAAAGTACAACTGCGACCAGTGCATAAGCGGAGCCAATAATTGCAGTTAGACTGAATGGCAAAACTAGGAATTTTCCTTCGAAATACCAAGCTGGATAATCCCCAAGAAATAGCCCTAAATACAGAGTATATCCGGCGTAGCTGCATATGGAGAGAGTAGTCAATGTATATGCGGCGGCAACATAGCCAGCTCTATGCCCGGCCAATACTGCAAGCAAAATTCCGAATATTGCACAAATTAAAATAATAGCCATGATCGTGACTTAATTATCCCGTTGCACCGAGCGCGTTAAAAACTGACAGCACATAACGCTCTTGTTAATGGGCAAGTGGCGCAGCCACTTGTCCTAGAGCCCCAAAGGGGCGATTGAACTGATTGTTATGCGTCTTCTTTATCAAGTTCACTTAATAGTTCCGGTAATCGGATGAGCATTGGTCCATAAATTCTAGACCTTAGCTCATTTAGATTATTTGCAAGTGTGTACAATTCAGCTGAGTCTGCCTTCCTGTCCGGGATATTTGGCCTACCGGACTTCAGGTTTTTTTCATGATACTTAGGCGAATAGATACGCCCGTGAACTAATTCGTTTCTCCACTCAAAGTTCTCTAAGCAAGTATCTAAGTCGTTGATAATCTCTCTTGCCAGGTCGTGATCGATTTCCGAGAGCGCCTTCTTGGCTATTTTGATCTTTGTGCTAATCGGTTTCCTTTGCACTTTGTCAGAGTATTCAATTCTGCCTGATAGTGAGTAGAGTAGGTCGTCAATCTGGTGCTCCAGATGTGCTGCATGCATCGTCGCAAATCCTAGTCCTCTTACAATATCTCCGTCATCTTCGATCACTGCAGGCTACTCGTTGTATGCATAACGCCCTTGTTAATGGGCTCGGCGAAAGCCGAGTCCATGATTGAACTGATTGTTAGAGCGCCTACTCAGCGGCATGCACCCAACAATACTCACCTTGTAGCTCCCGCCAGCGTTTTACATCTACATCGCTGCCCCCACGAACAATCTGCTTACACGGTTTACCTTTTGATGTTGTAGCGGAGCAAACGACAGAATAATTGTCTGCTTTCCACAGTAAGTATTCTCGTAGACTGCAGCCATGTACTCGAGCAAAGTAAGCATCGCGATTTTCTATGTAATCTAAAACTTCATTGGGATCTTGAATAAGCGAAGTAAAGCAACCGCCGCCATTTGTAGGCACGCTAATTGTCATGCCGACGCCATTTTCGAGAAGCTCCTTTATGACTTGCACTTTGTTCATTGGTACCTGGCGCTCTAACACCCTTGTTAATGGGCAAGTGGCGTAGCCACTTGTCCTAGAGCCCCACAGGGGCGATTGAACTGATTGTTACTAAGCGGCAGCCACATATCTTTGAATTGCCCCTGGAAGCTGCTCCATGCTGTGAAAAATATGATGTGCACCTGCCTGACGCAGATGATTTTCATCCATTAATTCAGCGTACCCAAATACGGTCATTCCCGCATTTACGGCTCCTTCAACACCGGTAGGGCTATCTTCCACGACCAGGCAGCGTGGTGAAGCTGGTGTACCCATTTTCCGAGCTGCATGAATATAGATGTCAGGAAACGGCTTGCCGCGACCTACATCTGAGGTGCTGAATAGCTTGCCCTCGACGTGACGTAATAGACCAGTTCTGCCCAGAGTAGTTCTCATTTTCTGATGGGAGCCACTGGAGGCTACACAGAATGGGATATTTAGGTTATTTAGCAATACCTCTACTCCGGCTACAGCCTCAACCGAGTTTTCTAAAGCCGCATTTATCTCTTCTTCATACCGTATGGCCAAGCGAGGCGAGTGCGGAGCTCCGGTTAGTTTTTCAACGATTGACATGCATTGAGATTTAGAACGACCTACAAAGCGATCAAACATCTCTTCAAGCGAGAAGTCTAATTCGCATTCTTCAGAAAGTATTGATGCGAATACTTGATTTGCAAGTCGCTCGCTGTCAACAAGGACTCCATCGCAGTCAAATATTATTAGGTCAAATTGGCTCATACTTTAATCTAGCTTAGTAACGCCCTTGTTAATGGGACGCGCCACGCAGTGGCGTGTCCCAATTGAATTGATTGTTATACACCGAATTATTCATATTGGTATATGTCCAATTGACCAAGTGGCTCTAGCTCTTGGATATTGAATGGTGGTGTCAGTTTCGCCCGGTAAACATTTCCATCGAGATAAAGTTGGGGGACGGTGAGTGTTTCAGTTTCTTCGTCATACACTGATTCTGTTTCAGGAACACATGTTAGAACGCTAATAGGAGAGGTGCTCGCTGCGGTTAAGATTGCGTTGTGCTCTGCAATAAATATCCCTTTGACCTGATTCAGTACTCGAACCCAACGCTCTGCTTCTCTGCAGGGAACATGCACAAGTCCGCCATGTACGGAGCCCCAATATGACACAACGGATAGCCCGAACGAATTTAGCACAGGTTCAATTTCTTCCCGTGTTGTATCAGGTTCGTACAATAGGATCACGCTATCGGCGAAAGCTGAAACACTAAGGGAGATGATTAAGAGGCAGAGTAAGTTTCGCATCTAATTAGCTAGTTAATATAGTGGTGCATAACGCCCTTAATAATGGGTGCCGCTTGCGGCATCCTTAATTGATTTGATTGTTAGGTGCTGACGAAAGCTCAAAGCAGGCCTCTCCAAAATGCCTCCACCTCACCTGCAACATGGCTGAAATGGTGAAATTCTCCGCTGTCTTCTTCAATGACGATTTCTTCTGGAGATCCCCACTTTCCCTGGCCCCACTTGGCCTCGCCCCAGCCAAGTGACCGTTTTGAAGTTTGGCTAGAGTTAGTGATTGTCTTTGAGGCTCGATCTAGTTTGCAATGCTTATGGGCGTCACACACATCTCGAATTTGGGAGTACTCAGGGCACCTGGCAATAATCTGGTCCCTAAACTCCTTTAAATCTTTCGCTCCTAAATTTTTACTTGAGTCACTAGAGTAAGATTCCCAGTAATGCTCTGCCATGTGATTCAAATTTGTTGCCAAACTACTAGCCTTGTGAATCGCGGTATCGTCAGCTTTCCAGTCAGCCAAACTCGGCTCAACGTGGTCTCGAAAGAAGTCTTCGGCTTTTGAGCTTGTCACGATACTGTGCACCTAACGCTCTTGTTAATGGGCTCGGCCCTGGCCGAGTCCTTGATTGAACTGATTGTTATGTATCCTTTGCACTTTCCCTAGCCGCTAGAATCTCTTCGCTCACCCAGCCGTACCCTCCAAGCTGATTGATGCTCCAGCGTCCTGAACCAGAGAAGTACAGCTCAGCTTGGCCGCGCCGATGCTCGATCCTGCTATCAGTTATTTCATATGTTCTTCGGGCTGGGTAAATCCAAATCTCTGCAACATCGGAAGTTGATGCATCATTCGGTATATCTTCACTTTCGATAGAGTCACCTTCTTCAGGCACTCTATAGTTCCGAATACTTAGAGGCTCTCCATACCTTTCCAGTATCTGGTTTTTAGATAGTCCGAATTCCAGTTCATTAAACTCAAGCACTTGCTCTGAGCAACCAGAAATCATGAATACTGTAGTTAGAGCGATGGCACTAATTTTCATTTTGTATACATAACGCTCTTGTTAATGGGGACGCGCTGCGCAGCAGCGTGTCCCGATTGAACTGATTGTTACAGTGCGCCACTCCGGAGGCTCTATGGGCACATTGCGGAGCGCAAGCGAAGCGGACGCTTAAAGAAAGAACAATACCCCATAACTGCCGGGATGCAAAGGAATTAGGGAGGGGCTGCCCCATAAAAGAAGCTGGTAAAAGAAAGGGCGTAACCTATTGTTGCGCGCTTTTCGCTTTGGCTTACAGGCACCGAGAACGGAGCTGCTGGTATAGGGAGGGCAGAGGCCTTGTGAGGTCAGGAACGGAGGCTCAATCCATTAATGACCGCGCGATCTTGATGCTGGGAAGCCAGGAAAGAACACTGACTTTATATTCGCCGCGAATTTGATCAAGACGCGCTCAGTAACTCCCGTAATAATGGGCGGGGCGCAGCCCCGTCCCAGATTGATTTATTTGTTAAAGCGCACTTACTCAGAGACAGTCTCCGTTTACGCAGCTGGTCATTAAGCTAGTCCAAAATAGGACTGCTAATAAGATCGGAGTGTATATGCCTGCACTTATAGCTGTGACCTTCTTGCTGGAAAATGAGAGAGAAACCACCGCCCAGACTCCAATGCCTGTCGAAAGTAGCATTGATAGGTAACCAGGAAACCAAGACGATGCGATAGTGCCAGCCCAATATGCTGATTGAGTTCCTATCCCAGTTACAAGCATAGGCACAATTGACGCGATAAGGAGAAGCGCCCAATTATTTCGTATGAATTTGATCACGCTCGCGCTTTAACGCCCTTGTTAATGGGCTCGGCGCAAGCCGAGTCCATGATTAAACTGATTGTTACTTGCCGACAGCACAGTGCGATCAGTGTAATTCAATAAATTTATCCTGACCTTCGTCCAGTTCTATTGGTATGCCGAGCTTGATCATATGTAAATATTTGAGATCAGTAAGATGATTGTGATCAGCAACTAGATCATCTCCCTTTTCATCGAGCTCCAATCTCTTCTCATGCAAGGCCATGTATTCTGAATCATCATGGAGCCGTAGCATCAATTCGGCTTCTCGCATCTTTTCATTCGAGAATAAGAGTTTACCTTTCTCGTCTCTATCTGAGCCAATGGCTACGATGTGTGCAGCTCGTAATTTTTCCATCCTTAGGGAAATCTTTCTCCTCTCTCTGGAATTGCTCCTCAAGGCTTTGCTGGTGGCCCGAATCTCTTCAAGTGTTGCTAAATACTCTTGCTCAGTCTTATTTGTCATCGGTTAGCACAATCTTGAAATTAGGCAAGTAACGCCCGTAGTAATGGGCACAGCCTGTGGAGCGCGGTTTGCGATAAAATGGCGTAGCCATTCGCAAACCGTGCGGAGCAGGCTGTGTCCTTTATTGACTTGATTGTTATGTTTCGTTTTCACTGTATTGTGACTCCGAACCACTCTTGAATGAATGAAAGCTTCAGAACTGCAGAAACGCCAAAGCCGAATGCGGTGAGCAAAAGTCCACCAAAGATCAGCCAAATATGAATAGGAACATGATCATGTAGCCACTTCAGAGTAACCTTTTCCGGAAATACAAGTTCTTCGCGCTTCGCAGGCTCCGGGTTACGAACAGGATTATGCTTTGGCGTGCGCTCCAATTTAGTTATAGCCGATCCCAAGATTGACTTGATTCTTTCAACGGAGTTAAAAGTAGGGCTTTCATACATATTCCTAATGCCTTCGTTATAGACATTAACAGTCATGGAGCCGTACGATTCACCGCTACCAAAGATATCCGAGTAGAAATCTCGCAATTCAATTACAATTTGGTCAAGCCTCGGCCGATCTTTATCTGTAATCCACAAAAATTTATCTGATTTTCTAAACCTGGAAAGTATTCCGTCCAGCTCAGAGTCGTACTTCTTCAGTTCTTTTATGTGATCTTCAGTGGCCACGATATTTCACTAGAAACATAACGCCCTTGTTAATGGGCGCTGCACAAGCAGCGTCCATGATTGAACTGATTGTTATGTTTCTTTATTTCAATAACCCTTGCAGTTCAACGGCACTGGGGGCTGATTTATAATTTGGTAGCCCATTATCAGGTAAAGCATCTACAGATAGCGATTCGGTGTTTATGTTCGCCAATGGCACGATATCGAGCCCTTTGTCTAATGTCGCTGTGATGATGCTAGCCATTCCTGCGCCACGAGCTACGTTAAATAATCTTGTTCCGCAATTGGAACAAAAGCATCGTTGCGCGCCTAGTTTGGGGATATCGAATTCAGCTAACAGCTCTTTACCCTGAGTAATTGATAGCTGCCCCAATGGTACGAATGCGAGCGTAACAAATGATGCTCCGTGAGCTTTCCTGCAAAATCGACAACAGCAATTGACTGCGAAGCTCATAGGATCATCCACCGAATATTCTATGGCCCCACATAAACAGCTACCCGATTGCACTTGCTTCACCTTGTAAACATAACGCCCATTGTTAATGGGCTCGGCGTCAGCCGAGTCCTTAATTGAACTGATTGTTATGCGGCGAGTACTACTTCTTCTCCGCATATCGGCCTGATTCGAGCGCACGTATTAAAACCAGTGTTGCATTCATTGAGCTGACGATGAATCTAGCTTCTATATTGGAAACGATCTCATTATCGTGTGCTAATGAATGATTGTTTCTCAAGTCGTTGAAGCTTTCCATTAGGCTGATAGAGTTTTTGAGAGCGCGGTCTGTAAACTCGTGCAAGTCTAATTCTTGCTCTAAAACTTTTCTGTACTTCCCGAATCTGGAGTGAAGTGGTTCTTCGTGTGAACAGTCAATGCCTCTCAATTTTAATAAGTGAGTTATTTTCTTCGTACAGTAAGTGTGTAAATGATCTAGTGCGACTTCTGGCTTGTTCGCAGAGAGGGTCCTTTCTATATCTGCCACTAATTCATCAAGGGTTCTGTCCTTTGTGAACCTATCTACACCATCAGTAGACAAGGCCTCAGGATCACTCTCCAGCTTTTCAATAACCTTTTTGAAATTTTGAGTATCTGTAATGATTCCTGGATCATTACGATCCTCAATTCGACCGGCAAGTAGACCCTCTCTAATCTCCCAAAGTGCACTTAGTACCTTTAGGGCATCTTCCGTGCTGCTATCCTTTAGAAATGTAGATAGACAATTTCGTTTTGATCTTCCATTCCGCTGAAACTGTTCAGAATAAATATCTATGCCAAATTCATCCTCGAAGAACTCACCCATAGTTCTATCCGAGAAATCGAGCACATAGCCAAATCCTCGGGGATAAGATACAGCTTGTTCAATTGAGTCTATATCTCTTCTACTTATTGAGGCCAAATCTTGCACTACTCCTGAATTAGCTGCATAACGCCCTTGTTAATGGGCAAACTGCGTAGCAGTTTGTCCTAGTGCCCCGAAGGGGCGATTGAACTGATTGTTAGAGCGCATTAGCACCTTAAGCCAGCGGTGACAGTTTGTGTTCCGTTGTTTAATAGCCAACCTGGCGAGGTCCCATCTCGATAAAGTACCTTAATCCATGGCTGCACATCTGGATGCACTGAAACTTTTGCGTCGGCGATGTCTAGCTCGCATTCGCTACCCCTAACTCGAACCTTAGCGAAACCTTCACCTAGATAGTACAAATAGGTCACTAAATCCCCTCTATTCAATCGCATCTGCCCATTTTCTGGAAGAACATCGCAGTTCATCAAAGTTTCTTCAGATGCTAATTCAATTTCACCGAAAGAGATGACTCGAGTTAATCCGTCGGACCTTACATATGGAACTTTCCATCCTTCTCGATATGGGATCTCATGTTGAGCCGATTCCAAGTTCGGTGATTCATGGAGCGTAAGTGTATCGTCTGCGGCAGCGTAGATTGGAGTACATTCCCCAAACAGTCCTGCCAATTCCATAGCTGCCTGCTGAGCGAGAGCCGCGAACGGAATAAATAGAGCCAGAAGTGAAGCACTTAGTTTAATCATGCGCTCTAACGCCCTTGTTAATGGGCAAGTGGCATAGCCACTTGTCCTAGAGTCCCGAAGGGACGATTGAACTGATTGTTATGTTTTGGTGCCGGGTAAATTACTAGCAAAGTTACTCCTTGGTTCCAAGGCCAAATCATCGCACTTACTCGTCGCAGGAACCTGCCTGCATCCCACGACTCGGTCTAGCAATGGTTTACCCGACATTACTCCGAAAAACTGAATAGCTTCTTTCCATCTGGATCGCAAATTGAGTCGTCCGAAAAAATTCCTATTCTTTGGCATGAGATTCCTAAATCGTACACTTCGTCTTCATCAACTCGTAGAAGCATATTTCCCGTGTGATCGTAAAGGTACTCTCCATCAAAAGTTCCAATATGTTCGTCTTTGGAGTTGTACGCCTGTAGATAGCCTGACTGGACCATTGCCGCAACCTCGGAGAAACATAACGCTCTTGTTAATGGGCTCAGCGTCAGCCGAGTCCTTGATTGAACTGCTTGTTAGTGACCGATATCTGCGAGAATTTCTCTCGAAAGTCTTTCCATCCGGTCCAGGCTAATATCAGCTTTCTCCAAGAATTCACTATCGTAGTGGCTCGGATCTGACCAATACTTGCCTTTGATTCTGCATCGTTTTGCTAGTTTTTCGATTCCTAGATCTTCGAGCTGGAAACTTAGTTCTGTCCAAAGTCTAGATATCTTGGCTTCAGCGCTATGACTAGGTCTACCAGTATCATTTAGCCGCCGAACATAGACTGCAGTTTCTTGAGCTGCAGTAATGATTTGTCGTACGGCTGCACGAGATTCTTCCTTTCTCGCCTCGCTGGCACGACTAAGATTCCGGAGCCAAGAGGCCGCATGTTTTAGCAAGTCCCAAAGTGTAGGTGTTGTTAATTCGATCATCGCTGTCAGTTAATGTCCCGGTCACTAACATTTGTATAGGGAGCGCTCTCCCTTTGTTTTTGTGGGTTGGTCGAGTCTAGTCCGTAACCCCATGAATTGGAAGGGGTAGCTGGCTCTGATTCTGAATGTATGGTCAGCAAGTCGAGAAACCCCTTTAAATCGTTAGCACGGGGTCCTCGTAAATAAATAGGAGGTTTCCCTGAATCTCTCTCGCACCTTCCTCGAACCCTCAATATCACTCTGGCTCTTCAAACAAACCGAGCCTGTCTTGTCTGATCTCTTTGTTAATTTGGTTCTCGATTATGCAATTAGCTGTCACTTGACCTACATATGTCTCAGGTAGCTTGCAATTGAGTTGTCAATAAGCGGTGTGCTTTTGGGTGGAGGGTATTGATGGCGAGTCAGTTTTTGCGGGATCTGAGTGCCAGTATGCGGTTGCGGGGTTATAGCCTGAAAACGGAGAAGACCTATTTACTTTGGATTCGGCGCTTTATCTACTTTATTGGCAAGAAGCATCCTGCTGATGTGGCGTCTTCTGAGGTCACGCGCTATCTGACTTACCTGGCGGTGGAGTGTCATGTGACTGCGAATACTCAGAAGATTGCTCTGTGTGCGCTGGTCTATCTATATGAAAAGCATCTCAAGCGTGAGCTGGGAGAGCTTGGCTTTCGACCTGCGAGGAAGCAGCGCTCGCTGCCTACTGTGCTGTCGCGGCAGGAGATTGCTTCGATTCTTGCGCAGTTGGAGGGGCGCAACAAGCTGATTCTGCAGTTGTTGTATGGCAGTGGATTGCGGGTGAGTGAAGCGCTCGGACTGCGGGTTCAGGATGTTGAGCTGCAGCGCCTGGCGCTGACGATCTACGACGGGAAGGGCAGGAAGGATCGGCAGACCTTGTTGAGCCCGCGGCTGGTAGTTGCGCTTGAGGACCAGATTGCGGCGGCGGTGGAACTGCAGGCGAAAGACGTGGCGATCGGAGTCGGGCCGTCGATGCATCCGTCCTTGGCCCGCAAATTCCCCAATGCGGCGCGTTCACCGGCTTGGGCGTATTTGTTTCCATCAAGTGGCTACTGTCCGCATCCATTGACTGGTGAACTGTGCCGGCATCATTTACATCCGACTGTAGTTCGGAAATTTCTCAAGGTCGCGGTGGAGAAGGCGGGGGTTACGCACAAGCGGGTTACGAGCCATGCGTTTCGGCATTCCTTTGCGACGCACATGCTGGAGGCGGGGTCGGATATCCGTACGGTGCAGGAATTGCTTGGTCACAACGACGTGAGTACAACGCAGATCTATACCCATGTGCTCGGCCGACACTACGCCGGAGCGCAGAGTCCGCTCGAGTCGCTCTAGACGATATGCCCAACCCAACGCCCGGCGAGCATGACGCCGCACCAGAGGAAGAGCGAGCTTGCGCCGATTGTCTTCAGCTGTGCAGTGGTTGGTAGGGCGTCATCCCACTGGCTTATCTGTGGATACACCTTCCTGTGGAAGTACGCCATGTTGACGCCGGCCAGCGCGAGCAAGGCGAGTTTCCATTGGAACGCGGGGTTGTCAATGTGCGATGAGGCGCGGGTGATGAACATGCCGAGGCCGGTGATGGTGGCGATGACGAAGGCGCCCCAGGTCCAGGGCACGAGTTCTTTCGAGAGCGTGGTGATGGGATAGCGGGTTGCCGCGAAGCCGAGCAGGCGGATGTCTACCCACAAGATCGAACCGAGCACGAGTGAGGCGGCGATGACGTGAATCGTTTCCAGTGTCGGGAACCAGTTGGTGGCGGCGATGATCTGCGATAGCCCCCAGTTTTCGATTGCAACCCAGAACGGATATTCCGACCCATCGAAGTAGGGCTCCATGTACCAGAGTGGGTAATCGAGGTACTCGGTATAAGCGATCCAGCGACCGCAGGTGCAGATCATCAGGATTAGCCCGATGCTGGTCAGTGCGATGGCTCTGCCGTGCCATTTCCTGTTGGGCTGTTCCCAATAAGCTTCCTGTCTTTTGTGCAGGAGATAGAAGGCGAGCATGACGGCAATCAACAGTATCAGTAGCGCCATCTTGGTGGTGAACACCGGGTTGTTGAAGTAGCGCGCAGGGCGGCCGAGCACGAAGAAGGCGCCGGAGAAGATGTTGCTGGCCACCGCGATCCAGAACCAGGGCAGGCAACGCTGGCTGAGTTCGGTGAGGTTTTGCGAGGGAATGGCGAGTCCGAGCAGGCGCAGGCTGAGGAGGAAGGCCGAGCCCATGACAACGGCGATGCCGATGATGTGGACGGTCTGGATGATGGGTGGAAAACCGGGAATGGTGCTGAGTGCCCAGAGCGAACCTTCCTGAAGAAAGCTTCCCGAGATTGCGTCGACCAGTGCTTCCATAATGGGCTTCCGCCTCTTGTTGTTATTGTGCTACTTGGCTTGTGTCTGTTTTTTCTACTTGCTGTCTTGCTTCTGTTTTTCCGCTGTAAATCTGTTTCTGGTGCTGCTCCGTGCGCGTCACACAGTGCGGTTGCGCAGAAGCTGCGCAACCACATTCCATGTCGGCTTAGAGATATTTATCGGTAACGGCGCCTTCCGATGCAGAGGCTACCTGAGCAAGATACTTCGCCAGAACGCCGCGCTTGTATCGGGCTTCAGGCTGCTGCCACTTGCTGAGGCGTGCCGCGATCTCTTCGTCGCTGAGCTCCAGCGTGACGGTATTGGCCTCGGCGTCGATAGCGATCTTGTCACCGGTTTGGACGATGGCGATGGGGCCACCTTCATAGGCTTCTGGCGTCACGTGTCCCACAACAAAGCCATGGGAGCCGCCAGAGAAGCGGCCGTCGGTGATGAGTGCGACGTCCTCGCCCAAGCCCTTGCCCATGATGGCAGCAGTCGGGGAGAGCATCTCGCGCATACCGGGTGCGCCTTTCGGGCCCTCGTAACGAATAACCAGCACGTCGTCTTTCACAACCGTGCCGTCAAGAATGCCCTTCAGGCAGTCTTCCTCGGATTCGAATACGCGGGCATTGCCGCGGAAGGCGAGGCCTTCCTTGCCGGTGATCTTGGCGACCGAACCAGTTGGAGCCAGATTGCCGCGCAGTACACGAAGGTGGCTGTCTTTCTTGATGGGCTTGTCGAGCGGGCGAATGATGTCCTGGTCTGCCGGATAAGGTGCCACGTCGGCCAGATTTTCTGCGAGTGTCTTGCCAGTAACAGTCATGCAGGAACCATCCAGCATGCCGGCCTCGAGCATGGTCTTCATCAGGGGCTGAATGCCACCGATCTTGATCAGCTCGCTCATCAGGTATTTACCGCTCGGCTTGAGGTCGGCCAGCATCGGTGTGTTGGCGCCCAGTTTGGTGAAGTCGTCCAGTTCCAGTTCGATGCCGATCGTGTGTGCCATGGCCAGCAGATGCAGCACGGCATTGGTAGAGCCGCCGAGGGCGATGGTGACCTTGATGGCATTCTCGAAGGCTGCGCGCGTCATGATGTCGGACGGCTTAATGTCATGCTCGATCAGGTGCATGATGGCCTCGCCGGCGCTCAGGCAGTCGTTTTCCTTCTCGGGCGAGATGGCGTCCTGGGCCGAACTGTTCGGCAGGCTCATGCCCATCGCCTCGATCGCCGAGGCCATCGTGTTGGCGGTGTACATGCCGCCACAGGAACCCGGGCCGGGAATGGCCGTGTCTTCAATCTGCTTGAGTTCGATATCGGAAACAGACCCCGCCGCATGACCGCCCACGGCCTCGAACACCGAGATCACATTGGTGTGGTTGGGGCCGGGCTGGATGGTGCCGCCGTAGATGAAGATAGAAGGGCGGTTCAGGCGCGCGAGGCCCATCATGAGGCCAGGCATGTTCTTGTCGCAGCCGCCGATGGCGATTACGGCGTCGTGGCCCATACAGCCAGTGACCGTTTCGAGGGCGTCGGCAATCACCTCACGCGAGACCAGTGAGTACTTCATGCCCTCGGTGCCCATCGAAATCCCGTCGGAGATGGTAGGCAACCCATAGATGATGCCCTTGCCACCCGCCGCGTCGGTGCCCTTGTTCACGTCCTCGGCGAGCTTGTTAATGTGCATATTGCAGGGGGTGACCATGGACCAGGTTGAGGCGATGCCGATCTGCGGCTTTTTGAAGTCCGCATCTTCGAAACCGACGGCGCGCAACATGGCGCGGCTGGGGGCCTGTTCAACGCCATCTACAACTATTTTTGAATATTTACGTAAGTCCTTGTCTGTCATGGGTATTCCGCTAACTCTTGAGAAACTGCATTAAATCGAAATCGGGGCTGATGTGCGCTGGACAGATGCCCGGGCACGGCTTTCTACGTGGCGCCGCTGGCGCGGCGAGGCGGCTACTATACCGTACTGTGCAGTTCATCGCATGCCTCTTATTTCGCCTGTTCAATCCGGGTATAGTGGCCGGGCGCTGGACATCAGGGAAGAGGTTTGGTGCCTGCAGTGGGGCGATGGATTGTCCGTGTGCTGTAGAGAATTCGAATAAGATCAAAAACACCGAAAAGGTTTTCCCGATGCATTCAACCCGTTCTCTGGTCAGTGCGCTGACCCGACTCGTGCCGATGTCCTGTGCGCTGCCTGCCACACTTCTACTTTCACTCGCTACTTCCGCGCTATTTGCCCAGGACGACTCCGCCGAGGGGCTCTACGAGCAATACTGCGCCGCCTGCCACGAGAACCCCGTGGACCGTGCACCGAGTCGTGCTGCACTGGGCGACTACAACGCGAATGCCATCGTGCATGCGCTGAGCGCCGGCATCATGCGCACGCAGGGCGCGGCTTTGAGTGAGGAACAGCGCATCGTGCTCGCTGAACATCTCAGCGGACGTCCGTATAACCGTAGCCGACTCGAGAGCCTGACTGCCTGTGCGAACCCGATCTCCGCGCTGGATCTTGCCGCCGCCGGCAACTGGAACGGCTGGGGCACGGCACCTTCCGGACAGCGCTATCAAACCGCAGAGAACAGTGCCATTAATGCCGGCTCGCTGGCCGATCTGGAGGTCGCCTGGGCGTTCGGTGTGGAGAACGCCAATAGCGCGCGGGGCAATGTCACAGTCGTCGATGGCGTGATGTTCTTCGGCTCGAACTCCGGTCAGGTCTATGCCCTGGATCTGGCGAGCGGCTGTCACTACTGGACCTACGCCGCCATCGGTGAAGTACGTGCCGCACCCACAGTCGCCAACATCGAAGCCACCGGGCAAACCGCGCTGGTGTTTGCCGATCAGACCAATCGTGTCTATGCGGTCGATGCCTTTACCGGTCTGCCGCTCTGGAACAGCGATGTGGATGACAACCCCTGGGCTGTGAGCACCGGCGCACCGGCCGTCTATGATGACAAGGTCTTCGTGCCGGTTTCGTCGATGGAGGTTGCCGGAGCCGGCAATCCGCAGCATAGCTGCTGTACGTTTCGCGGCAATGTCGGTGGGCTCGATCTGGCTACGGGTGAGAAGCTCTGGCATACCTATATCATGGAAGAGGCGCAGGAGGTCGGCACCAATAGCGTCGGTAATCCGATACTCGCGCCATCGGGGGCGCCGATCTGGGGATCGGCAACCTACGATGCCACGCGCAACCGGGTCTATGTGGGTTCCGGTCAGAACTACAGCCGCCCGACCAGCCTGACCAGCGATGCCGTGATTGCCTTCGACATGGACAGCGGTGAACTGCTCTGGTCCTATCAGACTACCCCCCAGGATGCCTTCACGATGGCTTGCTCGGGCCGCCGAGAACATCCCAATTGTCCCGAAGCAGGTCCAGATGTGGACATCGGTGCGCCGGTACTGAGTGCCACACTTTCTAACGGGCAGGACATCCTCGTTGCCGGCACCAAGGGCTCGATGGTCTATGGGCTGGATCCTGATAATGACGGCGCGGTGTTGTGGTCAACCCGTGTGGGTCGCGGCAGCGCCCTCGGTGGCGTGCACTGGGGCATGACCTATGTGGATGATGCCGTCTATGTGCCAGTCTCCGATCGCATACCCGGTGGTAGCAGTGAACCGCAGCCCGGCCTGCATGCGCTCGATATGAAGACCGGAGAGGTGCTGTGGTATGCCGCCGCCCCGGCGCGCTGTGCCGCAGACCTGCGTGGCTGTTCCGATGCCTTCTCGGGCCCGGCCACCGCGACTGATGAACTGATTCTCACCGGTGCGCTCAACGGCTATCTGTTTGCGTATGATCGCCACAGCGGCGAGTTGGTCTGGGAACTGGATACTCGTCAGGAGTACGAGACCGTGAACAATGTTCCTGCCAGCGGCGGGGCTATCGATGCAACCGGCCCGGTGCTCAGTGGCGACTATCTGATTCTCAACTCCGGCTACGGCGGCTTTGGCCAGATTGCGGGCAATGCGCTCATAGTTTACAAGCTGACTGACTAGCCAGTTCGAGCTGCTGGTTAGCGCCTGCAATTATCTGGATGACTGTGTCCGAAAACGGCCAGTTTTCTCTGCATAGTGGAGTATGATGGCAAGCACATTCGCTGAACGCTCTTGAGAGGCTGTGACTGCCATGCTGCTTAACCCCGACGATTACGAAGACGCCCGACAGAGTCGCGATCCGCGCTTTGACGGGCGTTTTTTCGTTGGTGTGCTGACCACCGGCATCTACTGCCGCCCGGTGTGCCCGGTGCGCGTACCGCGCAAGGAAAACGTTCAACTCTATCCATCTGCAGCCGCAGCCGCTGCGGCCGGATTCCGGCCTTGTCTGCGCTGCCGCCCCGAGTCGTCACCCGGCACGCCGGCATGGAGTGGCTCGTCCTGGAAAGTTTCGCGAGCCCTGCAACTTATCGATCGCGGTTTTCTCGATGACGATTCGGTCGATGCGCTGGCCGAACAACTCGATATCGGCGCGCGACAACTGAGCCGATTGTTCCAGTCACATCTGGGAGCGACGCCAGTAGAGGTCGCGCAGACACGACGCCTGCACTTTGCGAAGAAGCTGATCGACGAGACAGACATGCCGCTGTCTGAGATCTGTTTTGCCGCGGGCTTCGGTAGCCTGCGTCGATTCAATGCGGTGTTCCAACAGACCTATCAGCGTTCGCCACGCGAGCTACGTGAACGCCGCGGCACGACAGCGGGCAAGGCGAAAATCAGGGGCCGGGCACCGCAGAAGAACGCGAGTTCGCTGGAGATCACGCTGCACTATCGGCCGCCATTCGATTGGCAGGCCATGCTGCGTTTTCTCGCCTACCGGGCGATTCCCGGCGTAGAGCAGGTGGGTGAGGACAGTTATGCGCGGACATTCTCCCTCAATGGGCACAGTGGGCATTTCGAGGTGCGCTTCTCGCATGACAGCAACGCGGTTGACGTCACGGTTAGCGCTGGACACTCTGGACAGCTCTACCACATCATCGATCGCATACGTTCACTGTTTGACCTGCGTGCTGACAGCGCGCTCATCGACGGCAGTTTCGCCAAGGATGAGTTGTTAGGAAAATTTGTGCAGCAGAACCCCGGTCTGCGCGTGCCCGGATGCTGGGACGGATTTGAGGTCGCGGTGCGGGCCATCCTGGGGCAGCAAGTCACGGTCAAGGCAGCCTCGACGCTGGTGGCCCGCGTGGCGCAACGCCATGGCACGGCCTACACCGCTGAGGACAAGCCGGAAGAACTCAGCTTCGTATTTCCTACCGCGCAAACACTCTCGACGGCTGAGCTCGATGGCATGGGTATCGTCGGCAGTCGTATCGAAGCGATTCAACGCCTCGCTCACGCCGTAGCCGCGGGCGAACTCGTCATGGACTGCACCGTGGCAACCGAAGAATTTATTGCAAAGGTGTGTAGCATCAAGGGCATTGGCGAATGGACGGCGCAGTATATTGCAATGCGCGCGCTCAACGACCCGAACGCGTTTCCCTACTCAGACCTAATTTTACGGAGGGCGGCAGTAGCAGAGAATTACGAGCAGGACAGCGCGACACAGACTGCGAGCGGAAAGTCAGGTGCTGAATCAAGTGTTGAATCGATTGCCAAAACGAGTGCGGGCACGAATGCGCAGCAGGCGAAGCGATCGGAGACGGTAATCTCACCCACTAAGCTTATCACTCTCACACCCAAACAACTGCTGGAACGCGCACAAGCCTGGCAACCCTGGCGCGCCTACGCGGTGATACTCCTCTGGCAATATTATGGGCAAGCTTTAAAGCCAGTTGCCCAATCAAGGAGCCGCAAAGAGAACACTGCAACGCGTCAGAAGTCTGCCAGAAAATCAGCAGCCACCGGGAAAAAAGTCAGCAACAATAAAAATCAAAATGCGCGCAAGAAATAGTAACTGCAAGTAATGCAGTCAAAGCAACAGGGCTATTCAGCAAACGCGTAGCGCTAGCACATACGCAAACAGCCTAAAACGAACGCGACCATTTAGTCTTATCGCGAGGAACCACACATGACGACCTACTATCATTATCTGTCGACACCCATCGGTGAACTGCTGTTGGCGGGTGAGGGTGAAGCACTCTCCTTGCTGGGTTTTCCATCGGGATCCATGGCGCGTCGGCACGAGGCGGACTGGAAAAAGGATGCGGCGCCGTTTAGGGAAGTGTGCTTTCAACTCGGTCAGTATTTTGCGGGCGAACTGCGCGAGTTTGATTTACCACTGGCACCTCAGGGCACTGTGTTTCAGCAGCAAGTCTGGTCTACCTTGCAGGAGATTCCCTACGGCGAGACCTGGAGTTACGGCCAACTCGCCACGCATATCGGTCGGCCCAAGGCGTCGCGCGCTGTTGGAGCGGCAAACGGACTCAACCCTATCCCAGTGATTATTCCTTGCCATCGTGTGATTGGCGCCAACGGCAAGCTAACGGGGTTCGGCGGTGGCCTGCCTACCAAACGGCATTTGCTGGCGCTGGAATCGGATCAGCTCGCTCCGGAGTTGGGTTTCGCCTGACCTATACAACGTTCCGGAACTCCCTCAACGCCACACGGTCTTAGTCAGTGAGCAGGGCTCGGTCAGACGTAGTGGGGGCACGTGTCAGAAGCGCAATCGCAAGTGGGGAAGTGGGGAAATCAGCGTGACGGGATTGAGGAGTCGGACATCTCCGGCTCCACGAGCCTCTCTGCCCGCATTCCGCCGGATGATAACGACGCTGAGATCGACGCGTCATTCGATCTCCTGAGCGAAACTCAGAGCAACGCCAGCCTCGCGTTCTCTGCGCCATACTCTTTCTCGGCAATCCAAACTGATCTCGACTCGGATATTTCTGCACTTGCTGCAGCACCCAGTCCAAAAGCGCTTAATTGCTCGGGCGATTCTGTCACCGAGACACATCCAGTAAACGAACAAGGAACCACAGAGAAGCGTTTGTTTGTAATGGCGGCTGCTGTCAGCGCTCTGCTGCATAGTGCACTGCTCACGGCGCTGCTGTTGGTCGACTCGGCCGAGTCTGAGCACAACGCAATTCAAACCGAACAGTTAGCGCAAGCTGAATCTATCGCTGTGCGACTCGTGGCCGAGAACCCATTGCGTTTCGAAGCGGAGCCGGAGGACAGAACAGCACCAGTCACATCGACTGCAGAGGAGCTTACGTCCATAGCACTTGCGCCCGAAGAATTCACAGAAATTGGCGCTGCGGAAGCCCAAGCACTCGTCCGCACGGCAAGTAATGAGCGTACCGACGCTTTCGAGATGAATGCGGCCGATGAATCAGCTATTGCAGGTTCCACAATCAATGAAGCAAACGAAGAGGCAACGGCAAGCAATGCAATGGAATCGAGCGGGCGTGAGCAAGTTGTGCCCACTGTTTCTACTATCGCCTCGATGCGCAATAGCATTCAACAATTGCATGAGCAGAGTCAGGCGAGAGCCTGGCGGCAACAGTGCAATCCGTTACAGGAAGAGGCCGAATTGCTGGACTGCGGGGAGGGCGCGCAAAGTGACTATACCGCGGCCAGACGTAACATGACCTATGCGGCCCTGAATCCCACCTTTACCCAGAGCAGGGCGCAGCACAGTCTGCCGACGATCGCCATGCAGAGAGATACATTACTCGCGCAACTCGAAGAAGCCGATATTCCCGAATGGCAGCGCGACTATGTAGCGCAGCAACTGGAAATGACGATAAGCGAGGGATCCGCCACAGGAAATCGTACTGTGCGACAGATTATCGAGATGACAGACAAGAGCGAGGCAGCACAGCGCGCGAAAATGCTGTTCGACGATCCCTGGCAGATACAGGCAGAGCGCGACGCGATCAAGCGTGATGTGCACCGCCAGTGAGTGAAGCGAACGCCGGGAAATAGACGTTGGCAAGCTCACAGATGAGGACTATAATGCCGCCTTCGTTCTTAAGAGGACCCGCCCATGATAGTGCCTACCCGAACCGGAGCAACGGTCTGAGACCGCAGCGGTTATCGCGCACTCTTCAAGCCTGGCAGTTTATCAGTAGTAACGTGCTTTCCTGAGAAAGCCGTAAGCCAGCTACCCGCCCGATCTGTTGCCTGACTTTGTCCCAGCGCTTTTCAGCCTTCGTACAAACCTTCAACTCAGGCCGTCAAAACTCCAATTACTCGGCACGCAGCTCGATGAGTCTGCTGTGAACAGCATTTCTGTATCTGGAATTTGACATGTTAGTAAGAAAAATAAGCAATGGCTGGGCGCTGTTCAAGCAAGCCCTGGCCGGAGACAGCGAACTCAATTACACCGAAGGCTCGATCGGCCGCGTGACCTTCCTGCTCGCCATTCCCATGATTCTGGAAATGGCGATGGAATCGGTCTTTGCTATCGTCGATATCTTCTTCGTTTCACGGCTCGGCACCGAGGCGGTAGCGACCGTCGGACTGACCGAGGCGATGATCACCTTGCTCTATGCAATCGCTATCGGGCTCAGTATGGGAACGACTGCGTTGATTGCGCGCCGTATCGGTGAGAAGAATCGTGATGCCGCCTCGCTGGCGGCGGGGCAGGCCGTGTGGATTGCGGTGTTCGTCTCCATCGTCGTCGGTCTGATCGGCATCTTCTTCGCTCGCGATATGCTAGCGCTAATGGGCGCTGATGAAGCGGTTCTGGATGTTGGTGAGAACTACACGCAGATCATGTTCGGCGCCTGTTTCTCGATCGTGTTTCTGTTCATTCTCAACTCGATCTTTCGTGGGGCCGGCGATGCCAATCTCGCGATGCGCGCATTGATTCTGGCCAATGGTCTGAACATCATTCTCGACCCCTGTCTGATTTACGGAGTAGGGCCGTTTCCCGAGATGGGTGTGACCGGTGCCGCAGTGGCGACTAATATCGGGCGCACAGTCGGTGTGCTGTACGGGCTCTATTATCTGTGTGGTGGCGGAGGGCGCATTCGCCTGCACCTGCGTGACATGGGTATCAAGCTCGGACTGATCTGGTCGCTGGTGCGTATCTCTATTGGTGGTATTGCACAGTTTCTTGTCGCGACGGCAAGCTGGGTATTTCTGATGCAAATCGTGTCGGGCTTCGGCAGCGATGCAGTGGCAGGCTATACCATCGCGGTGCGCATCGTGATGTTCAGCATCCTGCCGGCATGGGGCTTCAGCAATGCAGCAGCGACGCTCGTCGGTCAGAATCTCGGCGCCGGCTTACCGGACCGTGCGGAAACCACGGTATGGCATATCGCTCGCTACAATGCCTATTACATGGGCGTGGCAGCGCTGATCATGTTCCTGTTCACCCAGCCGATTGCGGAGTTCTTCGCTGCCGAGGGTGAAGTGCTGAACTACGCCGTCGCTTGCTTGCGCATCTTCACTTACGGCTATGTGTTCTGGGGTTTCGGCATGGCGATCATCCAGGCCTTCAACGGGGCTGGTGATACCATGACTCCTACCTGGATTAATGTATTCTGCTTCTGGATCGTGCAGGTGCCACTGGCCTATTTTCTGGCGCTTACGCTCGAGATCGGGCCCGAGGGGGTGTTCTGGGCGGTGTTTGTTTCAGACATGCTCACTGGTATAGTAGGCGTCGCGTTTTTCCTGCGTGGTAAGTGGAAATTACGAGAAGTTTAAGCCAAGGGTTCCTCATGCTCAGTTCGCAACAGCAAATCATCACTTGTGTTCAGGATTGGCTCACCGCCGACAAACCGGTCTGGCTGTGCACTATCCTGAAAACCTGGGGTTCATCGCCGCGTCCCATCGGCGCGATGATGGCCTGTACGCTGGATGGCGAACTGGTTGGCTCCATCTCCGGCGGTTGTATCGAGGAAGATTTTCTCGAGCAACTCCGGGATGGCAGTCTCAAGGAACAGTACATGGCGGAGGGCAACAAACCCTTCATGGTCAAATACGGCATGACCGAAGAAGAGCAGGCGCGCCTGCGCTTGCCCTGTGGTGGTCAATTACATGTGCTACTCGAATACATCGAGCCGACAGAAAACAATCTCTCTGCCTTCACGCGACTGCGCAGCGATCTCGAGAACCATCTGCTGGTCAGTCGACTGGTCGATATGGAGTCGGGGGCAATCGATGTGCGCGATGAATGTGGAGACGAGGCTGTTGTCATCGAAGAGGGGGTCATGACACACAGTTTGAGCCCCATGTATCGACTGCTGCTTCTAGGTGCCGGCGATGTCGCCAAATATGTGGCGGAGATGGCTCTGGCGCTGGAATACGACGTGACGCTCTGCGATCCACGACCTCGTTATCTGGACAACTGGCACGTGCCGGGAGTGGAGACCACCTCGCGGTTGCCGGATGACATTGTGCGCGAGCGGTTCAGCAATCCCTATAGCGGCATCATCGCGCTGGCTCACGATCCACGCGTTGATGACATGGCGCTCATGGAAGCCCTGAAGACGGATGCGTTCTATGTGGGCGCGATGGGTTCCGAGCGTACCTCGGCAGCTCGACGCGAGCGCTTGCCCGAACTCGGTCTCACCAAGGACGAGATCGACATATTGCATGCCCCGATTGGGTTCCAGATTGACAGCAAGACGCCGGCGGAAATTGCTATCGCGATCATGGCCGAGGTTACGGCCGTGCGCCACGGTCAGTCAGTCTAGCCTTTCACGAGCGAGTCACAAGTCGATTCAGCCTTTGGCGCTTCCTAGCCCGCGTGTCACTGACCGTGCTTGTCCTCTGTTGCAATAGTGTGACAACGATGCGTCCGATTCTTCCCCGTATTGTCACAATTCAATTTTAAACGGGTCAGTTCTCATTCTTAGGAAGAGCTGTAATCTGCTTGACACCTTTCTGTAATTCCCGCGTCACAGAGTTGAAGTATTGTGTCCCCGCATTTTTACTATCTGGGGATATACCAAATGAGAATAAACTTTGCCAAGAAGTCTCTTGCAATTGCCGTTGGGGTGGCACTGTCCAGCCAGCTCGTGGCACAGGAGACCGTCGAGGAAATTACGGTTGTTGGTTCACGCGCCAGCCTGCAGAGCGCCATCCAGAAACAACGCAACTCCGACAAGGTTGTTGGTGTGGTCGACTCTGACGCACTGGGCAATTTCGCTGATATTAATGTGGCCGAGTCACTGCGCCGCATTTCCGGCATCATGGTCGAGAACGACCAGGGTGAGGGCCGCTATGTTTCTGTGCGCGGCATGAACACCGACCTGAACGCCATGACGATCAATGGCGTCAGCACCACAGCGCCTGAAGATCGTCGCGGCATTATTCTTGACGGCGTGCCTTCCGACCTGCTCGACAGCATGACTGTCTACAAGACACTGACTCCGAATCTCGATGCGGACACAATCGGTGGTGCCATCGACCTGGAAACCATCACTGCCTTCTCCTATGACGAGGCGTTTGTACGCCTGAAAGCTGAGACGTCCTACAACGAGCTGACCAGCGATTCCAATAATCCCAAACTGTCGGGCACCTTCACCAACCGCTGGGACGTGCAGGGCGGTGAGTTTGGTGCGGCACTGGTGCTGAGTGATCAGTCGCGCCGTATTGTTGCGCACAACAACGAAACGGGTGGCTGGAGCGAAACAGCACCGAATGATGATTACGAGACACGATTCTACGACCTGACTCGCGAGCGCCAGGGTGTGGTGTTGGCGCTGGACTACCGTACCGATTCGGGCAACAGCTTTTTCGCCAACGTCTTCCACAACGAGTACTCAGACGAAGAGTGGCGTGCGAAGTGGGAAACCCGCGACGGCCTGGAAGACAACGATCCGGTAGTTAACGGCTCGGTCTACAGCTATGCCAACAGCAAGGTCGATACCGAAGGCCGTAACCGTACCGAAATCCGCGAGATCACTTCTGTTCGTTTCGGTGGGTCGCTGCAGCTGAACGAGAAGAACCGCATGGATCTGGAGATCTTCTCCTCCAAAGCCGAACAGGACGACGGAGATCGTCAGGCAGTCATCTTCCGCAGCGATACAGTCGATGAGCCTGTTACCTACGATAACAGCAATCCCAGGAAGCCGGTGGTGACTTTTGCCAATGCGTTTTATGACGCCAACAACTTCACCATGAATGCTTTTGAACGTGAGTTCGCGCTCAACACCGACGAAGACTTCGGTATCAAACTGGATATGTACTACGACCTCAGCGCCAATACCGAAGTACAGTACGGCCTGAAGATGCGTCAGCGCGAGAAACTGAATGTCTATAACTTCTGTGCCTATGAGCCCATCGCCGATATTACGTTGAGCAGTGTGGCGAACACTCGCGCAGAACCTTTCTTTAATACCCTGACTGGCCCAACTCCGACGTTCGAGCAGGTCGCACTGTTCAGAAACAGTCTGGGCTCCGGCAATGTCGCTCTGAGCGATGGCACTTTCTGCCGTGCGCCTGGCGGAGCATTCGAACTGAGTGGCGATGAAGACGAAGAGAGTATCCCGGCGGACTGGATTACCGAGGAAGACATCTTCTCAGCCTATGCCATGGCAACCACCATCGTTGGCGATGCGACCTGGGTATATGGCGTGCGTTACGAAGACACTGAGACAACTTACTACGGCAAGGCCTTCGACGGTGCCTATGCTGGTCGTACGCAGTTCAACAACGACTACGGCTTCGTGGCACCTTCGTTGAATCTGAAGTATGAAGTGGCTGCTGACCAGATCGTGCGTGCAGGCATCTTCCGCTCGCTGGTACGTCCTGGCTTCCAGGAATCCAATGCCGGTGCAATCGTTGACACAGAAGACAACGAGATCGAAGGCGGTAACCCGAATCTCGACGCGACGACCGCGTGGAACTTCGACCTGACTTACGAGTACTACCTCAGCGACCTCACGTTTATCGGCGCGGGCGTGTTCTTCAAGTCAATCGAAGATGCCATCGTGGAAGTGGAGTCGACCGATGCCCTGTTCCGCGGCCAGGTTTACGACGTGGCGGGCACCTTCATCAATACTGATGACGCCGACATCCGCGGCCTGGAATTCTCTTTCCAGACTGCCTGGGAAAACGGGCTGTTGTTTGTTGCCAACTACACGCTGTCTGATGGCGAAACAGATCTGCCAGCGGATTCCGTGAGCGGCCAGCGAACTATCCCGTTCTACAAGCAAGCGAAACACACCGGTAATATCTCCGTAGGTTTCGACCGTGATTCCTGGGATATCCGTCTCGCAGCGAACTATCGCAGCAACTATCTCGACGAAGTTGGCGATGATCCCTTGAGCGATCGCTACACCGACGACTTCATGCAGATCGACCTTACAGCGCGTTATACGATTAACGACAATGTCACGCTGACAGCCGAGGCGATTAACCTGAACGACGAGCCTGAGTACTACTACTTCGGCAATACTGGTCGCCTGTCGCAGTACGACGAATATGGCACGACCTACGGCTTCGGACTGCGCTGGACGTTCTAACACCTGCCAGTTTACGGTTGCTTTCTAGCGCCAAAACGAAAAGAGAGGCCAATGGCCTCTCTTTTTTTTTGTCCTGCGTTTAAATCGCTGTGGATTGGCTTATTGCTCAATCTCGCGCTCGATTCCCATTTCGGCCATGACTTCCAGGCGACGGGCACCGGCGAGTATGCCGATGATGCCGTAGTTGCCCTCGTGACAGGCATACTCGTAGACAGGCTCGTCCATGCGGGTGATCGGCATCTCGCCGCTCCACTGAGCGGAGTAGACCGTGGGATCATCCACTGTGAAGCCATAAATCAGTTTGTTGTCTTCCTCGAAGCGGAAAGTCTCGATGACGGTCAGGTTCTCGGTCGGAGCGCCCATATAAGTCTGCCAGGGATTGAAGTTTTTCGTTTCGACCACGAGTGTGTCGCCTTCCCAGCGGCCGATCGAATCCCCCATCCATTTTTTCTGCACGGCCGAGCGCGCTTCGTCGCGTGTGCCTGTGATCGGAATGATGCGGGCATCGTGAATCATCTCGACCGTAATGACGACATACCCCGGTGACTGGTTGATCTGGAAGTGACTGTTGTACATGACTGGCGTCATGACCGGGCCAGAGGAGTTACCAAAAGAGAGCAGGCAGCGTTCACCCAGCGCGCGACCCTCCGGACCATCATCGTTGCGGGTAAAGGTCGGCGCAAAGCCGGCAACGCGTTCGGGGATGCGTCCGTTCGGCGGATCGATAATGGCGGAGGTTCGGTACTCGCCGCCAATTGTAGGCAGGAACATGCCGCGGTCGGTCCAGAACAGGTCGTAATTGCCAACCGGCGGCAGTGCTCTGGCTTCAGGGGCTGGCCGGTTCGGATCCAGCGGCTCGTTGTCTTGTTCAACGGCTTCCTGTGCGCGTTGCTCGAGGCGCTGTGCCTCTTCAGGTGTAAATGCCCGTTGGTCGCCGAGTTCGCGCGCACGCTGAAACGGCATCACGGTATTGTTGCGCCAGTAGCCCTGGAAATCGGGTACGCCCCAGGCGGTTCTGGGAATGTCACCATCCTGAGCAATAGCGACAGCTGACAACAGGCTGAGGGCAGACAGGGTAAGAATATGGCGCGTAAAGCCAGAAAGTGTAGCAAGTGTAGAACGTGTAGAGAGGGTGAGTCGCTGAGGCTTCATCTCCGGTTCTCCATCAATAGTAGTTCGTAAGTTATTGTTTTAGTTATTCATAAAAGAATGGTTAAAATTCATTTTACGGAAATGCAGCCGGCAATGCAGTCACCAAGTGTGTCGCCTGTCCCATTCAGCAGGCAGTGGTCTCAGAACTGCATTTTCAGGCCGCGAGAGTCTGCTCGCCTGTCTTCATGCTGTGTTGTGAGCAGACTGCTGTAATCCTGCAAGAGCTCGGCTGAGACTCATCCCTGGGCGTTTCAGGCACGCGGGGCGGCGAGCAGGGGCCAGGGATGTCGGGTTTCGAGCTGACGAGCGAGACGGAGCAGCACGTCATCCTGACCCCAGGCGGCACTGAAGAGACTGCCGCAGGGCAGGCCTCGAGAGTCGCGGAACAGCGGCAGTGAAATGCTCGGTTGGCCGGTGCCGTTATACAGGGCGGTGAAGCCACTGTAGGCGCGGTAACGCCCGACATACTCTGCGAGGTCTTCGCTGTTCATGTCCAGCCAGCCCAGTTGCGCCGTCGCCTGATTTAACACCGGCGAGAGTATGACCGGGTACTGCGCATGAAAGGCCCGCATCTGTCCGGCGGTGGCATGCAAGGTATCCAGCGCTGCGACATAGTCATCCGCACTGATGTTGCGTCCGGCCGCCGCCATCATGCGGGTGGAGGTCTCCAGTGCTGCGTTCTCCAGCTCCTGTCCCGTAGCTGTCAGACGCTTGCTGACCGCCTGCCAGGTATGCAGGCTGATCAGCCGGTTCATGGCTGAAACAGCGGGTTTGTAGTCGATGGGGTGACGATCATCGAGGAAGACGACTTCGTGCCCGAGATCGCTGCACAGCGCGGCGGTCTGCTCCATTACCTGCAGGCACTCGGCATCCACAGTCTCTCCGAGTGGATGTGCGGACTGCACCGCGATGCGCAGTGGCTGCAAAGGGGTGTCGAGCGCAGCAAGATAGGAGGCAGGCTGTGGCGGTAGTGCAAATACGGCGGGCTTGTCGAGTTTCAAAATGTCCAGGAATGCCGCCGAGTCGCGCACACTGCGGGTCACCACGTGACCGACGCTCATGCCACTCCAGCACTCGGCGAGCCGCGCCTCAGTAGGCGTCAGTCCGCGACTGGGTTTCAGGCCAACCAGTCCGCAGCAGGACGCGGGAATGCGGATTGAGCCACCTCCATCGGTCGCGTGCGCGGCGGCGACTATTCCGGCCGCCACTGCGGCAGCGGCACCGCCACTTGAGCCGCCCGTGGAGTAATCCTGATGCCAGGGATTGCGGCAGGGGCCTAGCGCTGCAGACTCGGTAGTCAGGGTGAGGCCGAATTCCGGTGTATTGGTCTTGCCAAGTACGATCAGGCCGGCGTCCTCGAAGCGTTGCACGATGGCGCTGTGTTGCGCGGGAACGAAGCCCTCGAACAGGCGACTGCCATAGGTCTGGGGCAAGCCCGCGTAGGCGCTCAGATCCTTGATGAGAAAGGGCAGGCCGGCCAGTGGGGAGGCTGGTGCTGCGTTCTGTTTGTCGCGTACATCTGCCTCGGCACGCGCCGCATCAAAACGCGTGCTGAGCAGGGCGTTAAGAGCGGGATTCTGGCGTTCGGCCTCGGCAATGGCAGCATCGATCAGCTCGCGAGTTGTGAACTCGCCTGCTTGCAGGCCGGCGGCCTGATCGAGTGCATCGAGTTGGCGATAGCCGTTCGCATCGAGCATGATGAAACGCTCAGAAGAGCTTGCTGTTGTCGTCGTCTTTGACGACCAGACTCAGACCACTGTCATCGTCGTCGTCGGCATCCTCGTCGTCTCCGCCTTTGCCCTCGGAGAGTTGGATACGCAGCCGCAGATTGTTCTTGGAGTCTGCATTGGCGAGGGCTTCTTCATAGCTGACCTTGCCTTGCTTGTAGAGATCGAACAGGGCGGCGTCGAATGTCTTCATGCCTTGCTGCTCCGATTTCTCCATCACTTCCTTGATCTCCATCACCTTGCCTTGCTTGATCAGGTCACAGACACGTGGCGTGCCAATCAATATCTCGATTGCCGCGCAGCGCTTGCCGTCCACGGTGGGAATGAGGCGCTGAGAAATAAAAGCGACCAGATTCAGCGAGAGATCGAGGAACAACTGTTTGTGGCGTTCGTCAGGGAAGAAGTTGATGATGCGGTCCAATGCCTGGTTGGCATTGTTGGCATGCAGGGTCGAGAGACAGAGGTGACCGGTCTCGGCGAACGCCAGCGCGTGTTCCATTGTCTCCTGACTACGAATCTCACCGATGAGAATGACATCTGGCGCCTGGCGCAGGGTGTTCTTGAGCGCCTCTTCATAGCTGTTGGTGTCGACACCCACTTCGCGCTGATTGACGATGCAGCCCTGATGCGGATGAATAAACTCTACCGGGTCTTCTATGGTGATGATGTGGCCATCGCTGTTTTTGTTGCGGTGGTCGATCAGTGCGGCAAGGGAAGTAGACTTACCAGACCCTGTGCCACCGACGAAGAGGATGATGCCGCGCTTGCGCATGATCAGCTCGGTCAAAACAGGCGGCAGGCCCAGGGATGCGGCATCCGGAATTTCTGTCTTGATGTTGCGGGCAACGATGCCGATTTCACCACGCTGCTGGAATATGTTGACGCGGAAGCGGCCGATCTCGTCATCGGCAACGGCCAGATTCATCTCGGGGCTTTTCTCGAACTCGGCGATCTGCTCATCGTTCATGATCTGATAAGCGATCTTCTTCACCATCCCTTCGGGCAGTTTCTTGTTGATCAGCGGGACGAGCTTGCCATGGGCCTTCATGCTCGGCGGCGCGCCTGTGGTGAGGAACAGGTCAGAGCCATCCTTCTCGATCATCATGCGTAAGAAATCTTTGAATCCCATAACGAAAACCTGTGCTTGTACTATTTCTGTTTATGGCGCCTGTTCTGGAGCTGTCGAATCAGTCAAACCTGCCTTCAGTGTACCAGTGTACCGGTCGTGCTGTGTCGTTGATACGATCGGCGACATCCAGAATCAACGCGAACAGTGCCATGCGTACCAGCACGCCGTTGTCGGTCTGTCTGAAGATCGCGAGATTGGGGTGTTGATTGAGATCGTTGTCGAGTTCGTTGGCGTCTTCGCGCGAATCGCGCGGCAGCGGATGCATGATGACAGTATTCGGCTGACAATTGCGGGTATAGATCGCCTGGTTGAGACGAAAGCGGCCGCGGTAGACGTCTGCTTCCAACTTGGTGTTAAAGCGTTCTTCCTGAATGCGGGTCAGGTAGACCGTGTCATTGCCGTGCAGGCCTTCCTCCATGTCCTCGGTCTCGATCACCTCGTGCCCGGCATTGCGCAGATTGCTGACAATGTCTTCCGGCATGCGCAGCTCTGTAGGCGAGATCAGGGTGAAGCGGATCTTGTCGAACAGGGTGAGGAGCTGGGAGAGTGAATGCACGGTGCGGCCATGCTTGAGATCGCCCACCATGGCGATATGCATGCCATCGATCTGCACGCCTTTGGATGCCAGTTCTTTCTTGATGGTGTAGAGATCGAGCAGCGCCTGAGATGGGTGTTCATTGGGCCCGTCACCGCCGTTGATTACCGGTACCCGACTGGCCTTGGCAAACTCGGCCACTGCGCCAACCTGCGGGTGACGCATCACGATCACATCACTGTAGCCGCTAATCACGCGTGCCGTGTCGTACAGAGATTCGCCCTTGGAGATCGAAGAGGTTTTGACATCGGTTGTCTCTCGTACATCACCACCTAACAGGTTGAATGCACAGCCGAAGCTGACCCGTGTCCGTGTGCTGGGCTCGAAGAACATATTGCCGAGGATCGCGCCATCGAGCACTTTCGTCATCTGCTTGCGATGCGCAAAGGGCACCATGCTGTCGGCGACACTGAAGACTGTTTCAACATCCTCCCGTTCGAACTGTTGTACGCTAAGAATGTGGGCGCCGCGAAAATCCATGCCAAATGCTTCCAGTCTGAAGTGAATCAAAGGCCCACGCAGTGCGCTTTCCGGCCTGCAGGGGATACTACTATAAATCGTCAGAACAAAGGAGTGATCTCCCGGTTCCGTGACGGTAGCAAGATCGGGTAGACTCCACAGTCCATTCGCTAATCCATTCATGATCCGAGAGAGGCCTGAGGCTTTATTCTTCGCTGACGAGGAACCCGCAGGAAAGGGACGAGCAACATTGAGCGCATCGATATTCTGGTACGACTTCGAAACCTTTGGCGCCGATCCCAGGCGTGACAGGGCATCGCAGTTCGCGGGCATTCGTACCGATGAAGACCTGAACGTGATCGGCGAACCGCTCTCTATCTACTGCCAGCCGGCCGATGACTTCCTGCCCAGCCCGGTGTCCTGCCTGATCACCGGTATCACACCGCAAAAAGCCAAAGCCGAGGGCATTCCCGAGTGTGAATTCACCGCGAGAATCGCTGAACAATTCAAACAAGCCAATACCTGTGTTGCGGGATACAACAGCATTCGCTTCGACGACGAGGTGACGCGGCAATTGCTATACCGCAACTTCTACGATCCCTATGAACGGGAGTGGAAAAATGGCAATTCCCGCTGGGACATCATCGACATGCTCCGCCTGTGTGCGGTGGTAAGACCGGAAGGCATTCGCTGGCCACAGAGTGAAACCGGCCATGTCAGTTTCCGGCTGGAGGAGCTGACTCGGGTCAACGAGATCGAACACGGTAATGCGCATGACGCGCTGTCAGATGTGTATGCGACGATAGCCATGGCCAAGCTGGTCAAGGATCAGCAGCCGAAGTTGTACGATTATGTTTATCAGTTGCGAAATAAGAACAAGGTGCTGGCCGAGATCGATTTGCAGAGCCAGAAGCCCTTCGTCCATGTCTCCGGTATGTATGCCGCCGAGCACGGCAGGCTCGCACTGGTCATGCCCTTATGTCGGCACCCGGCCAACAGTAACGGCGTAATCGTCTATGACCTGCGTGTCGATCCCCGGGAGTGGCTGGACTTGTCAGCCCAGGAGATCAGGCGACGCCTGTTCACACCCGTGCGGGAACTCGGCGAGGGGGAGTCCCGGATACCGCTGAAAACCATTCAGGTTAATCGTTGTCCGATCGTTGCATCGGCAGGCGTATTGGAAGAGTCCGTCGCGACCGCAATACGTATCGACATGAAAAAATGCCGGGAGCACTGGGAGGTCTTGCAGGCGCATAGTGGCCTGAGCAAGTTGCTGCATGAGGTGTGGCGTGATGAACCACGGCCCGTCGAACAGGACCCGGACTTTATGATCTACAGCGGCGGCTTCTTCAGCGACGCAGACAAGTCGTTGATGCGCACCCTGCGTGGTACGCCAGCCCAAGATCTTGGCAGGCTGGATCTGCCGTTTCGCGACCGCCGCCTGCCGGAGATGTTCTTTCGCTACCGGGCGCGCAATTACCCGGAGTCGCTGAACAGTGAGGAACAGAGCCGCTGGGAGGCGTTTCGTGCCGCCAGGCTGACCGACCCTGAAGCCCAGACCCGCTATCAGCACGGCCTCGATGAAGCCCGTGAGCGGGGCGATGGGCAGCAACAATTGCTGATCGATGAGGTCGAGGACTACGTCGCTAGCCTGCTTGCAAGCAGTCCCACGGAGCCAGAGTCAGCGTCCGCTGATTGATGGGCTGAATTGATAGGTCTGTACGGGTAGGTTTAAACAGATAGGTCTGAGCAGATAGCGCAATGCACTGCTTGCCCCCAAGCCGCCTTTTCCTCTTCCGTCCCACGCTCATTTGCCTCTTCAACACTCTCCATTGCCGGAATTTGCCTCCAGAAGCCCGGATGCCTGTCGCGGGCCATGCTCGTGCTCGCAATCCTCGGCCCCCACGTCTCATGGCAACTGACAGCCAGGGCCAGAATCGGCTCCGGAATCAGCGCCAGCAAACAGCTCTGAAAAGGGCACACTCCGATCCAAGCCCCGAAAAGCTAAGGGAAATTCCGAAACAGGTCGTAATAGCAGGCAAGCGGAAACACTTCAGCAGCCGGCACACATGGGGTATGACGGCGCAGGGAGCACGAGTTACCACGAAACACAGGGACAGGTTTCAGCGCGAAGCGCGCGTTGCCTGGTGCAGTGGCAGTAGATGAGGTCTACCGCGAAGGGTGTATTAATCCAGTTTGCAAGCAGTATTGAAGCGACAGACTATGAAAAAACTCGTACCAGCTTTACTCGTCTGCCTTTTGGCAAATGCCTCTGCTATGGGGGCAGAGAATGTGGTGCTCGTAACGTTTGGCGGCCTGCGATGGCAAGAGGCGTTCCGCGGCATCGACCGCGATCTCGCTCAGGAAGAGAGCTATACGCGCGATCCTGATGCCTTGCTGCGCAAGTATTGGCGCGGTCATCCCGTTGAGCGCTCGGCGTTGTTGCTGCCATTTCTCAACGAGACAGTATTTTCCCATGGTAGTGTTGTTGGCAATCGCGACTACAACTCCTGTGCCAGCTCGACAAATACCTTTCATCATTCCTATCCAGGCTATTCGGAGATTCTGACCGGCGTGGTGAATGATCAGCTCACCAATGACGGCCGCATCTTCAATCCGGAACGCACGGTGCTCGAATTGCTCGAGCGTCGCCAGGAATACCTGCACGGTACAGCGGCTTTCGCGTCATGGAACCTGTTCCCGTTTATTTACAATGTGCCACGCAGCGGCTTGCACGTGAATGCGCACACGCTCGAAACACGACCAGGCAACAAGAACGAAGAAATGTTGAATGAACTGCTCAGTGGCGTGCCATCTCCCTGGCCAGGAGTTCGCAACGATGCGTTCACGCACGCTTATGCCAAGTCCTGGATGCTGCGCCAGCGGCCCCGCATGATGCACATCGCCTACAGCGAGACTGAACATTTCGCGCGCGAAGGGGCCTATGATGAATATATCGAGGCCGCACACCGCACCGACCAGTTTATCGCAGATATCTGGAAGACGATCCAGTCCACCGAAGGCTATCGCAACAACACCGTATTGTTTGTCGCCGTGGGTCATGGTCAGGGTCACGACTCAGTCTCGGGCTGGCAACATCACATGGCGACACATGTCTCACTCGGCAGATACAAGGACGATGAGCCGCCCAGTGCAGTAGAGGGTACTGTCGGCACCGGATCGACCTGGATGGCAGCCATCGGGCCAGGCATCGTCGATCAGGGGTTAATCATCACTGGCGAGCAATGCCTGACCAATGACCGCATCGCAGCGACCCTGCTCGCGGTACTGGGTGAAGACTATCGCGACATGAATCGCGAGATGGGCGCCCCGATGCAGATATTTCTGCAGCAGCCAATGTAGCAGCCTGTGTAGCAGCGATTTTAGCTGGACTGGGTAGTGCTGGCGTCTGAGTTTGCGCTGGAATCGGCTATCGCTCCAGCACTCTCACATCCCAAAACCTGGCGGTAACTGCGTAGCATCTTCTCCGCCATTACCTGAGAATCCCATTGTGCTGCGCTGGCATGGCTGGCGCTGCGTAATGCATTCTGAGCCTGTGGGTCATTCAAGAGTGTCACCAGTGTCTCAGCAAAGTGCGTGGCGTCATCTTCTACGATGCGTGCGCCAGCACAGTCGATCAAAATATCACGCGTCCCCATTGCGGCCACGGATACGACAGGCGTTCCCGCCGCCATCGCTTCCAGCAAGACCAGCCCCTGCGTCTCAGTGCGCGAAGAAAACACGAAGAAGTCAGCGCAGCTATAGCAGTCAACCAGTTCGGTCTCGCGATCCAGATAGCCGACAAACACCACGCTGTCGCCGAGACCCATCTCCCTGACCTGGCGCGCATAGGCTTTCTTGGCAGGTCCTTCTCCTGCGATTATAAGGCAGATGTCAGGAATCTGCTCCCGTACCAGTTTGACTGTCTCCAGCAACAGTCCGATGTTTTTCTCAAAGGCAACCCGGCTGACATTGAGCAGGACTTGCCGGTCTTGAGCGATGCCGAATTTTTCCCGGAAGCGCCTGCCGTCACCGTTCAGAAAATTCTGGCTGTGTATGCCGGTTGGAATAATTTCGATATCGCGCTCGACGCCGTAGCCACGTAACAAATCGACGATGACCGAGGAGGGGGCAACCACCGAGTCGGCCTGATTGCACTGCGAGCGAGAGAAGCTGCGGGCGAACTTCTTGAGTAATGCTTTGGGCAGAAATGGAATATAGTGGTACAGGTATTCCTCGAACAGCGTGTGATAGGTCACCACCAGCGGAATGCCGAGAAATCGCGAGAGCTTCACGCCGGCATAATGCGCGACGAAAGGCGTGTGCACGTGAATGAGGTCAAACTGTTGTTCGCGTAACGATTCTTTCAGAGCGGTAATGGCAGACAACGACATCATACGGTCTTCCGGATCGAGGATGACCTTGCGCGAGGGGATGCGAATGAGGCGTTGTACTTTGTCTTCTTGCTGCTCCTCCTTACACTCTTCCACGCGCAATTGTTGCTCGCCATAGTGTGGCGCGATGAGGGTAACTTCGTGGCCAAGTTTTACCATCTCGCCGCGAAAGGTTTGGATAGAGGTCGATACACCGTTGATGCGCGGGAAGTACACATCGGAGATCATCAGAATCCGCATAGTTTTGCTCTTCCTGAAAAATGAGGAATAGGGAACGGGAGTGGTGGTCAACTGGCTCAGGCGGCCTTGCGATTCGCAGCAGCGCCAGTTGTTTCAGCGAGAGCCGCGAGTTTCGCTTCGTTCTCCTGAACCTCGGCCCAGCGAATCAGCTCCAGTTGCCCGTCGGGATGCTCGAACATGGCGGTACAGCTCTCTACCCAGTCTCCATCGTTGCAATACAGGACACCCTCGATCTCGCGAATCTCGGCGTGGTGGATGTGACCACAAACGACGCCATCGACTTCCTCTTCGCGCGCATAGTGCGCGAGGGCATCTTCGAAGCTGCCGATATAGCTGACAGCGTTTTTGACCTTATGTTTAAGAAACGCGGCGAGAGACCAGTAGGAGAGATTGAACAGTTTACGAAAGCGGTTAACGATATGGTTAAGGCTCAATAGCTTGTCGTAGGCCCAGCTACCGAGATTAGCGAGGAAGCGGCTATGTTTGACAATAACATCGAACTCGTCCCCGTGCATGATGAGCAGCTTTTTGCCGTCTGCTGTCGTGTGCACGTAGTCACGATGAATCTCGAGATTTCCAAACTTCTGACCAACACAGTCGCGCAATGGCTGGTCGTGATTGCCGGGAATATAAACGACCTTGGTGTTGTGCTTGGCCTTACCGAGAATGGAGCGAATGACGTTGGTGTGTGTTTGTGGCCAGAAGGGAGACTTTTTGATACTCCAGAAATCGATGATATCGCCAACGAGAAAGAGATACTCGGTTTCAACTGAGTGCAGGAAGTCGAGCAGCTTTTCTGCCTGACAACCTTTGAAGCCCAGGTGTATATCAGAAATCCAGACACTGCGTACTCGGATGGGATTTTGTTTGTTCATGGCCAGGCCCGTGCTGAGGAGTGATACCGCTTTTGTCGGCGCAGCCTAAGGTCAATTTATTACCGAGACGTGAAATTTCCTTGAAGTATTTGTGACAATCCGGCACAAGAAGCCCGGGTGCCTCTGTACCAATATGACAGGGGAAAGGCTACAATCTGCCACCCTTCAGGGCGCGCCTGAATGAGACTCAGGATTAATAGTTAAGTCGTTGATTTAAGGAATAATAAGTGGAACCTGAGAAGTTCAAAGATATCCGGCCCTATCTCGATCACGAGATTCGCCCGGTGCTGGATAACCTGTTGGGTGATCCGGAGTTCCTGCGCAGTATCGCCGGGTTCTACTATCCACGGCTCACGCGCTGGCTTCCTGCCATGATGAAGCGCGCCGCTCACAAGAAATTGTCCGAGCAAGTTAGTGGGGTGCATGATGTTGCTTCCATGCAGGATGTCATCGCCAGCTACATGGACAAGATGATTGGCGATACCACGACACAACTCACGCACTCCGGTATCGAGAACCTGCAATCAGGACGCAACTACCTCTTCATAAGCAATCACCGCGATATCACCATGGATCCGGCGTTTGTGAACTACATGCTCTATCACGCGGGGTACCCGACCCTGCAGATCGCGATTGGTGACAACCTGCTGAAGAAGCCATTCGTCACCGACCTGATGCGCCTGAACAAAAGCTTTATCGTGCGTCGTTCCCTCAAGGGACGCGAGTTACTGAAGTCTCTGTCGCTGCTGTCCGAATACATTCACTACTGTGTCGCGAATTCACACAATGTGTGGATAGCGCAGCGAGAGGGCAGAGCCAAGAACGGCGTAGACAAAACTGATCCGGCAATTCTGAAGATGTTGGCGATGGGGCGACGAGACTTGCCGCTCGGCGAATCCCTGCAGCAACTGCACATCGTGCCCGTCTCAATTTCCTATGAGTACGATCCCTGCGACGCGCTCAAGGCAGAAGAACTGCATATCGTCGAAACCATGGGGAAATTCGAGAAGACCAACGAGAGTGACATTCGATCAATCGTCGC
Organism: uncultured Pseudohongiella sp.; assembly: GCA_965228725.1. Taxonomy (GTDB): domain Bacteria; phylum Pseudomonadota; class Gammaproteobacteria; order Pseudomonadales; family Pseudohongiellaceae; genus UBA9145. The sequence goes on along the minus strand of OZ245834.1, from coordinate 630,470 downwards.
GGGAATGATTGGTTTTAAAGGCAATGTGCACGTGGCGTTCGGAGCCGAGTTGGACATTGCCAGTGATGACCCTGACCATATAGCGACGCAGATCGACAAGCAGATTGTAAAAAACTACGTGCTGGGCGAAGTGAATTATCTCGCTCTTGAACTGCTGCAAAATAAAGGGCTGGTAGAAGAGGGCGCGCCGGCGAGTGATGATGCGAATGACGCGGCCATAAGCAGTACCACAATCAGTGCAGCAACGCGCGTTCGCTTCACGAAGCGCTTGGAAGCCGTTCCTGAAGCCTGGCACAAACACTTTCTTTTGAACTACGCCAATCCGGTGTTGCACCGGCGCAAGTTGCTGGGGTCAGGCGACTAGCTGCAGCCGCCGATCCGGCAATCTCACACCAATCTGTTCACTGCCTCGTCGAGGCGCTTGCGCATGTCGTCACGAATAGCTGGCGATACGGGTCCGATACACAGTTTTTGTAATCTGACCTTGCGTGCGTAGGCGATGTTTTCCTTATTGGTCGGGCGTGACTGACCGAAGCCATCCTGCAATTGTGCCAGTTGTAACTCCATGCGCAGCGACTGGTCTTCGTTCGGGCTGTCGACACCGGCGCGAATCTCGGTTTCTACGCAGAGTTTGCGCAAGGCTTTGTCACCGCTGGCGAGCGCCTTGTTCAGTGTGTCGACAGACTTGCTGTTCTTGGCCTTGCGCCGGGCATCGAGCGCGGCTTGCAAATCCTCATCTGCCAAAGACTTGACCGAATCGAACAGGGCGTCATCGAATGACTCGAGAATTTGCGTGTACTCAGCCTCATCCTTGCTGGCTAGCAGCTGGTCCTCGCAAGCACTGAGTTTGCTGTCGAGTGTCTCCAGCGACGCAAGCAGTGCTTGTGTCTTCTCATCTGGCAACGACAGATAACGGTTATCGATCTTGCGCTTGAGTTCGTTAAAACGTTCGATCTGCTTGCTGCGAGTTTGCCGCAGTTTGCCGCTGATAGAGGAATTGAATTTCTGGGCGAGCGTACGAAACTGCGCCTTCGCTTCACGGAATTCCTGATCGCCAAGCGCAAACAGAGATTCGAGTTCTTGCAGCAGTGTTTTGAGTTCACTTTCAGCGGCCTGGGTCTGCTGTTTACGTTGGGCTGCTTGCTGGCTACGCTGTTCGAAAATCTTGTCGCAGGCAGCGCGAAAATCCGCCCAGTATTTCTTGTCTTCCTTGAATGAGCTTGGGCCGATTTCCTTCCACTGCTTTTGCAGTTCTTTCGCGCCTTCAATGGCTTTGCGTTTGTCGGCTTCTTCGACAAGCAGGTTTGCCTGATCGATCAGGGCCTGCTTCTGCGCGCCGTGTTGACGCGCAGAGGATTTACGATGCTTGCGAAACTGATTGACGAGATCGTAATAGCGCTTCTGCAGGCTCTTGATTTTCGACTGTTCCACTGGTGCGTGGGACTTCCATTCGGCCTCGGTGTTGCTGAGCAGCTTGTTGATGTTGCCGACATGAATATTGTCCGGATCGAGTGCGGCGAGTTCTTTTTCCAGCATGTCGCACAGTGCGCGACGCTTCTTCAAATTCTCGGCCATCACAGACTTGCGTTGTTTGAAGAACTCTTTGCAGGGCGCATAGGCCTTATCGGAGAACGTCTTGAACTGTTTCCAGAGTTCTTCGTTGTCATTTGAGCGGCCGAGATTCTTCCACTCCGCATGCAGCTTGCTGATGCGCTTGTTGAGATCCTGTGGCGAGAGGGATTGCTCCGCCAGTTGCTCCATCTGCGTGATGAGCTCGCGTTTCTTTTCGGTCGCCGCGAAGATTTTCCAGTCACGCAACTCGTCGATTTTGGCTTTGAATGGAGTCGCGAGATCCTGCAGTGCGTTGCGAATCTGACCGCTGGTGTTGCTAATATTGCCCTGGATGCGATCCCAGGTTGGTAGCGCATCATGGGATTGGCCGGCTTCCAGCGCCTGCTCCAGTTTTGACACCAGTTCTGCTGTAGTTTTCTGCAGTTCTTCCTGATGCGCCTGATTCTCACCAACCATCTTTACGATCACGTCATGTAACTCAGTCGCCTGCTGGCTGAGTGGGTTTTCAGCCTCCAGTCGTTTGCGCAAGCGGTTGAGTTGGTTTCTGACGGTGAAGAGTTCTGCTGAGTTCTTGATGCTGAGTTTTTCGATATCGGCTTTCAGTTTGCTGATGTCTTCTTCGGTGACCGGTGTATCGGGTTCCGCTTTTTTCTTGCGCTGCTTGGCAGTGGGCTTTTGTGCGTCTGATTCCGGTGCAGGCTGTGTGTCCTGTTCGGTCGCAGCGGGTTGCGCTTCATCGGCAGGCTTGTCAGCAACTGCTTCCTTCGCGGCAGAGGAGTCTGTGTTGGCGGTGGCCTCGCTATGCGTCTCAGCAGCTTCTGGCGCTGCAGCATCTGCTTGAGGTTCTGATTCCTTGCTTGCGGCTGCTGTTGCGCTTGCTCCAGCGTCTGCCGGAGTCTGCTGTTCAACAGTCTCTGTCACAGGCTGTTCAGCCGGTTTCGCATCCTGTGCCGAAGCGGCATCGCTTGCGGTAGCCGGTGCTGCTTTTGCGGTGTCGGTAGTGTCTACCATGGAATACCTATGTCCTTGCCAATTTTGACTCAATCTACCCTGATGTTGCCGTCGTGTCCTGATTCCCGAGCCGCAGAATGACTATGCATTTTGACTGACGAAGACTCTGGGAATTGTGCTGCAAAACACCGATTTGCTAGCTGTTCGGCATTTGCAGGCACGCTGATTGGGTGTGTTCTGAATTAACAGACGCAAGTTTACCAGAACTTCTTTCATCGGGAAGCAATGGGATCCGATATACCGAAAACCGACTCAGGCCATTTGATTGTCCGCTATAGCCATGTCACACGAGGTGCGAGCCGCTGTCGGTGCTACAATGAGCAGTATGACGAACCCAATTCTGACAGTAAGTGACATGCGTCACTTCACTTACCCACGCCCCGGATTCTTCCTGCGCATTAGCGATCTCACCTGAACTATGTTGACTGAGAAGGTAAAAGAGCAGATCCAGGCTGCCTACAGGCAACTGCTGGCATCACGCAATCTGACCCCACGTTACGGTCAACGCCAGATGATCGCAGAGATCGCCCGTTCGCTCGGTGAGATTGCGCGTGATGACAGTGCAGTCGTTAGCGAGCCTGGGGCGCAGGCGAACAAAGGCAAGGGCGCAGATGAGGAGCGTGCTCCAATCTGTGTTGTCGAGGCCGGAACAGGGACCGGCAAGACACTCGCCTACTTGTTGGCAAGCCTGCCAGTAGCGGCTGAATTGAATCTCAAGGTGGTGATTGCGACGGCGACGGTGGCATTGCAGGAACAGGTGATGGAGAAAGACATTCCGGAACTGATGCAAGGTTCGGATCTGCGCTTCAGCTATGCGCTTGCGAAAGGGCGCGGGCGCTATGTTTGCCTCGCCCGACTCGACCAATCTCTGCGAGGCGGTGATAGCTCGCAGGCCATGGCGGATCTCTATGGTGAAGAGTTGGATGTCCCCGGCGAAGGCAATCATCAGTTATATGCGGACATGCTGAATGCATTGAGCGCGGGCGAATGGGAAGGGGATCGGGATGCCTGGCCGACGCCGTTGCTCGAGGATGACTGGCGGCCAGTCACCGTAGACAACGCACAATGCAGTGGTCCGAAATGCAGTCATTTTCGCAATTGCTGTTTCTATCGTGCACGCGATGCGCTCAACAAGGCTGACTGCATCGTCACCAATCACGATCTAGTGCTGTCCGATCTCGCACTGGGCGGCGGCGTTATACTCCCCGATCCGGCAGAGAGCATTTACATCTTTGATGAAGCGCATCACCTGCCGCTCAAAAGCAATAATCATTTCGCGAGTTTCACGCAGGTAAAAGCGACCAGTAGCTGGCTGGAACGCAGCGAGTCGCTCATCGACCGCCTGCGAAAAGATGACTTTATTGATAGCAAGCAACAGAAATCACTCCTCGGCCTGCTGCGGCAATGTCGTCAGGACATGGGAGAGTGCTGGTTGCTGCTGGAACAAATCATATTGCGGAGTGAAACCTCGGATCAGTACGACAATCGCAGGCAACATACCTTCGCTTCCGGTGTCATCCCTGACGAAATCAAGGCGCCTGTGGAGAACCTCGCCAATGGATTCAGCCGCTTGCACAGTGAGTTGCAGCGCGCGCTGGATGAGGTGAAAGAGGCGCTTGATGACGATGGGGTCGCGGACAGTGGCAAGAAAGCGTTGCTGGCAGAGCAGTGGTTCCCGTTATTGGGCAGCATGGTCAAGCGGGCGGCTGGCAATCAGGCCCTGTTTGCAAACTACTCACAGCAAGACCCCGAAGGGCGAGCGCCCCAGGCGAGATGGTTAAGTTATCTCGAGCGCGAAGGCAACGAAGACATCATCATGTCGGCCAGTCCGGTCTTGGCGGCTGACAATCTCGAAGAGAGTCTCTGGAGTGTCTGTGCGGCGGCGATACTGACCTCCGCGACCCTTTCGGCACTGGGTAATTTCGACATGCTGGCGCTGCGGGCCGGACTGCCGCCGCACACCCGGTTTCTGAGCATTCCCAGCCCGTTCGACTTTGCGGGGTCTGCCCGCTTGATCATTCCGAAGCTCGATTGCGAGCCGACTGACAACCAGGGGCACACCGCTGCGTTGGTGCGGGCGATTCCGCAGATTCTGAAGCCGGCCGATGCGGCCCTGATGCTGTTCTCGAGTCGGCGGCAGATGCTCGATGTATTGGCAGGCTTGCCCGGCGAGTGGCAGGAGAGGGTCCTCTGTCAGGATGACTACCAGAAATCTCAGCTACTCAAATACCATCGTCAACGCATCGATGAGGGCAAGGGGAGTCTCATTTTCGGTCTCGCGAGTTTCGCCGAGGGCGTGGATTTGCCCGGTAAATACTGCACCCACGTGCTCATCGCGAAAATTCCTTTCGCAGTACCCAACGATCCGATCGAGATGACGTTATCGAACTGGATTGAGCAACAAGGCAAGAATGCGTTTATGACACTGGCAGTACCCGATGCTGCGTTCCGTCTGGTGCAGGCAACCGGACGACTGCTACGCAGCGAAACGGATCGGGGAGAAATCTACCTGTTTGACGAGCGCCTTGTCAGCCGCCGGTATGGCAAACAGATTCTCGCCTCACTGCCACCCTACACACAGGAGTTGTTGCAGCTGAGGATTGGGAAAGACGCGGAACAGCAGGTTGCAACGCAGGGCTGACTACTTGCGCGTGAACAAATAACCCGCAATTGCACCAGCCAGCCCGCCGACGAGCAAACTGATGATGAAGTTGCCAAACATCGGTGTCATGCCAAGCCCCAGCATGAGGCCCGCCGTGATACACAGTGCCCAGGTGCCATTCTTTGCATTCTGCTTTTTGTTTTTCTTGGACATCGGCAATTCCTCTTCGGGAACTCGTTAGTCAGGGCTTCCCCGTTGCGCGGTATTCGTGCTGGCAGTGCGATTGGTCAGGACATCATTCACCTGGCGTGCACTATAGATCACTGTGCTAAGACGCGAGTAACGCTGGGGATCGATCTCTGTTGCGCCGATCGCGTCGGCGACTTCCATGCCTTCGGCGACCCTGCCTATGACTGTGTATTTGCCGGTCAGGGAAGGGCTGTCGACTAGCGCGATAAAAAATTCGGCGCTGTTGCTATCCGGTCCGCTGTTGGCGAGCACGACGGTTCCTCGTGAAATCGCCCGAGTTCGTGTGCTGGTCTGGTAGCGATAGCCCTGTAGTTCATAGAGGGCTTTGACACTCAAGGACTGCAGTCGCTGAAAGATGCGTTCCTGCTGGTCGACCAGTTCTTCACTCGTGTCGACCTGCATGTCGGCGAGCAAGTGGCTGAGTACTTCGCTCTCAAATTCCGCACGATTGTTGATATCGAGCATCGCGTTGGTTGCACCGTTGGCTTGCAGCACCAGTTGCCGATCGAGACCAAGGCTGTCGGCATTGATCTCATCGCGTAGCGCGGCGCCTGGCGTACCGAGTGGGTGATTCACCGCGGCGCCGGTCTGAATGACGAAATTCGGAATCACGCGATGGAAACGCATGCCATCGTAATAGTTCGGGCGGAATACAAAGCCACTGTTCGGGTCTTCTATCTCTTTCTCACCGCTAACGAGAGCCAGTACATTGGCGACGTTCTGTGGTGCTTCACGTGGCAGGAGTTCGATGTAGATTTCCCCGCGCGAGGTATCAAATAACAACAGGGGATTGCCGCTGTCTTCCATGGCCTGCGTTGCGCTGCTGATGTCCGCGAGCGTGAGTTGCGGCAGGAGCAAGGCTAAACAAAGTACAGGCAGCTTCCGGGAGCGGGCGAAATGGAGGAGGCGGCGCAGGGCAGTCACGCCAGACCGGAAAGAACGCAGACTGCGGCAAAGTAGGCTATTGCAATAATTCATGTTCTTTTGGGAGATTCTTGGATATCCATATGGCCAGCTTGTGCCGCATGTTGAGCAGGTTTTCATCCTGGCTGGCGAGCGGCTGGATGACCTTGTCTTTGACCAGCAAGAGGTAGATGGCACGCACCTTCAAATCGACGTGGTCCGTGGCATCAAACTTGCCCGCGCCGCGTGCCTCGAAATAGCGTCCGCCTACGCGTATGGCTTCTTTAAGCAATCCTGCCTCGTTCTTGAGTTTTTTCATCGTCAAACTCGCGTCCTGTCAGCCAATGCGACTGAAATTGTAGGGGCAAAAGACGGAGAGGTGCAACCGGCCGGTATTACCAGGCGCGCGCCAGTAAGCAGCAAGCTCCTGGTTCACTCAATTCACTCAGCACGCGAGCTTGAGTTGTTGCTGATAGCGCTCGAGTTCGTCGGGTGTATCGATGTCTGCGACGATCCCGGGGTCGTCAAGGCTGAGCCGCTGTACTGCCTCCTGATGTGCTCGCAGTACTGGCCTGCCTCCCGAATCACCGGTCAAGCGCATCAGCTCGGCGAAGTACTGCTTGCCAAAACCAACCGGGTTAGCCGGTTGATTGCGGTAGCAGGGCAGGACGATGTTGTCGGCATGTAGTGTCTCGGCAACCGCTTTATAACTCTCGGGTTTGATGAATGGCATATCGGCCAGACAAATGAGGGAGGAATCATATTCCTGCACGAGGCTGATGCCATAGGCGAGAGTCGCTCCCATGCCGCGCTCGGCGCGATCGAAGATTTGCAGGGAGTCACAGTGTTGGATGAGTTCTTCGGCGAGTTCGGGGCGTGTGACAACAATGGTTTCCGAAACAGCCTGTTTGATATTGGCGAGGGTCTGTTCAAAGACGGTCGCACCATTATGAAGAGTTGCGCACAACTTCAGACTTCCGAAGCGATGACTGAATCCTGCGGCGAGCACTAACGCCACACTTGCTGAGCTCATGTGTCTATCCTGTCAATACTGGACGAAGAGGGAATAGGGGAAAAATACGGAATGCCGTTGCCGCCTGCGCGGCAACGGTGGGTGATTGCTGACCTGCTAGTGCAGTGTCTTGTCGTTCTTGCGAACGGGTTCTGGGTCCTGCTGTCTGATCTCAACGACAAAACTCTCGCGTTGCGTGGTTTCGTTTTCTTGTTCCTGTTTGCGGGATTTCAACAGTTCCTGTACCGCTTCCGGTGTGCTTGCTCTTTCCGTCGGCGCGCCGCTCTTTTCAACGTTGTCGTCGCTGCTGCGCGCATTCCTGGATTGAGCGTTTACCTTGGCGAGCTCCCGCGTCTTGCTCTCTTCCACATCCTGTGCGGCTGCCTCCAGCACTTTCTTCTGCTCGGCAAGCTTCGCCTGCAGCTGATCGCTCAGATGCTGACGCAAACGATTTACGACACTGGTCATAACCTCGATGGTCTGGCTCAACTGTTCCAGCGTCACCAGGGTGCGTTCTGGATCGTTGTCAGTGTTTTTGTCTTCGCTCATTGCCAACCTCCCGGTCCTGGACTCGAGTAATTTCCTTTCCTGCTTAGTTGCGTGCTCAGTCCCAAGACAGCGCGCCTCCAGTTTGATACTCGATGACGCGGGTCTCAAAAAAGTTCTTCTCCTTGCGCAGATCCATGATCTCCGACATCCAGGGGAAGGGGTTGGAAACACCGGTAAACTGCTCTTTCAGGCCAATCTGAATCAGGCGTCGATTGGCAATGAACTGCAGATACTCTTCCATCATGGCAGCATTCATTCCGAGCACGCCGCGCGGCATGGTGTCGCGTGCGTATTCGATCTCGAGTTGGGTAGCCTGCAGAATCATCTGCGTGGCCTGTTCCTTCATGTCGGCGTCCCACAGGTGCGGGTTTTCCAATTTGATCTGGTTGATCATGTCGATGCCAAAATTCAGATGCATGGACTCATCACGCAGAATGTACTGGAACTGTTCCGAGGTGCCGGTCATTTTGTTGCGGCGTCCCATTGACAGGATCTGGGTGAAGCCACAGTAGAAGAAGATGCCTTCGAGACAGCAATAGAAGGCGATCAGGTTCTTCAGCAATTCCTTGTCGGTCTCTGGTGTACCGGTTCGGAAATTGGGATCGCTCAGCGACTGGGTGTACTTGAGACCCCAGGAGGCTTTCTTCGCTACTGAGGGAATCTCGTGATACATGTTGAAGATCTCGCCTTCATCCATGCCAAGTGATTCGATGCAGTACTGATAGGCATGCGTGTGAATCGCTTCTTCAAAAGCCTGGCGCAGAATGTACTGGCGGCATTCGGGGTTGGTGATCAAGCGGTAAATCGCGAGCACCAGGTTATTGGCTACCAGTGAGTCGGCGGTCGAGAAGAAGCCGAGGTTGCGCTTCACGATTAGACGTTCGTCGTCCGTCAGTCCGTTAGGATTTTTCCAGAGCGCGATGTCCGCGTTCATGTTCACTTCCTGTGGCATCCAGTGGTTCGCACAACCATCCAGATACTTCTGCCAAGCCCAGTCGTACTTGAAAGGCACGAGCTGGTTCAGGTCGGCGCGGCAATTGATCATGCGCTTGTCGTCAACGGCGACACGCTCTGCATTGCCTTCGAGTTCTTCCAGTCCGGCGCTGACGTCGAGCTCTTTCAGATCGTCGATAGCCTGCTGCAGGGCATCGGCGTTGTTCTTCTCATCGTCTGCGTCGAGATTGGTTTCGTAAGTCGCGGCGGGAGCAGGCACAGGCTTGCTGGCAGCAGCGGGCTGCGTGCTGGCTTGCTTGATCTGCTCATTGACTTCCTGGCGCGCATCTTTCTTCGGCGCTGCCGGCTTGGGTGCCGCTTGGGCGACAGGAGTAGCTTTCTCGTCCTGATGAAATTCGTCCCATGACAACATAATCTTTACCTCAATCGGTTCTTTGTTACTGCTAGTACTCTTGTTGGTTTGCTGTGGCCGCAGCCACGCGTCGCGTCAGGCTTATTGACAGGCCTCGCAATCCGGATCATCCAGCGAGCAGGCCTTTGGCACATCGGCTGGTTCCGGCTCGGACGATACCTTGTTCAGCTTGTTATCCGAGACGGTTGATTTCTCGGTGGTGGTCGCTGCCAGGGCGCGCAAATAGTAGGTAGTCTTCAGACCACGCAGCCATGCCATCTTGTACATGATGTCCAGCTTGCGACCGTTCGCGCCGGCGACATACAGGTTCAGTGACTGGGCCTGATCGATCCACTTCTGACGGCGGCTGGCTGCGTCGACCAGCCACTGCGGCTCAACCTCAAACGCAGTCGCATAGACCTGCTTGATGTCATTCGGAATGCGGTCGATCTTCTGCACGCTGCCTTCGTAGTATTTGAGGTCATTGACCATCACGTCGTCCCACAGGTTGCGTGCCTTGAGATCGTTGACCAGATACGGGTTCACGACGGTGAATTCACCTGACAGATTCGATTTCACGTACAGGTTCTGATACGTGGGCTCGATCGACTGGGAAACGCCACTGATGTTGGCGATAGTTGCCGTCGGCGCAATCGCCAGTACGTTTGAGTTACGCATGCCGTGCTCGCTGATGCGCTGGCGCAGGCTGTCCCAATCCAGACGGGCATCCATGTTGACGTCGAGGTATTCCTCGCCGCGCACTTCTTGCAGCATCTTGAGTGAATCGATTGGCAGAATGCCCTGATCCCACAGCGAACCCGTATAGGATTCGTACTTGCCGCGCTCTTCGGCCAGTTCGGTCGAGGCATTGATGGCGTAGTAGCTGATCATCTCCATGGAGACGTCGGCAAACTCGACTGCCTGATCGGAAGAGTAGGAGATGCGCTGCTTGTAGAGCGCATCCTGGAATCCCATGATGCCCATGCCGACGGGGCGGTGCTTCATGTTGGAATTGCGCGCAGTATCTACCGAGTAGTAATTGATGTCGATCACGTTATCGAGCATGCGCACAGCTGTGGTGATTGTCTTCTTCAGTTTGGTCTGGTCAAGACCGTTCTCGTCGACGTGATTAACCAGATTCACGGAGCCGAGGTTACACACGGCGATCTCATCCTGACTGGTGTTGAGAGTAATCTCGGTACACAGGTTGGAGGAGTGAATCGTACCCACGTGCTGCTGTGGTGAACGCACGTTGCAGCTGTCCTTGAAGGTGATCCAGGGATGACCGGTCTCGAACAGCATGGAGATCATCTTGCGCCATAGTGTCTGCGCCTTGATGGTCTTGGTCGGCTTGATCAGGCCGGCACGCGCCTGCTCTTCGTATTTGACGTAGGCTTCTTCGAAAGCGCGACCGTGCAGGTCGTGCAGATCGGGCACCGTATTCGGTGAGAACAGTGTCCATTCCTCGTCCTTGAAGACGCGCTTCATGAACAGGTCAGGAATCCAGTTCGCGGTATTCATGTCGTGAGCACGGCGGCGGTCGTCGCCGGTGTTTTTGCGCAGCTCAAGAAACTCTTCGATATCGAGGTGCCAGGTTTCCAGATAGGAACAGACGGCGCCTTTGCGCTTGCCACCCTGATTCACGGCCACGGCTGTGTCGTTAACGACCTTCAGGAAAGGAACGATGCCCTGGGATTTACCGTTGGTGCCAGTGATGTGAGCACCCAGTGCACGCACTGGTGTCCAGTCGTTGCCGAGTCCGCCGGCCCATTTGGACAGCATGGCGTTGTCGCGAATCGCTGAGTAGATGCCGAACAGGTCGTCTGGTACGGTAGTCAGGAAGCAGGATGACAGTTGTGGACGCAGCGTTCCGGAATTGAACAGTTGCGGCGTCGAGACCATGTAATCGAAGCTGGAAATGAGGTTGTAGAACTCGATGGCGCGCTCTTCGCGATTCTCTTCATTGCTCGCCAGCCCCATGGCCACGCGCATGAAAAAGACCTGCGGCAACTCGAAACGAACGCCTTCGCTGTGAATGAAGTAGCGGTCGTACAGGGTTTGCAGTCCCAGATAGGTGAACTGCTGATCGCGCTCGGCCTTGAGAGCCTCGCCGAGCAGTCCCAGATCGTATTCGAGCAGGTGCGGGGAGAGCAGGCCGAGCTCGACGCCTTTCTCTATATAAGGCTTGAGTGTGGCGGCATAACGGTAGTGCATCTCTGACTGCGTGGCGGCATCGGTAATGCCGAGGAAGCTCAGCGCCTCGGAGCGCAAAGTGTCCATCAACAGACGAGCTGTGACATAGGAGTAGTTCGGATCCTTTTCAACCAGGGTGCGTGCCGTCATAACAAGAGAGGTGCGCACGTCTTCCATCTTCACACCGGGGTACAGATTCTTGAGTGTCTCGTTGTAGATCGCATCGGCGGAGACGTCGCTGAGTCCCTCGCAGGCTTCGTCGATGACTGTGCGCAGGCGGATCGTGTCCAGAGGCCCCTGGCTACCGTCGTCGAGAGTCACAAGAATCTCGGGCTGTTCCGCTTTCAGTGTGCTTTGCTTCTGTTCACGCAGACGGGCGTGCTCGTTGCGATAGATCACGTAGCTACGCGCGATCTTGTGCTCACCGGTACGCATCAGTGCCAGCTCGACCTGATCCTGGATGTCTTCAATATGGATCGTGCCGCCAGAAGGCATGCGGCGACGAAAGATTTCCGTGATGGCTTTGGCGAGTTGCGCGACCGACTCGTGGATACGTGACGACGCTGCGGCATTCCCGCCCTCTACGGCGAGATAGGCCTTGGTGATGGCGACCGATATTTTGGATTCGTCATAGCTGACAACCGCACCATTGCGTTTGATAACCCGTAATTGCCCCGGAGCGGTCGCGTTGACCGATGCCGAGTCTTCGACGCGGGTTTTGGTGGATTGGGGTGAGCCTCCTGTTGTTTGTACTTCCGTCTGCATTATTGACTCCGAATCTTGTTGTTTCCCCCAGTGCGAACTGGCGAACTGTATTTGTTTATTCCGACTTGTGAAGTGGGCGCTTGCGCTGACTTCTGACTCTGCGGTCTGTTTTCTTGTTTTTCTTCAGCTCGTTTATTGTTTCTAAACTGTTATTGCTATTGGCCTTGCCATTGCTGCCCTGTGCGAATTGGCGCTATGCCACTGGTGCATAACAATCCCAACAGGGTCGACTTGCCTCGCCAGTTTCCTGGCTTGCTCAGGGTGTCAATGCGTCTTGCGCAGGTGTCAGTTAGGGCGGGGGATAGCGAACTTCTGCCATGTCCTTGACTGCTTCGACTGTCACGCTTGCGAATGTGCCTTGTTACCTCTGGCCTTGTTGCTTCTGACCTTGTTACTTCTGAAGAGAGCTGTCCGATTGCCTTATTCAGCGCGCCTGGATGTGACGCTTGCTTTTCAGGAATCCAACTTTCCAGCATCTCAGTTTTCAGGATCTACTTGCCTGCCTGTCCGGAAGGACTGGATTCGGAAGGTAACTGGGCGACATTGCCTGTTCTGCTGTGTCCGCAGCTACACACCGACAACTGTACACAGAGAGAAGCCCAGCAGGTGATTCCCCCTACGAACAGCCAGGTGGCGTTCGAGCCATATACTATATATTGTGTTTTTGGCGCAGGACTTTAGTTTTTTCTTCAGCCGATTTCAGGGACGATTGCTGCCGTCGAATCGATCGATAAATTTTGGCGTCCCAGCCAGAGTTCGATCAAGTGCTCTTCTTCTTATTGGTTCGCGAAAGTCGTTGTAACTTCGTGAAATTTCTCCGTTTTCTGCTTTTTTCGGAGATCAGAGTAGCCCTTGATTTATGCATGGCCAACACAATATATAGACAAGCTATAAATCACCAACACAAGATAATGCGCTCATAGGGCTATTGCAAGTGATTTTTGTGTGAGTTCGCTGTGCACAAAGTGTGGATAGTTTGTGACCAGCGGATGAGTAAAGCCAGAGTTGGCAAGGGACACAGCGCGGGCGTGCAACTGATTAATATTTGATCAGTCGCGAACGCAAAATCAGCATGACAATAGCGCTATATTGCCACATTTCTGCAACACTATATATAGTGTTCCGGAAATTTCTCCAAAGATGCATGAGCAGCGCCAGAATCGCGAGAATCGACACACTAAAGAGAGAAACCATAGAGAGAAACCAGCGAAAACAGCAACTTACTGATTCAGCAGGTATTCCAACAGGGCTTTTTGCGAGTGCATGCGATTTTCCGCTTCATCCCAAACCACACTGTCGCTGGCATCCAGGACTTCTGCGCTGACTTCTTCCCCGCGATGCGCAGGCAGGCAGTGCATGAACAGGGCATCCGACTTCGCCAGTCCCATTAATTCACCGTTGACCTGATAGTCGGCGAAGCTGTGCACGCGATCGGCCTGTTCGGCTTCCTGACCCATAGAGGCCCAGACATCAGTCACCACGAGATCAGCGGTAGCAGCGGCAACGCGCGGGTCTTCGCCGAGTTGCACACGATCGCTATTGGCGGCGACCAGATCCGCGTTGGGCTCGAAGCCCGGCGGACAGGCGATGGCGAGTTCGAAATCGAACATGCGCGCCGCATTGATATAGGAATGACACATGTTATTGCCATCACCGATCCAGGCAACCCGCTTGCCGGCGATGTCACCGCGGTGTTCGTTATAAGTCTGCAAGTCGGCCAGCAGCTGACAGGGGTGGTAGTCATCGCTCAATGCGTTGATTACCGGCACTGCCGAGTACTGGGCGAATTTCTCCAGCTTGCTGTGCTCGAAAGTACGAATGGCGACAACATCAACCATGCGCGAAAGCACGCGGGCAGTGTCTTCGATGGGTTCACCGCGGCCGAGCTGCGAGTCACCGGTCGTGAGAAAGATTGCCGCGCCGTCCATCTGATTGATGGCTACTTCGAAAGCGACGCGGGTCCGGGTTGAGGACTTCTCGAAGATCAGGCCCAGCGTCTTGCGCGGAGCCGCTGTGACGAGTTCGGGGTTCTTTTTCAGCTCGCTGGCGCGCCTGACAATGCCCTGCAGGTCATTCTTTGGAATATCCAATAGTGTGAGAAAGTGATGCACAGTGTCGAACCCCAATGAAATTGTTTCAGCTAGTGCGCCAGTCTGGCAGCCCTTCAAGCACGGCTGCTGACGCGGCACAGCGACAGGGGACAGAACGTCCCAAAAACGGAAAAGGGCAGCTCGCGCTGCCCAGTTAAGAAACCATTCTAGCCAGTTCGAGCGCCGGGAGCAATTGTCTCGGGTCAGGTCATGAATTAGGCTGTGTGTCCTGTTGGGAGCCTTTGCTGGTTTCGCCGGGGGATCAGGCGCGCTGCCATCCCGCCGTAGCCTGAGTGAAATGCATGAATGCCATCGAATTAAACCTCTTTGCGAGCCGCGTCACCGCCATCTGCGATGAGATGGGACTGGTACTGCGCCGGGCCGCTTTCTCACCCAACATCAAGGACAGGCTGGATTTCTCCTGTGCTCTGTTTGGCGCCAATGGCGAGCTGTTCGCACAGGCCGCGCATATTCCGGTCCATCTGGGCAGCATGGCCTATGCCATGGGCGAGTTGGTCCAGGCTCACGACTGGCAGGAAGGGGATGTGCTCGCGGTGAATGATCCCTTCCTGGGAGGAACTCACCTGCCGGATGTCACGCTGATCTCGCCCATCTTTGGCGCTGAGACTCTGCTCGGCTTTGTCGCCAATCGCGCGCATCATGCCAATATCGGCTGTGATACGCCGGGTTCCATGCCAATCTCGGCGAGCCTGGATGAAGAAGGGGTCATCATTCCGCCCACACTGCTGCTGCGAGCAGGTCAGATGCAGAGCGGATTACCTGCATTACCGGAATTAGAGGGCAAGGCGCCGAGCGGTGATTTCGCTGCCCAGGTGGGAGCCAATCGCGTCGGGGTCCAGCGTTTGCAAGCACTCTGCCGGGAAATGGGGGAAACGCAGTATGTCGAGGGCATGATTCAGTTGAATGACTATGCGGATCGTCTCGCCCGTGCCCGCTTGAGCGAACTCACTCCAGGCAATTACCGATTCAGTGACTATCTCGATGACGATGGCTTGGGCAATGAACGCATCTTGCTCGATCTCGTGTTACGTATCGATAAAGACGGCATCGTTCTTGATCTCAGCGGTAGCAGTGATGAAGTGCCAGGTAACCTTAATTGTCCGGAATCGGTGGTGGCTGCAGCGGCCTATTATGCATTCCGTTGTCTGTTACCTGACGAGGCGCCAGCCTGTGAAGGACTATTTCGTTGTATCAAGTTGCAGACGCGAGCAGGATCGCTGGTTAATGCGCGGCGGCCAGCGGCGGTAGCGGCTGGCAATGTCGAGACGTCGACCCGTCTGGTCGATCTGGTGCTCGGTGCCTTGGCGCAGGCGCTTCCGGAGCAGATTCCAGCGGCGAGTCAGGGCACGATGAACAATATCGCGATGGGCAATATCGATAGGGCAAGCGGGTCGCGCTGGGACTACTATGAAACACTGGCTGGAGGACTGGGCGGCGGGCCACGCCATCCTGGCTTGCACGCTGTCCACAGTCACATGACCAACACGCTCAATACCCCCATAGAGAGTCTGGAAATGCACTATCCAATGCGCATTACCGAGTACGCCCTGCGTTACCAAAGTGGCGGTGCCGGACTGCATCCGGGAGGCGACGGTCTGGTGCGTGAATATCAGTTTCTGGACAAGGCAGAGATAACCCTGCTGACAGAGCGGCGCAGCCTCGCTCCCTGGGGGCTTGCCGGAGGCTCGGCAGGGAAGGCTGGCCGAAATACGCTAAACGGCAAGACCGTGCCAGGCAAGTTCAACATGCGGGTGCAGTCAGGCGACGTGCTGCGCATCGAAACTCCCGGCGGTGGTGGCTGGGGCGCAGCGGAGTAGCAGGAGGCATCGGCTGACACAGCGGGCAATCAGGTGTAAACTCTCCTCCCTTTCTACCCAATTCGAACTGGCAATCAACACCAGCGAGACGGGTTCCAAGCCCCCGGCTGGTAGCTGTAGAACGTATTGATAATTTTCACCGGTTGACCAGATTCCCGACCCTGTAGAATCGCGTCAGGCCCACAGCGGCTTAGGCGATCACGTCGGAGTCTGCCAAGCATTCGTCATATTGAGGCGCACTCCAATGAATATTGAAGAAACCATTAAAGAGCAAATCAGCTCCAACACTATTCTGCTTTACATGAAAGGCAGCCCGGAACAGCCGCAGTGCGGTTTTTCAGCCCAGGCTACCCAGGTATTGATGGCCTGTGGCAAGCGCTTTGCCTATGTTGACGTGCTGAGCAATCCAGACATCCGCGCCAATCTGCCACAGGTGTCGAACTGGCCAACGTTCCCGCAGTTGTTTATCGACGGCGAACTGGTAGGGGGTTGTGACATCATTACCGAGATGTTTGAGAAAGGCGAACTGCAGCCTCTGATCGACAAGGCCGGCGCTGAAGCTTAATCCGTCGCAGGATTATTTATTCAGCGGCCAACCGCCGAGTCCCTTCCATCGGTTCACGATAGCGCAAAACAGCTCGGCGGTTTTTTCGGCATCATAGCGTGCCGAATGCGCTTCATTTTCATCGAATGCAATGCCTGCTGCATCGCAGGCTCGCGCCAGCACTGTTTGCCCGTAGGCAAGACCGCTTAGCGTTGCGGTATCGAAGCTCGAGAAAGGGTGGAAGGGATTGCGCTTGAGGTTGTGTCGATTGCTTGCTGCGTTGACGAAGCCGTGATCGAAATGAGCGTTGTGGCCGATGAGAATCGAGCGCTTGCAGTGATGTGCCTTCTGCGCGTCGCGGACGACCTGGAACAGACTCTGGAAGACATCCTTTTCAGTGCGCGCAATACGTAGCGGATGATAGGGATCAATGCCGGTGAACTTCAGCGCAGCATCTTCGATGTTTGCGCCATCGAACGGAATGACTCGGTGAAAGAATGTCTGGTCGATCTCGAGATCGCCAGCGTCGTTCATGGTCAGTAGCACTGCGCCCACTTCGAGTATGGCGTCGGTTTTGGCATTGAAACCGCCAGTCTCTACATCGATAACCACGGGATAAAAGGTGCGAAAGCGCTGGGCCAGCAACTCTGACTGTTCGTCATCCATATCGATCATTACTAGCTTCCTGCTTGGGTCTGTAGCGTCTCAGGGTCTTCGTCTGAGAGATGCCAACGGATGGTCTGGTCGGCGCGAATCGGAATGACTTGCGTGTCGTTGAAGGGGTAGCTGGCTGGCATCTGCCATTCACGCTGAGTAAGCGTAACTCGCGTTGAGTTGTAAGGCAGTCCATAGAATTCGGCGCCATGCAGGCTGGCAAAGCCTTCCAGTTTGTCGAGTGCTTCACACTGCTCAAACACCTCGGCATAGAGCTCAAGCGCAGCGGGTGCGGAATAAATCCCCGCGCATCCACAATCAGATTCCTTGTCAGCTCGGGCATGAGGAGCAGAGTCTGTGCCGAGAAAGAACTGCTTGCTGCCACTGGTGGCAGCCTTGACGAGTGCTCGCTGATGACTGTCGCGTTTCAGGATTGGCAGACAGAAAAAGTGCGGCCTGACGCCTCCGGCTAGGAGGTGATTACGGTTGTAAAGCAGGTGATGCACGGTAATGGTCGCAGCGACATTTTGCGGGCAGTCCGCAACAAACTCGGCTGCCTCCCGGGTCGTGATGTGTTCGAGGACGACCTTCAATCCCGGATAGCGATTAACGAGTGGAAAAAGCACATTGTCGATGAACACTTTTTCCCGATCGAAGATGTCGATTTCGCTGTCGGTGACTTCGCCGTGAATCAGTAGCGGCATCCCGAGATCATCCATTCGCTCGAGAACACGATACACCTTGTCGATGGCGGTAACACCACTATCCGAATTGGTGGTGGCGCCAGCAGGGTAGTATTTGACGGCTTTCACGAAACCGGACTCTACGGCACGATCGATTTCCTCGGGCGCGAGGGAGTCGGTCAGATACAGAGTCATTAATGGCTCGAAGTCATACGCCGTGTTGTTCGCGGCGATGATGCGGTCGCGATAGGCCGCGGCGGCCGCCACGGTAGTTACTGGCGGCTTCAGGTTCGGCATCACAATGGCGCGACCGAAACTGCGAGCGGTGTGAGGAACGGTTGTTGAGAGGGCTTCGTTGTCCCTGAGATGGCAGTGCCAGTCATCAGGGCGGATGAGGCTGATCGATTGTGCTGTCATTACCACGTTGTGCCGATTGATTTGCGCCATTGTAGCCGAATAGATCAGCCAGCTACATTACCAATTTGCGCTGAATGCGGGTTGACGGGCCCAGATTGGACAATTTTTATAATCTTGGCCGCATGATGCTAGAATACGCGTCTTTTTTTCCGGCTCAGTGATCCTGAGTCCGGTCATTTCTCGCTGGAGAGCATAAACATGTCGGGAATCAACAAGGTCGTACTGGCCTATTCTGGTGGGCTGGATACATCCGTTATCGCCAAATGGTTGCAGCAAACCTATGACTGCGAAGTAGTAACCTTCACGGCTGACATCGGTCAGGGCGAGGAGGTTGAACCCGCCCGCGCCAAGGCAGAAGCCATGGGCATCAAGGAGATCTATATCGAAGATCTGCGCGAAGAGTTCGTGCGTGACTACGTCTACCCGATGTTCCGTGCCAATGCGCTGTATGAAGGGGAATACCTGCTCGGCACGTCGATCGCGCGTCCGCTGATCGCCAAGCGCCTGGTCGAGATCGCAGCCGAGACCGGCGCCGATGCCATCTCTCACGGCGCCACCGGCAAGGGCAATGACCAGGTACGCTTCGAACTGGGCGCCTACGCGCTAAGCCCCGGCATTCAGGTGATTGCGCCATGGCGTGAGTGGGATCTTACATCGCGCGATACGCTGCTCGCCTATTGTGACAAGCACGGCATTCCGGTGGAGAAGAAGCGGGGCAGCAAGTCACCTTACTCGATGGATGCCAATCTGCTGCATATTTCCTACGAGGGCGATATTCTGGAAGATCCGGCGGCTGAACCCGAGGAAGCAATGTGGCTGTGGTCGGTCTCGCCCGAGAATGCACCGGATCAGCCCACCTATATTGAATTGGGCTATCGCGCCGGCGACGTCGTCTCAATCGATGGTGAAGAGCTGTCTCCCGCACAGGTTCTCACGCGCCTGAACAAGGTCGCTGGCGCCAACGGTATCGGCCGCGTCGATATCGTCGAAAATCGCTTTGTTGGCATGAAGTCTCGCGGCTGTTATGAAACTCCCGGCGGTACCATTATGTTGAAGGCGCATCGCGCGATCGAATCGCTGACGATGGACCGTGAACTGGCGCATCTGAAAGACGATATGATGCCGCGCTATGCATCACTGGTCTACAACGGCTACTGGTGGGCGCCGGAACGCGTTGCCTTGCAGGCTTTGATCGATAACTCGCAGCAGTACGTCAATGGCAAGGTTCGCCTCAAGCTCTACAAAGGCAATGTGACTGTTGTTGGCCGCGAATCGGACGATTCGCTGTTTGACGAGCACATTGCGACTTTTGAAGATGACGCAGGTGCATACGATCAGAAGGACGCGGGTGGCTTCATCAAGTTGAACGCTTTGCGGTTGCGCATCGCGGCGTTGAAAGGGCGCAAGTAAGCGAAGCTTTCTCGCATGCCTTCCTCACGCGCCTTCCTCGCGTGATTGAGCAGAATCGAAAACGGCGGATCTTATTCCGCCGTTTTCTTTTTGAATTCACAAAGGTCGTAGATTGTGCACGCCCCACAGCGTGGCTTACGCGCGATGCAAACATAGCGGCCATGCAAAATGAGCCAATGGTGAGCGTCCAGTAAAAACTCTTCTGGCACCAGCCTGATCAGGCGTTTCTCAACCTCCAGCACATTCTTCCCCGGCGCAATACCCGTGCGATTGGATACCCGAAAAATATGCGTGTCTACAGCCATGGCGATTTGCCGAAAGGCGGTGTTGAGCACCACATTGGCCGTCTTGCGTCCGACACCTGGTAATGCTTCCAGCGCTTCGCGCGTGTCCGGGACCTGCGAGTCATAGTCGTCGACAAGAATTTTACAGGTCTTGATCACATTCTCGGCCTTGGTGTTGAACAGCCCGATAGTCTTGATGTGCCGCTTCACTCCGGCAACACCCAGCTTGAGCATGGCAGCCGGGGTCGGTGCCGCCGCGAACAATCCTGCACTCGCCTTGTTGACACTCACGTCAGTTGCCTGCGCAGACAGCAGTACCGCAATCAGCAACTCAAAGCTATTCCTGAAATTCAGCTCTGTCGTAGGGTTAGGGTTCGCATCGCGAAGGCGGGTAAATATCTCTGTGCGTTTTTCTCTGTTCATTAGCCTGGAAGTGTTGAGTACTTACTGGAGTTTCTCGGTGACTCGTGCCCGCGGCGCGGGTTCGACTACCTCGGGCTTAAGCACTACAGCCACGTCGACGCGTGTGCGCAGCAAGTTGCCGAGCGCTATCAGCAATCCGAGTAGCAAGAAGGCAGCGCCCGGGGTTGCTGCGAACACGGGATTCACCGATTGATTCAAGCTGCTGTCCGCGCTTGTTACTGGAGCGGAGCTGGGCAACAGAAGGCCCATGTCCTGCAGCACGGTGCCATAGATCAGGTATTCACGCAGCAATGCAAGGGGTAACAGGAGCAGGGCATACGCGAGGAGGAGTGTCGCGGCATTGTGTATACGCGCTCGGGCGGTTGCGAGTGCGCGCTGTGATTCCAGTGTCACAACAATGGCAAAGTTACACACCAGCAAGAGTGGATAGAAGCCGAGCTCGGCATGTAGTGCAGATGAATAACGGACCAACAAAAAATCCAGCAAGGTTCCGATCACAGACAGCAACACAATCAGGCCAGGCAATCGCCAGGTGGCACTTCGGTAGTTGCTCAGATAACGAGTCAACACTGCGTCGCTGGCAACGGCGAGCGTCAGAAGCAAGCCAAACAAGAGCAACAGGGCCAGCGCCACACTGGTTTTGGTGGAGAGCGCCAGCATTGGCGACAAGCCTAGCAGGTACACCGCCACCGGGTTGTGCTGCCAGAGCGAGGCCGGGTGCCGAACTGCACTGTTCAGTTCACTCATGAGTTGGTCTCCCTGTTTGTGCAGCGGCATTGCCATAGCGCGTTGTGCGTGTGAACTGATCGAGCAATGGCGAGGCAAAATTGGCTAACACGACGGCGCAGGCAATTCCTTCAACGAAGCCGCCTTGCAGGCGCACGGCAAAAAGCGTCATGGCAAGCACGACAGCAAAAAGCCACTGCCCACTCTTCGTGTTCGCGCAAGCGGGTGGATAGCTGGCGATAAAGAATGCGGTCAGCATCGTGCCGCCATTGAATAGCTGATTGCCAATAACATGAAAGAGATTCGCCGTTTCCGAATTAACAAACAAGCAAGAGAGCACCACAAGTGTGAGTACGATGGCGAGTGGGATATGCCAGGGTATGTGACCCTTGGCTATCAGATAGAGTCCGCCGACGAGCGCCACGCCATTGATCAACACCCATTCGGTTGCGAAGAACGGTGCGACGTTGTCTGATGCTGACAGGGACATAAACGGCATTGTCGCCGACCAGTTCTGGCTGGCATCCGGAAAACTTACCCAGAGCACAAGCAGTGCTGCCATTGCAGGATGAAACGGGGCTTCCCCGAAGCCACCAAATGCGTGTTTGAATAGCAGTATTGCGAGACTCATTCCAAGCAGTAGCAGCCACCAGGGTGTCGATGGCGGAAGGCAGAGTCCCAGAATCAGGGCGATATACACGGTATCCAGATCGCGATGAAAATTTCTGCCGGGCAGACCGCGCAGCACGCGCCCAAGTGCTTCACTGGCTATGCCGGCCGCACAACACAGCAGGACATTGAAGAGCAGGGAGACTCCGAGCATCAGGGCAGAGCAAAGCACGACCGGCAGCAGTGCATACAGCAATGTGCGTTGTTGCTGTTCATAGGACTTGCCATTGTGGATGAGTACTTTATTCATCGGCTGGCTTGGTTCCCTGGTGTTGAGCTAACGGCTCTTTATTCGGAGCTGAAGGCTTTTTATTCGGAGCTGAAGGCTTTTTATTCGGAGCTGAAGGCTTTTTATTCGGAGCTGAAGGCTCTCTATTAGGAGCTGAAGGCACTTTATTCAAAGCTGAAGGCTCTTTGTTTGGAGCTGAAGGCTCTTCATCGGCTGCCGCTGTTGCACTGGTCGATTGTCGTTTCGCTTTGACGCGCGCCACGGCTGCAGCGATATCGAGCTGTGCCTGTGATTTCGAGAAGCTCTTGGTCTCGGCTTGCGACTTGCTGCTCTGCGAGTTTTCCTGTGCTCGCTCTTTATCTCGCTGCCGCCTGAACTGATGAAACTCGAAGCGGCTTTTCCAGGTCTTGCTGAGATCCTCCTGCTCGGCGAGTGATGTCACGAGGCGTTTGCCTTCACCCAGGATGCTGGCGAGGTCGATACTGGCAGGGCAAGAGTAGGTGCAGGCGCCACAGTCAAAGCAGCTGGAGATGCCAGCGTCAAGCAGGCTCGGCGCATCGCAGCGTTCAGTCAAACGCATCAGCGCATCCGGCTGTAAGCCCAGCACGCAAGCGGACTGGCAATTCCCGCAACGGGTGCAGGACTGTGCCTTGTTGAGGGGCGGGAACTCATCATCTCCCGCGGCGATTATGCAGCGGCTCGACACATCGATGCCGCTCTCTTTGTCGAGGAGAAAATGACTGCGCAGCGTGTCGCCAACGATGATGCTGAAGCGTGTTTTTTCCTGGGCGCCACAGAGCGCAAGTAAATGCCTAACAGGGGTGCCGAAAGGGGCGTCGAAATTCTTGGGAGTGCGCAGCGACTCGCCGGCCAGTGTGGTAATGCGGCTCGTACAGGGTTTGCCATCAGCAATGGCACGCCAGACACTGAATGCCACGCCAACATTGAAGACCAGTATGCCATGCTCGACCGGATAGTGCTTCGCAGGAATTTCCTTGCCGACTATTTCCGTGCACAACTGCTGTTCACTGCCTGCTGGATATCCACTTGGTGCCAGGTGTAATTCAATGTCGCTGGGGGTAAGGGCGTTGCGCAGTGCCAGCAAGGCTTCGCTCTTTCCCTTCTGGAATGCAATCACACAGCGCTCGGCTCCGCTGGCAAAGCGCAGTATCTCGCACCCTCGGACTATCTGCTCGGCATATTCTCTTACCAGTGCTTCGTCCGCGCTCTGATAAGGCGCACACTCTACTGCATTGATAATCAGTGTGTGTGCCTGTTGCTGTCTACCGAGTGTGATTTTGTGTGCAACCGGAAATCCCTGACCACCGCCGCCGCGGATGCCTGCCTCCGCAATGTGCTGTACAACCTGCTCAGGGGTGAGGCTGCGATAGTCCTGAATCCCCTGCGTCGGTGTGCTTTGCTGCTCTTCATCGACGGCTATCACAATGCAGAAATCCGTGCTGTCCTCGGCGCTGATTGAAGACAGGAATTCAATGGCTGTGACGCGCCCGGAAGCGGGCGAGTGGACAGGGCACCCCAATGGGCTGCGGGGTTCGGCGATGACTTGATACCGGCCAACCCTGTCGCCAATCTTGACCAGCGGCCGGGCAGTTAGACCGTCG
This sequence comes from uncultured Pseudohongiella sp., assembly GCA_965228725.1. Lineage (GTDB taxonomy): Bacteria > Pseudomonadota > Gammaproteobacteria > Pseudomonadales > Pseudohongiellaceae > UBA9145. The sequence continues at coordinate 606,680 of OZ245834.1, read as the reverse complement.
AATTGCTCCAGACTGATACGCAAAAAGTCAGGCAGCGGCGTGGGCATGATGCGTGAACGCAACGTCGAAGATTTGTCGACATTGGGCTGGATTCCCAGACGAGGCCTGACAGAGGTAAGCAAGCGATCTAGCATGCATTGGCTCCTGTGCTGGAGATCGTTGCTACCTTGTTCTCACTGGTGGCTAAACTGACTTCGTTGTGCGGAAAGCTGGCAATCTCAATCATGTCGATACAGTCGACAGGGCATGGTTCGAGACACAGGTCGCAACCCGTGCACTCGTTTGCGATAACGGTGTGCATCAGCTTGGGGCCCCCGAGAATTGCATCGACTGGACAGGCACGAATGCACTTGGTGCAGCCGATACACTCTGCCTCGCGTATGAAAGCGATCTGTGGGGGAGTGAATTTGCCATGGCGTGGATCGAGCCCGCCCTCTGCTTCATTCAGCAGTTTGCCCAGTCGGGAAATCAATTCGCTGCCACCTGGCGGACACTTGTTAATGGCTTCGCCACTGGCAATGGCATTGGCATAGGGCTGGCAACCTTCATAGCTGCAGCGGCCACACTGTGTCTGCGGCAGCAAGGAATTAATCCGTTCAACCAGATTCATTTGCCGTTGTGCTTGCTGCTGGATTTGCAGATAGCGACTGGCTCGCCAGGTCAGCGATATCAGTATCGCCGCACAGAGAACAAGGAGAATGTACTGTGCCGCATTGCTGTCGATTGGCGCCTCAAGCATCAGTTCACCCCAGTCAAACCAAACAGTGCCATGGCAACAACGCCGGCTGTGATGAGCTGGATTGCTGACCCCCTGAACGGTACAGGGATTGTGTGTTCGTTAAGACGCTCGCGCATTGCCGAAAAGGCCAATAAGAGAATGCTGAAACCCGCCGCGCCGCCGAGGCTAACAGCGAGGAGTTGCAACAGATTGACTGTCTCCGCGGTGCTGTTAGTCAAGGCCAGACCGATCGCAGCGCTGTTCGCACCCGCAAGCAAAAAAGCGAGTTGATCGCGGCGCCAGGAGAGTGGTAGCTGCTTGCGGATTACGGAACTCAGTGTCATCGCGATACCGACGCTCACGAGAGTGAACAGCACGAGTTTCAAAACTGGCAGGCCGAGCGGGAGCAGTACTGTGTTGTGCAACAGACCATTTACAAAAGTGGCGAGGGAGATAGCGATGAAACTGACCAGCGCCAGTTCAATGCTCTGCTGCCGCGAATTGCTGAACGCAAACAGGCCGGAAACGCCGGTCAGTTGAACGAGCGCGACATTATTTATGACTGCAACAGTCAGAAAGACAGCGCAGAAATCTGTAAAGGAAAACCCGGTCAATGGATTCAGTGCCCCGAAACGACAAGCCCTACTCATTGCGCGAGCAGGGATGTTAGCTGCTGCTAATTTTTCGGGGATTCTAACATGTTGTGTGCAGGATTATTCGCCGAACAGACCCTGCGACCAGGCTGAAGGGACTCGATAGCGCGAAAGGATTTCATCCTCGCTGGATAGCGCATCGGCATGGTTGATGACCATCTGATAGCCGTTGTCGTTTTCCAGCACCAGATCGTCCGCGGCGTTGTAGCGCAGCATCTCTGCAAAGTGCTGGAAATCCTGAATGGGCTCGCCATTGACGTAGTTGACGATCCAATTGCGCCAATCGTGATAGCCCAGGTTTACGTCGGCAGCGAGGACCTGCAAGGCCACAACCAACTGACGACGCTCGGGAGAACTCCATTCGTTGCGGGCCTGCAACAAGCTCACTGGCGCAGTACGACTCCAGTCACTGCCCCAGCGCTTGATGAGATTCATGTTGAGCGGTACGAACAATACACCGCCATAAATATAATATTCCGGGATGGCATCAAACTGCTCGCTGGCAACCAGACTGTAGCTGGGTAGTGCGGCCTGTGCAGTCAGATACACTTCTTGCTCATCACCATCGCGCACGAGCCGTACGGCAATGCGATCACCGATGTGATTCATGTCGATGGCGTGCTTGTAATCGGTGAGAATGTCATCGGTGATCTTGATCGTGCCGTCGTCAGCAATATCGAATTCTTCGATTCCGAGAATGACATCATTTTCCTGCAGCGTACCGGCAGCGGGCGAGTCGTCAAAGACCTTGATGACCAGCACTCCCTGTTGATCGGCGCTGAGCCCATAGGCTTTTTTCGCAGCCGGACTGTCCAGCGTTTGCGTGCGGAAACCGAGATCGGGGAAGCCGTCCAGTTGCTCATCGAGACTATCGGTGAGTACATGTTGAATGACGCTGGGCGGCACAAAATAGCCGAGGTTTTCTGCTCTGCCCCCTGCGTTGGCCTGCATCACCACCCCGACTATCTGTTCATCCACAATTACCGGACCGCCACTGTTTCCGGGATTAATGGCTGCATCGATCTGGCCAGCAAGCAGGTAGGCTCCCGCGTGTGCATAGACCTGTTGTTCGACACGGGACAGGATACCCTTGGTTATACTGAGCGACTTGCCCCCAATCGGATAGCCATAGACGGAGACTTCCTGCAGCGGGGCCGGCAGATCGCCAATCGTCAATGCCTCGAGGTCGGAAAAGAATCCGGGCTCATCGACGGTGATCAGGGCAAGGTCTGCTTCGTGAGAGACGAACAACACTCGAGCCAGATAGCGCTGCGGATCGTTGTGCTTCTGGGCTTGCACGTAACTCGCGTTGGCAACCACATGGGCATTGGTGAGGATGCGGTTGCCAGAGATCACTGCACCCGAGCCACTGCTCTGGCGCGGGGTTAGCAAGCGCCATGGCGTGAAGTAGTCGGGAGCAGCCTGAGTCGTGTAGATCTTGATGACCGAGTCCTGGATGGCGCGAATCTCACTTGGCTGTGCGATTGCGCTGCCGGCCAGCAGACATAGGGCGAGGGCGATGGACTTGCTGATAAGGGCAATGGCTGAACTACGCATACTGAATCTGTCGGCTCCTCGGCTGGCGAATACGGCTGGAAACTGGGCTGGAACGCACCAAGCTTATTACGTTGCCAGTTGCTTTGCCAAGCCGCTGCGCCGGAGCGATTGCGGGAGCAGGTTCAGGTGACGCGCAGGCCGGGCTCCGCACCTTCGTGAGGTTCGAGCAACCAGATGTCCTTGCCGCCAGGCCCGGCAGCCAGAATCATGCCTTCCGAGGTGCCAAACTTCATCTTGCGCGGGGCGAGATTGGCAACAACGACCGTCAGTTTGCCGATCAGCTGTTCAGGATCGTAGGCTGACTTGATGCCCGAGAGAACGGTCCGTTCGATCTCGTTGCCTTGCTTGTCCTTGCCGAGATTGAGCGACAGGCGCAGCAGCTTGTCCGCGCCGTCAACATGCTCGGCCGCAATGATACGGGCCAGACGCAGATCCACCTTGGCAAAATCAGCGAACTCGATAGTGGGTTCAAAACCCGTATTGTCTTCGGAACTGTCAGCTTGAGTTGTCATGTTGGCCTTTTGCTTTGTCTCATAGGCTTGTTGTGTCTGATTGATCATCGCCTTGATCTTGTCCATCTCCACGCGTGTCATGAGCGGAGAGAATTTGTTTATCGTGTGTGCAGTCAGCAGCTGCTCGAGATCCTGCCAACGCAGGGGGTTCACAGCGAGGAATTGCTCGGCTTTTTCTGACATCGCCGGCAACACCGGTTTGAGATAAATCATGAGCAGCCGGAACGCGTTAATGCCAGTGCTGCAGATGGCCTGCAGTTCAGCAGATTGCTTGTCCTGCTTGGCGATTACCCACGGTTCCTTGTCGTTAATGTACTGATTGGCTTTGTCTGCCAGCGCCATGATGATACGTATCGCTTTGCCGTATTCGCGCTGCTGATAGAACGCGGCAATCTCTTCGCGAGCAGCTTGCATCTCTTCAAGCAATGGAAGATTGTCTGGCGAGTCAGCCAGCTTGCCTGCGAAGCCTTTGCTGATAAATCCTGCACAGCGGCTGGCGATATTCACCACCTTGCCGACCAGGTCCGAGTTCACTCGCTGTGCGAAGTCCTCGAGATTGAGGTCGAGGTCATCGATGCTCGCGGACAGTTTCGCGGCAAGGTAATAGCGCAGATACTCGGGATCGAGATGCTGCAGATAGGTGCTCGCATTCACGAAGGTGCCGCGTGACTTCGACATCTTGGTGCCGTCGACGGTAAGAAAGCCGTGTGTGTAGACCGCTGTCGGCGTGCGATAGCCGGCACTGCTCAGCATGGCTGGCCAGAACAGCGTGTGGAAATTGATGATGTCCTTGCCAATGAAATGGTAGACCTCGGCAGCGCTGTCTTTGCGCCAATAGTCGGCAAAATCAGTTCCGGTGCGCTCGCAGTAATTGGCGAAGCTCGCCATGTACCCAATCGGCGCATCAAGCCACACATAAAAATACTTCCCTGGCGCGCCGGGAATTTCGAATCCGAAGTAGGGGGCATCGCGGGAGATGTCCCATTCTTGCAGGTCATCATCCAGCCACTCGGAGAGTTTGTTGGCTACCTGCTCCTGTAAGGTGCCCGAGCGTGTCCACTCGCGCAGCATGTCGCGAAACTCCGGTAGTCGGAAAAAAAGGTGTTCTGATTCTTTCTCAATCGGTGTCGCGCCAGAGATCACTGAACGCGGATCAATGAGTTCGGCCGGGCTATAGGTCGAGCCACAGGCTTCGCAATTATCGCCGTATTGTCCTGGCGTTTTACATTTCGGGCAGCTACCAGTGATATAGCGATCGGCGAGAAAAAGTTTCTTTTCGGGATCGAAGAGCTGACTGATGTTTCTGCGAGCGATGTGGCCGTTGGCATCGAGCTTGGCAAAGATCGCCTCGCTCAATTCGCGATTCTCTTCGGAGTGCGTGCTGTAGTAGTTGTCGAAACCGATATAAAAACCGGCGAAGTCCCGCTCATGCGCGGCCTGAACTTCGGCAATGAGCTGTTCCGGCGTGATACCACGCGCTTCGGCACTCAGCATGATCGCAGTTCCGTGCGCGTCGTCGGCACAGACATACACGCAGTCATGACCCTGCATTTTCTGCAGACGCACCCAGATATCGGTCTGTATCGTCTCCATCAAATGCCCGAGGTGAATATCACCATTGGCATAGGGCAGGGCGCTGGTCACGAGAATCTTGCGTGTTGTCACTGGTCCTTCCTTTTTATCCTGTCGTGGTATGTGCTAATTACTAGTGGCTGATTATATTTCGACCATTTCGAAATCTTCTTTGCCTACGCCACATTCGGGGCACATCCAATCGTCAGGGATTTCATCCCAGCGCGTCCCGGGCGCAATGCCGTCTTCGGGTAAACCGAGTTCTTCGTCATAAATAAAGCCGCAAACGAGGCATTGCCATTTTTTCACCAGAGTACTCCTTGGAATTTTGCTGAGGGTCGTGCTGAAGGCATTCAGCGCAGAATCGATGCGTAGTAGGGCAAGTGTCGTGCCAGCTTGGACGGATGCTTGCGCGTTGGGCATTTTATTCTGCGAATTGAGCCAGACTTCCTGGCGCACGACGGTGCGCATATCCTGCCCCAATGCCCGCGCATCATAGCCGAAGCTGGGCACAAATTCAGCTTCTTTCCCCAGTCAGCGGGCGTCCCGGGCGGATTAATTGATGCTTAAGCGGGGGAATGCCTTTATCATGCGGCTTGGCAATTCATCAGGCAAAGGAACACACGCAGTATGAGTATCAAGTCGGATCGCTGGATCAGAAAAATGGCACAGGAAGAGGGCATGATCGATCCGTTTGAACCACAACAAGTTCGTTTTGTCGGCGACCAGAAAGTCATTTCCTATGGCACGTCCAGCTACGGGTATGACGTGCGCTGTGCCAGTGAGTTCAAAATCTTTACCAATGTGCATACCACGAACGTAGTCGACCCGAAGAACTTCGATGAGGGGAGCTTCGTATCCATCGATGAGCCAGTCTGCGTGATCCCGCCCAACTCATTCGCACTGGCACGAACAGTCGAGTATTTTCGCATCCCGAAAGATGTGTTGACTGTCTGCCTGGGCAAGTCCACCTACGCGCGCTGCGGCATCATCGTCAATGTGACGCCACTCGAGCCTGAGTGGGAAGGACACGTGACTCTCGAATTTTCCAACACCACTCCCTTGCCAGCGAAAATCTACGCCAATGAAGGGGTAGCCCAGATGCTCTTCTACCAGTCAGACGAGCAGTGTGAAGTCACCTACAAGCAACGGGGTGGCAAGTACATGGGACAGACTGGCGTGACCCCGCCCAAGGCTTGACCTCTCTTAACCGTAAACACTAACCGCAGTACTAAGCCGGGTTCTGGCGAAGACCCAGGCGATGCCAGCGCTCGCAATAGCGAGCGTGCTGTAGGTGCGGCAAAGCCATTCACAGCGAAATCCTCCCGGTAAAAATTCCCTGCCTGTTTCCAGGCAGAAAGCTGTCTCTTCGCAGGTCGATCGCTGCGAGCAAGTCGCGCCAGAAATTTGGCTTTTCTGCGCTGGGAATCTGGCGAAACGGTGCGCTTCGTCAAGTTCTTGGCGGATTGCTGCATGGGCTTATTGCGCGAGTAACACAAGGAAAGTGTAAGAAATGCTGCAAACAACGGGATGAGAGGGAATTTTGTGTCAGCGCATCAACGATTGGAACAAAAATTGCAATCGATTAAAGCAGGAAACGGAATGAAGCCCATGTCAGAGATGGCATCGGTCTTCGAGAGGTTCTGTAGTCTGCCAGCGAATCGATGCAATCCTGATTCGTTGTGTGAATTGAATCGGTAGCCAGAAGATTTTCTTGAGTAAGTCGCAACGGATTTCGACAAGCAATTCTCAAGATACCGCCTAGCCAAACTGGCTATGCAGTTAATCGACTGACTGGCGCTTTAGTTTAGCGAGAGCATGACAGTATTTGTGTCTATTCAGCTCTGCAGGCAAGCAAGGAAACAGAACCCGGGGAAAGGATTCCACAATGCAGTGACAAGCTGAATGCAACGCCGTTCTGGGCTCAGCGAAGGAGAGGATCTCCGGAGTGATGCCCAGTGTAAGCAAACAGCGATAACCGGGGACAATAAAGTGACACCAGCCTGGTCTGGAGCACAACAATACCTGCCAGAACAGTCAGCCCGCACAGGCTGCGCTGCTGGCATTTTCACTTCAAAAATCCTTGCAAGATCGTCCCGGTCAGGCCGGTGCATCCGGCTTGCTGCCTCCGTAATAGTCAACAACAAACTGGTCAGAGACTCGCAAGTACTCCATCCCGGAGTGCTGGGCGGCAGTTCCCTGATCTCGAGTACAGCAGTACGTACCATCAAAAAACGGGATGACTGACAATGACTTCAGTTACTGGAGCCTCCGCGCTTGAGAAATCAAACAACAACAACGCCATCGAAGATGCCGATCTCAGCGAGGTCGTGGATCGTTATGCGCCGCTGGTGAAGCGCATCGCGCACCACCTGCTGTTGCGCATGCCTGCCAGCGTGCAGATCGATGACCTGATTCAGTCCGGCATGATCGGCCTCCTCGAAGCGGCGGGTAAGTATGATGTAAGCAAAGGTGCCAGTTTCGAGACCTATGCCGGCATTCGCATTCGTGGCTCCATGCTCGATGAAGTCCGCAAAGGCGACTGGGCCCCACGCTCGGTACATCGCAAGTCACGTAAAGTCGCGGAAGCGATCAAGGCGATCGAAGCGCGCACGGGTCAGGATGCCAAGGACAAAGAGATCGCCCGAGAAATGGACATTGATCTCAATGCCTATTACGCCATTCTGCAAGACGCAACCGGTTCCCGGTTGTTCAGCTTCGACGACATCATGGAGGGTGACGACTCCGCGATCGAACTGGCGGCGGGAGAATTGCCTGGCCCCTGTGATGGCCTGCAGCGCGACTCCTTCAAATCCCATCTCTCCCGCGCGATCGACAGTTTGCCCGAGCGCGAAAAACTGGTACTGGCGCTCTACTATGACGAAGAGCTGAATCTCAAGGAGATCGGTGAAGTCATTGGCGTGAGCGAATCCCGCGTCAGTCAGATTCATTCGCAGGCCGCCATGCGCCTGCGTGCGCGTCTCGCGGACTGGAGCTAAGCGCATTCACACGAGTCTCTCGCTGCTGGCGAGCGTTGTCTGTTCTGACAGGCTATAATCGCGCCTCGTCAAATTTCACCCGGCCAGAATGTTAAAGCCGGGCCGCTGCTGCGAATTATGGACCCGACATCATCCGCCAATTCTGCCTCTGTCGATCAGGGCAGCTCGGTCTTGCTACAAGCAAGCGAACTCTTCTGTGAGCGCGACGATCGCGTTCTCTTTAGCGGGTTGAATTTCTCTGTCTCGCGCGGCCAGGTACTGCAGATCAAAGGCGGTAATGGCACGGGCAAAACCACTTTGCTGCGCATGGTCTGCGGGCTCAACACTGGCTACGAAGGGAATCTGTACTGGCTGGGGCACGACGTGGCTGAGCAACAGGAAGAATTCCACGGCGCCTTGCTCTACATCGGGCACCGCGTCGGCGTTAACAAGGTGCTGACGCCAATCGAGAACCTCCGCTGGTCCTGTCGACTGCAGCGCGATGTTAGCGATGAGCAATTGCTCGCGGCACTGGCGGGTGTCGGGCTGCGCGGGTTCGAGGAATCGGAATGCCATGCGCTCTCCGCAGGTCAGCAGCAACGCGTGGCTCTGGCGCGCTTGCTATTGAGTCAAGCCCTGATCTGGGTCCTTGATGAACCGTTCACGACACTCGATGTGGATGGCGTCGCGCTTCTGGAAAGTCTTATCCATCAGCATGCCGAGCGCGGCGGGGCAGTGCTGGTCACGACGCACCATGCGCTGCAAGTTCCCGGGCTGGAGGTGCTGACTCTTGGCTGAAGTACGAACCTCGACACTGTCAGCATTCAAGGCAACGCTGCAGCGGGATTTGCTGATTGCCTATAAAAGGAAGAACGATGTGGTAAATCCCTTCATGTTCTTCCTCATCGTTGCCTCCTTGTTTCCGATCGGTATTTCTCCTGAACCCGAGCGGCTGAGCCTTATCGCAGCTGGCGTGTTGTGGATTTCGGCGCTACTCGCCGCCTTGCTGGCAATGGACAACCTGTATCGGGCGGACTACGAAGACGGCTCCCTGGAGCAGCTGTTGCTCAGTCCTCATCCCTTGTTTTTTATGGTGCTCGCCAAGAACATCGCCCACTGGCTGGTGAGCGGGCTACCCGTGGTACTGGTTTCGCCACTGATTGCGTATATGCTGAGCCTGCCCGACGGCTCCTATCATGTGTTATTCCTCAGCCTGTTGCTCGGAACTCCCGTGTTTAGTTTGCTCGGTTCGATCGGCGTGGCGCTGACTGTTGGGCTCGGCAGCAGAGGGCTGATTCTGGCGATGATTACCCTGCCAATGAGTGTACCTGTGCTGATTGCCGGAACCTTGGCGGTTCAGCAAACGCAAAACGGGGCTTCCTTGCTCGGATTTCTCGCCATCATGGGGGCGATGTTGCTGTTTGCGCTGACCCTCGCGCCGCTGGCGTCAGCGGCCGCATTACGCATCAGCGTGAGCTGAGTCGGCAATCTGCCTGTCCTGGGGGGCGATTAGGCTATAAGGCAGCATTTACAATGAGTTACAATAAGTAACAGGGGCCCGGTTTTGGCCCATGTTATAGTTTTTCGTCGAATTTCAGAGGCAGTATTTCTCTATGTGGACGTGGTTTCACAAGCTTGGTTCACCCAAGTGGTTTTATGAAATCTCAGGGCGCTGGCTACCCTGGCTGGTGGCGTGTATGGCCGCCTGTCTCGTGGTGGGTGCTGTCTGGGCACTGCTCTTTGTCCCGCAGGATTATCAGCAGGGGCTTACCAATCGCATTTTTTATGTACACGTTCCCGTGGCGAGCATTTCACTGGCGTTCTTTCCGCTGATGGCAATCGCCGGAACGATCTCGCTGGTCTGGAAGATGAAGCTGGCGGATGTCGTAGTGAAAGTCGCGGCGCCGCTGGGCGCCTGGTTCACCGCGCTGGCTCTGGCGTCCGGCTCTATTTGGGGTATCGACACCTGGGGCACATTCTGGGTCTGGGATGCGCGTCTGACCTCATTGCTGCTGCAGTTTTTCCTCTTGATCGGCATGATCTCCTTGCGCTCGGCGCTGGAAGACACGGACGCGGCAGCCAAGGCTTGCGCGCTGCTTTCCATCGTGGGAACGATCAATATGGTCGTGATCAAGTATTCGGTTTTGTGGTGGGATGTACTGCATCAGCCACCGACCAATTTTACAGTAGACAACTCACAACCCAACGGCCCCGAGATCTGGGTGCCACTGGTCATCATGTTTCTGGGCGTCTATCTGTTCTTTGTCATCAGTTTGCTGCTGTCCATGCGCAACGAGGTATTGCGTCGCGAGCGTCGTGCGCAGTGGGTGAGTGATCTCGCACTCGAAGGAGCGCGTTAATCCCTCGGGCGAGGGCAGGCGTAGAACGAAGTAGAGAGTATTCGGTAGTAATGATTCAGTTTGAAAGCTTTCAGGAATTTATCGCCATGGGCGGTTATGCAGCCAACGTCTGGTCTGTCTATGCGATGTTTATCGTGTTCCTGACAGTCAATCTGTTGTGGCCGCTGCGAAAGAAGAAGCAACTCATGCGCGAGATCAGGCGACGACAGATAGTGAATGAGCAATCGGAACAGCAGACAGAGAAGTCTGCGCCAGTCATGCAGGCACTTGAGCCACTGGTAGATGCGGCGAAACCTGCGGGAGAAAACACATGATGAAGCCACACAGAAAGAAGCGTCTCGGCATTATCCTCTTCATTGCGACAGGCCTGACCATCGCAATCGGGCTGACCCTGTTCGCTCTCAGTCAGAACATCGACCTGTTCTACACGCCCACTCAGGTGGCCGCGGGAGAGGTCACGCCGGGGGATCAGGTACGCATTGGTGGCATGGTTAAAGAGGGCTCGGTCAACTCTGCCCAGGACAGCCTGCTGGTGAGCTTTGCGGCCACCGACTATGCGCACGATGTTACGGTGCAGTACGAAGGCATTCTTCCTGACCTGTTCCGCGAAGGACAGGGCGTTGTAGTCGAAGGTTCCCTGGATAACGGAGGCGTGTTCGTAGCTTCCCGCGTATTGGCAAAGCACGATGAAAATTATATGTCTGTTGAAGTGAAGAAGGCGCTTGATCAGGCTGGTGCGAGTTCCGCTAATCATCCTTTGCTCCCGGAGTCATAAATGATTCCAGAACTTGGTTCGTTTTCTCTAATCCTCGCGTTATGCCTGAGTGTGATACTTGGCACTCTGCCAATCATCGGCGCACATAACAACAATCTGCTGTGGATGAATCTGGCGCGACCGCTGGCTGCCGGTGTCTTTGTCTTTACCGGCATCGCACTCGCGATTCTCACTTATGCCTTTGTCACGGATGATTTCTCCGTGCAGTTCGTCGCACAACATTCCAATAGCCTGTTGCCTACGCGCTATAAATTTACGGCGGTGTGGGGTGGTCACGAGGGCTCGTTCCTCGTGTGGACGTTCATGCTGACCGCCTGGACGCTGGCAGTGGGTGTGTACTCCAGGAGTATGCCGCTGAGTTTCGTGTCGCGAGTGCTCGGCGTACTTGGCTTGCTCACCGCGGCCTATATTCTTTTCATGCTCGGCACTTCCAACCCCTTCGATCGCGTTATTCCATTGCCACCTGCGGACGGCGCCGATCTGAACTCGGCATTGCAGGACATTGGCTTTATCGTGCATCCACCGACGCTCTACATGGGCTATGTCGGATTCTCCGTGGTGTTCGCATTCGCTATCGCGGCATTGTTAAGCGGCAGACTGGATGCAGCGTGGGCGCGTTGGTCGCGTCCCTGGGCGAATGTGTCCTGGGCAATCCTGACCATCGGCATCGCACTGGGTAGCTGGTGGGCCTATTACGAATTGGGTTGGGGCGGCTGGTGGGCCTGGGACCCGGTTGAGAATCCACCGTTGATCACCTGGCTGTTCGGCACCGCACTCGTGCATTCACTCGCAGTCACGGAGAAGCGCGGGGTATTCAAGAGCTGGACCGTCCTGCTGGCGATCCTCGCCTTCGCGGGCAGTCTCCTGGGTACCTTTATTACCCGTTCAGGCTTGTTAACGTCGGTGCATGCATTCGCCAGTGACCCGACTCGCGGTGTCTTTATCCTCGCCATACTCGGCGTCTTTATCGGCGGTGCGCTGCTGCTCTATGCCCTGCGCGCGCCACTGATGAAATCGGATGTCGGTTTCGGATTACTGTCACGGGAAATTTTCCTGTTGGCAAACAACGTCATTCTTGTTGTCGCCGCAGCCTCGATATTCCTCGGCACCTTGTTCCCGATGGTGTATCAGGCCATGACGGACGATCTCATTTCCATCGGTCCTCCGTACTTCAATGCGATCTTTGTCCCGCTGATGATTATTCTTGTGCTGCTTCTCGGCGTCGGGCCGCTGAGCCGCTGGAAGCGGACTTCAAATACGTATCTCGTGCAACAGCTAAGCAAGGTTGCACTGGCGAGTGTCGTGTTGGGTGTAGTCGTGCCCCTGGTCATCTTGCTCAATATCTCAATTGCGGCCACGATCGCTATCATGCTCGCCGCCTGGATCATTTTGAGCATCGCCAAAGACGTCACGAACCGTACTGCGAACAAGGCCAGCTTTGCCGCAGGTCTGAAAGGTTTGACCTATAGCTACTACGGAATGCAACTTGCGCATTTTGGTATTGCGGTGCTCCTGGTAGGCGTTGCCCTGACCAGTTATTTTGCGCAGGAAAAAAGTGTTCTGCTCGCGCCGGGGCAAGGCACTGAATTAGGCGAGTATTCGTTTACGCTAAATGGCAGCACGGATATTCGCGGTCCCAATTTTGTCGGCGATCGAGCAGAGATCATCGTGCAGCGTACTGGTGAAGACGTCACGACTCTGTATCCGGAGCGACGTGTCTATGTCGCCAGCGGCACACCCTCGACTGAGATGGCCATTGACGCGGGATTTCTGCGCGACCTGTTTATTACGCTTGGTGAGCAGAAGGAATCCGGAGCCTGGTCAATGACAATCTATATCAAGCCCTTTGTGCGCTGGATTTGGCTCGGTGCGATCTTCATGGCCTTTGGTGGCACACTCGCCGCGGCGGACAAGCGCTATCGTCGCTTGCGCCAGCGACGTGAGGTCAAGGCACAAGAATCAGCGACTGCCAGCGGGCAGGCAGCAACGGTTTCCTGAGGTTTCTCTATGCAACGCTGGAAGGCATTTATTCCCCTGATAGCATTCTTCGCACTGGCGATTTTGCTGTGGCGCGGCCTTTACCTTGACCCCAAGGAACTTCCGTCCATGCTTATCGACAAGCCTATGCCGGGCTTTGCACTGACTACAGTGGAAGGCGAGGCGGTCAGTAACGATGATTTGCCCGATGGCATGTTTTTACTGAATGTCTGGGGCAGCTACTGCCTCCCATGTCTCGTTGAGCATCCAACTTTCATGCGGCTCGCCGAAGAGGGAGAGATCCCGGTGGTCGGCGTAAACTATCGCGATCGTCAGGATCTGGCACTGCGCTGGCTCGATGATAATGGCGATCCGTTTGCCTTCAGCATTCTCGATGAGTCCGGCCGCTTCGGTATCGATCTCGGGGTTTATGGTGCACCGGAAACCTATCTGGTCGATGCGAATGGCGTGATTCGTTACCGACACGTCAGTGTGCTGGATGAGAATGTATGGCGTGAAGAGTTTTTGCCTGCCATTGCCGAGCTGCGTGCGGAAGGTGGCGATTAGCATGAACCCTATGCAAGTTTTTCGGGCCGCGTTCGCAGCCTCTGTTTTATTACTCCTGGCACTGGGCTGGTCGAGCGCGACTGCACAAGTCGATACGTTTGCCTTTGAGACGGAAGAGCAGCAGCAACGCTTCCGACATTTGTCCAACGTCCTGCGCTGCCCGATGTGTCAAAACACCAATTTGAGTGGCTCCAGCGGTGGCACGGCGGAAGATCTGCGTCGCGAAATTCATGGGATGATCATCGATGGCTGGAGCAACGAAGAGATCGAACAATTCATGTACGATCGCTATGGTGATTTTATTTTTTACCAGCCACGGCTGCGTGCAGAGACGATACTGCTCTGGTTTGGGCCGCTGCTGTTTTTGCTCATCGGCGGGCTGATCGCGTTTACGGTCTGGCGTAAAGCCAAGTCCTATGAAGAGAAGTCTTCCTCGCTGGACGACGAACAACAATCACGCCTGCGCAAGCTGCTGGACGATAACCCCTGATAACTCTCGCCTTGGAATTCTGATTTGTTCTGGATAATTACCATCTGCCTGTTCGTACTGGCCTGCCTGTTTGTATTGCTTCCTCTCTGGCTACGGCAGCGGAGCAGCGCACAGGAGGCAGAAGAGTTGCGGGCGAGCGCCAACATTGCCTTGTTCCACGAACGGGTGAATGATCTCGAGAGCGCTCTCGCAACAGGCGACATCGACAAACCCCAGTTCGACCGTCTGCTGCTCGAACTGCAGCAAAACCTGCTGGCCGATACTGAGGCAAGCGAAGTGACGCAGAGCAGCGCAGCTGAAGAAACGCGCACACTCGATGTGCGTAAAGCGTCCCGTATATCAATTGTAATTCCCGTCGTTCTTGCTCTACTGATGCCCATTGCTGCGTATGTGATGTATGAGCGCTGGGGCTATTTCGACGATGTATCTCTGACCGATTTGTTCGAGCGAACGATGAACAGCGCTGGCGATCCCGAGGCTGCACAGCAACTCATCGTGGCGCTGGGTGAGGCTGTTCAGGCCAATGAAGAGCAGCCCTGGGCATGGTATTTCCTGGGCGAAAATTTCGCCAACATCGGCATGTTTGAAGAAGCCCAGATCTCCTATGAGCGCTCCGCTGATTTGCTCGAAGAGGACGGCGAGAAAGCACTGGTGCTTGGGCGAGTTGCCCTGGCGATGTACGTCAATGCGGGTCTCGAGTTTACCGACGAGTTGTCTGCTGTTATTGCCGAAGCACGCCGACTGAATCCCAACGAGGTCTCGGTTCTGCAATTGCTCGCAGCCGACGCCGAACAGAATCAGGACTGGGATGCTGCGATTGATTACTGGCGGCTCCTGATCCAACGCAATCCGAATTCTGCAGAAGCTCAGGAATTGCGCCGCAATATCGCAGCCGCCCAGCAAATGCTGCAACGGGAGGCCGGAACAGCGGATGGGCCAGTTATCGAGGTGGCGTTGAGTCTCGGCGACAACGTCGAAGTAGGGCGCGATGTGTTGAACGAGCAAATTGTCTTCGTTGCGGCGCGCAATGCTGAACAGGAAGGCTTGCCGCCCCTGGCGGCGGTGCGGATGAGTGTGGCCGAGCTGCCGGCTCTTGTGCGACTGGATAACAGCTCTGCAGTGGGCCCCTTTGATCTGTCTTCTGCGCAGTCTGTCTACATTTCGGCGACAGTCTCGCAGGCTGGCGTAGCCACTGCGTCCAGCGGTGATTACCGTGTGGTATCGGATGCGATTTCAGTCAGTGACGAACTGCTTCGCATCGAACTGCAACTTAGCGAACGCTTGCCCTGATTCGCGGAGAGTGCACATGACCAGGAGTAACTGATGGCAGCTTACTGGTCTGAGTTTCTGACAATCGCACTGGCCCATTTGCTGGCGGTAGCATCCCCGGGTCCCGATTTCGCCATTGTTACCCGGCAATGTGTTCTATCTGGCACCCGAGCTGGTCTGTGGACAGCGCTCGGTGTTGCAGCCGCTATTCTGCTGCATGTGTGTTATTGCTTGCTAGGCGTTGCCTTGCTGCTCTCCAGTTCGCCCCAGTTGTTTAACCTGATGAAACTGCTGGCTGCGTTCTATCTCGCCTTTCTTGGTGTCAGGGCTCTACGCTCGCAGGGATTTGCGTTGGACAAGAACAGTCTGACAGCAGGTGAAAGCTTTACGCCAGGCAAGGCAGTGGTGCAGGGTTTTCTCACCAACGGTTTGAACCCCAAAGCGACGCTTTTTTTCCTGGCACTGTTCACCGTCGTCATAGACCCGGCTACGCCGCTGTCGATTCAGTTGTTTTACGGAGCCTATCTTGCAGCGGCCACGTTTGCCTGGTTTGCGTTGCTGTCACTTTTTCTCGGGCAGCGAGCGGTGCGGGATCGCCTGCTCAGCATGGGGGTATGGTTTGAGAGAAGCATGGGTGTCGTGCTGCTTCTGCTGGCTGTCCAGATCGGTTTCTCGCTCTGATTTCACTCGGTCTGGGTATGCCGTCAGTTTGACACGATGGCGTCAAATCCAGCGGCGCGCTGCTTGCAAACTGTGTATCGCTGCCTGAAGGTGCGCTATAGTGTGCGCTGTTGGCTGCGCCGACGGCGACACACGCGACCATCACGGGAATCCACGGTGGGTGATTTGTATAATGCTGTGTGTAACGCACACTGCAGCCAGGCATCGCTCGCTTTTCAGGAGTAAATGAGATTTTGCAAGACGCCACAGCACAAGCACTGCCGAAGGAGTTGATCGACCGATTTGGTCGCCGGATCGACTATATTCGTCTGTCCGTGACTGATCGTTGTGATTTTCGCTGCGTCTATTGCATGACAGAAGATATGACCTTTCTGCCACGCAAGCAGATCCTGTCTCTTGAAGAGTTGTATGAGGTTGCCCGCGCCTTTACCTCCATGGGCGTCAAAAAAATCCGTCTCACTGGCGGAGAGCCCATGGTGCGCTCAGACGTGATGTCGCTGATTGAAAAACTCGGCGCACTGCCAGGCCTTGAAGAGCTACTGTTGACCACGAATGGCGCACAACTCGATAAATACGCTGAACCACTGCGTGCCGCGGGTGTGAATCGCATCAACATCAGTATCGACAGCCTCGATAGTGAGCGCTTCACGCGAATCTCCCGGGTAGGCAAGCTGGACAAGGTCTTGGCCGGTATCGATGCTGCCATAGCTGCCGGATTTGAACGCATTCGGCTCAATTCGGTCATCATGCGTGGCTACAATGAGGACGAAGTGCTTGATCTGACTGATTACGCGCTGCAGCGGGGTATCGATATTGCGTTTATCGAAGAGATGCCGCTCGGCGAAGCATCTGATCATGATCGCGAGCAGACAACCTGCAGTAATGACTGGGTGCGCAATGTGATCGCCGGGAAATACCAGTTGCTCGACAGCGCCGAACGCACAGCAGGTCCTTCTCGCTATACCCAGGTACAGGGCTACTTAAGTCGCATCGGCTTTATTTCACCGGTGTCGCATAATTTCTGCGAAGACTGCAATCGAGTACGGGTGACAGTGGAAGGGCGTCTCTTGCTCTGTCTCGGCAACGAGCATTCTGTCGATCTGCGTGCAGTCTTGCGAGACCCCAACAAGACCTTCACCGATTTACAGCAGGCGATAGTAGATTCGCTGGATATCAAACCCGAGCGTCACTATTTTTACGACAAGGATCATGTCCAGCCCGTTCGTCTGATGAATATGACAGGCGGATAGCAATAAGGCATGAGCGTGGAAGTCCCTCTTAATATCAGCGTCATTACCGTATCGGATACGCGCACCCCGGAGAGCGACAAGTCTGGTGACGTGTTGGTTACTGGCCTGCAGGAAGCAGGGCATGCTCTCCATTCCCGCTGTATTATCAAAGACGATGTCTATTTGTTACGGGCCGAGGTCTCGCAGAAAATTGCCGACCCGACTGTGCACTGCGTGTTGATGACAGGCGGCACAGGTTTTACCCACCGCGATAACACGCCGCGCGCGATTACCCCGCTATTCGATGAGGAGATTACTGGCTTCGGTGAACTCTTTCGCCAGCTTTCCTACGCCGAAATAGGCACCTCAACCATTCAATCCCGCGTGTTTGCCGGACTGGCCAATGGCACAATCATCTTCTGTCTACCTGGTTCGCCTGGCGCCTGCAGAACGGGCTGGGACAGGATCATCGCCGAGCAACTCGACAGTCGCCACAAGCCCTGTAATTTCGTGGACAAGTTGAAGCGCGACCCAAGCGTCTGAGCCGGTACATACTCGCAAACTCCAATTACATCGATTGTAGAGCTACCAGCTATCTCACACGGCTCAGTAGCCTTGCGTGCGGCGTATACTGTGCAATGCCTGTTATTAGCGCCTGAGTGTCGATAGGTTGCTGTCGGTACTTGCAGGATTACGAGAAGGGTTGGATGTGGGGTGGGCAGACTAGCTTGGAAGCGGGTGATTGCTACGGGGAAACTGGAGTGTTCGCGTAGCTGGCAAAGTAGAGGCGATTAGCGTCGTAGTGCTGTGCTGGATAAGAAAACGCCAGCTCGGTCTTGGGACGCGGCTGGCGTTTAGGTGTTGCGTGTTTTGGAAGGACTCTGCATGGTGCCTCCTTCTAATGTAGGGGATTAAGCGGCGATATAGACGATGCCTGCGGGTACGGCCAGGGCTGCAACAACCAGGGCGATACTAATTACAGTGGCTTCGACAATCGGTCTCGCTTTTTTGATAGCGTGAGTCATTGATTTACTCCTAAAAGGTTACTGGTGAATGTTTTGTGTTTCGTTAACTCCTCAACACGGTGCGAATAGTAACACAGTGCGTAGATAATGGTAACAAAAGTGAGTAAAAACCCACGGAAAACCGTATAAACTAACAGCATGTTGTCATAACTGAGTGATTCGTAGGAAAAGTACGGTAAATCAGACTATTATGACGTCATCGTGACATACCCAAATGACGGTAACGTGAACACAAATCAATAAATTTGTAATAAAACCAATGCGCTACCTGAAACTTTTGAATAGTGGCCGATTGAGCAATTTGCGTAACATTAGGTAACACATTTAGCGTGTATTGGGGCGCACAGGCCTACGGAGAGCATGTACAGATGAATGACAAAGAGTTGCTAAATTCGCCACTAAAAGGGCATGTAATTGCCTTGCCTGAAAGCAGGCAGCTTGATGTGCTCGCGACTCTGTTTGAACGGCGGCAAGCCACCGTGCTGCGGGTGCCACTGGTGTCGATTCATGATGCACCGAATCAGCAACCGGTGATTGACTGGATCAAGGCATTCATCGCGCATCCGCCGCAGATGCTGATTGCACTGACCGGGGAAGGGCTGCGCCGCCTGCGCGCCTGCGCCGAACGTAACGCGCTCGACTCCGCATTTATCGAAGCGCTTGCTACGGTCAAGGTGCTCAGTCGTGGCCCAAAACCTGCCAAAGCCTTGCGCGAGATGCAGCTTCCTGCACCCGATCTTGCCCAAGCGCCAACCACTGATGGCGTAATTACTTCCCTGTCGGAGATGTCGCTGGCGGGGCAGCGCATTGCTGTTCAGCTCTATGGCGAGGACCCAAATGTGAAGCTGATGGAGTTTCTCACCGACAAGGGACTCGCCGAACTCACTACTGTCGCGCCCTATGTGTATGCCGACGACAGCGAAACCCGGGAAGTTGTCGAGCTGATTGGCAAGCTCAACAGCGGTGCAGTTGAGATGATTGCATTCACCAGCAAGCCACAGCTACATCGCTTGCTCACCGTTGCCAGACAGCATGAACAGCAGCTTGTGTTGCAGCAGGGAATGGAACGTGCGCTGGTGGCTGCGATCGGTCCCGTGGTAAGCGAAGAGCTGAAGGCCGCCGGTTTTCATGTTGACGTGATGCCAGAATCGTCATTCTTCATGAAGCCGCTGGTGAGGGCTGCGGAAGACGCATTCGCCGCTCGAGCACCGGCGTAGAGGAATAGCGTCGCATTGGATAGAATGACGCGCGTCTCAGAGCAGGGAGTCCACTATGCGCATCATGACCTTCAACTGTAATGGAATACGAGCGGCAGCCCGCAAAGGCTTTTTCGAGTGGTTGCCGGAAAGCAATGCCGACGTCATTTGCCTGCAGGAAACCAAGGCTCAGATCGACCAGTTGACGGATCCGATTTTTCAGCCGGATGGCTATGACTGCTACTATTATGATGCTGAGAAGAAAGGGTACTCCGGCACCGCCATGTTCTGCCGCAAGCAGCCGGCCAAAGTGAGTAAAGGCCTGGGCTTCGAGATCGCGGATACCGAGGGTCGCTACATTCAGGCAGATTACGACGGCCTGAGCGTAGTCTCGCTGTACCTTCCTTCGGGCTCGTCAGGCGATGAGCGTCAGGCACGCAAAATGAAATTCCTGGATTATTTCGGTGAGCACCTGCGCAGCCTGCGCCGTAAGCGGCGTGAGTTCATTTTTTGTGCAGATTGGAACATCTGCCATAAAGAAATCGATCTCAAGAACTGGAAAGCCAATCAGAAGAATTCAGGGTTTCTGCCTGAAGAAAGAGCATGGCTCGACATGGTGTATGACGAACTCGGTTACGTCGATGCTTTCCGCGTCGTGAATCAGGAAGCGGATCAGTATTCCTGGTGGTCAAACCGCGGTCAGGCTCGCGCCAAAAATGTCGGGTGGCGACTGGATTATCACGTTGTGACTCCCGGCTTGCGCGACAAGATTCGCAGCGCTGAGATTATCACCAGCGAGAACTTTTCAGATCATGCACCAGTCATACTGGAATACGCGCTGTAGTTATAAGCAGTAGGTAAAAGCAGTAGATACAAGCAGTAGTTAAGAGCTGCGTCGTTACTAAATAGCCTGGCAGGGCAATTACAGGAAACAACAACAGGAGTGAGGAGCATGATTGGAGCGGTCATCGCGATTGGCATTGCAATCCTGGTAATAGCCATCTACACCACCTCAAGGCAAAGCAATCGACAAGAACCAAAAGACAAGTAACGATGCTTCGTGCGGCGGGTATCCGCACAGCCGTTTAGTAAAGAGAGAGCTTTAATGGCAATACAACTAATTGGAACAATCTCGGGCAGCAGGAGCTGGCCACGATCCTTCCTGCGCTCGATGCGAGTGGCAGTTCTGACTCTTCTGACGCTGTTCGCTGTGCCGGCGACTGCCCAGGATCTGATCGCGATCATTGATACATCGAAAGGTGAAATCCGTGCGGAACTGAACTCACAGGCTGCTCCCACTACAGTCGCGAATTTCGTCAATCTCGCCCAGCGCGGCTTTTACGATGGCCTGACTTTTCACCGTTATGTCCGCAACTTCATGATTCAGGGTGGAGACCCACAGGGCACAGGTACCGGTGGTCCCGGCTATCGTTTTGCTGGCGAATTGCTGCTGAAGCACAACCGACCCGGAATTTTATCAATGGCGAATTCCGGGCCTGGCACCGATGGCAGCCAGTTCTTTATTACGCATCTGGCAACTCCTCATCTCGATGGCTTGCATTCGGTATTCGGCCGCGTCATTGCCGGACAGGATGTCGTCAACCAGCTACGCAGAAGGGACATGATCAACAGTATCCGGATTGAGGGTGATAGTAGTGCCGTGCTACAGCGGCGCGAAGCCCGCGTCAGCGAATGGAACGCCGTCCTCGACAGCAATTTCCCGGATCTGCAGGCCGCCCCCTGAGTTTAACTTCTAAGGAATCAGAAGACTTTTTTGAAGGGTTTGACGCTTACTTTGGCGTAGACACCAGCGCCAACATAGGGGTCCGCATCCGCCCAGTCCTGCGCTTCTGCCAGATTGGCAAATTCCGCCACCACCAGTGATCCGCTGAATCCCGCCTCGCCGGGGTCATTGCTGTCGATTGCGGGATGAGGGCCGGCAATGAGCAGGCGTCCCGCATCAGACAGTGCCTGCAGACGTTCCAGATGGGCAGGGCGGACTGACTGTCTTTTACTCAGGCTGTTGGCAACATCTTCGCTGATGATGGCGTAATACATAATGCGTTCCTTATAGATTCCGGACTTGTTGGTTGTTGGTCGGAGTTGCGGCCGATTTGTCACTCATCGACGCGGGATAGCTGGAGTCGCTGCAAGAAAGTCAGCAAATGCATGCATTTCTTCGCCGATGTAATACACTCTGCCCCCGATGTCGCGACACACACAGTTTTAAGGTCGATTCATGAGCGAATTCTATCAGGTTCATCCGGACAATCCGCAGAGCCGGGTGATCAAGCAGGCGGTGGATGTGCTGTATGCGGGAGGCATTATTGTCTATCCCACGGATTCCACCTATGCACTTGGCTGCCATATTGGGGACAAATCAGCGCTGGACCGCATCCGCCGCATTCGCCAGCTCCCTGCACAACATAATTTCACGCTGGTCTGCAGTGATCTCTCGGAACTGAGTACCTACGCCCAGGTTGGCAACAGTGCTTACAGAATACTCAAGGCCTATACACCGGGACCCTACACTTTCATTCTCAAGGCCACGCCAGAGGTGCCGCGGCGACTCATGTATCCGAAGCGCAAGACCATCGGAATTCGCGTACCGGACCACCCCGTCGCGCAAGCGATACTGGCGACCATGGGCGAACCAATCATGAGCACCTCGCTGATTCTTCCCAGTGAAGAACAGCTGGTAGATCCCTACGAAATGCGCATGAAACTCGGCAAACTGGTAGACCTCATTATCGATGGAGGTGCCTGTGGGCTGGAGCCTACGACCATGATCGATCTCGTTGAGGGTGTGCCACAGGTCATACGGGTCGGCAAGGGTGACCCAGACCCTTTTCTCTGACCCTTTTCGCTCAACATGGTTATAATTCGCGCACAGTCAGCGTAGCAGTCTGATGTTGAGTTTTTATTGATTGACTATCCGCCTGGCGGGGGAGTACCACTTGTCTACAGCAGTATCGCAACGACGCGTCTTGTCAGGGATGCGACCGACCGGACGTTTGCACCTGGGCCATTTACACGGCGTCTTGAAGAACTGGATCAAGCTACAACACGAGTATGAGTGTTTCTTTTTCGTGGCCGACTGGCATGCGTTGACCACGCACTATGGAGAGCAGGACCTTCTCTCCGAAAACGTGATTGAGATGGTCATCGACTGGCTCGCGGTTGGCGTCAATCCGGGTTCCGCTGCGCTGTTCGTGCAGTCGAGAGTGCCTGAGCACGCCGAACTGCACCTGCTGCTTTCCATGATCACGCCCCTCGGTTGGCTCGAACGCGTGCCGAGTTACAAGGATCAACAGGAAAAACTCAGTGAGCGAGACCTCGATACCTACGGCTTTCTCGGCTATCCCTTGCTGCAGGCAGCCGACATCCTGATCTATAGAGCAGGGCATGTGCCAGTGGGAGCGGATCAGGTCGCGCATGTTGAGCTCACTCGAGAAGTAGCGCGCCGTTTCAATCACATTTATGGCCGCGAGCCGGGTTTCGAAGCGAACGCAGAAGCAGCCATCAAGAAAATGGGCAAGAAAGCAGGCCGTCTCTACAGCCAGTTGCGCACCGCGTATCAGGAGCAGGGCGACCATGAAGCCCTGAGTAAGGCGCAGGCACTATTATCGGAGCAGCAAAATATTTCCATCGGCGATCGCGAGAGACTCTACGGTTATCTGGAAGGCGGCGGCAAAATGATCCTTGCTGAGCCACAGTCGCTACTCACTCCCGCATCGAAGATGCCAGGGCTTGATGGACAGAAGATGTCCAAATCGTACAACAACACGATCAGTCTCCGTGAGCCAGTAGACGAAGTCGCCAAGAAGATCAGCACGATGCCCACTGACCCGGCACGCGTGCGCCTGACAGACCCAGGCGATCCACAGAACTGCCCGGTATGGCAATTGCACGAGACCTACTCCGATCAGAAGACCAAGGACTGGGTGGTCGAGGGCTGTAAAAACGCCGGTATCGGTTGTCTGGAATGCAAGAGGCCCGTGATCGATGCCGTCGTTGCAGAACTGGAGCCAATTCAGGAGCAGGCGAAGCAGTACGAGAAGGATCCGGATATCGTGAAGTCCATTCTTGCGGAAGGCGCCGAGACTGCGCGCGAGTGTGCGCGTGAGACACTCGCGGATGTGCGCTCCGCTATCGGTCTCAGTGGCTGGTAGCCGCACAGCAAAGCCCATTGCCGATTGGTCATTGTGTTGTTAATTCGGGTAAAATCAGCGCTTGAAATCCAGCGTGAAGATTAGGGGACTCCTGAACGCTTTCGTTCGGTCTCTGCGGAACCTGTCGCGAGTTCCAGCAGGGCGCGGGGAGCTCTCTTTCCAGTCGCCTGTAGCCGGGTCAGCTCTCCCGGCGCAGCTTCTCATCGGGCTGGCGAATGGCCAGATGCTGCGCTTAGCTGCGCATTCGCCTGCCAGTCAGAGAAGAAAATTACTAATTCAGAGGTTCCCCAGAGTTTGACTGCACACATCAGCGAAGAAGAGCCAGGACAACCTGACCAGACAGACGTAGCCGCGTCCTCTGAAGAAGCCGATTCCGCGACTCCCGAACAACAGGAACTGCCACTTGCCATCATCGATGGCAAGGCGTTCACTGATGTTCCCAAAGATCTCTACATTCCACCCGACGCACTCGAGATTTTCCTCGAGGCGTTCGAAGGCCCGCTCGATCTGCTGTTGTATCTGATCAAGAAGCAGAATATCGACATTCGCGACATCAACGTTTCCGATATCACTGACCAGTACATGGCCTATGTCGATCTGATGCAGTCCGGTCAATTCGAGCTGGCAGCGGAATATCTCGTAATGGCTGCCATGTTGGCTGAGATCAAGTCGCGCATTCTGTTGCCGCGCCAGGAAGAGGAAGAGGTCGACGAAGAAGATCCGCGCATGCAGTTGATTCGTCGCCTGCAGGAATATGAGCGCTTCAAGAAAGCGGCGGAAGACATCGACGAGATCCCGCGACTGGATCGCGACATTCAGCTCGCTGCCGCGGCCTTGCCGAAGATTGAGAAGGTCGCAGCGGATCCGGAAGTACAGCTCGACGAGATACTGCTCTGTCTGGCGCGAGTGCTAAATCGCGCTGATATGTTCGAGCATCATCATATCCAACTGGAAACCCTGTCGACGCGAGAGAAGATGTCGGAGATTCTTGCACGCATTTCCAGTACCAAATTTGTTCCCCTGGTGTCGTTGTTAATCAGGGAAGAGGGACGACTAGGAGTCGTCGTAACCTTTCTCGCGATGATGGAGTTGCTCAAAGACTCCATGGTTGAGATTGTGCAAGCAGAGCCTTTCGCGCCGATTCATATCAAGTCGCGAGGTCGGGATGAAGAGTCTGTAGTGGCGGTAGAAAATGAGTGAAGTAGATAACAAGGTCAAAATGATTGTTGAGGGGTTGCTGCTGGCCGCCGGTCGCCCGCTCTCTCTGGACAATATCATCGCAGTCTTCAGCGAAGACGAAAAACCCGACAAGCAAGAACTGAAAAATGTCATGGAAGCCATCGACAAGTCCTGCGGTGATCGCGGCTTTGAGTTAATTGAAGTGGCCTCCGGCTATCGCTTTCAGGTCAAGCAGGAAATCAGTGAGTGGGTCGCCAAGCTCTGGGAAGAGCGCCCGCCACGCTACACGCGTGCGCTGCTGGAAACACTGGCGCTGGTGGCCTATCGCCAACCCATCACGCGCGGCGACATCGAAGAGATTCGCGGAGTCGCGGTGAGCCCCAATATCATTCGCACTCTGCTGGACAGGGAATGGATTCGCGTCGTTGGGCATCGTGACGTCCCTGGCCGTCCGGCAATGTTTGCTACCACCAAACAATTCCTTGATTACTTCAATCTGAAGAGTCTGCAGGAACTCCCACCGCTCTCCGAAGTGAAGGCGCTGGATGCCGGCAACAAGGAAGTGGATCTGACCGAAGAGCTGTTCAATCAGCGCGTACTCGATATGCCGGAAGACGCGGTCGATGAAAACGCAATTGAACTAAGCGATGAAGAGAAAGCTGAACTCATCGCGGAAGAAGAGGCAATCGAACTCGCCAAGAAGCCGCTCGATGAGATCTTGCAGGATGATCCGGCGAAGAAATACGCTGCAGAAAACTCAGATGACGATGACGAATCAGACGACGATGAGTCAGGCGACGCAGATGACGATGACTCTGTTGACGCTGATGGCTCTGTTGATGCTGATGATTCTGATGAAGGCGACAGTTCTGATGACGATGACGACGCCGATGATACTGACTGGGATATCGATAGCGAACTGGCGGAGACCGAGGCCATGGTGGACTCCTTCTCGATTGACGGACAGGCAGATGCCAGCGCGACCGATAGCGATGAGGATTCTGTCGCCGAGGAAGATAGCGCAGCGGCTGATTTTCATTCTGATGCACAACCCGCCAGTGATGCCGAAGAATCCACTTCCGTTGCGGATTTTGAGGACGACGTCGATACAGCAGCCGATGCAGATCCTCGCCGACTCGCAGACTAATTGAGCCCATGGATAACACTGAAAAACTACAGAAAGTGCTCGCTCGAGCCGGCTTCGGATCTCGCAGAGAGGTCGAGAGCTGGATTGCCGCTGGGCGCATCAAGGTCAACGGCAAGGTAGCAGAGATTGGCGAGCGCGTTTCCGATACCGATCAGATAGTCGTCGACGGCAAGAAACTCGCACCTCAAAAGAAGATCAAGGAAGAGCGCAGGGTATTGCTCTACAACAAACCCGAAGACGAGATTTGCTCACGCAAGGATCCGGAAGGACGGCCGACAGTGTTCGATCGGCTTCCCCCCATCAAGCACGGACGCTGGGTGTCTATTGGTCGACTCGATATCAACACCAGCGGACTCTTGTTGTTCACTACCGATGGTGAGTTGGCCAACAAGCTTACGCACCCCAGCAGTCAGATCGAGCGAGAGTATGCAGTTCGCGTGATGGGCGAGGTAAAACCGGAAATGGTAAAGGCGATGCACAAGGGAGTGGTGATCGACGGCCACCTCTGTCGCTTCACTGACATCCAGTACTATGCTGGTGAAGGTATTAATCAGTGGTACCACGTCGTGCTTATGGAAGGGCGCAATCGCGAAGTTCGCAAACTGTGGGAGTCTCAGGGACTGAAGGTCAGCCGCTTAAAACGCGTACGTTTCGGTCCGATTTTTATCCCCAGCGCAATTACCCGCGGCAAGTTTCAGGAACTCAACAAGCAGGAAATCGACAAGCTGATAAAGGCTGCTGACGAAGGCAGTGCAGGCTAGTTCGTCGCGTAATCCTGTAGCCATTGCCCGGCATCGAAGTCCCGCGCATTCAAGGCCTGCCCGTGTATGGCTCTGGCCTCATCACTGAACAGAAATCGGTACACCGGCATAAGTGATTCGGGTGTTGGTACACTCTCCGGATTCTCCCCTGGGTAGGCGTCGCGGCGCATCGCCGTTCGTGTGCCTCCAGGATTCAAGCTATTGACCCTGATGTTCGACGTCGCGTCCAGTTCATCCGCGAGTGTTTGCATGAGTCCTTCGAGCGCAAACTTGGACACGCTATAAGCTCCCCAGTAGGCGCGCCCCTTACGACCAACACTGGATGAAATAAAGAGCATCCGCGCATCGGGAGACCGGTTCAGCGCAGGGAGCAGGGCACGCGTGAGATAGAAAACTGCATTCACGTTCACGGTCATCAGGTCCGCCCAGTCTTTTTCGGGATAGAACTCAATCGGACTGCGCGCACCGAGCAGTGCTGCGTTATGTACCAGACCATCCAGGCATTCGAATTGTTCATTCAGTGATTCGGCGAGCTGTTTGTAGTCCGCATCGCCAGCCTTGCTGAAATCAAGAGGATGGATTATTACCTTGCCGGGGTGCTTTGCTTCGATCTCATCGTACAGTGATTCCAGTTTTTCCTGGGATCGACTCAAGAGAATAACGGTGGCGCCATGGTCAGCCAGGTCCGTTGCCAGAGCTCTGCCTATGCCATCACCTGCTCCGGTGACCAGAATGGTTTTGCCTTCAAGAAAAGTGGTTTGCGCTACGGTGTCAGTCATGATTCAAGCAAATTTCAACATGGTTAATAGGGATTCGGTTTGTTCGGGTTTGCTGACGATGAAGTCAGCGTACCATTCTTCGACTCGGGCATCGGCCGCGAGATAGCCGTAAGCAGCCGCCACGGCAATAACGTCTGCATTCTTGGCTGCCTGAATATCGCGAATATGGTCGCCCATATAGATTGTCCGTTCCGTATCACAGCCGAGCTGGCGGCAGGCCATGAAGATAGGTTCCGGATGCGGCTTACGCTCGCTGACATGATCTGGGCAAATCAGGCTCTTGCAACGCTCTGCCAATCCAAGTTTTAACAACAGCTTTTCAGAATACGCAGCTGGCTTGTTGGTCACTATACCCCAGGGTATTGCATGCGCCTCGAGTTTCTCGAGCAGCTCTGGCATGCCGGAATAAAGCTGAGCTGTACTGTTGTCCAGCTGCTCATCGTAGAGGTCAAGCAGCTCGGCGTTCAGCTCGGCGAAACCCGGGTCGCTTTCTGCGATACCGAAAGCCAGTTTGACGAGCGCACGCGCACCGTCGGAGACTGTTTGCCGAACCTGATCAGACGTGAGTCGTGTGATTTCATGAGCATCGCAAAGCCGATCCATGACAGCGATAAAATCCGGAGCGGTATCGATCAGCGTGCCGTCCAGATCGAACAGGACGCATTCTATTGACGTTGCAAAGCTCATGACTGACTCGCCGGACGTGTGTAGGTGGCGAGATAGTTTACGGAAACTCCCTGTTCCAGAAAGTACTTCTTGCTGAGTGGGTTGTAGCCCATGCCGATCTGGTCATTCAGTTGTAATCCACTGTCACGAGCCCACCCGGCCAGCTCCGAGGGCTTGATGAACTTGTCGTAGTCGTGCGTGCCACGAGGTAGAAGATTCAGCACATACTCTGCGCCGATGATCGCAAACAGGTAAGACTTCGGATTGCGATTTATTGTAGAGAAGAACACTTTGCCACCAGGTTTTACGAGGCGAGCACAGGCGTCAACAACAGATGAAGGATCGGGTACATGCTCCAGCATCTCCAGACAGGTCACCACATCGAATGTCGCTGGCTCTTCGGCGGCGATGTCTTCAGCCGAGCATTTGCGATAGTCGATTTCCAGTCCACTTTCGAGCTGGTGCAGGCGGGCTACAGAAAGTGAGGCGTCTGCCATGTCGATTGCAGTCACCTGCGCGCCATGATGGACCATGGCTTCGGCCAGTATTCCGCCGCCGCAACCCACATCGAGTACGCGCATTTCCGCGAGATTCACTTTCTGATTGATGTAGTTAACACGCAGGGGATTGATCTCGTGCAGGGGGCGAAATTCACTGTTCGGGTCCCACCAACGCGCCGCCAGTGCTTCGAACTTACGGATTTCTGCTTCGTCTACATTGCTCATTATTTAGCTGTCCGAGATCTTGCGACGCCAGTCGTCTGTCTGGCTGCGTAATTGTTCTATGTCGATAGTTTGCAGCTCTCCTGCTGAGAGCAGTGCCCGGCCTGACACCCAGACGTCACTAACCTGTGCCGCATTGCTTGCGTAAACCAGGTGCGAGACGGGGTTGTGCACGGGCCAGCAGTTAATGACATCAAGGTTTATGGCGGTGATATCTGCGAGTTTGCCAATTTCCAGGCTACCGATGTCGTTACTCATTCCCAATGCCGACGCGCCATTGATGGTCGCCATGGCGAGCGCTTCCATTGCCGGCAGCGCACTGGCATCACTTGAAACGGCCTTGGCCAACAGCGCAGCTGTGCGCATTTCCCCGAGCATGTCCAGATCGTTGTTGCTCGCGCAGCCATCAGTGCCAAGTGCCACATTCACTTTGTGCTTCTGCAGTGCAGCGACTTCGCAGTAGCCACTTGCGAGCTTGAGATTGCTCTCCGGGCAATGTGCGACACTGGCCCCGTGCTCAGCAAGCAGCGCCATCTCTGCGGTGTCGAGTTGCGTGGCATGCACGCAAACCAGCCGCGGCGAAATGATTCCCAACTCGGCCAGTCTTTGCAGCGGCCTTCTGCCATCCTGGGCGAGCGCATCACTCACTTCCTGCGCAGTTTCGTGTATATGCATGTGAATGGGGACGTCGAGCTCATCGGCAAGTATCGCCAGTTTTTTCAATGGGGCATCCGATACGGTGTAGGGCGCGTGTGGCCCGAACGCCATGTGGGCAAACTCGCTATTCCGAAAATCGTCGTGCAGCGTGTAGGCCTTTTTGATGTATTCGTCGGCGTCATTGGCCCAGATGGTCGGGAAATCCAGCACCGGGCTGGCGAGTTGTACGCGCATCTGGGCATCGGTTGCAGCGCGTGCGACCTCGTCGGGGAAAAAGTACATATCGGCAAAGGTCGTCGTACCGGAGCGAATCATCTCCGCCATGGCCAATGTGCTTCCCTGATGAACAAACTCGCGACTGACATGTTCGCCCTCTAACGGCCAGATATGCTCTTCGAGCCATTGTTTGAGAGGAAGGTCGTCTGCGACGCCACGCAACAGCGCCATGGCTGAATGGCCGTGGGCATTGACCAGGCCCGGAATGAGCACATGCGAGCCGAGATGCTTTTCTGACGCGGCGTGATAGCGGCCATTGGCTTCGGCGCTGGGGCAGAGCCCGACGATGCGTTTGTCTTTGATGGCGATACAGTGATCCGGAAGCAGGGATCGCTGCTGATCCATGGGAATAATCCACTGGCTGTGAATGAGTAGATCAACCGATTCTGTCGTAGTTTCCGTCACGAGTGCGGTGTCCCTGGCAAGGCCTTTTACTGGCAAATTTCTTGAGCTCGACGAGGGGCGCGATTATACCCGGAATCAGGGTAAAGTGCGCGTCTGGAGAGCGATTCGAAGACATTCTTTAAGGTGTTGAAATTAAAGTCCTTTTTCGGCGCCTAAATTACCCTCTATAGTGTCATTTCAGGGGCTTGCTGTGGTACAATTTTGGCCTTTCAACAAGGCCACATTTCCGACCTTGAAAAGCCATAAAAACAGCAATGGAAGCAGTCACATCGACGTCGAAAATCCTACATCCAGAAGTGTTTCGAGCACCGTTCTCTGCCCGCCGTATCCCAGGAATTAACTAGTCTATGTCTGAATTTGCCAAGCAGGTTCTGCCTGTCGCATTAGAAGGGGAAATGCGTGAGTCATATCTGGCCTACGCGATGAGTGTCATCGTCGGCCGGGCATTGCCGGATGTGCGAGATGGCTTGAAACCGGTTCATCGGCGCGTTCTGTTCGCAATGAACGTCCTCTCGAACGATTACAACAAACCCTACAAAAAGTCTGCGCGTGTCGTCGGTGATGTGATCGGTAAGTACCACCCGCACGGTGACAGTGCGGTCTACGACACCATCGTGCGCATGGCGCAGAGTTTCTCCCTGCGCTATCCGCTCGTGGACGGGCAGGGCAACTTCGGCTCCATTGACGGCGATGCGGCAGCGGCAATGCGTTATACGGAAATCCGTATGGCGAAGATTGCCCACGATCTGCTCGCGGATCTGGACAAGGAAACGGTCGATTTCGGCGAGAACTACGACGGCACCGAGCAGATACCGGAAGTGTTGCCAACCCAGATTCCCAATCTGCTGGTGAATGGGTCGTCGGGCATTGCTGTGGGTATGGCAACCAATATTCCTCCTCACAACCTCAATGAGGTTGTGAGTGGCGCCATTGCTCTGCTCGGAAATCCGGATCTCGACGTGGACAACCTGATGGAATACATCCACGGTCCTGATTTCCCGACTGCCGGTATCATCAATGGTCGAGCCGGTATCGTGCAGGCCTATCGCACTGGTCGTGGTCGCATTTACGTGCGCGCACGCGCCGAAGTGCTCGAAGATGAGAAGACGGGCAAGCAGACTATTATCGTCACCGAGATTCCTTATCAGCTGAACAAGGCACGCTTGATCGAGAAGATCGCCGAGCTGGTAAAAGAAAAGAAAATCGAGGGTATTTCCGAGCTGCGTGATGAGTCCGACAAGGACGGATTGCGTATCGTCATCGAGCTGCGCAAGGGCGAGATGGGCGACGTGGTACTGAACAACCTCTACGCCCAAACAGCCATGCAGTCCGTGTTTGGCATCAACATGGTTGCTCTGGTCGATGGCCAGCCGAAACTGCTGAATCTCAAGGAGATGCTGGATGCCTTCCTGCGTCATCGGCGCGAAGTGGTATCCCGGCGCACGGTGTACCTGCTACGCAAGGCGCGTGAGCGCGGGCATGTTCTCGAAGGACTTGCAGTGGCGCTTGCGAACATCGATGCCGTGATCGAACTCATCAAGACATCGCCCAGTGCAGCGGAAGCCAAAGAAAAACTGCTTGCCAGATCCTGGAAGTCAGAGAGCGTGCTTTCCATGCTGGGAGAGGTTGGCTCTGACGCCTGTCGCCCGGAAGGACTGGATG
Organism: uncultured Pseudohongiella sp.; assembly: GCA_965228725.1. Lineage (GTDB taxonomy): Bacteria > Pseudomonadota > Gammaproteobacteria > Pseudomonadales > Pseudohongiellaceae > UBA9145. Next base: position 574,695 of record OZ245834.1, on the reverse strand, counting down.
AACAATACGGTTTGCGGGGCAACGAATACTATCTGTCGCCGGAACAGGCCCAGGCAATTCTCGAACTGCGCCTGCACCGCCTGACCGGGCTTGAGCACGAAAAGCTCATCAACGATTACAAGGAACTGCTGAAACAGATCGCCGACTATCTGGACATCTTGCAGAACCGCGAGCGGCTGCTATCTGTTGTACGCGAAGAACTCGAAGCCGTGCAGCAGGAATACGGTGATGAACGTCGCACCGAGATTGTCGAGTCGCAACAAGATCTCACGACCGAAGACCTCATCACAGAAGAGGATCGCGTGGTTACTATTTCCCAGAGTGGCTATGCCAAGACCCAGCCGTTGACTGACTACACAGCACAGCGTCGTGGTGGCATGGGCAAATCCGCCGCTTCGGTTAAAGATGAAGATTTCGTCGAGCACTTGTTGATCGCCAATACCCATACGACGCTGCTATGTTTTACCAGTGCAGGCAAAGTGTTCTGGCTCAAGGTCTACATGATTCCTGTTGCCTCGCGTACTTCGCGCGGTAAACCCATTGTGAATCTCCTGCCCCTCGAAGAGGGCGAACGCATCACCAGCATGCTTCCTGTCACTGAATACTCAGAAGAGCATTTCGTGTTCATGGCAACTGCCAACGGCACAGTGAAAAAGACCGAACTCACCAGCTTCGCGCGACAGCGTAGTGTAGGCCTGCGCGCCATCGAGCTGGATGAAGGAGATCATCTGGTTGGCACCGCGATCACTGACGGCAACTGCGACGTCATGCTCGTCAGCAGTAGCGGTAAAGCAATCCGCTTCGCCGAATCCGATGTTCGCCCGATGGGTCGAACAGCGCGCGGCGTCCGGGGTATCAAGCTCGCCAAAGGCGCGCGCATGATCTCCCTGATTATTCCTGATGACGAAAAGCAGATCCTCACGGTCAGTGAAAACGGTTACGGCAAGCGCACCGAATCAGGCGATTTCCCGGTCTACGGACGCGGCGGACAGGGCGTCATCGGCATGCAGGCCAGCGAACGCAATGGCGCCGTTGTCGGTGCAGTCCAGGTTGAAGAATCAGACGAGATCATGCTGATTTCCAACAAAGGTACACTCGTGAGAACGCGGGTCGAAGAAGTGTCTGTGCAAGGCCGGAATACCCAGGGGGTACGCCTCATTCGCCTAAAAGAAGGCGAGAAACTGGTGGGACTCGAGCGAGTGGATGAGCCCGAAGAAGTGGCCGGAGAACTGGCAGACGCGGCTGAAGCTGCGGACATTGAAGCCAGCTCTGAAACAGGTAACGCAAACGAATCGGACGCGCCGGCTGCAGACTCAGGTGACGCAGAGTAAACAAGCTCTGCTTTTACAGCTTTCATACTTTCCACGTTGCTGCGAGCACTGCTGACTAGCACGCTCGCAGCAACGTCTTTATCTGACGCAATCAACTGCAAAGCACATAAGGGATTACGCATTGACTGACACAGTTCGGGTTGCCTATCTGGGGCCACCAGGCACCTATTCGCAGGCGGCAGCACTACAACATTTCGGTGCTGACGTTGACTTGCAGCCTTGTGCAACGATTGACGACGCATTCATCGCAGTGGCCAATGGAGAAGCGACACACGCAATAGTTCCAGTGGAGAATTCCACGGAAGGCGTAGTAAACAACACCCAGGATTGCCTGATCGATACGACGCTGCGGATTGTGGGTGAAGAGATTGTCGCAATTGAGCATCAGTTACTCGCTAATCAGCAAACCACAGCAAGTGAAATCCTTAAGATCGCCTCGCACAGACAGTCATTGGCACAGTGTCGCCAATGGCTTCAGTCCAACTACCCGCAAGCAGAATTAGTGGAATGTGCGAGCAATGCAGACGCCGCACGACGTGCAAGTGAAACCAAAGGTGTAGCGGCCATTGCTGGAACCGCCGCCGCAGCTATCTACGAATTGCAGGTGCTCGCGAGCAATATTCAGGATCAGAATCACAACAGCACACGTTTTCTGGTGCTGGGGCAGCAGGCCAGCGAGCGCACTGGCAAAGACAAGACGTCGATATTGGTGTACACAGCAAACAAACCGGGCGCATTGTTTCGTGTTCTTGAGCCATTCGATAATTTGCAGATCAGCCTGACCAAGATCGACTCCCGGCCAGCAAAGAAAAAAGCGTGGGAGTACGTGTTCTTCATCGATTTTGAAGGTCACGTTGACGATGCGGTTGTCAAGACGCTCTTTGAACGACTCGAGAGTCGCACTGAAGAAGTGAAAATTGTGGGGTCCTATCCGGCCTTCAAGTGACCATGAGTGATTTCTCCACCAAAACAATCGCTATCGTCGGGCTTGGCCTTATAGGCGGCAGCATTGCGCGCGGCCTGCGCGAGGCTAACCCGAAGCAACGCCTGCTCGCGGTCGATACCGATCCCGACGCACTGGCGATCGCGCGCGAATCAGGCGTCATCGATGAGGTTGCCGAACTCGATACTGTTACCAAGCTGGCAGATCTTGTTGTGCTGGCGACGCCACCTCTGATGATCGAAGAACTGGTGTCCGTATTGGCCGGAAGCGATGTGGAGGGTACGGTGTTTACTGACGTAGGAAGTGCCAAGTCTCACATCGCGCGCTGCATCGAGAGGCAGGACAGTGGCTTTGCGGCACGCTTCGTTCCTGGACACCCCATCGCCGGGTCAGAGCGCAGCGGATTCAGCGCCGCCAATGGCAAACTCTTTAGCGGCAGAAACGTGATCCTCACTCCGCTTGCAGGCAATACGTCAGCTGCTGTCGCGCTGGTGCATCAACTCTGGCGCACGCTCGGAGCGGAAGTGTTGGCGATGTCGGTACAGCGGCATGACAAGGTGCTGGCGGCAACAAGCCATTTGCCACATGCGCTGGCTTTCACCCTGGTCGATGCTTTGCTCGAACAGGAGCAGAGCGATGACATTTTTCGCTATGCAGCCGGTGGGTTCGCGGATTTCAGCCGCCTCGCATCGAGTGATGCGCGCATGTGGTCAGATGTGTTCACCGCGAATGCAGAGGCAACTGATCAGGTTCTCGATGCCTATATCCACAAGTTGCAGGAGTTTCAGGAACTCTTGCGTACCGGCAACCGGGACGCGATGAAGACTGCGTTTGCTCGCGCCAAACGAACCCGCGACAACTTTATTTACAAGCACTTTAATACAGGAACAGAAAGCAGTATGGAGACCGAACAGCTCAGCCTCAGAGTTCGTCCAGGAGGCGAAGTTCGCGGAGAAATCAGGGTCCCGGGTGACAAATCGATTTCTCACCGCTCAGTCATTTTTGCCTCGCTGGCTGAAGGTGTCTCAAAGGTGAGTGGATTCCTCGAAGGGGAAGATGCACTCAATACCGTGGCGGCATTCAGAGAAATGGGCGTCACCATCATCGGCCCCGAGAATGGGAACATGACGGTTTACGGCGTTGGGATGCGGGGATTGCAGGCACCTCGTAACGCACTTTATATGGGTAATTCCGGTACAGCGATGCGCTTGCTCGCCGGTTTGCTTGCGGCCCAGGAGTTCGATAGCGAACTTACCGGCGATGAGTCGCTAAGCAACCGTCCAATGAACCGCGTGGCTGCGCCACTGCGCGACATGGGCGGCAACATCGCGACCGAAGAGCGGGGTACTCCACCGATCAGAATTACCGGCACCAAGCTGCAGGGCATGCACTATGACATGCCAATGGCCAGCGCGCAGGTGAAGTCCTGTCTGTTGTTGGCGGGTATGTATGCTGAGGGTAGAACCAGTATTACCGAACCTGCACCGTGCCGTGATCACACCGAACGCATGCTGGAAGGCTTTGGCTACGGAATTGAACGCCAGGGGGCAGAAGTAGCCATAGTCGGTGGTGGTACGCTGCAAGCGACTGACATCGACGTACCGGCAGACATTTCTTCAGCGGCATTCTTCATGGTCGCGGCAGCGATCACGCCCGGAGCGAAACTCACGCTTCGTCACGTTGGCATCAACCCCACGCGCATCGGAGTGATCAATATACTGCGTGAGATGGGCGCTACCATTCAGTTGAGCAATGAGCGCACAATAGGTGGCGAACCGGTCGCCGACATCGACGTCGTACATTCGCAACTGCAAGGCATTGTGATTCCCGAAGAACAGATACCACTCGCCATCGATGAGTTTCCGGTGTTGTTTGTTGCAGCCGCCTGCGCAGAAGGTGAGACCGTCCTGCGCGGCGCCGAAGAACTCCGCGTCAAGGAGAGCGACCGCATTCAGGCAATGGCAGAAGGATTGCAGACGCTGGGAATCGAAGCAGAAACCTTCGAAGACGGCATTCGCATTGTCGGCGGCACACTTGGCGGGGGTGAAGTAGACAGTTTCACCGATCATCGTATCGCCATGTCCTTCGCTGTAGCAGGCCTGCGCGCGCGCGATGAAATCCTCATTCGTGACTGCGCCAATGTCGCGACCTCGTTTCCTGGTTTCGTCACACTCGCTCAACAGGTCGGGATGCTGGTCAAAGAAGAAAAGGCGAGTCTGTGAAAGACGCGCCAGTCATCGCGATCGATGGACCTTCCGGTTCAGGGAAGGGCGCAGTAGCAAATGCGATTGCAGAAAAAACCGGCTTCGCACTGCTGGATAGCGGCGCCCTGTATCGTGTGTTGGGAATCGCCGCACACAAAGCCGATACTGATCTCACCGATCCCCGGGAAGTCGCGTATCTCGCGAGTTCGCTGCAGATCGAATTCGGGCGTCATGGTCCGGATTCAGTGAGCCTCAACGGCGAAGATGTCTCCCTCGATATCCGCACCGACCTCGGGTCGCTGATGGCATCCCGAGTCGGTGCCATTCCAGCCGCCCGGGCTGCATTGCATGAGCGTCAGCTCGCGTTCCGCAAAGAACCCGGACTCGTGGCAGATGGTCGTGACATGGGCACCGTGGTTTTCCCGGATGCGGAGCTGAAAATCTTCCTTACTGCCAGTGTGGAAGAGCGCGCCCAGAGGCGTTATAAGCAGTTGATTGCAAAGGGTATTGGTGCTATTCTGCCCGACCTTTTGCGAGACCTGAAAGAGCGGGACGAACGGGACAGTCAACGTCCGGTCTCTCCACTCAAGCCCGCTGAAGATGCCATCGTCCTCGATTCCACCGATCTGACACTCGATGAAGTGATAGATCATGTGTGGAAATTGGTCGTGCAGCGCCTTCCGAGCCTGGCCTCCTGAAGAGAATTGAGCGTCCTGTTACTACCATCAACCAGTCGGTAGTGTACGGGGCAAAATGCATCAACCCCCGCAAGGACTGGCTTGTGGAAAGTTGTAATGCAACTTCTGGTTTGCATCACAACTCTTTGTTTTTATTGGACTAATTAATGAGTGAAACTTTCGCTGATCTATTTGAGAAATCTCTCAACGAAATAGATATGACTCCTGGTGCCATCGTCACTGGCACTGTAATCGACATCGACACCGACTGGGTAACAGTTCACGCCGGACTCAAATCTGAAGGTGTAATTCCCCGCAATCAATTCCTCGACGAACAGGGCAATCTGTCTCTCGAAGTGGGTGATGAAGTCAAAGTAGCCCTGGAAACCGTTGAAGACGGTTTCGGTGAAACCCGCCTTTCTCGTGAGAAAGCCAAGCGCGCCGAATCCTGGATGGAACTGGAAGCCGCCTACGAGAAGAACGACGTGGTAACTGGTGTTATCAACGGCAAGGTCAAAGGTGGTTTTACTGTCGATCTGAACAATATCCGTGCGTTCCTGCCAGGCTCTCTGGTAGATGTCCGTCCGGTACGCGATACCCTGCACCTTGAAGGCCAGCAGCTGGAATTCAAACTGATCAAGCTGGATCGCAAGCGCAACAACGTTGTCGTTTCCCGCCGTGCTGTTCTGGAGTCAGTCAGCAGCGAAGAGCGTGATGCTCTGCTGGAGAAACTGCAGGAAGGTATGTCTGTCAAAGGCATCGTCAAGAACCTCACAGACTACGGTGCGTTCGTGGATCTGGGTGGTGTAGACGGCCTGCTGCACATCACCGATATGTCCTGGAAGCGCATCAAGCATCCAAGCGAAATCGTGAATGTGGGCGATGAGATTGACGTCAAGGTTCTCAAGTACGACCGCGATCGCAATCGTGTCTCTCTGGGCCTCAAGCAACTCGGTGAAGATCCGTGGGTCAACATCAAGTCACGCTACCCTGAGAACTCCAAGGTCAAGGCTGTGGTTACCAACCTGACTGATTACGGCTGCTTCGCAGAACTCGAAGAAGGCGTAGAAGGTCTGGTACACGTGTCCGAAATGGACTGGACCAACAAGAACATCCATCCGTCGAAAGTCGTTCAGCTGGGCGACGAAGTTGACGTGATGATTCTCGATATCGACGAAGAGCGTCGCCGCATTTCACTGGGTATCAAGCAATGCTTCCAGAACCCATGGGATGGCTTCGCGGAATCCTTCAAGAAGGGCGACCGTGTTTCCGGCAGCATCAAGTCGATTACCGATTTCGGAATCTTCATCGGACTTGATGGCAACATCGACGGTCTGGTGCACCTGTCTGACATCTCCTGGGATGAGACTGGCGAAGAAGCCGTACGCAATTACAAGAAGGGCGATGAGATCGAGACTGTTATCCTGTCTATCGATCCAGAGCGCGAGCGCATCTCTCTCGGCATCAAACAGCTGGAAGATGACCCATTCATGAACTACGTTTCAGAATTTGAAAAAGGTAGTATCGTGAAAGGCACTGTATCAAGCGTTGATGCCAAGTCGGCAACAATTGCTTTGGGCGAAGGGGTCGACGGAGTGCTGCGCGCTTCAGAGATCAGCCGTGATAAAGTTGAAGATGCACGCAATGCGCTGAAAGAAGGCGATGAGATCGAAGTCAAGGTTGTCAGTGTTGATCGCAAGAACCGCGTTCTGAGCGTATCGGTCAAGGCAATCGAAATCGATGACGAGAAAGCCGCTATTCAACAGCACAAGAACCAGGACAGCAGTGACGTTTCACCGGGCACAATCGGTGATCTGATCAAGGCTGAAATGGACAAGGAATAATCCGAGTTGGCTCCCGTGCCAGCAAGCATGCTTAGCTGGCACGTGAGTAGGGAAGTGCAAGACGCAGGGGAAGTCTATGACCAAGTCAGAATTGATTGATCGTATCGCTGGAAAGCAAACCCAGTTGTCATCAAAAGATGTAGAACTTGCAGTTAAAGCAATTCTCGAATACATGTCCCAGGTATTGTCTGAAGGGGGCAGAATCGAGATTCGTGGCTTTGGCAGTTTCTCCCTGCATTATCGCGTTCCCAGAATCGGACGAAATCCCAAGACTGGTACCCCGGTTGCTCTGAGCGGAAAGTATGTTCCACACTTCAAGCCAGGCAAGGAACTGCGGGATCGCGTGAACAGCAGCATGCTGATCGATCAGCCACTCTGATTCACTCGTACAGTCAGGTTACAACGAACGGCATAACTCTCGGGTTATGCCGTTTTTGCTTTCTGTGACCAGAATCATCCACTACTATAAGCACTGCACTGCAAACTACTGCTTTCTATGCGCAAATTCCTGAATCTGTTGTCCGGGCTATTTCTCGTACTGGTCTTTCTGGCAGCGATTACATTTTCGTACTACAACACCACGCCGATCGCTATCTCGTTCGGTAACTGGCAGTCCGGTGCCCAACCGGTTTCCGTCTGGATTGTCTCTGCCTTTGTGAGTGGCGGTTTTATCGGTTTGCTTCTCGGGTTGCGACTGCTCAGTAAAAGGCATAGCAGCAAGGACGTGCGGCGCTTGCAAAATGAACTCGATCTGTCGAAACAAGAGGTCAGGAAGCTAAGAGCGCTATCCCTCAAGGATCTGGATTGATGATGGAGGGCATACAGATATATTTCGTGCTGCTGCTCGCCGTAATCGCCGGCTGGCTGCTCGGCCGCTTCAGCAATCGTCGCGGTGCCAGGAAGTCGCGTAATCGAAGCACCGAAGACATCTTTTCTGACTATTTCGTTGGCCTGAACTACCTGCTCAATGACGAGCCCGACGAGGCGATCGATACATTCATACGCGGTCTCGAGGTCAATAGCGAAACTGTTGAGACTCATCTCGCGCTCGGCGCGTTACTCCGCCGGCGGGGCAAGGTAGACAAGGCAATAAAAGTACACCAGACCCTTCTTGCCAGACCTGGTCTGCCGCAACACATCGTCGACGCAACGCGACTGCAATTAGCCAATGACTACATCGCGGCGGGACTGCTGGATCGCGCGGAGCGGCTCCTGAATGAAATTCTTGCCGAGAACGGCCCGGCACAATGGGAAGCGTTGTCCCATCTCATCACCATCTTTCAGACAGAGAAAGAATGGCGCAAAGCGATAGACGCCACCAGGCAGTTACTGAGTGACAGTGCGCATCGCAGCAATCAGGAGATTCGCTCGCGCGGCGCACACTATTGCTGCGAAATTGTCGAGGAACTGCTTACCGACCAGCAATTCAATCAGGCTAGGGAGTGGATCAAGAAAGCATTTACCTTTGACCGCTACAGCGTCAGAGCAACGCTGTTGTTGGCAGATATCGAATTGCAGCTCGGTAATCACCGTGCGGCGCAACGGGAACTGCTCCGCGTCTGCCATAACAACAGTGACTTCACCGGGGAAGTGCTGCTGCCGCTTGAGAAATGCTATGAAGAGCTGGACCAAATAAAAGACTATGATCGATTGCTTCGGGAGATGCTGAGCAAGAAGAAAGACATACAGCTGGCCCTGGCGCTAGCGCGACTGATCCGGTCCACAGAAGGCGAGCAGATTGCGATACAATTCCTGCTTCGACAGCTGGAATCTGCGCCGCATCTGGCAGGGATTCACGCGGCATTGAGTATGCAAATCGGCCAAACTGGCGGAGAGCTGCAGAACAGCCTGCAACGCTTGAGCAAAGCGCTGGAGACACTAGTAGGCAAACGTCCGCACTATCGCTGCGAGAATTGTGGATACGAAGCAAAGTCGCTCAACTGGAATTGCCCCAGTTGTAAGAAGTGGGACAAAATGAAGCCCGTCGTCGAAGTAAGCTAAACGCTTCGGGCTTGCGTAATGCTCCAGAGATTATCAGTAAAGCAGTAAACGGAAGAACACTATGTCTGACAAGCCCATCATCATTGCCCTGGACTACAACGCCGAAAAGCCGGTTCTCGACCTCGCAGAAAAGCTCGATCCCACACAATGCCGACTCAAAATTGGCAAGGAATTGTTCACCGCTTGCGGGCCGGAACTGGTTCGGAAAGTCCAGACTATGGGTTTCGAAGTCTTTCTGGATCTGAAGTTCCATGACATTCCCAATACCGTTGCTGGTGCTTGCAAGGTGGCCGCAGATCTCGGCGTCTGGATGATGAATGTCCATGCCTCAGGTGGCCTGACCATGATGGAAAAGGCGCGTGAAGCGCTCGAGGGCTATGGCGATGAGCGTCCGCTGCTAATCGCAGTAACGGTGCTGACAAGCCTCGCTGCAGAGGATTTGCAGGCGGTCGGAATTGGTGTAAACCCGGAAGAGCAAGTCAGCAAGCTGGCTTTTCTAACCCGGCAAGCAGGGCTCGATGGCGTGGTATGTTCTGCCGCCGAGACTCGCCTGCTGCGCGCGCAGATTCCCGATACGTTTTGTCTGGTGACCCCCGGGATACGCCGTCCCGAAGATGCCGCCAACGATCAGAAGCGTGTCGTGGGCCCGGTGGAAGCGATCCGCAATGGCAGCAACTATCTCGTCGTTGGCCGGCCGATCACCCAATCGGAATCCCCCGCAGAGGCATTGAACAGCTTTAATTCTGCTCTGGCTGGCATCTAGCCAACCCTGTCCTAAACTGATGGCGAGTAGCTGCAGTTCTGGCTACTCGGCAATTCCTACGAATCGATTGATCAGTAAAGGGACATTATTATGGTCAGAACCACACTTCTAAGAACTGTACTCGCAGTTTGCCTGATGGCTTGTACGCCGATGCTCTTTGCCGCCCAGGCGGAGGAGAGCGCGACCCAGCAACAGACACAGCTCGACATCAACAAAGCCGACGCCACCGCGATTGCCGCCGCACTGGAAGGTGTCGGCATGGTAAAGGCGCAGGAAATCGTTGCCTATCGCGAAATGTTTGGCGATTTCACTTCGCTGGAAGAATTGCTCGAAGTGAAGGGCATCGGGGCAGCCACTGTCGAGCGCAATCGGCAACGCATCATTATTGTAAATAATTAGCAGAAACGGCTGGTAAGGCACTTTCACAACTGTGTGAAAGTGCCTGATTTACTTACTGAAAATTCGCCAGCAGTCGCTATAATATGGCGCTCTGAACGACCGCCGACGCTGCCACGAATGTCCATTGTTTCTCTGCAAATTCTTATCTTCTTCGCCGCGGTGCTACTCACCGGGCTTTGCAGAACAGTGGCGCAGCGCATTCAGTTACTGGACCATCCCGGCGAGCGCAGCAACCACGCCTTGCCGACGCCAGTGGGAGGCGGCCTCGCCATCGCGGCGCTGTTTCTCATTGCCTGTACCCACTATTTTCTCGCAGGTCTGTTGCCATTCAATCTCTATATGGTCGTGCTCGCTGCCGGCCTGGTTGCCGTGGCGGGTCTGGCCGATGATTGCATGCAACTCCATGTTCGCTGGCGTGTTTCCTTACAGGGAGTGGCTGCACTCTGGGTGGTTGGCTGGCTGGGCACCTTGCCTTCGGTCGACTTCATTCTGTTCGAGTTGAGTTCGCCACTACTGCTGGCCGTTCTGGCCGTGTTGTCACTTCTCTGGTTGCTCAATCTGTACAACTTTATGGATGGCATCGACGGGCTGGCAGCCAGCGAACTCTTGTTTGTAACCGTAATGTCACTTTCTTTGGTTATAAACTCCCAGGATTCCCTTGTTGCTCTCTTATCCGCGACGCTTTTTACCGCGGGGGCCGGCTTTTTGGTCTGGAACTGGCCACCGGCGAAAATATTCATGGGCGATGTTGGCAGCGGATTTATTGGCTTTTGCCTGGGTTTGCTGGCATTGATCTCCATGCAGCAGGGGAGTCTGTCGTTCTGGACCTGGGTGATTCTGCTCGGTGTGTTTGTTACCGATGCCACGACGACGCTGTTGCGTCGAGTATGGCGAGGCGAAGTCTGGTATGAGGGGCATTCGACCCATGCCTATCAGCACGCAGCCAGAACCTATAAGAGTCACGCAAAAGTGACGATAACGGTTATAGCAATCAATGTATGCTGGCTGGCACCACTGGCCTGGCTGTCGGTGGTTCGACCTGAATGGGGGCTTGTTTGGTGTCTGGTCGCTCTGGCACCCTTGCTTTTGCTGGCGATAAGGTTTGGTGCCGGCTTACCCCGGGTGTATAGTCTGGCGAGCGCCACAGAGAAGAACTAAAGGCCAGAGTCTGACGTCCTGACCGACAAGAATCGCAGGCCGAGCACAAAGTACTGCTCACCCTGCACACAGGAAGCGCAATGATCCTCTACACAATACCCCTGTCACGGACCCTGAAGCGTCTGTTTATGATGCTGGCTGACACCATGATGTTGGTCGGAGCGCTGGCGTTCTCGTATTTGCTGCTCGGTCAGGAGTTTTTCTACCGGGAGCAGGGGTTTTATTTCGCCGTCGCCATCTCGACAGCATTGAGCATCCTTGCGCTGATGCGCATCGGCATGTACCGCATGCTCGTACTCTATATGGGCTTGCATTCGGCATTACTCATCGTGCAGGGCGTCACACTTTCTGCCGCGTTACTCGCCGCTTCCTTCTTCTTTTTACTCGACGAGCAAGCGACGAATTTTTCCGTGCTGCCCATTTTCTGGATGATGGCCTTGCTGTTTCTCGGCGGCAGTCGCTTCGTCGGCAAGGTAATGTTGCAGAGCCTGATACAGAATTTCCGTCCCAAAGAACCCGTCATCATTTACGGAGCAGGGAGCTCCGGCATGCAATTGGTCGTTGCCTTGCAAAATGGTGATCAGTACCTGCCGGTCGCCTTTGTCGACGATAGTCAGAACATGTTGGGCAGCACCGTTCATGGCATTCGCGTGCATAGCCCAAACTCCCTGTTTGAATTGATCGAAACCTATTCAGTCAGGCAGATCCTCCTCGCCATTCCTTCGGCAACCCATGCCGAGCGCAAGGAGATTCTTAATCGACTGGAACATTTGCCAGTACACGTAAAAACCGTTCCGGATCTGTTCGATATGGTGTCGGGAAAAGCCGGTGTCGATCAGGTGCGCGACATCGACATCGAAGATCTGCTGGGCCGCGACATCGTGCCGCCAAACCCGGAATTGCTCGGCGCCTGTATTCAGGGGCAGTCGGTGATGGTAACGGGGGCAGGTGGTTCCATCGGCTCAGAGCTGTGCCGACAAATCATTACCATCAGTCCCGCGCGCGTCATCCTGCTCGATTCGTTCGAGTACGGTCTGTACGAAGTCGAGAGTGAATTGCGCGACAAGCTCAGCAGTATAGAAGGAGGCGACCGCATTGAAGTCATCGCCTTATTGGGCTCGGTCTGTAATCCGGCGCAGATGGAGAATGCGATCAAGAGCTTCGATGTGGACACGGTCTATCATGTGGCAGCCTACAAGCAGGTGCCGATGGTGGAGAAGAACATCGTCGAAGGTGCCCAGAACAATGTCTTTGGCACGCTCGTCGCTGCCAGGGCAGCAGCCAAGTACAAGGTGAAGAACTTCGTTCTTATCTCCACCGACAAGGCAGTTCGCCCAACCAACTACATGGGTGCCACCAAGCGGCTTGCCGAGCAAGTGCTGCAGGCGATGGCGCAGCGCAAGGGTGAGACCAAATTCTCCATGGTGCGCTTTGGTAACGTGCTGGGTTCATCAGGGTCAGTTGTCCCATTATTTCGTAAACAGATTAGCAGCGGCGGGCCGGTAACAGTTACCCATCCCGAAGTGACGCGTTATTTCATGACGGTGCAGGAAGCTGCTCAGCTGGTGATTCAGGCTGGTTCCATGGCCACCGGCGGAGATGTCTTCGTGTTGGACATGAACGAACCGATCCGCATTGTTGATCTGGCCAAAAAGATGGTCCATCTGATGGGCTACGATATCAAAGACGAAAACTCCTACCGCGGAGACATCGCAATCGAATATACCGGCCTGCGTCCCGGTGAGAAGCTCTATGAAGAATTGTTGATCGGTGAATCGGTCACTGGCACAGAGCATCCCAAGATCATGCGTGCAGAAGAAGAGACGCTGAGCTGGGAAGAGTTGGAGCCACTATTGAATCAACTTGAGTCGGCCTGCAAGCGCATCGATCTGCCTGCGATTCGCAGACTGCTGATCAAAGCCGTAGATGGTTTCGAGCCGAAGGAAGACGTCGCCGATCCACTCTGGGAAATCTACTATAAAGGAGCGGCTGCCGAGGCGGTCGAGACGGACAGCAAGGCTGCGCCCGCCAAGTCCAAAGTCACCAAGTTGTTCAAGGAATAGAGCTGAGCCTGGGACGGCTCAAGGTTTGTTACTTGCTTCGGATCAGCTTCCGAGCTGCGCTGCGATTGTCGCGCAAGCCTGTCAGATCAAAGCGACGCCAGAACGGGTCTTAACAAAAAGTTCGGGCGTCACTCTGGAGAATTTCTGATTACTCCCTTGCTGCGGAAGTGATGATGACAGGGTCGTTAGGCACGTCACTGTAACCGCGCACATTGCCCGTTGCGACCTTGGCAATACTGTCCACAACGTCCATCCCTTCTATCACTTCACCGAATACCGCGTAGCCAAAACCGCGGGGCGTTTCATTGGTGTGATTGAGATAGTTGTTGTCGACCAGATTGATGAAGAACTGGCTGGTGGCGCTGTCAACGACATTGGTACGAGCCATCGCCAGAGTACCGCGAGCATTGGGTGTATCGGCACTCGCTTCATTCTTGATGGGGTCAAAGGTCGACTTCTGCACCATGTCCTGATCGAAACCACCTCCCTGAATCATGAAGCCATCGATTACCCGGTGGAAGATTAAGCCATCGTAGAAACCGCCGTCCACATAGCGCAGGAAATTCTCTACCGAGATTGGCGCCTTATCGGCGTAGAGTTCGATTTTGATTGTTCCCTTGTTGGTGTCCATGACGACCACAGGATTGTCCTGTGCCAGGGCTGAGGTGGCGAAGCTCAGAATTACCGCTGCCAGCAATGCACGCATAATTATCTCCACTTGTTTCAACTGCTTATCGGGCATGTGTGGGCCAACTATACCTCAGATGCTGCCCGGGAAACTATGCTGGTCGATGAAATGCCGGGCAACAGGATAGCTGCCACCAGAGATGCTTGTGCCGGTAGGTCGGGAATAGGCTGGGCTGACTGGAGGAGGGGGAGAAGCTGGCTGGCGGGCAATAAAGCCTGCGGGGGAAGTCGCCATGAAAATGGCTGCCCAACCTGGACTCGAACCAGGAACCAAGTGATTAACAGTCACCTACTCTACCATTGAGCTATTGGGCAGCAGAGTCTTTCGTTCTTCATTTTCGAGTTAGTATAGCTCGAAAAGGCGCGTAGTCTAATGACTATTGGCGGAAGGGTCAACACCGGATGTGCCCGGATTCCGAGGCTTCCAGACTCGCACTGACAATAAGTGTCAGCGTCTACACTTGCAGCAGGCATCTGTTGTAGTCTTGCTTGTTTGCGATCGATTACGCGTTTCCATGTCTAAACCCTTTAAAGTCAGTTCCAGTTTCTCCCCTGCAGGAGATCAGCCAACCGCTATTGCCCAACTGGTAGAAGGGCTCGGTGACGGCCTGCACGCCCAGACGCTGCTCGGCGTTACCGGCTCAGGCAAGACCTTTACGATTGCCAATGTCATAGAGAAAGTCCAGAGACCCACGCTGGTCATGGCGCCGAACAAGACACTGGCCGCGCAGCTATATGGCGAGTTCAAGGAGTTCTTCCCGGAAAACGCCGTCGAGTATTTCGTCTCCTATTACGACTATTATCAGCCGGAAGCCTATGTGCCTTCTTCCGATACCTATATCGAGAAAGATGCCTCGATAAACGACCACATCGAGCAGATGCGCTTGTCTGCCACCAAGGCACTGATGGAGCGCCAGGATGTCGTGGTGGTTGCGACAGTTTCGGCGATCTATGGTCTGGGTGATCCTAACTCCTATTTGAAGATGGTGATGCATCTGGACCGGGGAGCGCCGGTCGATCAGCGGCAGCTCCTGAAGCGACTGGCCGACTTACAGTACACGCGAAACGACATGGAATTGCATCGCGCCACATACCGGGTGCGCGGCGACGTGATTGATATCTACCCGGCGGAATCCGATCGCGATGCGATTCGCATCGAGATGTTTGACGACGAAATAGAGCGGCTCTCTTATTTCGATCCGCTGACCGGAGCGCTGATCAAGGAGGTTCCGCGGCTTACCGTGTTTCCGAAATCGCATTACGTAACGCCGCGCGACACACTGCTCAATGCACTGGATGACATCAAGATCGAATTGCGCGAAAGGCTGGAACAACTGCGCAGTAACAATCGCCTCGTGGAAGCGCAGCGCTTGGAGCAGCGCACGCGTTTCGATCTGGAGATGATTCAGGAACTGGGTTACTGCAACGGCATCGAAAACTACTCGCGCTACCTGTCCGGCCGTGACTCCGGAGAACCACCACCGACGCTGTACGACTATCTGCCAGATAACGCATTGGTCGTGGCCGACGAATCCCACGTGTCGATTCCGCAGTTGGGAGCGATGTACAAGGGCGATCGCTCTCGCAAGGAGACGCTGGTTGAATACGGATTCAGATTGCCTTCGGCACTCGATAACAGGCCGTTGCGTTTCGAGGAGTGGGAGCGTCTGACGCCCCAGATAATTTTCGTTTCCGCAACGCCGGGACCCTATGAGAAGGAACACGAAGGGCAGGAGGTTCGGCAGGTTGTGCGACCTACCGGGCTCGTTGATCCTGAACTTGAGGTGCGCCCGGCATCCACGCAAGTTGATGATCTGCTCTCGGAAGTCTCTCGCGTCGTCGCGCGCGAAGAGCGTGTGCTGGTGACCGTGCTGACCAAACGCATGGCAGAAGATCTGACCGATTATCTGGCCGAGCACGGTATCCGGGTGCGCTACCTGCATTCCGATATCGAAACCGTCGAGCGCTCTGAAATCATCCGCGATCTGCGTCTGGGCAATTTTGATGTGCTGGTCGGGATTAACCTCTTACGCGAAGGCCTCGATATTCCTGAAGTCTCTCTGGTGGCGATTCTCGATGCGGACAAAGAGGGCTTTCTTCGTTCCGAACGCTCTCTGATTCAGACCATCGGGCGCGCGGCGCGGAATCTCAACGGCAAGGCCATTCTCTACGCTGACAACGTAACCGGCTCCATGGAGCGGGCGATGGCCGAGTCCAATCGGCGGCGGGAGACACAACTCGCCTACAACGAAGAACACAACATCACGCCGATCGGAGTGCGCAAAAGAGTACTCGACATCATGGAAGGCGCTTATGCAGCACCTGGCTCCCGTGCACGTGGCCGCGGCAGGACAGTAGCCGAAAAAAGCGGTGCTTACAAACAACTGGATTTCAGCGATCCGGCCGAGATTAACAAGGAAATTGCCAGTCTCGAGAAGCAAATGTACGAAGCCGCAAAGAATCTCGCCTTCGAAGAAGCGGCAGCGACGCGCGATCGCATAGCGGAGCTGAAAGATCGCCTGTTAACGCAATGATTTAAATCGCTATTTTCGCGAGAAATCCGTCGACACCGGCGTTGGGTATTCCGTATAATCACGCCTCTTTTCCTGCAGGACAAGACACCCACGCTAGGCGCGTAGCTCAGTTGGTTAGAGCGCTACCTTGACATGGTAGAGGTCACCAGTTCGAATCTGGTCGTGCCTACCAGTTCTTCAGCTTTCCGGAACAACGGCAAGCGACGAGCTATGAACAGCATTGAACCGGGTTCTGTACAACGGGTCACTGCTGACCCGCCTGCAAGTCCGAATCTCTGATTTGTTGAAAACGAATAGCTAAAAACATTATGCCCAAAGTTACTTTGCCCGACGGCAGCGCTCGGGAGTTTGCTCAAGCTGTCAGTATCGCCGACATTGCCGCCGACATCGGCGCCGGACTCGCCAAGGCAGCCCTCGCTGGGCGCGTGAATGGCGTGCTCGTCGATACCTCGTACATCGTCAACGAGGACGCCGAAGTAGCAATTGTCACCGAGCGCGATGCAGATGGCCTGGAAGTGTTGCGCCATTCCTGCGCGCACTTGATGGCGCAAGCCGTTCAGCGTCTGTTTCCGAAAGCGCAGGTAACGATTGGCCCAGTGATCGAAGATGGCTTCTTCTACGACTTTTCCTTCGAGCGTTCCTTTACACCGGAAGACCTCGAAGCGATCGAGAAGGTCATGAACGATATCGTCAAGGAAGACCTGACCGTAGAGCGCTCTGTCATGTCCCGCGACGAGGCAGTGAAACTGTTCGAAGGGATGGGCGAGGCGTACAAGGTAGAAATTCTGAAGAGCATTCCCGGCGATGAGGAACTCTCTTTCTACAAGCAGGGTGATTTCATCGATCTCTGCCGCGGTCCTCACGTGCCAAGCACCGGCAAATTCAAGGCCTTCAAGCTGACCTCTGTGGCTGGCGCCTACTGGCGCGGCGATGCCAATAACGAAATGTTACAGCGCATTTACGGCACAGCCTGGGGCGACAAGAAGGATCTCAAACTCTATCTGCAGCGCCTCGAAGAGGCGGAGAAGCGGGATCACCGCAAACTGGGTAAGCAACTGGAGCTGTTTCACTTCCAGGAAGAAGCACCCGGCATGCCATTCTGGCACCCGAAAGGCTGGACGCTGTACCAGACAATTCAGGAGTACATGAAGAAGAAGCAACAGAATCATGACTACCTGGAGATCCGCACGCCCCAACTGGTGGACTATTCACTGTGGGAGAAGTCCGGACACGCGGCCAAGTTCGCCGATGAGATGTTCAGCGTCGAGTCGGATAACCGCATGTATGCCATCAAGCCCATGAACTGCCCCTGTCACGTGCAGGTCTTCAATCAGGGCCTGAAGAGCTACCGTGATCTGCCCATGCGCCTGGCCGAATTCGGTTCCTGCCACCGCTACGAGCCTTCCGGCTCCATGCACGGTCTGATGCGTGTGCGCAGCTTCGTGCAGGACGATGGCCATATCTTCTGTACTGAAGACCAGATTCAGAGCGAAGTAGCTGATTTCATGGACCTTTTGTTTGAGGTCTACCGCGATTTCGGCTTCGACGACATCATCCTGCGCCTCTCAACGCGCCCGGAAAAGCGGGTCGGCTCGGATGAGCTCTGGGATAAGGCGGAACAATCCCTCAAGGACGCCCTGAATGCGACCGGCTTGCCCTGGGAATTACTGCCAGGAGAGGGCGCCTTCTATGGGCCGAAGATCGAATACTCGCTGAAAGACTGCATGGGCAGGATTCAGCAATGCGGCACGATCCAGGTGGATTTCTTTACCCCAGGCCGCCTTGGCGCGACTTATGTTGCCGAGGACAGCAGCCGTAAAGAACCCGTCATGCTGCACCGGGCAGTACTCGGTTCCTTCGAGCGATTCATCGGCGTATTGATCGAGCATTACGGCGGTGTCATGCCAACCTGGCTGGCACCCGTTCAGGCGGTGGTACTGAACATCACCGACAAACAGGCCGATTATTGTGGAAATCTCAAAGAATCCTTGAAAAATAAAGGGTTTAGAGCCATATCAGACTTGAGAAATGAGAAGATCGGCTTTAAAATCCGCGAGCACACTTTACAGAAGGTTCCCTATCTCCTCGTTGT
This sequence comes from uncultured Pseudohongiella sp., assembly GCA_965228725.1. GTDB lineage: Bacteria > Pseudomonadota > Gammaproteobacteria > Pseudomonadales > Pseudohongiellaceae > UBA9145. The sequence continues at coordinate 555,999 of OZ245834.1, read as the reverse complement.
AGGCGATAAGGAAGTAGAATCTGGCACAGTTGCCGTTCGTACACGCGGAGGTGAAGACCTGGGAACGATGACATTCGACGACTTATGTGAGCACTTAAGCCAGGATGTTGCCCGACTCGGGCGTAGTGCTGAGCCGAGTGCTAAACAGGCCGATTCCTAATCAATCGTAAAGTCGGAAGAAACCATCGTAGAGAGGTTAAGCGTTCGCGCAGATCATGAGAGGTAGTGCCAAAAAACCCGTCATTAACGAGTTTATAGACGCCGATCAGGTACGCCTGGTTGGGGCTGATGGTGAGCAAGTCGGAATCGTCAGCATCGAGGAAGCGCGTGAAGCCGCTTCAGAAGCCAAATTGGATCTGGTGCTAATCGCACCGGATGCAGACCCAGTGGTCTGCAAGATCATGGATTATGGAAAACATATCTTTGATCTGAAGAAACAGAAGGCTGCTAACAAGAAGAAGCAGCGACGTATACACGTCAAAGAAGTGAAATTTCGTCCAGGGACGGAAGAAGGGGACTATCAGGTAAAACTACGCAACCTGACACGTTTCCTGAAAGATGGGGACAAGGCCAAGGTATCTTTGCGATTCCGCGGTCGGGAAATGGCCCATCAACATCTTGGAATGGAGCTGGTCGGTCGAATTCGCGAGGATCTCGCAGAATACGGCGCGGTTGAGCAAGAGCCCAAGATGGAAGGCCGGCAAATTGTCATGGTTTTGGCACCGGTCAAAAAGCGCCAATAGTCGCAACGCAGATAGCGAGTTATTCAAAGGTTCAGTATTCATTGGCACTGACCCAGACGGTCAGGCTGAAGAGTGCTGAACTTTTTACTTATATCGCAGAAGACTATTGGATTTATTTCGAAGATCCCTCTTGGGATAAATGCGGAGTTCGACAGTGAGTACTAAACAGAAAACCCATAGCGGTGCCGCGAAACGGTTCAAGAAGACCGGTTCCGGCTTCAAGCGCAAAAGCGCCTACAAGAGCCACATCCTTACCAAGATGACCACCAAGCGTAAGCGTCAGCTGCGTGGTACCAGCGCTGTTCACCCCAGCGATGTACCAGGCGTAAAACGCATGCTTCGTGAAAATTAATTCTTAATCGGGAGATTACAAAATGGCTCGAGTTAAACGAGGCGTTGTCGCCAATCGTCGTCACAAAAAAGTTCTTAAGAAAGCCAAAGGTTATTACGGTGCCCGGAGCCGGGTTTATCGCGTAGCAACCCAGGCTGTTACCAAAGCAGGGCAGTACGCTTATCGCGATCGCCGCGTTAAGAAGCGTGTATTTCGTTCTCTTTGGATCACTCGCATCAATGCGCAAGCTCGCGAGAACGGTATTAGCTACAGCCAGCTGATTGCTGGTCTGAAGAAGGCCAACATCGAGATGGACCGTCGCGTCCTCGCCGACCTGGCCGTTCACGACAAGCCTGCCTTCAGCGCAATAGTCGAACAAGCCAAGGCCAGCCTGGCCGCCTGATTCAGACGGGCGGAAGCGGCTTATGGCAGATACCGATTCCCTTCTTAACGAAGCATTAGCAGCAATTCAGAGCTCCAGTGACGAATCGTCACTGGATGCTTTGCGTGTGCAATATTTGGGCAAGAAGGGCAGCTTTACAGCATTACTCAAAACGTTGGGACAACTGGCACCTGAAGAGAGGCCAGCAGCTGGCGAAAAGATCAACATCGCCAAGAAACAGCTCCAGGAAGCAATCGAAGCACGCAAACAGGAGCTGGTCAGTGCAAGTCTCGACGCCAAACTACGCGATGAGAAGATCGACGTAACCCTCCCAGGGCGCCGCCAGAGTGCAGGTGGTCTGCATCCTGTCTCGATGACACTCGAGCGTATCACTGACATCTTCCGTTCTGCCGGCTATGAAGTGGCAGAGGGGCCAGAGATCGAAGACGAATACCACAACTTCGAGGCACTCAATATTCCCGAACATCACCCAGCGCGGGCAATGCATGACACCTTTTATGTGAGTCCTGGCACGGTTCTGCGCACGCATACCTCACCAGTACAGGTGCGAGTAATGGAGTCTCAGGAGCCCCCAATCAGGATTATTTGTCCTGGCCGGGTCTACCGTTGCGACTCCGATCTGACGCACACACCGATGTTTCATCAGGTTGAAGGCCTGGTAATCGACAAGAATATTAATTTCGCGGATTTAAAAGGCACGGTTGAATCATTCCTGCAGGCCTATTTCGAAGCCGAGCAGCCCGTGCGCTTCCGTCCTTCCTACTTCCCCTTTACCGAACCTTCCGCCGAGATCGACATGGGATGCGTCAAGTGCGGCGGCGAAGGCTGTCGTATCTGCGGTCACTCCGGTTGGCTGGAAGTTGGCGGTTGTGGAATGGTACATCCGCGAGTGCTGGAGATGTCTGGCGTTGATCCCGAAACCTATTCCGGATTCGCTTTTGGCATGGGCGTGGATCGACTGGCCATGCTGCGCTATGAGGTCAGTGACCTGCGCACTTATTTCGAAAACGACATCCGCTTTCTCCAACAATTTAGCTAGCCCCTGACAGACACAGACTTATGATTTTCAGTAAGCACTGGCTTAACGAATGGGTGGATTCCGGTCTGGAAACCACGCAACTTATCGAAGCGCTGACGATGGCCGGCCTGGAAGTCGATGGCCATAGTAAAGTGGCGCGCGACTTTTCAGGCATCATCGTTGGCGAAGTGCTGACTGTTGAGCAGCATCCCGACGCTGACAAACTCAGTCTCTGCCAGGTTAGCGATGGCGCAGCGACGCATCAGGTTGTCTGCGGTGCACCGAACGTGCGTGCGGGCCTCAAAGTCCCCTTTGCGACACTCGGGGCAGAAATCATTACGGCAGAGGGCGAGAAGCCTTTCAAGATCAAGGCGGCGAAGCTGCGTGGCGTCGAATCTCACGGCATGCTGTGTTCCGCCGAAGAGCTAGGTCTCGAAGAGAGTTCTGAAGGCTTGCTGGAGCTTTCCAGAGAGGCCCCCGTAGGACAGGATATCCGCGAATTTCTCGCATTGGACGATGTCAGCATAGAAGTTGACCTGACGCCTAACAGGGGCGACTGCCTGGGCATTCGCGGTATTGCACGGGAAGTAGGCGTGATCGCACGCAAAGACGTGCAAGAGCCTGAGATAAAGCCGGTACCCGCCGCGATTGCAGATGAATTCCCGATTAACATATCCGCTGGAGAAGCCTGTCCACGCTATCTCGGGCGAGTGATACGCAATATCAATCCTGAGGCAGAAACCCCTTTCTGGATGCAGGAAAAACTGCGGCGCTGTGGTCTGCGCAGCATTGATCCCGTTGTCGACATCACCAATTTCGTTCTGATCGAACTCGGTCAGCCGATGCATGCCTTCGATTACAGCAAACTATCCGGGCAAATCGATGTCCGCATGGCGCAGCCGAAAGAGAAACTGACCTTGCTCGATGGCAAGGAAGTTGAGTTGAGCGAAGATGTCCTCGTCATCGCGGATGCTGACAAGGCGGTGGCCATGGCCGGCATCATGGGAGGGCTCGACACGTCGGTTACCGACGCAACAAACGACGTCTTCCTCGAATGCGCATTCTTCGCACCACTCGCCATTGCAGGCAAGGCGCGCGCCTTCGGCATGCATACCGATGCATCTCATCGCTATGAACGCGGAGTTGATTTCGAGTTGCAGCAACAGGCGATGGAGAGAGCCACCGATTTGCTATTAGCCGTCGTAGGCGGCGAAGCAGGACCTGTCACGGAAGCACTGGGCCAGTTGCCCGCCCATGCCGAGGTCAAGCTGCGCTACAGCGAAGTCAGCAGGCTGCTGGGCATCACACTCTCTGCGGATGAGATCAAGGACATCCTGTTGCGCCTCGGCCTGACTATAAAGGAAGAGAGCGCTGAACAGCTTGTCGTGGGCGTCCCTTCCTTCCGTTTTGACATCAGCATCGAGGCCGACCTCATCGAGGAACTGGCCCGAATCTACGGCTACAACAATATCCCCAGAAATCTGGGTCTGGCCGCGAGCCCACTCCGCTCACAACCCGAGACTGTGCTGCCTCTGCAACGACTGAAACAGTCGCTGGTCAATCTTGGCTATCAGGAAATCGTTACCTACAGTTTCATCGAGCCCGGTCTGGCTGCTACGGTCTGTGGCGCTGAGCAGGAGATGGTCCGTCTGCAGAACCCGATATCTGAAGACATGTCAGTCATGCGCACCAGTATTCTGCCTGGTTTGCTCAACACCGCCGTGTATAACCGCAATCGTCAGCAGGACCGACTGCGGCTGTTCGAAGCGGGCATGGTGTTCAAGCCAAGCGCTGGCGAAACGCTGCAGGAAGTCACTGTAGCGGGCTTGATATCCGGCGAAAGACTTCCTGTTAATTGGTCCAATAACAAAGAGTTATATGACTTTTATGATGTGAAAGGTGATGTCGAGCAACTGCTTTCCCTGGGGGGCAAAGCGGGGCAGTTCACCTTCCGATCAGCCTCCCAGGCACCATTTCATCCCGGGCGTTGCGCAGAAGCACTCGATGCGAATGGCGAGCAGGTAGGCTTTGTCGGTGCTCTGCATCCGCAGATCCAGCGTCAATTGGGGCTCTCCGGTGATGTTTATCTGTTCGAGCTGCGCCTTAACGCGCTCGAGAAAGCCATTCTGCCAAGCGCCACAGGCTTGTCCCAGTACCCCAGCGTAAGCCGGGATCTCGCCCTTGTCGTCGACGAATCAATCGCAGCAGGGGATATTCTGGCAGTCATGCGTGAACAGGCAGGAGAAAACCTCACAGCCCTAAGATTATTCGATGTTTATCAAGGGGATGCGATCGCAAAAAACAAAAAAAGTCTGGCTTTGGGCTTGACGTGGCAACATCCATCCCGCACTCTTAGCGACCAGGAAGTAAATGCAATAATTAGTAGCTGCGTCAACGCACTACACGAACAATTTAATGCAAATTTGCGGGATTAGCCGGGGGACCGATAAATGGCGGATGGAGCACTCACCAAGGCCGACATGGCGGAACGCCTGTTCGAGGAATTAGGCCTTAACAAGCGTGAAGCCAAAGAGGTTGTTGAGCAGTTTTTCGAAGAAATCCGGGTTAGTCTAGAACGCAATGAACAGGTGAAATTGTCCGGTTATGGCAATTTTGACCTGCGCGATAAAAAACAACGCCCAGGCCGCAACCCGAAAACTGGCGAAGAAATCCCAATCAAGGCAAGACGCGTGGTGACGTTCCGCCCAGGACAGAAACTCAAGGCGAGAGTAGAAGGCTATGCTGGAACCGAAGAATAACGACGAACTGCCACCGATTCCCCCCAAGCGCTATTTCACAATCGGCGAAGTGGGTGAGCTGTGCGCCGTCAAGCCACACGTATTACGCTATTGGGAAGCCGAGTTTCCCCAGCTGAAACCCGTCAAGCGGCGGGGTAATCGCCGCTATTATCAGCGTCAGGACGTAGTGCTCATCAGGCAGATCAAGAGCCTGCTGTACGAACAGGGCTACACCATCGGAGGCGCCCGCCAGAAGATGACTGAGAGCCCGGAAGAGCTGACCAAGTCCAGCGTCAACAGCAGCGAGATCAAATCGCTGGTGCGGGATTTGGAAGAGGTTATTGCGCGGCTTTAATCGGTTTTGATTGGAGCAATGGCGCTGGTCTGAATCTCTGATCGCGGGTACAATCCCGTTCCCTTCTAGAACACAACTAGAACAGCAAGAAGATCTCTTTCGGGGCGTAGCGCAGTCTGGTAGCGGACTACACTGGGGGATCAGGTTTTTAAAAGAAGTTAGGCATCGAGAAATCGCAATTCTGCGGACTCACTTAACTTTATGAAGCAATTTACATCGGGGCGTAGCGCAGTCTGGTAGCGCACTACACTGGGGGTGTAGTGGTCGTGGGTTCAAATCCCGCCGTCCCGACCATTTCATGGCCTACTACATCGGTAGCAAGAAGTTGTTTGCCACTACTCCAAATTAAGGAGCAGTGGCAATACTAGTCAGCGGTGTGAGTCTACAGTTGCCTTCAATTGAATAGGCTTTTCAACATCGATATATGTTCAAGTAACCTTCAAAATAAGTCAGCAATCATTCACGCTGCATCGGTAACTACTAATCGATTCAAGTGTTGAACTCTCTGCAATCTGAATTTGCCCATCGGATCATTGTATAACTATACAAAATACACTTAGCAACCAACTTGACTTATCCCCAACAATTAAATGACCGGATTTAACTTTAGATTTTAATTAGGCGATTAAAATAAGGAGATAGAAGCGTTTCATACTTTTTCCAAACGTACGAGCTACCTTTAAACATTTGTTTCCGAACTTGTGCAGAACTAGCAGTATTGACGACTCTTTGAGTCATATGGAAATTGAGGCAACTTTCCTCCCAATGTAGATCGCAAAACTCTAAGAGCTTTCTGGATTCAATTTCTTGGTTTTCAGTCAGTTCCTCATAATTTAGTTCATAAATTTTCCCAGGATAAAGCTTATGCCAAAATGACATTAACTTTCTGTACTGAATATAGTATTCAGCTATATCTTCCAGATCATAAGCAAACCTATTTCCATCACTTGAAAAGAGACTTTTGAAAACTGACCAACATGTGGCTCTAGGGTCTCGCTTGACATGAATAATTTTAGCTTCAGGTAAAGCAATTTGAATAAGTCCTATCCATAGAAAATTAATTGGCATTTTATCGGTAATTATTTTCTTAGTAGTATTTAAGGAACGGACCGCCTCGATATATTGATTCCGAGTTTTTATTCTATCGATATTGAGTTTTAGATTCCGGGGGTTGAGAATTTCTGGATCTGAAAGCATCGAGGCACCAAGTTTCCCTAGTGTTTCTAGCTCACCAGCCCCATGCACTAGTGAATGGCTAGCTAATATTTGCTCAACAAGTGAAGTGCCAGATCGAGGCATGCCTAAGATGAAAATAGGCTGGAAGTCGGCACTTGCACCATCGCAAGGAACTAACTCTTCGATTTTGCACTCGGCGAATACATCTTTGATCTTAGTGAATAATTCCGTGCTTTCTTTCGGGCAATAATTTAACTGGCTTCTGCGATGTCGGTTGCCTTTTAATAAATAATCAAATGCCTTGTCCAATTGCCCCAAGTCTTCATATGCTTTGGCAAGAGTAAAGAACAAGATCATTCGGTTAAACTCGCTAACCTTGGATTCCCTTAACAACTCCTCCATTATTTCGATCTGCAAATCCCCAGAGTTGTATTTTTTCAGTAAGCTCAGACTGTGATGTGCTTCTACTAAGTGAGGTTGAATTTGAATTGCCATACTGTGATCAGCTCTGGCTCTATCTAATTCTCCTAGTTCTAAATAAGCATTGCCTCTGTTGGTGTACGCATCTGCGTAGTTTGGCCGGAGTAATGTGGCTTTGGAGTAACTACTAACAGCTTCGCTTGGCCGCTTTAACTCAAACAATACGGTACCTCTACTATTGTAGTATTCTGCTTGTTCAGGACCGTATTCAATCGCTAAGTCAATAGAATTTAATGCCGCAGAAAAACACCCTAAATCTCGGAGGACTCTGCCTTTGTTGGCATGTGCGAGAGAAAGATTCGGATTTAACTCAATGCATCGATTAAAGAAACTCAGAGCATCTTCCAATTTACCGAGCAAGTGCAGTGCACTTCCCATACTATTGTATGGATCTGCGAATTTGGGATTCAGTTGGATCGCTTTCTCACAGTTTGAGATTGCGAGATTTATGTCATTTAAACTAATTTGGGCATTTGCGAGATTGGAATAGGCTTCAGCATAATCTGGTTTTATGCGAATCGCTATCTCATAATCAGCGACAGCCTCTTTGAATCTCCCAAGACATTTTAACGCTACTCCACGATTGTTATAGGTGTCGGAATAGCTTGGATTCAATGCTATCGCTTTGGTATAGCATTTGACCGCCTCTTCAGTCTTGGTTTGAGCCTGCAGAGCAGCCCCTAGTACATTAAGGAGCATGATGTCAGTCGGGTAACTATCAATTAGTTTGCGACATATATCTTCAGTTTCTCGCATCTGACCTGAACGATATAGATTGATTATCTGATACATTTCTTGATCAGAAAGTTTCGCACGGTGAGTTGAACGAGAATTACTCATTTACATTCCTTGACTACTGCGCAGCCCTACGATAGAGAGCCTTCAAATAACTAGCCGAAGCGAGCAATTTTAGGTTCATTTGAATACTCATACTCAAGTTAATTACAACTCAAGATTGAAAGCGAGACTAATAGATCGGAGATCACATTAAAATCAATGAGTTAATCTTCTTGATAGATGTGTGTTTGCAGAAAGCTATTCGATGTTACTTGGAGTAACGGACGCAAATTTACTGCACTATATAGAGAATTCACGCCAAAGTAAGATTCTGATTATCAATGCTTATTCCTATATGCTTGTTTTGAGATAACTGTAGTTACCAAATCTTATTCAATTTCACCCCCAAAGTTAGAGGTACACCTGTAATTTGAATCATTCACGCTGAGGTGTCGATCTGATGTTTATTCATCGATCGCGTGCGAGTCAACCTGCAACTGTAGCTTGATCGCAGGGCTCTGGCATTTCACAAGAAGTCCTATCCGTCCACAAAGTGGATCTAGTCCGGATTTTGGGTGACACCTTCAGCTGTGGTTTCCACACACTGGTCGGCTATCCGCTCCCACTCGCGATGCTTTTCCTCCACCTCGTCGAGGTATTCCAGCAGTGCTTCCATGACATAGTACTGGCGCGTATGGCCGGTGCCGAGCGAGAGTATGTCGAGTCGATTCTCGATGTCTTCCGGTAGCTCCAGTGCGAGCATGGGCTTCTCCTTTTTTAGACCTGTGATTGGAAAAAGCAGTGCGCTGCGGTCGGCTTGCCATGCCCGCGGTGGGGATTCGATTGGACATGTCAGCAAGCCGAGGTGATACGTCCCTGTATCGTCAGCAGTCCTTGCTATAGATAAAGGTAGTAGAGCGTGTTTTCGTCGCACAGATGACGACGTGACTCAGGAAGTGATTTGCTGGTGACGGGGGATTGACTCAGTGTGCGTTAGCCGAGCACACGATAGCCGCGTCCTTGCAGGCAACGACGAACGATTCGCTGTTTGCGTTCCATTGTGCGCAGTCCGCCTTTGACGCCACCGGCAATTGCGCCGGCGCCGGCGCCGCGTTTTGCGGTGTCGCTATCGCCAATTACCGCACCCACCGCGCCGCCGATTACGGCGCCACCGGCAGCGCCTCCGAGGACCGCGCCCGAGGCATCGACTTCGTCTGCATAACTCCGGCACTCAAGCAAATCTTGCTGATACTGGGCCTGATTGATGCCGCGCTGGTCGATGATTGGATCTTCGTTTAGTGCGGAACAGCCAACGGCAACGCTGATCATCAGGCTGATTAATAGAAGAGCTGTATAGCGTCGTTGCAATAACATGGTGCTACTCCCAAGGCTGATTCGGCACAACGCACGAAAGTGAAGCGACTTACCGTGTGCTCCTATCTAACGCGGTCGGGCCCAATGGGTTGACAGACCACGCAGTTACCTTCACCACCTGGCTGGTACTCGACTGTCGCTAAAACGCGCCATTTTGCTATGCCCCGGAGCGACACAGTAAGTGACACACAGGGGCTGAATCGGATAGACTTCTGCCTTTACCAGACAGCTAGAATTATTCGAACAACTGAGCCACCAAACGTCTGTGCCCAAGCTTGAAATCACCAATCTCAGTCGCGGTACATTGTCAGCGCCAGTCATCAGAAAGAGTGTTGTATGCGCCTGAAGTGTATAAAGTTAGCCGGCTTTAAATCCTTTGTAGATCCAACCACCATCGACTTTCCGTCCAACCTCTGTTCAGTGGTCGGGCCAAACGGCTGTGGCAAGTCGAACGTGATCGATGCCGTGCGCTGGGTGATGGGTGAGAGCTCCGCCAAGAATCTGCGCGGCGAGCACATGACGGACGTCATCTTCAACGGCTCCGGTGCTCGCAAGCCCGTCGGCCAGGCGACTGTGGAGCTGGTCTTCGACAACGACGATCACCGCCTCACTGGTGAGTATGCCAATTTCACCGAAGTCTCGATCAAGCGCAAAGTCGATCGCGATGCGCAATCAACATACTTCCTCAATGGCAGCAAATGCCGCCGTAAGGACATCACTGATATTTTCCTCGGCACCGGTCTCGGTGCGCGCAGCTATTCGATCATCGAACAGGGCATGGTGTCCCGTCTCATCGAATCCAAGCCCGAGGAATTACGCGTCTTTATTGAAGAGGCTGCCGGCATCTCCAAGTACAAGGAACGCCGTAAGGAAACCGAGAGCCGCATCAAGCGCACGCAGGAAAACCTCGAACGCCTGACTGACATCCGCGATGAGTTGGAACGCCAGCTCTCGCACCTGAAACGGCAATCGGTTGCCGCAGAGAAATACGGCGAATTGAAAACAGAGGAACGCCAGACCACGGCTAACCTCAACGCACTCAAATATCAGGCTCTGGATCGCGAGATCAAAGCGAATCAGGACGCCATCAATCAACTCGAAATCAAGATCGAAGCCTGCAACGCCGATCAGCGCGCGATCGACGCGGAAATCGAGAAGCACCTGGCAGACAATGCCGAGCTGAATGACGCCCTTGGAGAAGTACAGGCGCGTTTCTATAGCCTCGGCAACGATATCGCACGAATAGAACAATCCATCGAGCACCATATTGAGCGTGTTGACCAGATGCGCCTCGATCTGTCTGAGACGGAAGAGGGCTGGGAACAAACGCGCGAAGAACTCGATGTGGATCTCAAGCGCATTACCCAACTGGAATCCGAACAGGTTGACCTGACACCGCGTCTTGAAGAAGCCCGGGAGAGCGAAGCGCTCTCAGCCGAAGCCTTGGCCGAAGCCGAGCAGGCCCTGCACGGCTGGCAGGAAGAGTGGGATGCCTTCAACCAAAAGGCCGAAGAACCGCGTCAGATCGCCGAGGTCGAGCAGTCACGGATCCAGCAGCTCGAGCAAATCGTCGCCCGAGGCGTTGAGCGCAAGCGCAAACTCGAGGCCGAACAGGACGAGCTGAATCACGCGCCAAAAGATAGCAGCATCGACGAAGTGGCGAGCCAGATCGGCGAGATGGAACGCGACATTCAGACCAAACGACAGCAGACTGCTGATCTGGGTGCGCAGATCGAGCAACAGCGTCAACAGCTCAACAATTGCGGTGAAGAGCTCGATCAGACCCGCGGCGAATTGCAATCAGCCAAAGGCAAGCAGTCTTCGCTGGAGCAGTTGCAGGCCGCTGCACTCGGACAGGACAACGAAACACTCAACGAATGGCTCAAGACCAAGGGTCTCAATAACCAGATCCGTCTGGGTGAGAGCCTCAAGATCGAATCCGGTTGGGAACTGGCGGTAGAGGCAGTTCTCGGGGATACCTTGCAGGGTATCTGTGTCGAGGGGCTCGAAGATGTGGAGCGCATGCTGGCCGATTTGCCACAGGGTAAGCTGGCCTTTATCGACGTCAACGCCAGCCAGTCGCAACGTCAGTCCAGCCCGGATCTCATTCCGCTGACCAGCAAAGTGTCCAGCGACTGGGATATTACCGAATTGCTGGGCGGCATTTATGTGGCTCAAAACCTGGACGAAGCGATATCCCTGCGAGGCAAACTGGGCAGCCAGGAATCCATTATCACTGCCGATGGCATCTGGTTGGGGGCGACCTGGTTACAGGTGCGCAGCACCTCTACGCGCGATAGCGTTCTCGAACGACGCGGTCTGATTTCCGAGCTATTCAAAAAAATCAAACAGTTAGAAGAAAAGTCTAATGCGCTGCATGAGCAGCGTAGCAACCTGCGCAGCCAACTGGCTGACAGCGAACAGCGGCGTGACAGCCTGCAAGCCTCGATTGCCTCAACCACTTCGGAACTGGGCGACCTGAAGTCGCGCATGTCCGGTCAACTGGCCAAGGAAGAGGAAGCTCGGGCCCGTAAATTACGTGTCGAGCAGGAACTGGAAGATCTGCGCACCCAGCTTGCTGTGGAAGAAGAAAACACTGCGATGGCGCGGGCTCGACTGCAGGATGCTTTGGATAGTATGGAGCAGGATGTAGGCGGCCGCGAGGCGCTTGAGGCCCAGCGTGAAAGCGCGCAACAGACCCTGACCCAATGTCGTGAAAAGGCCCGTTCCGACAAGGATCTCGCTCACGAGCTGGCACTGAAACTGCAGTCTGTGCAGTCACAGCTCCAGTCCACGCGCGAAACCATGGACCGCATGGCCAGTCAGGTGCAGCGCTCCAAGGAACGCATGGAATCCCTGCGTACCCAGATTGACGCCTCAGAAGAACCCTTGCAGACCATGCGCAGGGATCTCGAAGCACTCCTGCAAAAGCGTCTGGAAGTAGAGAAGGAACTCAGCGAAGCCAAGTCCAAAGTCGATGCCAATGAGCACGAGATGCGCGGCCTCGAGAAACAGCGCAATGTGCTCCAGGAACAGCTCAACAGCGTGCGCGAAGAGCTGATGCAGAAGCGTCTGCGCAGCGAAGGCTCTACCGTCAAACGCGAAGGCCACCTGGAAGCACTACAGGAAGCCAAGTTCGATCTGGAGACAGTATTACGCAACCTGCCCGAAGAACTCGACGTACTCACTTGCGAGCAGGAGCTTGAGAAGCTCGGCAACCGCATTCAGCGACTCGGCCCGATCAATCTCGCCGCCATTGATGAGTATCAGCAGCAATCCGAGCGCAAGGTCTACCTCGACAAGCAGAACGATGATCTGGAGAGGGCGCTCAATACGCTGCGCAACGCTATCCGCAAGATCGACAAAGAGACCCGGACCCGCTTCAAGGAAACCTTCGACAAGGTCAATCACGGTTTACAGCAACTCTTCCCGCGCGTATTCGGGGGCGGTCACGCCTACCTGGATATGACAGGCGAAGACTTGCTCGACACGGGCATCGCCATCATGGCGCGCCCGCCCGGAAAGAGAAACAGCACGATTCACCTGCTCTCAGGTGGCGAAAAGGCGATGACAGCGATCGCCCTGGTGTTCTCAATCTTCCAACTCAATCCCTCACCATTCTGTATGCTCGACGAGGTCGACGCACCACTGGACGACGCTAACGTCGGGCGCTATGCCAATCTGGTGGCGGAGATGTCCAAAAACGTGCAATTTATCTTTATCACTCACAACAAGATCACCATGGAAATGGCGAATCAGTTGCTGGGTGTTACGATGCATGAACCGGGTGTCTCGCGCATTGTGGCCGTCGATATCGAGGAAGCTGCCGAACTGGCCGCGATGTAAAACCCCCGACTCTGCATCTGCACCGCTTTTGTGCTAAAGAAATGCGGTTAACTGTAAGATAACCTTAAAAATTTTCGTTTTTTGTTGTCCTTACTTCAAGAACTGCCCATGAATCCGAGAGAACTCGTCATTTTGCTGCTGGGGTTGGCCATAGTGGCCGTGGTTTTACGTGGCCTCTATGTTGCGCTGCAGGCACGCCGTGGCCAGATTCGCCTGGCTATCGACAAAAACATTCCCAAAGACGTAGATCTTGATGCGCTGGAAATGGCGGAGCTGCCTTCCGGTGGCGCACGGGTCAGAAGTCGCGAAGGCGGGTCGAAAGATGCTCAGGCAGCTACCCTGGCGCAAGCCTCTGCGCGAGCTGCGGAAATGGATCTGGGTGATAGCGATCCCGTCCCCGTTTTGATGGACGCGGTTCAGGTCAATGAGCGGCAGCCCGCAATTGATGAAGACCATGCGGACAGTTGGGATGATTGGGAAGAAGAAGACGATCTCGACGCGACAGCCGAGTCAACGACCGACTACGAGCGTTTCGCGTCCGATTACGCCGATGAGTCAGATGGGTCAGATGGGTCAGATGGGTCAGATGGGTCAGATGGGTCAGATGAGAGCTTAGAACACTCGGCTGTCTCTGCCGAAGACAGTTTCGAGTACGACGCCGAGCAGAGCGCGTCGTCTCTCACCGAACAACCCCTGCCAGACGATCCTGCAGATGAGGTTGTGCCCGATTTCAGCAGACCCGATGCTGCCAGCGCTGAAGAGCGAGTTGTTGAAGAGGATGAAGAAGAATTCGCAGAAGAGAACACTCTGGGGGGTTCCGCTGCATCATCTTACGAGCGACTGGATGAGTCTGCTGCCGCAGCCATGAAGCACTACGAGGAAGACTACGAAGAGGACTATGAAGAAGACTTCGGCGTAGACCGTGGCGACGAGGCAGAGCAAGCCGCGGATCGCGGTGCAATTCGCGCAACCCGACACGAAGAGGATGTTCTTGCTGGTGAAGAGACGGATTACGCAGACGAGTATGCCGAGGAAGACTACGACCAGGAAGACCTCGATCAGGACGAATACGAACAGGAAGATGAACAAGAATCCGATCGCGTCTACGCTGAAGATCAGGACGGTTACGACCCGGACTACGACGAGCAGGATGACTACGACTCTGAAGAGGACGTCAACGGCCGCGCCGAGCCCTCGTTAGGCAGTCTCGATGACGAGTTGGACGATTTCTCCATGACGGCTGGAGAGCGTATCGGCTATCAGGAGAAAACTTCGGCGAAGACTGCCAGAAACAAAGCGGCCGAATCTGCAAAGGCGCCCGGGAAAGAAGAACACAAAGAGAAAGCAACACACACCGAGAAGCGATCGATCTTTTCGGCATTCAGTCGTTGGCGTAAATCCTCGGCTGAGCGCAAGGCCGAAGCTCGATCTCTTGCCGAGGCGGAACGCGCCGCAGCCATCGACGATCAGTACGAAGATGAAGAGCTGGAACCCGTATCCCACGAACCGCGCCGCGAGAAAGTAAACGCCGAGCGCGCACCGGTGCAGGATACATTGCTGGATTATGCCGTCGAAGACGAAACACCAGCCAGGGAATCAATCCCAGTAGCACCGCCACGGGAAATGACGCCACAACAGCTCGATATTGAGCCTGTCGCAAGCTCACACTTTGAGAGAGCGCAGGAAAGAGTGCAGGAGCGAACACGGGAAAGAGTGCAAGAGGCAGACTACGAAGAGGACTTCCCTGAGGAGATTGCGCCCGCTAGAGAGGAACCTTCACCTGTATCCAGTGCGCAGCCTTCTGAAGTTCTCGTGCTGAATGTGATGGCCAGAAAAGGTTACGCTTTTGCCGGTGATGATCTGATGCACACCTTGATCACTTCGGGGCTCAAGTTCGGCGATATGAAAATTTTCCATCACCGACTCGGCAACCAGCCAAAGGGGCCAGTAGTGTTCAGTGTTGCGAATATCCTCAATCCCGGCACCTTCGACCTGAATAGCATGGATACATTCACCACTGTCGGCGTCAGTCTCTTCCTGGCTCTGCCGAGCCCCATCAACAACCTCGATGCGCTGGAGAAAATGCTCACGCTGGCGCGTCAGTTGTGTGAAGCACTTGGTGGTGAATTGCGCGACGACAGCCGCAACCTCATGACCGCACAGACGATCGAACACTATCGTCAGCGCGTTCGCGATTTCGAACTCCGTCAACTCAAAGCCGCTGGCGGCAGGGGCTGATTGCACTCTACAATTAGCGCCTATGGCTGTCTCGCAAAAGATCAGGCAAGAAGTGGCCGACCTGCGTCGCCAGATCGAACACCACAATCGCCTTTATTACACACTCGACACTCCAGAGATTCCGGATGCAGACTACGACGCCTTGTTATCGCGTCTGGAGCAGCTGGAGTCCGAGTATGACCTGGTCACTCCTGATTCACCTACGCAGCGTGTGGGCGCTGAGCCGCTCGCACAGTTCGTTCAGGTGCAGCATGAACAACCCATGCTATCGCTCGGCAAAGTCACTACCGAACAGGAACTGACTGACTTCGAACTGCGACTGCAGAAGCGCCTTGAAGACGATGCCAGTATCGAGTTTAGTTGCGAACCAAAAATCGACGGCGTCGCGGTCAGCTTACTGTATGAGAATGGGGTACTGACGCGTGGTGCCACACGCGGCGACGGCGTGACTGGCGAAGACATCACACACAATGTTCGCACTATCACCAGCATTCCCTTGCGCCTTGATACCCCGAAGCCACCCACATTACTGGAAGTGCGCGGGGAGATTTTTCTTGGCAAGAAAGGCTTCGCACGATTGAACACGCGGGCAGCGGAAGCGGGTGGCAAGCAGTTTGTTAATCCACGCAATACGGCTGCCGGCGCAGTGCGGCAGCTCGATGCCCGCAACACCGCCAGAATTCCTTTGCAGATGTTTTGCTACAGCGTTGGCATTGTGCAGGATTATATGTTGCCCGATTCCCTGAGCGAGGTATTCACCCAACTCGACGAGTGGGGCCTTCCGGTCAATCCCGAGCGTGCGACGGTGCATGGTATTAGGGATTGTCATGCCTACTGTCTCGCATTGCTCGGCAAGCGCAATGCACTCGAATATGAAATCGATGGCGCCGTGTTGAAGGTCAATCGTTTCCGCCTGCAGGAATCACTCGGCAGTAACGCACGGAGCCCGCGCTGGGCAGTCGCCTACAAGTTTCCAGCCGAAGAAAAATCAACCCGCGTTCTGGACGTGGAGTTTCAGGTAGGCCGCACCGGAACGATCACGCCTGTCGCACGCCTGGAACCGGTGTTTGTCGGTGGCGTCACGGTAAGCAACACCACCTTGCACAACATGGATGAGATCGAGCGGCTCGGTCTGCGCATTGGTGATACGGTAATCGTGCGGCGTGCTGGCGATGTCATCCCGAAGATCGTCTCGGTTATGCACCGCGAAAAAAATAGCAAAGCCAAAGCGATAAGTGTGCCAGCGCAGTGTCCGGCATGCGGCTCGGCTGTCGAGAAAGATGGTGACGTACTGTACCGGTGTTCCGCGGGAATTATCTGTCCCGCACAGCGGAAGGAATCAATCAAACACTTCGCATCGCGTACCGCGCTGGATATTGAAGGACTCGGCGACAAACTTGTTGAGCAACTCGTCGATGAGGGGTTGGTGAAGAATGTGGCCGACATCTTTCGCCTCCAGGCAGAGGAGTTGGTCCAGCTCGAACGCATGGGACCCAAATCGGCGGAGAACCTCGTCAAAGCGATAGCTAAGGCGAAAGAGACGACTCTCGCCAGGTTTCTCTATGCGCTCGGTATTCGTGAGGTTGGAGAGGCCACTGCGGAGGCGCTGGTCGCACATTTTGGTGATTTGCCACCCATCATCTCCGCAGACAATACGGCGCTGGAAGCGGTACCCGACATCGGACCCATAGTCGCTGAGCATATCGCCACTTTCTTCAAAAACCCGGATAATCTCGAACTCATCGCCGAATTGCAGAAACTTGGTATAAGCTGGCCCGTGGTTACTGTAGAGCAGGGCGCGAAACCGCTGAGCGGCGAAACCTGGGTACTGACAGGCACATTGGAACAGCTCACACGTAACGAGGCGAAGGCAGAGCTGGTCGCGCTAGGTGCCAAGGTGGCTGGCAGCGTATCCAAAAACACCGACTGCGTCGTAGCGGGACCAGGCGCCGGCTCCAAACTAACAAAAGCAGAAGAACTGCAGATAAAAGTATTGGATGAGGCGGAATTTCTCGCCTTTATCAATGATCTGAAAAGCTGACTCTGATTTCCCACTCCGCAAACCGGAAAACGAAAAACAGAGTCTAAACACAGTAGCCCCATGCAAAAGGGGCGCTAGCGGGAAAGAGCTCTTTACATTGCGACACGCGTACGACCTGTCGTACTCAATGAATCAGCACCCGAGTTTTCCGGCGTGCAACGCAGAAAAGAGTTTGCCGATGAACACTTCAGACGAAAACAACTTCAGGCGTGAGAGAGTGACAGCGACCCAACTGGGCAAACGCCTTCTGGTGGCTATTCCCTTCGTGTTGGCTTCCTGTACCGCCTCACAGCCGCGCGATACGGCGAATGTGTGCAGCATCTTCGAAGAGCGCCGTTCCTGGTATAAAGCTGCCCGATCTTCCGCACAGCGCTGGGATATTCCCATTGCCGTGAATATGGCTTTCATCTATCAGGAGTCGAGCTTTCGAGCCCGCGCGAAACCGGATCGCACGAGAATCCTGTGGATTCTCCCCGGACCGCGGCTGTCCTCTGCCTTTGGCTATGCGCAGGCACTCGACAGCACCTGGGATGAGTATGAGTCTCGCTCCGGTAATTCGCGTGCCTCGCGCGCCAATTTTGCCGATGCGATAGACTTCGTGTCCTGGTACAACGCCAACTCCCGTCGCATCAGCCGCATCGCAGGAAACGATGCACGAAATTTGTATCTCGCATATCATGAAGGCAACGGCGGTTACCAACGAGGTACCTACCGCGAAAAGCGCTGGCTGCTCGATGCAGCAGCTAATGTACAGGCCAATGCGGACCGCTTCACCACGCAACTAAATTCCTGCCAGAGAGAACTCGACAAAAATTGGTTTCAACGTCTTTTTTTCTAATACCTGACCCGCACCATTCTTTCATCCCAAGCATGCTGACTCTCCCGGAGACTTCTGGATTATGAGTTGGTGGGGAAAAGTTGTCGGTGGAGCTTTCGGGTTCATGATGGCTGGGCCGCTCGGTGCCTTTGTGGGTGCGGCGCTTGGCAATTACTTTGATGATGGAGTCGATGGTGTACGTCTGAACGATGGCTCCGGAATGTCTCCCGGGCGAACCGAGCGTGTACAGTCCGTATTCTTCGCGACCGTGTTTACCGTGATGGGCTATGTCGCCAAATCAGACGGCAGGGTAACGCGCGATGAAATAGCGATGGCGGAACAGGTGATGCAACGCATGCAGCTCAGCGCCAATCAGCGCAAGGTTGCCATCAATCTGTTCAATCAGGGCAAGCAGACAGGCTTTCCCGTTCGCGACGTGCTGACCCAGTTCAGACGCGAAGTGCGGCGCAGAACCAATCTGGTACAGATGTTTCTCGAGATCATCGTGGCAACTGCGCTGGCCGATGGCACTTTGCACAACACGGAAAAGAAACTGCTGGAAGATATCGCTCGCCAGGTTGGCCTCAATCGCGCCGAGTTCAATGAACTGCTGGGGCGAATCACGGGGCAGGCGCATTTTTCTGACCAGGAGTCACTCGCGGCGAAGTTGAAGGCTTCATATGAGCTACTTGGTGTCAGCGAGTCTGCCGACATGGCGGAGATCAAGAAGGCCTACCGCAAGCAAATGAACCAGCATCACCCGGACAAACTCGTCGCGAAAGGGCTTCCGGAAGAAATGATGGAGATAGCGACGCAGAAAGCTCAGGACATTAAAGCCGCATACGAATTGATTAAATCGCAGCGCAACGACTAGCTATACCAGTCAGGAAGACAAGGGTGCCCCGAGGCGGGCCGTATACAGTTTGTTGTAAACCTTCAAACCAGAGAGATAGTCCAACTCGGCAACTGCCTGTTCCAGCCGTTCGGTCAGGCCTTCCGGCAAACTGTCGAATCGCACGAGCAATTCGATTTCAATGCCATGCTCGAAATAGTGCAGTGAGACGCGCTCGATGTCTGCATCATCAAGCAGGCTACCCCAGCGCTCCCGAATGGTCTCCAGCACGACGAGTCGCTCGGGCAGGGCGTCTCGCTTGTCTGCTTGTTTGCCATGAATGTTTTCCGGGTCGATGTGCACGATCACATCACCGACATCGCTGAAACGCCCAAGCAGCGCTCTGGAGACCTGACGACCCAGTTGGTGACCTTCCGAGACGGATATCAGCGGACTGACCAGCAAATGCAGTTCGAGAATCATTTTGCCGCCTGACAGACGACTGCGTAGCGCCGTGATGCCGCGCACGCCTTCAACACTTTCCACGCACTGGCGAAGCTGAGCCTGCCGCTCCGGCGGTACTGCGGTGTCGACGAGTTCCCTCAGGCTATCCAGGCATAATTCGAAGCCAATCTTGGCAATGAACAGGGCGACGAAGATAGCAGCGACAATGTCCATCCAGACCAGCCCTTGCTGAGCGGCAAGAATACCAATAAACACAGCAATCGAAGTGATGGCATCTGAGCGACTGTGCCAGGCGTTGGCCTTGAGCAGGCTGGAATTGAGTTTGCGCGCCACGCGCATTGTGTACTGATAAATCCACTCCTTGGCAGCGATGGAAACCGCCGCAAAGAGCAAGCCGCCCAGCGCGGGAATCGGAAGGCTTTCACTGCTCTGCAAGCGCTGATAACTGTCATAGAGCAACACACCAGCGGTCGCGAAGAACACCATGCCCATGGCGACTGTGCCGAGGGTCTCGAAGCGTCCATGTCCGTAGGGATGTTCCGCATCAGGTTCGTTATGCGCGACGCGCGCAACGATGAGAACGAAGGTGTCGGTAATCGCATCGGTCAGCGAATGGATGCCGTCAGTCAGTAATGCAAACGATTGGGTATAGATGCCGCCGACGATTTTGCCCAGCCCCAGCACGATATCCAGAATCATGCCGACAACGGTGACGCGAGTAGCTTCCGTTTTCGATTGATTCTGATCCATTGCTACTGATGATGTTGTGTCTGGAGGGCCGCGAGCGGTGGGGAGCCTGGGCAGAAAAAAGCCCGATAGCGAGAACTATCGGGCTTAAATATACTATCAAGGGAGAGATAAATGAAACAAAACCCACAATTTTGTATGACATCTACCTACACTTAATCAGACTGTACCTTCCGGGATAAGTTCCAAAGATTTTCACTTTTTTTACTTATTTTTTTCTGGCTACCCCGAAATTCAGTAAGCCACTGTATTTACTATAGATTTACTATATTCAAACCAGCAATATCTAGCTGCTCGACGGCATTTTTATTGGTGATTATGCCGATACTGGCCTCCTCTGGGCGTAAATACTTCGCGGCGATATCGCGCAAATCCTGTCGCGTTGTAGCGAGCACCTGACGGCGGAAAGTCATGCGGTGCTCCAGGGTTCTGCCGAACAGGTGATTGTAAAATGCCTGCTTGGCCTCGCCGGCTGGCGACGTCGGTTTGTCCATCGTGGAGATCACGCTAAGAATCGCTTCTTCGAGTTGATGCTCCGGCTGATCTTCATCGATCACCCACTGCACGGCCTGATCGAAATCCGTGAGTGTCTCTTCGAGACGGGGATCGCGATAGGAGAAGAAGCGGAAGGAGGCTGAGTTGGCATCCTGACTGGCACCACCGCCATAGGCGCCACCACGCTCACGAATGGCCTGATGCAAAAAGCCATTGCGCAAGTAGGCGGCAAGAACGTGAAGTCTGGCATTGTCGACGTGCCCTGATGCCACCGTCGGAAACGCTTTGGCACAGAAGTTAACCTGCGTCGCCGTGGTCCAGGCTTCGCGAATTTTTTCGCGCACAGCAGGAAAGGTCAGTGCTGTTTTCGCCGTGCCGGTCGCGTTTGTCCAGCGGCGATCGAGATCAGCGAGCAACGCCGCTTCATCTTCCGGTTCCCCGATTAGCAGGAACTGCGGATTCGCGTTGAGGACGAGTTCATGCACTCGTGCAAAATCCGCCAGCAATTTATCGCGTGCCGCTTCTTCTGAGAGTGAGTCCCGTAAGGACTTGATGTACTGAATCCCTTCGAGACCGGCATAGCGATGCGAGAGTTGCGCGACAGGGCTCATGCCGCTCGACGCGAGGCTCATCGCCAGGCTGTGACCCTGACCCGTAATACTGCTTTCCTTGCGTGCGCAGATCTGATCGACGATTTCCTTCAAGCGCTGAGACTCATCAAAACGCACCTGATGAATCGTGTCGTATAACAGATCCGTCATCTCGCCGTGATTGCGCACCAATGCCTTGGAGGAGAAACTCAGCAGTGACTTGGTCTTCTGCACATCGTTTATGTCGCTGCGGATACTCGTGAAGCAGTTCAGGCCGCCACTGATTTGCGCCTGACGGGTTTGCATTTCACTGTAGTCTTTGTCACCAACACCGAATTCAGAAATACAGCTGGTATAGAGTGGCAGTACTGGCAGTAACGCGTCCTCGAGCTCAGGCAGCGCGAAAATTATCTGCTGATAGGCTAGCCCGTTGGTACCCTGACCATAGAAGCTCACCGGCAAGCCCGACGTGGGTAGCTTCTCCTCACTGCGTTCCGGCACGGTGATCGTTTCGGGTACGTCTTTAAGTCCAACTTTGGGCAGCAGGGCGGGGTCATCGACCTGCGCCTGACGATCACTCAGCGCCTTGGCCTGATCCACCAGTATTTTGCGCTGCTCGTCATCGAGCTGGGCTGCGATAGCGGACAGGCGCATCTTTTCTGCGGCGACCTTGCGCTCAGCCATTGCGCTGTCAGGCTGTAATGTAACAGTTACGCGATGCGGGTTGTCGAGCAGTAACTCGTGGATCAGGTTGGGGATGAAGGATTCATCCTTGATCCACTCACGCAAATCCTCGAGCACCGGATCCATATTCAACAGTTTGATCGGGTCTCCGCGATGCAGCGCAGTGGAGAGCCCTGTGAGGATCAGTTGCAGACCATAGGGATAGCTGTCGCCTGAAATTTCCCGCTGATTGAGTTCCAGTTGATGCAGCGCCGCCTCTACCTGTTTGGGATCGATTCCGTCGTCTGCAATCTGTTGCAATGTCTGTAGAACGAGCGCTTCGACATCGGCACTGGATTGCGCGGCGCAGCCCTCCAGTCCGGCCATGAAAGTCATTTCCCGATTGGAATCCTCCAGGCCGCACATCGGCGAGGGTGCGCTTCCCAGCTCGGAAGTCTCCAGAACACGGAGCAGGGGGCTCGCGCTATTGTCGAGCAAGACACTGCTTAGCAGCTGGGCCTTGAACAGGTCTGCCAACTCGGTGCTGCGGCCGAGCAGCCAACCGACGACCACATGGGTTTTGTCACCTTCGCTGTCTTCTACAGCATAATGTTCTTCAACACGAACCGGGGCCGCATAGCGCTTCTCATCCTGTACTTCGATATGTACATCGAGCTTGTCGAACTCTTTCAGCGCGAGCTCTTCGAAATTCTGATGATGTTCAATAGCCGGAATATCGCCGAAGGTCATGAATACGGCATTGCTCGGGTGATAGTGGCTCTTGTAGAAATCCACCAATTCCTCGTAACTCAAGTCAGGAATGTGTTCGGGCTCACCGCCGCTATTGTAATGATAGGTGGAAGTAGGGAAGAGGTATCTGGTCAAGGTGTGCCACAAGACGCTATTAGTGGAACTCATGGCACCTTTCATTTCGTTGAAGACAACGCCCTTGTATTGCAGCTCGGTGCTGGAATCTTCGCCGGTGGCAAACTCGAGACGGTGTCCTTCCTGGGCAAAGTCGAGTTCATCGAGACGCGCGAAGAACGCCGCATCGAGATACACGTTCAGCAGGTTATTGAAGTCTTTTTTGTTCTTGCTCGCGAAAGGATAGGCTGTCCAGTCGCTACTGGTAAACGCGTTCATGAAGGTGTTCAGGGAGCGCCTGATCATCATGAAAAACGGGTCTCGCACTGGATAGCGCTTGCTGCCGCACAGCGCGGTATGTTCAAGAATGTGCGCAACACCGGTGGAATCCATCGGCACAGTGCGAAAGGCTACCAGAAACACGTTCTCCGGATTGTCGCTCGCGAGATGGTAGTGTTTGGCGCCTGTGCGCTTGTGTTCGTATTCCTCGATGACCAGATTGAGTGACGCAATATACTCACTGCGCTGCCAGGTAAATGCTGCGTGCACTTCGGCGGGTGGGTTTGTCCTCGGGGCTGGGGCCTGGGTATCGAATTGCTGCGTACTGCTTGCTTGCGACATGCTTGGACTGCCTTTGCGACCCGTCTTGAGAGGGGTCTGGAGTTAAAGTGAATCGTTTGAGTGCGCTGGATCAAGCGGGTCAGGGAGATTCCAGCGAGATGCGGCCTAGTTTACCGGAGCGGAAGTCATTTAGTAATAACTCCGACACTTTGTGCCAGTCCACACCGCCACCCCTGCCTCTGGCCCCGCGCAGGGCTGCGATATGGCTCAGACAAGCCTCAGTGTCCTGAATCGTGGCCGGGAGCTGATAGCGGCTCTCCAGTGCGCTGCGATGTTCACTAAGCAGCAATTCAGCCGCAAACCAGGCAATGTCCTCCAGATCGATGGCGGTATTGCGTATCGTGCCGGTTAACGCGAGCTTATACGCTCCGTTCTGATCTTCCAGCTTGGGCCAGAGCAATCCCGGCGTATCGACGAGAAACCAGTCGTCACTCAGGCGGATGCGTTGCTGCCCCTTGGTGACTGCCGGTTCGTTGCCTGTTGTGGCCAGTTTTCGTCCGGCGAGCAGGTTCATGAGCGTGGATTTACCAACGTTGGGAATACCAACAATCACGATCTGACGTGCTCTGTCACTGCTGGGCTCCCCACACAGGCGGCTTGCCGCCTTGCTGATATCAGCTTGGGTCACTGGCGCATCGATAGCGCTGGTCAGACAGAGCGTCCGGGCTTGCTTGCTGAAATGTTCCTGCCACGCCACAGTAGTCTCGGGATCGGCTAAATCGGCCTTGCTGAGCACCTTGATGCGCGGGAGGTCACCATCCAGTTCTGCGATAACCGGATTGCTGCTGGATCTGGGCAGCCGGGCATCGAGCACTTCAACGAGCGCCTGGGAAGCTGGCAATATCTTGCGCAGCTCCTTGGTCGCTTTGTGCATGTGTCCGGGATACCAGTTTATAGCCATGATGAATAAAGTCGGCTGTTCCGGGCTGCGCTTAATAGCCGGCAGGTGGCTGGATCCGAGCCGCGGCTACCCCGGCATGCCCCGAAACTGCTAAAATAGGATTTCCGCCAACAGACCTGTTTGTATTGGTACACCTGCAATGAGTATTCAAGCGTCTATAGAGAACAAGATTCAACATACTTTCCAACCCAGCCATTGGGTAGTTGAAAATGAAAGTCATCGTCACAGCGGTCCGGCGCAGGAGTCCCATTTTAAACTAACCATTGTGTCGGACCAGTTTAGCGGACTCAATCTGGTGAAGCGTCATCAACAACTTTACGCGCTTCTTGCCGAGGAAATGGCTGGCGAAGTGCATGCCCTCGCTCTGCATCTGTACACCCCCGATGAATGGCAGGCCCGTCAGGAACAGGCCCGCCCCAGCCCAAATTGCGCCGGCGCAAACTAAAAAACTAAAACCATAGATTTACTGACTGACCGTTCAGTTATAGCGCTGCACACTGTGCTTCGCTATGCGACACGCAATCTTCTTAACTGCAGTGCCGAATAGCCGAAACCGACGTGACTTGGCTCGCCACACACTGGCTTTACAGAGTGTGATCCAGTTATCTGCACAGATGACGATAGTGCAAATATGATATATTTGCATTTTGATATGCCCTCCAAACTCTCTACGAATGAGTGCATATCACATATAAATCATAGGCTTACGCTCACTCTTTGAGAGGCGTCGTTAACGCCACTGGAACGGCCGTATAACGCGTATAACGTAGCAATCGCGAACATTGCGAACATTGCGAACAGCAAGAGAGACGTGACAATCGTCAGTACAGAAGAGACCGAGAGGATCGAGAGAAACACTATGCAGTCCAGCAGGGCACGCCAGTACGAAATCGCGACAGCAGCATTCACTGCACTCGGAATGAGCCTGCTCATCGCCTGGGTGACGTCGGTGGTCAACGCGGAACGGAGCCGGATTCCGACACTGGCACCGATCTCGGTGTTTCCAGACTTCGCTAACATTCCCGATATCGAAATCAAAAAGCAGCAGTTCTTTGATTATCTCGAAGACTATGTTGTCGCAGAAAATGAGTCGATAGCGGCCGTAAGGGAAGAGTTGCGCCCCTACCTTGACATTGTGAATACCGGTGTCGCACTAAGCCCTCATGAACGTGCCCGCATCATGGAGTTGGCCGACGAATACCGTGTCGATACTACCGAACTCAGTGACCGTGGCATTGTCGCCGTGCTATGGCGCCGCATCGATATCGTGCCAGTTTCCCTCGCACTGGCGCAGGCAGCCAACGAAAGCGCCTGGGGTACGTCGCGCTTTACACTCGAAGGAAACAATCTGTTTGGCCAATGGTGTTATGAAGAAGGCTGCGGCATCGTGCCGGCACGACGCCCCGACGGCGCGACCCATGAAGTCAAACGCTTCGAGTCAGTAGGCGAAGGCGTCGCGGGATACCTGCTGAACATCAACAGTCATCCCTCGTATCAGGATCTCAGAGAGATTCGAGAAGACATGCGCCGACGTGGCGAATCGGTCGATTCATTGCTTCTGGCCAGAGGCTTGTCGCGCTATTCGCAGCGCCGCGATCTCTATGTAGACGAGGTGCAGAACATCATTATCCAGAACGATTTACAGGCTCGAGATAGCTGATCACTAAAGCCTTATCCACTGCACGCTATACCAGAAATAACGACTGCTACCCGGCACGGGCGCGGTGCAGATGTAACGCCATCGACGTCCGCTGAAGTCTCGCTCCGGACGCAGTTCGACAATCCCCTGATCCCTGTCAATCCAGTTCATCGCCAGTGGTTCGCTATCGGCGAAGCAGCCAATCTGATTCAGATTATATTCGCCCGGAGCAAACTGCAGGGTAGTGGCTGGGCGCGTACTGGTCGTCACCGGTGAGGCTGGTTCAAGTTGTCTGACGTTGAATGCCTTCGTGCTCAGCTTGGTAGCTGCCGTGTCGAGATTGGCATAAATGCTGGCAAGCGGATAACGCGGCAGTGCGAGAAAATCGGAGTGGTAACCGACTGCACCAGAGTTCTGCGCGAGTCCGATAAATCCTTCGTCGGCAATCAGGGTCTTAAGTCGATCGTCATATTCGCCATAAGGATAAGCGAGCAGGCGATGGGATTGCCCGGTGTAGTCCGCAATGGTCTGTTCCGCGGTCAACAGCTCTTCGCGCATGCGTGCTAGCCAGGCCTGTTCACTTTCGTCTTCGCGCCTGTCCAGCATATAGGGATGTTCGACCATGTGATTGGCTATGGTCACGCCGGCATCCGCCATGTGTTGCACCTGCTCCCAACTCATGTAATTGGCTTGCCCATTGTTTATGGGCTCTGTGCTCAAAAACAGGGTGAATGGATAGCCGTATTCCTGCAGCATCGGGAAGGCGGTGTCATAGATGGAGATATAACCATCGTCAAAGGTTATCGCGACCGCTTTGTCGGGTACCGGTCTCTGATTTTGCAGATCATCGATCAGCTCTGGCAGGCTAAGCACAGCGAAATCATTGTCCCGGAGATAGTCCAGATGCGCACGGAAATCACTGGGGGAAATCGTCGTCGAAGGCGGGGTATCAGTCGCGACATGGTGGTATACCAGAATGACACCGTGCTCCTCCGCCGCAAGCTGGGTGCTGCCTACGCTTAGTAGCAGGAAGATCAACAGATTTCTGACGCGTGATGCATGGGCGGACATAGGATGCTTTCCTGACTACAAAGGGGCACCCATAGTAACCCCAAACCCCGGGAACATTAAGAGTTTCGAGGTTTGTGGAGACCCATTGCACGGGTATAATGCTCACCCTTGCGGGCGACAGGAAGTTGCCAGCAAACCCTCTGATTTAGCGGAGAAAACAATGAGTTACACAGGCAAGACGCTTCGCGTCGAGATGTTGCCTTCGGGCATCGCACAACTGATTTTCGATCTGCAGGACTCCTCGGTTAACAAGTTTAACCAGGCTACGCTCGCTGAATTGCAGGCGGCGATTGCAGATCTGGCGAAGGCAGAGGTCAAAGGGGTGATCTTCTGCAGCGCTAAAAGCACCTTCGTCGTAGGCGCAGACATCATGGAATTTACCGCGATGTTCGGCGAGCCGGAGGACCAAATTAACGCGTGGCTCGTGGAAGCCAATGCGCTGTTCAACGCAATCGAAGATTTGCCGGTACCCACTGTCACAGCGATTGACGGTACCGCTCTGGGCGGTGGCTTCGAGCTCGCGGTGTCGACCGATTTCCGGGTGGCGAGCAGCAAGGCGCTAGTCGGTTTCCCGGAGGTCAAACTCGGCATCATTCCCGGCTTTGGCGGCACGGTTCGCTTACCGCGCTTGATTGGCGCCGACAATGCGAATCAGTGGATCAGCAGTGGCTCACATATCAATGCCGAACAGGCTTTTGCAGAGGGTGCTCTTGACGCCCTGGTCGAGAGCGACAAACTGATCGCCGCCGCCGAAGCACTGATAGAACAATGCAATGCAGGCAAGATTGATCATCTCGCAGTGCGTCACAAGAAGAACTCTCCTCTGACCCTGCAACCCATCGAATTAAACGTCGCCTTCGAAACCGCCAAGGGCCTCGTTGCCGCTCAGGCGGGGCCGCACTATCCGGCACCGATTACCGCCGTACAGGTAATGCAGGAAGCAGCGACCAAAGACCGACAAGGTGCCTTGCTTCTCGAACACCAGGGCTTCGTGAAGCTCGCCAAGACGCCGGTGACAGCCAACCTTGTACAGATGTTTCTGAACGACCAATTTCTCTCTGGCAAGGCAAAGAAGTATCTGGCCAAGGCAGCGGATGTATCCTCAGCGGCCGTCTTGGGCGCCGGGATTATGGGCGGAGGAATCGCCTATCAATCGGCGCTCAAGGGAACGCCGATTATCATGAAAGACGTTGCCCAGCGTGGGCTCGATCTCGGCATGGCGGAAGCTCGCAAGCAATTGGAGAAACGCGTCGCCAAAGGGCGCATGGATACAGACCAGCTCGTTACGACGCTCGGCAGCATCAAGCCGACGCTTGACTACAGCGGCTTCGCTAATGTCGACATCGTCGTCGAAGCGGTTGTAGAGAACCCCGCCATCAAGAAATCGGTTCTGGCCGAACTCGAAGAGGCGGTTACAGAAGACACCATTATTGCCACCAACACCTCAACTATTTCGGTCGATGAACTGGCTACAGATCTGAAGCGCCCGCAAAATTTTTGCGGCATGCACTTCTTCAATCCGGTGCCGGTCATGCCGCTGGTCGAGGTCATTCGTGGCAAACACTCAAGTGAGCAGACGATTGCAACGACTGTCGCCTACGCGAAGAAGATGGGCAAGACACCGATTGTGGTGAATAACTGCCCAGGCTTCCTGGTGAACCGCATTCTGTTTCCCTATTTCGGCGCGTTCTCAAGGTTGCTACACGATGGCGCTGACTTCCGTCAGATCGACAAGGCGATGGAGAAGTTTGGTTGGCCGATGGGTCCGGCGTATTTGCTCGACGTCGTGGGAATCGACACTGCCGTTCATGCTCAAGCTGTGATGGCGGCCGGCTTCGACCGGATGCAGGTCGACTTCGAGAGCGCCATAGACAAACTGTTTGCCGCGAATAGTTTCGGTCAGAAAACCGGAAGCGGTTTTTATCTCTATGAAACCGATAAACGCGGCAAACCCAAGAAATTGCCGAATCCCGAAATCGACAAGCTCATTGCATCTGTTCAAAAAGAGAGCAGGGACTTCAGCGACGAGGAAATCATCGAACGCATGATGCTCGCAATGTGTCTGGAGACAATGCGCTGTCTCGAAGATGGCATCGTCGAAACAGCAATCGAAGCCGACATGGGTCTGGTACTCGGTCTGGGATTTCCGCCCTTCAGAGGCGGTGCTCTGCGTTATGCGGACAGCATCGGGCTGGCCAATTTCTGCAAGCTGGCAGAGAAGCACAGCGGCCTTGGCCCCATGTATGCGGTGACCGATGGATTGCGTGAAAAGGCGGCTGCTGGTCAGTCGTTCTACGGATAAGTGAGGAGGGCACTATGAGTTTACAAGCCAGAGATGCGGTAATCGTTGATGGAGTGCGTACACCAATGGCGCGCTCCAAAGGTGGTGCTTTTCGTCACGTCCGGGCAGAGGAACTGTCGGCCGAGTTGATTGAGGCCTTGTTCGATCGTAATCCGGGACTCGATCCTGCGGAGGTCGAGGACGTAGTTTGGGGCTGTGTCAATCAGACCAAGGAGCAGGGCTGGAACATCGCTCGCAACGCGGCCCTGATGACCCGACTGCCACATTCAGTCTGTGCGCAGACTGTGAATCGCCTGTGCGGTTCGTCCATGTCAGCGTTGCAGACTGCCGCCATGGCCGTGCAATCGGACAATGGTGATTTCTTTATCGTCGGCGGAGTTGAGCACATGGGGCATGTCGGTATGACCTACGGCCTCGACCCCAACCCGAAGGCATCGCAACATATCGCCAAAGCATCCTGGATGATGGGCGTTACGGCGGAAGTGCTTTCCAAGATGCATGGCATTGGTCGTACTCAGCAAGACGAATTCGCGGTGCGTTCGCACCAACTCGCCGAGAAGGCACGCAGCACTGGTGGCTTCAACACCGAGATCGTCGCTATCGAAGGGCACAATGCCGACGGGTTCAAGGTATTGATTGAGGAAGACGAAACAATTCGTCCGGATACAACCGTAGAAGGGCTAAGCCAGCTCCGACCGGTGTTCGATCCGCGCGGTACAGTGACTGCAGGGACTGCTTCACAAATCTCGGATGGTGCGTCTGCGATGATTGTAATGTCTGCCGCCAAGGCGCAGGCACAGGGCCTGAAAATCAGAGCCCGGATCAAGGCGATGGCCTATGCGGGCGTCGACCCTTCGATTATGGGCTATGGTCCGGTCCCTGCGTCCCAGAAGGCGCTCAAGAAAGCAGGGTTGAGCATCAAGGACATAGACTGTGTTGAGCTGAACGAGGCCTTTGCCGCACAGGCTCTGCCAGTGCTGAAAGATCTGCAATTACTGGACGCCATGGAGAGCAAAGTCAATCTGCGAGGTGGCGCCATCGCGCTGGGCCATCCACTCGGCTGTTCCGGCACGCGTATCACCACTACGCTGTTGAATAACATGGAAGCGAATGATGCAACGCTTGGTCTGGCGACCATGTGTATAGGCCTGGGCCAGGGCATCGCGACAATCATCGAACGCGTCTGAGGAATCGATAGACTGTGAGTAACAAGAGCAAGGACCAATTCAAGCTGAACCGCTGTCGCAAAAATCTGCGCAGAGATGTCGGGAAAGCGATCGCTGAATTCAATATGATCGAAGACGGCGATCTGGTCATGGTTTGCCTTTCCGGTGGCAAGGATTCCTATGCAATGCTCGATATTCTGCAGAATCTGCAGAAGCACGCACCGATAGAATTCAAACTGCACGCGGTCAATCTGGATCAGAAACAGCCTGGATTTCCTGAGCATGTGTTGCCTGAATATCTCGAGAGCATCCAGGTCGACTACAAGATTCTGGAGCAGGATACCTATTCGATCGTCACCGACAAGGTACCTGAGAACAAAACCTATTGTGGTCTTTGCTCACGCTTGCGCCGCGGAATCCTCTACAACTATGCCGAATCGATCGGTGCGGACAAGATCGCCCTTGGGCATCATCGCGACGACATCGTTGAGACCTTGTTTCTGAATATGTTCTACGGTGGCAAACTGAAAGCAATGCCACCCAAATTGTTAAGCGATGACAAACGCAATGTTGTGATCAGACCCATGGCTTATTGCAAGGAGACAGAGATCGCTCGCTATGCAGAGATGATGGATTTCCCGATTATTCCCTGCAATCTCTGCGGCAGTCAGGACAATTTGCAGCGACAGGCAATCAAAACCATGCTGACCGACTGGGAAAAACAATTTCCCGGCCGCACTGAATCAATTTTTCGCAGTATCGCCAATGTGTCACTATCACAACTCGCTGATACCAGCCTGTTTCCCTTCGTCGGACTGAAGAAAGAGCTCTCCACGGGAGAATTAGAGGGGCTGGAACACGCCACGTCTCAGCAACGACTGGACGTCGTGGAACTCGTTTAAAAAACACTCCGGACTATGGAAATCCCTTACACCGCGCTGCCTGATGAGACACTGACTGCTGTTATCGAGGATTTCATTACGCG
The DNA here is from genome assembly GCA_965228725.1 of uncultured Pseudohongiella sp. Lineage (GTDB taxonomy): Bacteria > Pseudomonadota > Gammaproteobacteria > Pseudomonadales > Pseudohongiellaceae > UBA9145. The sequence continues at coordinate 524,321 of OZ245834.1, read as the reverse complement.
GGAAGGGACAGATTACGGTGATGCGGATTTCACCTTGCAGGAGAAGGTCGCACAGGTCAGGCAGCAACTCGAACGCGGTGAAATCAGGATTACATTCGATCCCGAGTCGGAAACCTGTACACTGGCGCCGCGCTAACATCAGTACGTAACAGGCGGGCAATATCAGACCATGACTAGCAGAGAAGAAACAGAGACTGAACTCGACGTCGCACCCGAGCACATTCTCGACGCACGCGGCCTGTATTGCCCCGAGCCTGTAATGATGCTGCATAATAAAATTCGTGAGATCGATGAAGGAACAGTACTCGAACTGAAAGCCACCGATCCATCGACCACCCGAGACGTGCCGAAATTCTGCATCTATCTGGGCCACGAACTGGTCAAGGAAGAACAGGAAGGCGAACTCTACCTGTACTGGATTAAAAAGAAATCCGAGTGATGGCGACAGACTCGCAAACTCCGGTTGTCTATCTGATCGATGCATCGATCTATATCTTCCAGGCACATTTCTCACCTTATGTAGAGTGTTATGACACTGAGGGTGAAGAACTTAGTGCGCTGTACGGGTTTTCCCAATTCCTGTTACAGTTTCTGGCTCGAACCTCCGCCACACATATCGCTGTTGCACATGACGAGAGCTTGTTCTGCGGATTCCGCCACGACCTTTGCCCAAACTACAAATCCAATCGGGAACTACCTGACCCTAACCTCGAAATGCAGTTAGTCGCCTGCAAAGAGATCTGCGAATTGCTCGGCTTGGCGTCTTATTCAAGCAAGCAGTTCGAAGCAGACGACATCATCGGTACCCTGGCTACCCGTTGTCGCAAAGTGGCGAAAGGCGCTCAGGCTCCCATCGTTGAGATTGTCTCGAGAGACAAGGATCTCGCGCAGTTGCTGATCAACGCAGATGACATTCTGTGGGACTATCAGGGGAACAGGCGCAGGAACCGCAGCCATATCTACACTGAACTGGGCATTCACCCCGAACAGCTGCCTGACTATCTCGGCTTGATAGGTGATGCAGTGGACTGTATCTCTGGAGTTCCGGGTGTCGGCCCCGTCAAGGCACGCGCTCTCTTGCAACAGTTTGGGTCCATCGAAGCAATCTATAGCAAGCTTGATGAGGTAGAAGCCATGCCCTTGCGAGGTGCGAAAACCCTGCAGACGAAACTCTCCACCCACCGCGAACAGGCGGAACTGAGCAAGCGACTGGCAACGATTATCTGCGACGCCAGGGAAGCCGATGAAGCATTCTGTCAGAGCAGTCTCAAGACATTGCGCAGAAGGGCTCCGGCGAATCTGGAAGACTTTCTCAAACAATACCGCTTCGACGAGCGCGCCAGCCGCAGGTTACAGACGCTGGCACAACGCCTGAGTTGAATCGGTACCCGATTATTGGATAGCCCCAAGTCCAACAAATCCTTCATACAGAGAACAACAGAACAGCTAGCGCAGGAACATGAGAATTCTCGCAGACCAGAATCTGGCCAACATCGACACGCTACTGCGCGGCATTGGTGAGATCACACTCTTGCCCGGCAGGGAAATCAACGCTGCAAGCGCCCGACATTTTGATGCCTTGCTAGTGCGCTCTATAACACGCGTTGATGCCGAACTGCTCGCTGGCAGCTCGCTGCGTTTCGTCGGCACGGCGACAAGTGGACTCGACCACATCGATCTCGCCTATCTGGCTCAGCACAACATTGCTCTTGCTCATGCGGCCGGTAGCAATGCGGAAGCCGTAGTGGATTATTGTCTCACCGCGATGGGGCACTGCGGAGTTTTCACGCGCTTTACTCAACCCGTTGTTGGTATCGTCGGCTTCGGTCAGGTTGGTAGCAGACTGCATCGCCGTCTTTCGGCGATGGGCATCACGAGCATGCTCTGTGACCCGCCAGTGAGGGACTCGTTACTGCACAACCATGCGGCTGCAGCAGAGAGTTTCGTGCCGCTCGATAATTTAATCGACTGCGACGTCGTCTCCCTGCATGTGCCACTCAGCACGACTGGCCCACATGCCACCGCAGCGCTCATAGACCGGGATTTTCTGAGCGCCATGCGCAGAGAGGCATTGCTAATCAACTCCTGCAGGGGCGGCGTGGTCGATGAACAGGCCTTGCTTTCTGTACTGGCGGGCGGTGCTGGCCCTCACTGCGCGTTCGATGTCTGGAGCAATGAACCAGCGGCCAATAGCGAACTGGTCTCTCGAGTCGACGTGGCGACACCGCACATCGCGGGCTACAGTGCGCGCGCCAAACGCACCGCGAGTGAGATGATCGTGGCACAGTTAAAAGAATTCATAGGCAGCGAATGCACTGCTCAAAGCGATCTGCTGCAACTTGACCATGCTGCACTCCTGCACAAACCTCATGGTCAGTTACCAGACGCCAGGCAGGGGCTCTTGTCTGCATTGCAGCAGACTCTCGATCTAAAGCATCTCAGTGCGCATTTCAAAGAGGCGGTACGTGAAGCGGGAAGCAAAGGACTGTCGGCTAAGGCGTTCGACGGCTTTCGCAATGACCTGCGCAACCGGCGCGAGTTCAGCGAGATGACAGGAGTGGTGAGGGGTGAGGGCCTGGAAGAGGGCAGCGAGCAGGCACTCCTGCACGCTGCCGGATTTACTGCCCGTTAATTGCGGTACTGCTCTAGCACGCGCGCGATGCCCTGCACAGCCTGAATGATTTCGTCATCTCGCGGCAGGAAAACCACGCGCAAATGCTGGGTATCCTTGATGTTAAAGGCGCTGCCCTGAACAACCAGAATCTTCTCCTGCTCCAGTATGTCGAGCACCAGTTTAACGTCGTTGTCCACTTTCAGTTGTTTGCGATCGAGCCGCGGGAAGGCATAGATTGCACCGCGCGGTTTCACGCAACTCACTCCCGGTATCTGAATCAACATTTCGTGAATAATGTCGCGCTGCTGCTTCAGTCGGCCGCCCGGCAGGACCAGATCATTGATGCTCTGATAGCCGCCCAGCGCCGTTTGAATGGCAAACTGCGCGGGGACATTGGCACAGAGTCGCATGTTGGTCAGAATCTCCAGACCTTCGATATAACTGCGCGCCTTGTGTTTGGCACCACTGAGTATCATCCAGCCAGAACGGAAGCCCGCGAGGCGATAGGATTTGGAAAGCCCATTGAAGGTCACAATAAACAGGTCATCGCACAACGAAGCAATGGGGATATGCTTGGCATCGTCGAAGATTATCTTGCTGTAAATCTCGTCGGCAAAAATAATCAGATTATGGCGCCGCGCAAGATCGATCAGGTTCTCCAGCAACTCTTTTGAGTAGACAGTCCCGGTCGGGTTATTGGGATTGATAATGACTATGGCCTTGGTACGGGAACTGATTTTAGCTTCGATATCATCGAGCGCCGGAAACCAGTCTGCCTCTTCGTCACATAGGTAATGCACTGGCGTGCCACCGCCAAGACTCACAGAGGCAGTCCACAGGGGATAGTCGGGGGCCGGTATCAATACTTCGTCACCATCGTTCAGCAATGCCTGCATGGCCATGGTAATAAGTTCGCTCACTCCATTGCCCAGATAAATGTCGTCGATCTCGACGCCATCGACGTGCAAGCGCTGACATTCCTGCATGATTGCCTTGCGTGCTGAATACAGGCCCTTGGAATCACAGTAGCCCTGGGCGTTAGCCAGGTTATGGATTACGTCGTAGAGAATCTCATCGGGCGCATTGAATCCGAACGGTGCCGGATTGCCGATGTTGAGTTTGAGAATCTGATGACCTTCTTCTTCCAGGCGTTTGGCTTCCTCCAACACCGGACCGCGAATGTCATAGCACACATTGCCAAGCTTTTTCGATTGGACAATATTGTCTGTATAGATTTCTTGCAGCTTCTTCGAATGATCCATTAACGTCTTCCAGTGGTACTATCTACTGCATGAGGACTTTTGTATGCGGACTACTGCATGCAAAATGATCCACAGAGTGAGTCAGCCCAGAATAAGCAGTGATTGCCTGAATAGGCTCGCGAGAGTCTTACTCTCGGAGCGGCACGGCCGACAATCGATAGCCGCCCACGAAACTTGAAAAAAGCCTATTCTACAGTATGTTAGAAACGGCACCAATGCAGAATACTTGAACAGCCGCGCAAGCAGGAACGAGACAGAATATGAGTGACCAATCCGACAAGACAGACGACAAGGCGCAGAGCAGCAAATCCGAAGAAGAGTGGCGCGAAAACCTCGACCCGGAACGCTATCACGTGCTGCGTGAAAAAGGGACGGAGCGGGCCTTCACCGGCGAGTACTGGGATCTCAAAGATGACGGGATGTATCATTGCGCAGCCTGTGGTGAACCGCTTTTTTCTTCGACGACCAAATACGACTCGGGTTCCGGTTGGCCCAGCTTCGATCAACCTGTTGCGGCAGAGAGCGTTGGCGAAATCAGAGATCTCTCGCACGGCATGATCCGAACCGAAGTCGTGTGCAAGAAATGCGAATCCCATCTCGGCCATGTATTTCCAGATGGCCCGCAGGAAACGACGGGACTGCGCTACTGCATCAATTCAGCATCGCTGGATTTCAAAAAGAAAGCGGAAGACTGAGCACCAGCTACGGAACAATTGTTGGCGCATTAATGCGAAAAACAAAAAAGGGGCAGTTGCCCCTTTTTTTTATTTGCAAGATTAAACGATGACAAGCATCGGTTATCAGAACTGATAACGAATCCCAGCCTGATACTTGAAGCGGGAATAGTCGAACAGGGGAATATTGCTGGTATTGTCCGTGTAGGTCGCCTCCGCCGTCACCATTAATCGCCGCTGCGCCTGCCAGAACCAACCCGCGGTAAGACTGCGCGTATCATCTTCGCGAACTGTATTGAAGAACACAGGGTGTGCGCTGTCGTGTTCGACACTCTGTAGAGACGCGCGCAGGAAAGGGGTGTGCCCGGCATTTAGTCGATACAACAGGCTGTATGCCGCTCCGATGTACTCACGACCATTGTGCTTGCCTGCAGTAGCCGATTCAGGCGATTCATCTCCGCGATAGACATTGCCGGAGTGAGTGAACGGGCCATTGATTTTCGTCAGACCTGCGGTCAGCAGCAACTGATTCACGTCACGCAGGGCGTTCTGTGGATTACCGCCATCCTCATAGCGAATGCGCGAGTAAGAGGCCGACAGGCTGTTATACAGCCCCTGGCCCCAACTGCGTTGCCACGAAGAGTTCAGTCCGGTGCTGGTTTGGAAACTGGTCCCGTCCAGATTCACCTTGCTCGCCACTACGCCGTGTCGAAAGCGATTGGTTTCATCGCCCCAGGCATAGGCGACCGTGCCACGCATGTTATCGATATCAAACTGATCAGTATCGAAGTTGTCGAGATGCACGAGATTGAGATTGAAGTTCAGTGAGCGGTCGCGAGTGAAAGGGTAGACGTAGGCAAAACCGAGCGTAGTGTTCGAGTAGTTGTCCTCAGTCTGCTGCCCATCAGGATTCAGTTCGATTTGGCCAACCAGAGGAGTATCGATGAGGCCATCGCTGGTGGCACTGTTGATATTATCATCCGAGCCGATGGCAGTAGCGATCGTCCAGTTCGCTGTTGGCGCCTGGCTGTCCCGTCGGGTCTCGATGAGCTGCAGAAAAGCCTCGATATTCTGGCGCACATTCGCCGGCGGATTATTTTGCAGCACCACGTTAAAAAGGTTTTCGGCAGCATTCAGATTGTTGGTGACAAAATAGGCTCTCGCCAATTCCAGGCGAGCGCGTTCGCGCCGTACACCCGTGCTGGTAGCCGTGGCACGCTCGAGAGCGAACACGGCATCATTGGGCTCACCGGCTTCCAGCGCCGCAAGTCCATAGAGAAAATCAAACTCCGGACTTTCACCTTCCCAGAGATCGAGTCAGCGCTGGCCGGTAGTGAAGGCCTCAGCAAAATCACCAGCCTCTATGAGACGGTTCATTTCTTCTATCGGGGGAGGGGGTTCATCTTCTTCTGCTGCGAACAGCCCCGGGGTTGGGCTGAGAGACATGGCGAGGAGCAGGCACAGTGAATGCTTTTTCATACGGATGTCCGATTCTCGTTCTATTTTTTGGCCCTGATTCGGCTGGCAGCAATGCACAGTGCAGCACGAGTCCGGGCTATTGTAACAAAATGCTTGCGACTGTCCTGCTTTACTGGGGTTTTCGCCGGGATCAGGTCAGTTGGTATAGTAGCTGCCTCAGCCATGCTGGTCAGCCAAAAAAACACAGACTGGGCCAATTAAGCCCGGCTGCTATTCTGTCCTATCGGCAGATTGCCACGATAGGTGACTGTTTCGTCCTCGACAGGCGTGAGCGCTGGATTTATGCCGCATATCGCTCTATCTTGCACAGCCTCGCAAGGCGAATCTCGCAGTCAGCAATCATGAGCAGCGTTCAGGCAGTGTCACACACAAGCCTTTTCTCTACAATTTCACGCAGTTTGACTCCATTGCCCACTTATTGTGCATCGGCATTCTTGCTATGGACTCTGGCGGCGGCAGGATTCTGCTCCAGAAGCTGGGCCCAGACCGACGACTCGCTTACCCAGGCATTCTCGCTTGGCGCCTATCATGCCCGCGGCGATTTCGGCGCCGATGTCGACACGCGCATTAACTACCTGCCGCTCAGCTACGAACTCAGCACCGAGCGGTGGACGCTAATGGCTACCGCATCGCGGCTCGAAGTCACCGGGCTTGGTAATGTGCTGGTCAACGTCGGCGGAGTCACTCAGGCGGTCGCCGGTGATGAAGTTGTGACACAGAGCGGATTGGGCGATACGGTGCTTAGCGCGCTCTACCATTTCGATCCCGCAGGACAATTGTTTTTTGATCTGAGAATCGATGCCAAGTTACCCAGCGCTGATGAACGCAAAGCACTTGGCACGGGTGAGATTGATGTTGCGCTGCAACTGGACCTGTCAGCCAATGTGGGCAGCGCTGCGGTCTTTGCCAGCCTCGGTTATAACAAGCGCGGCAAGACGAGTCTCTACCCCGGACTGCTGAACTCCCTGTATACACAATTAGGATTTGCCAAGCCCCTTGGCGAACGCTTGTCTGTGGGAGCACTGTACGATTTCCGCCAATCCGCATCCGAGTTCTCCACCGAAAGCCACGAACTAACACCCTATCTGAGTTGGCAACTGTCGCCTTCCTGGAGCTTCACTGCGCTAACGGTGTTCGGCTTCACTGACGCGAGCCCGGACACAGCCGTTATGGGCCAACTGCGCTACAGCTGGTCTCGGTAAACCGGGTTCCGCTCGGAAACCTCTGATTGACTAGAGCTTGAAGGGCTGGATGCGTGGTGGCAGCACGCCGGCGCGCTGGACGGGCCGCACCCGCTGCATGGTTGGCAGTTCGGGACGCTGAACACGATCCGGACGTGACATGCGCTGGTTCGCTTCGGATGACAGATCCGGGGAAAGCAGTTCGGTCGAGAGAGCAGCTAATTCAGACTCTCCTTCCTCACTGGTTTTGGCCGTGCGCTGATCGGCCAGATAATTGCCAAGCGCTTGCCAGGAAACCTCGTCCTGAGTTTCTAGCTGGCTAGCCAAGGAGGCCGCAGCAGGCTGCGTGTCGCTGTTCTCGGCACTTGAGGTGATAGTGTGCGCAGACGGAGCAGGAGTCGCAGCGACTTGCTGTTGCAGTGTTTCGTCGTCCGCAAAACTCAGCGCCATCTCATCCATTTCACGCTGGATCTGCTCATGAATCAGGATGGCAGAAGAATCCCGTGTGAAATTGCTGGCAGCCATGACTGTTACGGGCGAGGGTAGTGGCGCCGCAGTTACCGGGCGCGTAGCAGGAATATCCGCTTGCACGGACTTGCTTACCGCCAACGCCATCGCCTCTGGGCGATGATAAATAACCACCTCTGCAGGCCTGTCAGACTCACTCGCGCCGACTGGCGCTGTGTAACCAAGAAAGGGTTTGAAGCCGGTGCCGCCAAGGCCGCTCTCACTGCCGGGGATTGCGGTTCGCCCAGTTCCACCCAGGCCGCTGCCTTCATCGTCACCACCGCCGAAGCGCACAAAGCCCGTCGCCGGAAGATTGAGCAGAACAATAGCCATCAGCAAAAGCAGCAACAACAGGCGTTGCTGGCTGAAAGAATGTGTCCGCTGTTCAATCAATTGCATCATAGCTTTTTCGGTTGCTGGCTCGTCACCAAACCCCAGACTGATCTCATCAGGCATCACCTGATTCATTTTCACTGTCGATCTTGCTCTGGGTATCGCCCAGAACAGCGTGATAGTTGAACACGCCGAAATTGATGCGCTGTGACGCATCGCTTGCTGCCTGATCCTTTTGCTGAAGTCGCAGCGCTGCCTTGTTCATCTCCGTCAGCGCCTTCATGCCGAGTTCTTCTGCGAGTTGACGAAGCTCAGTTACAGACGCTTCGGTCAAGCCGTCATAATAAACACTCCTGTCGAAATAGGAAGGTTTGGCCCCCATAAGATTGTGGGCGCCAGCGGCGATGTGATCGTGGATGTTCTTGCCGAAGAAAAACGCCTTTTCATCAAAGCCAGAGTCCGGAGTAAATGCCCCTGTGTTCAACATCAGCTGTCCATCTTCGAGATGCGCAACGCCCAATCGTAACCACTCATCCAGAATCACTCGAGGTCGAATGTCCTGGCGTACAACGCGACTCACCAGTTGTTCAAATTCAGAAATCTCCGCGCCGCTGCTTCGGGTCGAGAGTGGGCGAGGCGAGCCATCGTTGTTTTGATATTCCGGTTCGCCCATCCAGTAGGCAATCAACTGCGCACCGATTGAGACGTTGGCCGGTATGGCGGGCTCATCCTGTTGTTCGGCGCGGAGTCGCTTGACGTCCTTGCGGTGGATTCCGGTGAGCAGATTGATGCGGCTATCTGACTGGCGCTTGCCGGGCATCGCCATTTCTTCTTCGGCAACCGTCACATAAATAGGCTTTAACATCGCCGCGAGTTGCGGATAGGTCACCTGCTGGTTGAGCAGCAAGCGCACCAGCGGCCGCAGCAGCTTCTGCAGCGCCACTATCAAAGTAGGCGGAGGGGAACCGGGTATGTTGTCCGCTGGAGTACTCATAAGCGCTTAGTATAGCCAAATGGTGGGAAAATATCCCACATTAAAATATCCAAAGTGTGACGCGGTCTATTGACGTGGGAATATTTCCCACCTATTATCCTGAATCGAAACTACCTGTGGTTTTTCATCAGGAAAAGGGACTATGTCGATAACTGCTGCGAGCAGCGAGCTACTTACAACGCTTCCACCGGCACTGCCGGAGAGTGACGTTGCCAGTCCCAACACCTCAGCCTCGACTCCCGAATATTTCCTGTTCAATACCTATCGGCTGGCTTATACAGAATATGGGGCAGCCAGCGGAACACCCGTGTTTTATTTCCATGATGGGGGTAGCTCGCGGCTTGAAGCCGAGCTATTCCACCAGTCAGCACAACGCAATGGATTTCGCCTCCTGGTCGTGGACCGACCCGGAATAGGCAAATCGGACTTTTTCGTTTGTTCGCGCCCGGAAGAATTCTGCGCGGCGGTAGCCGCACTGGCCGATCTGAAGGGCTTGCAACACTATGGCGTCATGTCGCTGGGAGCGGGGGGCATTTACGCGCTGACTCTGGCGCACATGCAACCAAACAGGGTTCTGTTCAAACTCAGCCTGGCCGGCGTTCCCGGAAGTGTTTTCAATGAGCAGAACTCGAGTTCCTATTCCGCGACGTGCTGGAACGAATTGACCCCGCTGCTGGTCAAACTGCTGGTACGCATCAAGCATCGCTTCTTTCATGCTGACCCTGTCTCTGCCATTCGCCAGCTGGCGCAGCATCTGTGCGCGGCGGATCGTCATTCGCTGGCTGACAAATCGCTCTTCAAGGCGCTGGCCAACGATCTCGAAGAAGCCATGAGTAATGGCTATGAAGGCATCGCCCAGGACATCGCGCTGAGTTATCGAAAGCTGGATTTCCGCCTTCAGGAGGTCAGCGTGCCGACAGAAATATGGCAAGGAGAGTGTGATCGCCTGTCGCAACGCTCTGATTGTGAGTTTCTAACGTCGCGTTTGCCCAATGCACGCTTTCATCGCGTAGCCGGCAAAGGGCATTTCTTCTTCATGCACCGCATGGATGCCGTATTCGGGGAATTGCGCAGCATGCTCTCAATGATCTCGCATCGCCAGGCTCGACACGCCGCCTGATTCGTTCGGATCACAATCAATTCATTCTTCCCGCTGGTGTTTAATCGTGCTTGTGGAGATCGTAATCACAGGGATGATGACTGAAGCTCGAAAATGAGGCGCTGCCCGGGTAGTTACTTTTGTCAATGACGGTAAAGACTTTCGCATCTACAAACACCTCAACGAGGTCTGCATCGAGCAGCCCTTGCTTCGCCTCCAGGAGCAGAATGTCGATGGCCTGTTCAACATTCATGGCAGGTTTGTACGGGCGGTCTGATGCCGTGAGTGCGTCGTAGATGTCGCAGATCGTCATTATCTTGGAAGGTGTCGGGATTTGCGCCTCGGTCATGCCACTCGGGTAGCCACTGCCATCGAGTTTCTCATGATGCGCACCGGCGATCGTGGGGATATTCTGCAACTCCCGGGTCCAGGGAATGTGTTCGAGGAAATTCTGGGTGTGCACCACATGGGACTCGATTTCCTTGCGCTCTGACTCGGAAAGACTTCCCTTTGCTATCGACAGCAATTGCAACTCATCGCTGCTGATGATCTCCATGCCGTCGTCTGACCCCAGCAGTTGGAAACTGTTGATTCGTTCCAGTATCGCGCGATTGTCTGCCTTAAGGATTGAGGGCTCATTCGCCTCAACTATCGCCCGGTAAAATTCCTCGAGTGTTTCAACATCCTGACTCAGCAGCTCATCGATCTCGGTGAACTGTCGTTGGTCAAAGCGGTTTTCGCGATACATGGCCAACTGCTTGCGTAGTGCCTGGGTATTGAGGCGCTCCTGCGCGAGCTTGATGCGATACTTGATGTTGTCGATGCTGCCTTCCTGCAATTTCTTCTGCTTCACCAGAACCGATTCGCGCACACCAACTTTACCAAAGTCATGGAGCAGGGCGGCATACTTGAGTTCCCGTACTTCGGTTTCCGAGAATTCGATATCCCGTAGTCGCGTCAGATTGGATAGCGATGTCGAGTCGGCCAATCCGACACAAAGATCCGCGACGCGAAACGAGTGACCACTGGTCGTCGGGTCGCGTTGCTCGATCGCTGCCACCGACGCATTCACGAAGCCTTCGAACAGCGCCTTGATATCGTTCTGCAGAATTGTATTTTCGATGGCGATACCAGCCTGACTCGCGAGCGCCTGCAGAAGGACATTGATGTCGCTGTCGAAGGCTTCGGTATACGCCTGTGCGGATTTCTCGTCAGTAATCTTCAGGGACCGCGCTTTCTTGCGATTGATAAACTGCAGCACACCGATAACTTCTTTCTGCTTGTTGGCAAGTGGAATCGCCAGCATGGACTTGGTGCGGTATCCAGTTCGGCTATCGAACGACTGATTGAACCGGTACGGCTCTGATGCCGGCACCTGATAGGCGTCAGGTATATTTAATTCGCAATCACTGTAAGCGACATAGCCGGCAATGGATGAATTATCCAATGGAAAGCTGATTTCCTCGAAGGGAAAATCCATGGAATCATTCTGTGTTAACTTGAATACCAGCTCGCGCTCATGTTCGTTCACCTCGTTGATGAGAAAGAGCGAGGCGGCATCACAGCAGGCGATATTCTGTCCTTCAGTCAGAATTTTGCGCAGCAGCTTCATCAGGTCATCTTCAGCTGATAGCGAGATACTGATATCCGCCAGCTTGCTGAGATAGCGCATGTTTGTATCACGCATTTTTGCGCTTTCCTGCTTCTCGCTCTTCAACACCCACTGATAACAAGCCATCTCCAGCATCTTGCAGGTTTGCTTGTAAGGCAGGCTGTTTTCGAGAATGAGATCCGTGTCGAGATTGAGTGAGTCAGTACTCAGGAGGATCGCTTGCGGAAATTGCTTCTTCCATTCATCCAGATCCATTTCCCGCAGCAGATGCAGGTCGAGCAGAATCAGGGCAGGGTTATAGCGTGTCGCAGTAGTGGAGGAGACGATCTCGGTTGGGATGATGACTTTCGATTGCAAGTCGCCCCAGATCTTGTTGTTGGCATAGGCGGGGCCATAACCGATGGTAATGCTGCGTTGGAGATTGCTGAACGAATTCATGCCGTATCGTGACCCGAGCGCTGATCCCGCAGTTTAACTCACAGTTGTGAGTGAAGCGATAGCAGCAGCGCGCAGGCCAGTACGGCAAGAGGCTATGAATAACAGCCTGTTAGTTCAGTGAGTACTGGGATCGCCTCCCAGCAAACGATGCAATCCGGTTTCCGCTTCTGAGCGGTAGCGAAACGGACCGATCTCGCGGCCGTCGCTGGTGCGGAAATACCAGAGGTCTCTCTGACTATAAATGAGACTCTGCTCGTCTTGAGTTTTGGTTAAGGTTGAATCGTCCAGGGATATTGAGTCAGACATAGCCGTTTCCATTTCTGGCTCTTGTGGGTGGAGCCTGCTTTTAGTTGTTGTCGTTTGTTGATTAGCAGAACCAGGGTCTATTCGGAATACGGAAACGCTGTATGGCAGGCTTGTTATTGTTCTTGCCATTTCACACAAGGTCTCGCGCATTCTCAGGTTCAGTCCTGTTCCTTCAGAGTCCGAATCTGGTCTCCGCCAGCCCGGAGTTGTTACTGGCACTGCCAGCCTGACATAGTCAGTGCACAACCCCGGAGCCGACGAGTGAGCTTACAGTACTGGCAGTTTTGACGAGCGAAAAGAGCGCAAAAATTATGCCACTGAGCGCTTGTTCGGGCACTGGTCAAATTCCATACAATTCAAATATATTCAATATTTTCAGTGACTTGAACGACATTTTGAAAAACCGTGGAGGGCATGTTTTCCAACTGCAAACAATGGCTTAGCTGGCAAATCTCAGACACGAAAAAAGTTTGGCAGCGAGATTTTGCGAAATTTTTTTTGAAATTTTATTGATTTTGATCAGTTTCAGGAGTGCCCAAAGCCAGAAAACCTGCTGTGTCACGCGACTGGCAAATTCATTGAAGTTGCAAATTTGATATGGGAAAATCGCGCTCTTTTCGAGCTCACCTGATTCAAGTACCCAGTTGATTTAGCTGAAAATATGCCCGGAACACGGGCACTCTCCCGACTCTCAAGGTTTCGCACTGTAAGTCCTGCTTTGCACCTGACGACGAGGACAGTGAGCTTCAACATCCAGTTTTTTAAGAGGTTAGACAATGCAGGTTTCTATCGAAACAACTCAAGGACTTGAGCGAAAAATGACTATTACTGTGCCCAGCGACAGGGTTGATTCCGCTGTCAATGCGCGCCTTCAGGAGGCTGCACGCACAGTTCGTCTCAATGGTTTTCGCAAGGGCAAGGTCCCGCTGAAAGTCGTCAAGAGCCGCTTTGGCGCCGGCGTACGCCAGGAAGTCGCTGGTGAACTCATGAGTCAAACCTATTATGAAGCACTCACCGAACAGAGCCTGAAACCAGCCGGTCAGCCGCGAATCGAAGCAACAAAAATGGACGAGGGCGAAGACCTGCAGTTCACAGCTGTCTTCGAAGTGTATCCGGAAATCGAACTGCCCGATTTCAGCAAGCTCAAAGCCAAGCGACTGCAAGCTGAAGTCAAGGACAGTGATATCGACGAAATGATCGAAACACTGCGAAAGCAGCGTCAAAACTGGCAGGAAGTCGATCGCGAAGCGGCCAAGGACGATATGGTAAATATCGATTTTACCGGTCGTAAAGACGGCGAAGAATTCGCTGGTGGCAAGGCCTCCGGCACCAATCTCGTGCTCGGTTCCGAGCGCATGATCCCGGGTTTCGAGGATGGCATCATCGGCAAGAAAGCAGGCGATACCGTCACACTGCCACTGAGCTTTCCTGAGGACTATCACAATAAGGAACTCGTGGGCGCTGCGGTGGAATTCGACATCACGGTGAATACCGTCAGCGAGCAGGCACTGCCTGAAGTTGATGACGAGTTCTTCGCCAGCTTCGGTGTCAGCGAAGGTGGCATCGAGGCGTTTCGTGAAGAAGTGGCGAGCAACATGCGCCGTGAAATGAAAGGTGCGAGCCGCAACAAGCTCAAGAACCAGATCATGGACGCAGTATTGAAAGCTGTCGATGTCAGTGTCCCCGCCGCGCTGCTAGCCGGAGAGGTGGAGCAACTGCGTAACCAGACTCTGCAACAAATGGGCGGTGGCCAGAACATCGACAAGAGCCTGCTGCCTGATGACCTGTTTGCTGAACAGGCCAAGCGCCGCGTGGTACTCGGACTGGTTCTCGGTGAAGTGATTCAACAACAGAATCTGCAAGCCGATGCCGTAAAGGTCAAGGAAGCGATTGAAGAGCTGGCGGCGACTTATGAGTCACCTGAAGAAGTCGTTAAGTGGTACTACAGCAATCAGGAACAATTATCAGCTGTAGAGTCTTCAGTACTTGAAGATCAGGTTTTCGACTACATAATTGATCAGGCGAAAGTCGAAGACAAAAACGTTGATTATCAGGAAGTCATCAAGCCTGAGCCGAAAGCGGGTGAAGGGGATGCCAGTGAGGACGCGAGCGAGTAAGTTCGCTCCTCGATTCACTGACCAGGAAGTAACAGAAGGAATTCAGCATGGCCAGCAACACTCTCTCGCCCAGCGCGGCACTCGTGCCGATCGTTGTCGAGCAAACGGCTCGCGGGGAACGCTCATATGACATCTATTCCCGTCTGCTCAAAGACCGCGTCATCTTCATGACCGGGCAGGTGGAAGACCATATGGCCAACTTGATTGTGGCTCAGATGCTCTTTCTTGAATCCGAGAACCCCGACAAGGACATCCACCTGTACATTAATTCACCAGGTGGCTCAGTCACGGCCGGGTTGTCCATCTACGACACGATGCAGTTTATCCAGCCCGACGTCAGCACGATGTGCATCGGACAGGCGGCGAGCATGGGCGCGATGCTGCTGGCCGGGGGCACCAAGGGCAAACGCCTGGCCTTGCCCCATTCACGGATGATGATTCATCAACCGAGCGGCGGCGCTCAGGGGCAGGCGTCTGATATCGAGATTCAGGCCAATGAAATCATTAAGATACGTAAGAAACTTAATGTACTGCTCGCGGAACATACAGGCCAGCCCGAAGAGGTCATAGAACGCGATACCGAGCGCGACAATTTCATGAGCGCTCAGGAAGCACTGGCCTACGGTCTGGTCGATAAAGTAATCGAGCAAAGAGTAGATAAAAAGAGTAAGTAGAGCCCCTCACAGGGCCAAAAGAGGCAGGATTGACTTGCATTTGTGAGGCAATGGCCTCATTTTAGGCATAACCAGCCTGAAAGCGCAGAATGTCGGCTCCAGACCGCTGAATTACTGGCTTTCAGCACACCCGAGTCGACCTGAAGCGGCAAATACGCCAACGTCACTGAATTATTTCGGTGAGGCCGACGTAGTAACCGTAACAGCACGCCGCAGTAGAGTATAAGCAGTAAGGCAAACCTCAAATGTCAGATGATCGATACAACAAGGGCGACGACAACGGCAAGTTGTTGTACTGCTCTTTTTGCGGCAAGAGCCAACACGAAGTTCGCAAGCTGATTGCCGGCCCCTCTGTTTTCGTTTGTGATGAATGCGTTGATTTGTGCAACGACATCATCCGTGAAGAAATTCAGGAGAAGGAGTCCGAAACCACTACGCGCAAACTCCCGATCCCTGAAGAGATCAAGAACACGCTCGACGAATACGTCATTGGCCAGGAAGCGGCCAAGAAAGTACTGTCTGTCGCAGTCTACAACCACTACAAGCGACTCAATTACGACAAGTCCAGTGATGATGTCGAATTGAGCAAAAGCAATATTCTGATGGTAGGGCCAACCGGTACCGGTAAGACCCTGCTGGCTGAGACACTCGCACGCCTGCTTGATGTGCCGTTCACCATCGCCGATGCAACCACACTCACTGAGGCCGGTTATGTCGGGGAAGATGTGGAGAACATCATTCAGAAGCTGCTGCAGAAGTGTGACTACGATGTGGAAAAAGCCCAGATCGGCATTGTCTACATCGATGAGATCGACAAGATTTCCAGAAAGTCTGACAACCCATCGATCACACGCGATGTATCAGGTGAAGGGGTGCAACAGGCGCTCCTGAAACTCATTGAGGGAACTGTCGCCTCTGTGCCTCCGCAAGGCGGACGCAAGCATCCTCAGCAGGAATTTCTGCAAGTTGATACTTCCAACATCCTCTTTATCTGTGGTGGTGCATTCGCTGGTCTGGACAAGATTATTCGCGACCGCTCCTCGAAGAGTGGCATCGGCTTTACTGCTGAAGTGCGCAGCCAGATGAATGAAGACCGTGTTGGGGAAACCCTGCGCGATGTCGAACCGGAAGATCTGGTGAAGTATGGTCTGATTCCCGAGTTTGTCGGTCGTCTCCCGATGATCGCCACTCTGGATGAGTTGGACCTCGATGCGCTGGTACGCATTATTCGCGAACCCAAAAATTCTCTCACCAAGCAATACGCGAAGCTGTTTGAGATGGAAGGCGTGGAAATCCAGTTCCGCGACGATGCCTTACGCGCAATTGCCCGCAAGGCCCAAGAACGCAAGACAGGTGCACGCGGCCTGCGCTCCATCATGGAAGCCGTTCTGCTGGATACCATGTACAAAATTCCGTCGCTGGAAAAAGTTAGCAAGGTCATCATCGATGCTGCCGTAATTGAAGGTGAGTCCGAACCTTTGCTGATGTATGAGAATATCGAGCAACAAAGCAAGTCTGCCGTTGACGAATAAGCTCATGCCAGGCCTTGATTTGGCAGGGTTTGGCTCCATGTCCTAGAAACGCGTTACTTGATATCAAGAGCATTCCTATGAGCAACCCCGTTGACGAATCTGCCCCGGCAAATTTCCCTCTGCTACCACTGCGTGATGTGGTGGTCTACCCGCAAATAGTCCAGCCCCTGTTCGTAGGTCGACCGAAGTCGATCAAGGCGCTGGAACTGGCAATGGCCAGCGACAAGCAGGTATTGCTGGTTGCCCAGAAGAATGCCTCGGATGACGAACCGGGCGTCGATGACCTTTTTCAGATCGGTACGGTAGCCACGATATTGCAACTCATCCGTCTGCCTGACGGCACGGTGAAAGTACTCGTCGAGGGCCTCGATCGCGCCCGCATCAAGGAAGTCATTTTCGATGACGATCACTTCCGCGCCGAAACCTCGATACTGGCACCCGAGTCAGTACCGGAAAAAGAATCCGCCTTGCTGATCCGCTCCTTGCTTTCGCAATTCGATCAGTATGTGCAACTCAGCAAGAAAATACCCCCTGAGGTCATGACCTCAATTTCAAGCATCGATGAACCGGGCAGGCTGGTGGACACCATTGCTTCCCATATGTCGTTGCAGTTGGAAGAGAAACAAAACCTGTTGGAACTCGCAGGTCTGCAAGCACGCATTGAACATCTGATGTCTCTCATCGAAGCGGAGATCGACCTGTTTCAGGTTGAGAAGCGCATTCGTGGACGCGTCAAAAAGCAGATGGAAAAGAGCCAGCGCGAGTACTATCTGAATGAGCAGATGAAGGCGATTCAGAAAGAAATGGGCGAGTTGGAAGACGTGCCCAACGAAACGGAAGAGCTCAAGCAGAAGATCGACGAAGCGGGCATGCCCAAGGAAGCCAAGGACAAAGCCCAGCAAGAATTGAACAAGCTGAAAATGATGTCGCCCATGTCTTCAGAGGCGTCAGTCGTTCGCACCTATCTCGACTGGATGATCAGCATTCCCTGGAAAAAACGCTCCAGAGTCCGCCTCGAACTGCCCAAGGCAGAAGAGATTCTCGAACACGATCACTATGGCCTGAAGGACGTCAAGGAACGCATTCTCGAATACCTTGCCGTGCAGAAACGCGTCAAGAAACTCAAGGGCCCGATTCTCTGTCTGGTTGGTCCTCCCGGTGTCGGTAAGACCTCCCTCGGTGAGTCGATCGCTCGCGCAACCAATCGCAAGTTCGTGCGCATGGCGCTGGGCGGCGTGCGCGATGAAGCCGAGATTCGCGGCCATCGCCGCACCTACATCGGCTCACTGCCAGGCAAGCTCCTGCAGAAGCTGTCCAAAGTAGGGGTGCGCAATCCGCTTTTCCTGCTCGATGAAATCGACAAGATGGGCATGGATCATCGCGGTGACCCGGCGTCCGCCTTACTGGAAGTGCTCGATCCAGAGCAGAACAACAGCTTCAACGATCACTATCTCGAAGTGGACTATGACCTGTCCGAGATACTTTTCGTTTGTACATCCAACAGCATGAATATTCCCGAACCCCTCCTGGATCGTATGGAGGTGATTCGAATTCCTGGCTACACCGAGGATGAGAAAGTCAATATTGCGCTCCGATACCTCGTTCCCAAGCAATTGAAAAACAACGGAATAAAGGCAGGGGAGCTGGAATTTGGCGAAGCCCCGGTGCGCGACCTGATCCGCTACTACACGCGTGAAGCGGGTGTTCGTGGCCTGGAGCGGGAAATCGCCAAAGTCTGCCGCAAGGTCGTGAAGGAACACGCGCTGGGCGAAGACAATGCCAGCAAGACGAGCAAGATCGTGCTTACATCTGACTTGCTCGAGAAGTATTCCGGCGTGCGCAAATTCGACTACGGCAAAGCGGAAGAAGAAAACCAGATCGGCCAGGTCAATGGTCTCGCCTGGACCCAGGTGGGTGGTGAATTATTGACCATTGAGGCGATTGCCGTCGAAGGTAAGGGCAAGACAATCAAGACGGGCTCGCTTGGCGATGTCATGCAAGAGTCAATTCAGGCCGCCTTCACAGTAGTACGAAGTCGCGCTCGCGCGTTGGGCTTGAAAGCAGATTTCCATGAGAAGTTTGATTTGCACATTCACGTTCCGGAAGGCGCTACGCCCAAAGACGGTCCAAGTGCTGGTGTCGGAATGTGCACCGCACTGGTTTCCGTTCTCACCAATATTCCGGTACGCGCCGATGTGGCAATGACCGGTGAGATTACCTTGCGTGGTCAAGTACTCCGCATAGGCGGTCTGAAGGAGAAACTTCTGGCAGCACATCGTGGCAATATTAAAACCGTGATCATTCCTGCCGACAATGAAAGAGACCTCACTGAAATTCCGGACAACATCAAAGCGGATTTGAAGATCGTTCCTGTCCGCTGGATTGACGAGGTACTGGAACATGCATTGCAGTATCAACCGACACCTTTAAGCAACGAAGAAAAGGTCGAGGAAAAGAAGGAAGGAAAGAAGGAAGACATCGATCAAAGTGGTGACGAAAAGCACATAAATACCCACTAAACCCGCATGTTTTCTGTTGACACGGCTTTCTGGCGCTTGGTATAAAGATTCGGTCGTACGGCACGTACGGCCTGCATTTGGGGAACATTTCCAGATCGAATCACGACTTGAATTCAAAGTATTTTTGCGTAGGCTCCGGAAGCTCAGGTCATCACTTTCAAGTAGTAATCTTGATAAAAACAACTTAAATACGTAAAAGGGGATAATGTGAATAAATCAGAACTTATAGATGCTGTAGCTGCAGCCGCCGACCTTCCCAAAGCAGCCGCTGGTCGTGCGATCGATGCAACAATTGATGCAATTACCGATTCATTGAAA
This sequence comes from uncultured Pseudohongiella sp., assembly GCA_965228725.1. Lineage (GTDB taxonomy): Bacteria > Pseudomonadota > Gammaproteobacteria > Pseudomonadales > Pseudohongiellaceae > UBA9145. The sequence continues at coordinate 504,662 of OZ245834.1, read as the reverse complement.
AAAGATGACCCTGTAGTTCTGGTTGGTTTTGGAACTTTCCAAACCAAGAACCGAGCTGCCCGTACAGGCCGCAATCCTCAAACTGGCGCACCTATTGAAATCAAAGCGGCGCGTGTACCAAGTTTTAAAGCTGGTAAAGCTTTGAAGGACTCCGTTAATTCCTAATACGGATTCCTGCCCATAAGTTGTATGGACTAATTGGTCAAAAAAGTCGATGTCATAGAGACTCAATGACCAATGCTGGCTCCGGAAGTAAAACGGGGCAAGGAACTGAAAGCCGGTCTAGTACGCAGCGCACTTAAGATCAACAAACTGAAGAGCAATGCACAACAAATCGGCTTCCGGAATCCGAAGCGAGAATTATCAGGGCGCATCTTTGATGCGCCTTTTTACTTTTTGAGCTGATGGCTCTGGCGCTGGACTAACCCCCAGAACTAATGCCGCTCAGTCTCGTAACGGCGTCGGGTAGACGCCTGTCAGGAACAAGTAACGACTATGCTGCAAGACATTAGAGACAATTCACAGGGCGTTATCGCCAAAGTCATTATCGGCCTCATCGTTGCGGTATTCGCGCTATTTGGCGTGGAATCCATCATCGGTGGTTTCGTCACGGCGCCACCCGTTGCCGAAGTCAATGGCGAAGAAATTACCGATATTCAATTGCAGCAAAGCTCGCAAAATCTGCTGGCCTCGTTTGGCGGTAGCGTCGATGGCATCGATCAGGGGCTGGTCGAACAACTCGCTCTGAACCAATTGATCGAAGAAGTTGTATTGCGACAGGCAGCTCAGGAAGCCAACCTCGCTGTCTCCAACGACACCATCGACCGCGCTATTGTAAACACCCCACAATTCCAGATTGGTGGCCGTTTCGACCAGGATCTGGCTCGCCGCACTCTCGCCTCCCAGGGCTTTACAGTTGCGGCCTACCGCGCCGATCTCTACCAGCGCATGGTTATTGGACAAATGGCCAATGCCTTCAGCGGTTCCAACTTCGTTACTGATGCTGAACTCGAACAGATTGCCCGATTGACCCGACAGTCTCGAGATTTCCGTTATGTGTCCATTCCTATGGGCACCCGCACCCTCGACCGCTCGATCTCCGATGCCGAGATTCAGGAGTACTACGACGCAAATCAGGAAGAGTTCCGCGAGGACGAATCTGTAATCGTGCGTTATGTAGTGCTTGATCAGGCGAATATCGCAGAAGAAATCACGGTGCCCGAAGAGGAACTCGAGGCCCTGTATGAAGAAGAGCGTGCCTCATTTGAGGGCTCCTCTGAGAAGCGCGCCTCGCACATTCTGTTTGAAGTCGGCGGCAGCATGACTGAAGAGCAGGCACTCGCTGCGGCTACCAGTGCATTGGCGCGTATTGAAGCCGGTGAAGAATTTGCCGATTTGGCCGCAGAGCTGTCCAGCGACACAGGGTCTTCAGAGCAGGGAGGTGATATCGGTTTCACCGACGGCAGCGCATTCCCCGACGCGATTGAAGAGGCGCTTGAAATCCTGAGTCTCAACGAAGTGTCACAGCCGGTTGTATCCGAGTTTGGTGTCCATCTGGTCAAGCTCACCGAGGATGCTGAGAACGTTTTCCCAAGTTACGCAGAGACCAGAGACCGCCTGGAGCGTGAAGCCAAAGCCGCAGAAGTGGAGCTGGCTTATTCCGAACGCCTCGAAACTCTCTCCAACCTGGCATTCGAGACGGGTGATCTAACAACGATTTCCGAACAACTCAATCTGCCCATTGTGACCAGCGATGCGATCACTCGAACCGGCTCGATCGGCGTCTTCGCTAACCCCGCGGTGGTTTCCGCGGCGTTCTCTGATTCGGTCTTGCTGGACGGCAATAACAGCGATGTCATCGAGATCAACGACACCAGCTCGATCGTGCTGCGCGTTGCAGAGTTCAATGAGTCCAGTATTCTGCCACTGGAAGAAGTCGAGCCTGAAATTGCAGTCCTGTTACGCCGTCAGTACGAGCGGGAAGCCGTGCAGGAGATCGGCGGTCAGTTGTTGGCAGCGGCATCCACTGGCGAGGGGCTGGACGAATTACTGGCCGAGCACTCTCTGAGCTGGATCGAACAAACTGGCGTGGAACGTAATTCTACTGCGGCCAACCGTGAGATCATCACCGAAGCATTCGCTCTGCCAGAGCCAGGCGCTGGCGACACTGAGCTGAGCGGTATAACACTTGTTAATGGTACCTTCGTGCTATTGGAACTGAGCGGCGTTACACAGGGTAGCCTGGCGACTCTATCGGAAGAAGAACGCGCCACTATGCGCGCGACTATGGCAGACGATTTCGGCCGCAATGACTTCAATGCCTATCTGGGCACGCTACGCAATAGCGCTGACATCCAGATGAATCTCGCCTCTGCCGAAGACTTCTAGTCAAGCAGAGCTCTCAGTCCCGCCGCAAGACCTCTTGCGACTTGCTAGAGCTTCTCAGTTCGCCTGATTCCAGACTCTGTAACAACAGTACCGGAACTCAGGCGAAGGGGATTTGCAGCAGCACTGAAAACATTTCGGAAAAAAACAGATCTGATGGCTCCATCGGCTTGTCACGTGAGTACACGGACCTGACAGATGGAGCGCATCGCGTCGGCGACTCGTACTGAAAATTAATTCTCGTCTGCGAGGTCGTTCAGAGAGCCCATCGCGGTCGTGTTGAAGCCGCCGTCGACGTACAGTATTTCGCCAGAAATGCCCGAAGCGAGATCTGACGAGAGAAACGCCGCCGCGTTACCCACTTCATCAATCGTCACATTGCGCCGCAGAGGCGTCTGTCGTGCATTGTGATCCAGCATCTTACGAAAACTCTTGATTCCTGATGCCGCCAGCGTACGGATCGGTCCCGCGGAAATGCCATTCACGCGCGTTCCTTCCGGGCCGAGGCTACTGGCCATATAGCGCACATTTGCCTCGAGACTGGCCTTGGCGAGTCCCATTACGTTGTAGTTCGGAAGACTGCGTACAGCGCCGAGATAGCTCAGTGTCAGCAGCGAGCCCTGTCTACCGCGCATCAACTCACGACCGCCCTTGGCCAGCGCTACAAAACTGTAGGAACTGATTTCGTGTGCAGTCTTGAATCCCTCGCGCGTGGTGACATCGACATAGTTGCCATCGAGCTCATTGCCGGGTGCGAAGGCAACACAGTGCACGATGCCATCCAGACCGTCCCAGCTCTCGGACAGTGCAGAGAACACGTCATCGATCGCCTTGTCGTCAGTAACATCGCAGGGATAGATTAGCGACGAGCCCCAGGACTCCGCAAATTTCGCGACGCGGTCCTTGAGTTTGTCGTTCTGGTACGTGAATGCGAGTTCGGCGCCTTCGCGATGCATCGCGGCAGCAATGCCGGAGGCGATGGAGAGTTTGCTCGCCACTCCCAATACCAGAATTCGTTTGCCCGCTAGAAATCCCATAGTGTGCTTCCCTGAAAATTGAAAAGGCGTATTTTACTGCAAAAGTGCGGCCTACCGCCAAACAGGGTTTAGCGGATACCGTGCATGAAATGTTTGAGCAGCGGGGCGATCAGTGCAGCTAATACACCCACACCAATGCTGTACCAACCCGCGGTGCTGTAGACATCCATATAGGTCGCGAGCGCTGCACCCGGGTCAGCGACTTCACCGGCAATCGTATCGGAGCCTGTCATCGCGGCAATGGTGCCAGAGATGTAGTTACCGGCCGCCATGGCCAGGAACCAGCATCCCATCATCATCCCGACGACCTGCGGTACGGACAACTTCGTGGTCATGGACAGGCCGACAGGGGAGATGCAGAGTTCGCCGGAAGTATGAAAGAAGAACAACAGAATCAGCCAGATCATTGCGACCTGAGTCGGGTCAACTGCAATCGATGCGCCATACACCAGCACCAGAAAACCAATCCCCAACTGAATCAGCGAAAGCGCAAATTTCATTGGCGTTGAGGGCTCCCAGCCGCGTCGCGCGAGCCCTATCCAGAGCATACTGAACAGCGGGGCCATTGTGATGATGAAGAAGGCATTGACGGACTGAAACGCCGCCGCCGGAATTTCCAGACCGAGGAAATCACGATCGATATTGCGATCCGCCATCAGGTTAAGAGAACTGCCAGTCTGTTCGAACAAGGACCAGAACAGGATCTGATAGCTCATGAGGAACAAGCAAACCAGCATTCGATTCCGGTCATGCTTTTCACAACGAAGGAAAGCATAGGCGACTACAACCAGCACCATCACGACAAGAGACAGGCCGAGCATCCCGCGAACCAGAGCCTGTTGTTGCATCAATTGCCAACATACGATTACGCCCAGGATCGAGAGGAGATAAATTGCCCATTCCCGATTGATCCCTGGCACTACGATTTGCTTTAACGCTTCGGGTGAACTCGGTTGCCCGGCTTCACCAAATTGATGCTGACCACGCAGAAAAACGAGTAAACCGAAGAGCATGCCAATACCCGCCGCTCCAAAACCCCAACTAAAGCCGAGATATTGCAACAGGAAGCCGCAAACGATCGCACCCAGAAACGAACCCAGATTGATTCCCATGTAGAACAATGCAAACGCGCCGTCTCTGCGTATGTCCTGTCGCTCATACATGCTACCGACAAGTGTGGAGATGTTGGCCTTGAGAAAACCAACGCCCATGATGATCAATCCGAGCGAGAGATAAAAAACCTGGAGGTAGAATGCATCGCGCTCGACAATGCGCTCTCCGGCGACAAAGGTCTCTACGGCTTGGGTGCCTTCGATCGCCATGCCGAGGTGACCTGCGACCAGCAGAATAGCGCCCAGCACAACCGCCTTGTTCGGGCCGAGGTAGCGATCGGCAACAATGCCACCGATGACCGGCGTAATGTAGACAAGAGAGATATACGCTGCGTAGATGCCGGCAGCCGCCTCATCTGAAAACAGGAAATGCTGGGTGAGATAAAAGATGAGGAGGGCGCGCATGCCGTAGTAGCTGAAGCGCTCCCACATTTCCGTGAAGAAGCAGGTGACAAGCCCACGCGGATGACCAAGAAATTCGGCAGTGTCATTCGCGGTTGTGCTTGCAATGCTCATAGCGTTTTACCGTGTTGCTGGGGGCTGAATGCGGATGCTCTGATCTGGATAGATGACTTCATCGCCATTAAAGCCATTCCAGCGCAGCAAGTCATCAACTGGGACACCAAGTCGCGTGGCAATTCTGGCCATACTGTCGCCACGCCGTACCCGATATTCTGTCGCTGTATTGGACAGCCCAGAATCCGTCTCCGCCAGCGCCGTGGCGTCGACGAAACTCAAGTCGAGCACTTGGCCGGGCATCAGCAGATCGTTGATTGCGAATCCATTGTGCGCCGCAATATCGACCGACTTTAACTGGAAGCGACGCGCAATACTCCACAGGTTGTCACCACTGCGCACGCGATAGGTCGCCGGCACACTGGCGGGCAAAGCGACTTCCGGTGCGAGTTCGGCGAGCTCTCTGACACTGCTGTCCCGGTTTAATCCACGCGGTATTAAAAGCGAACGGCCGGCAATAATGCGGTTGCCGCTGAGTCTGTTCACGACGCGCAGCACATCAACTTCCGTACCTAATTTGCTGGCAATGCCACTCAGGGTGTCACCACTCTGAATTTCATAGCGGTCCCAGGTAAGGAGCTGATCGGCGGGAATTTCTGCAACTGCGCGGCTGAGTTGCTCGGCAGAGGCAAGTGGTACATAGAGAGACTGAGGACTGTCTGGATGAGTCGCCCACTGCCTGAAACCGGAGTTCAGCCAACGGAGTTCGTCATAGTCGATGCCGGCGAGTTCCGCGGCCTGCCGCAAATCGATCTGCGCGCCAATCTCGACTTTGCTGACTTGCTGTTCATTGGCGATGACTGGCAGCTCGACGCCGTGCGCTGCAGGATCCTGAATAATCCGGGCAATGGCCAATAGCTTGGGTACGTGAGCTTGTGTTTCCCTGGCGAGAGGGAGATCCCAGAACTGGACGCCTTCATCCAGCGAGGAACCGCTGCGTTGTATCGCCCGTCGCATATTGGGCGAACCGGTGTTGTATGCGGCGAGTGCGAGCAACCAATCGCCTTCAAACTGTCCGTGCAGCCGTTTCAGGTAAGTGATCGCCGCGTCAGTCGATGCAATGGGATCGCGACGTCCGTCGTACCACCAATCCTGCTGCAGACCGAAACTGCGCCCGGTGCTACTCAGAAACTGCCAGAGGCCAACGGCGTGCTCGGCGGAGTAGGCATTGGGGTTGTAGGTGCTCTCGATGACAGGCAAGAGTGCCAACTCAAGAGGCAACTCTTCCGCTTCGAGTCGCTCGACGATGAGGTAGAGAAATGGCGCCGCTCGCTCGCTTACCAGGTCGAAGAAGCGCTGATTCCCCGCGTAGTCATCCAGAGTGCCACGCACCGTCTCGTGATCGTAGTGGGCGCTTAACTGGAGCCCCTGGCGGATGCGCTCCCACATGTCCACAACTGGCTCAGGCTGGGCTTCTTCCTGTGCCGCGACGCTGACGGTGGTTGCCCGATCTCGGGAATTGACCGCTCTGACTCGTGGGGTGTCGGCTTGAGCAGAAGTCTCGTCTGTCCCGTTATCCGGCATTGTGCTACAAGCCTGTATCAGGACCAGTACTGCCGGGAGCAACAGCCGTATCCCCGGTTGGTAATTGTTACTGCAGTTTTTCTTTACAGGGTTCCCTGTCTTTCCATGATCGAGAAACATCAAAAATTATCTTTCCATTGTCTGAGTGCCGCAAAAGTAGAAGTCACATCGTCGAGTGACTGCCTGCTTTGACCAGCAACATTGTCTCTAAGTTCCTGCTGCTCGCAGCGCAGAAAGGGATTTGTTGCCAGTTCCAGCGCAATCGTGGAAGGCAGTGTCGGTTGTCCCAATTCTCGCTTGTCGCGCTCCACAGTCACACGCTGCTGCAGCTGCGAATTGCCAGGTTCTGCAGCGAGGGCAAATTTCAGGTTCGCAAGTGTGTACTCATGGGTGCAGTACACCAGCGTTTCAGAGGGAAGGGCGCGCAAGCGATTGAGCGAGGCCAGCATTTGTTGCGGGGAGCCCTCGAACAAACGGCCGCATCCTGCGGCGAAAAGTGTATCGCCACAAAACAGGACTGCTGTCTCAGGTTCACTGCTGAAGAAAGCGATATGATCAAGTGTGTGACCCGGCACTTCAATGACAGAAAAGTTTACGCCAAGAACTGACACTGCATCGCCGTCTTTCAGTGGCTGGGTGATTCCCGCAATGCGTGGATTGTCGGGTCCAAAAACAGGCACCGCATAGCGTTCACCAAGCAGCTTCAGTCCGCCTGTGTGATCGGGATGGTGATGGGTGATCAGCATCTGCTTCAGCGTAAGGCCTTCAGCAGCCAGAAAGTCGAGTACCGGCGCAGCATCACCTGGATCCACGACACAGGCCTCGCGGGCTGCGGAATCAATCAGCGCCCAGATGTAATTGTCCGTGAATGCCGGTATAGGGTGGACTTTGTCGAACATGCGTTGCAGTGCTTCTGAAAAGTGGGGCAAAGTCGACATAATATAGGGAAATCAGCGCATTACAAGCCAAAGCCAGCGCGCTGGCGTGCAGTTCTGGTGCTTGGAAAGTCAGGGGGTTAGAATCGGCAATTGGCCAGCTAAAGAAGCAAAATGACCCAGCATCAGCGATGAACATTCTCTCCAAACACGAAACCCGCCGCAGGCTGCTTCGCGGCATGCCGGACTCGGATATGCTGCAACTGCGTATCGGGCAGTGGTTTCAGTCGCCACAGGGCCGGGAGGCCTGGCAGGTCGAGCAGGAGCATGCGGAACCGATCATCAGCAGGTTGTTTGGCTACCACATATTGCAGATCGGCTGTCATGAAGACTATTCGTTGATCGAGAACAGTCCGGTAGGCCACAAGATCATCTTCTCGCCCAGTTGGCGGAGTGGCAATCAGCAGGCTGTCGCTGACAACGAAGAACTGCCACTGGCCAACGACAGCATGGATGTCGTTGTCCTGCACCATGCGCTTGATTTCACTGAAGATAATCATCGCCTGCTGCGCGAGGCAACGCGAGTTCTCAGGCCCGGCGGGCAGATGTTTATTATCGGTTTTAATCCACTCAGCTACTGGGGATTCTGGCGATTGTTCAAGCGTCGAATCAACATCCCCTGGCGGGGCCGCTTCATTTCCCGCGGCAGGTTGACCGACTGGCTACAACTGCTCGACCTGAAGATCGACAAGGTAAGCTACGGATTGCATTTCTCGCCGTTAAAATATTCCCGCCTTCTGAAGCACGCCAGTCGTTTCGAGAAACTGGGTGCGCGACTCGCCAGTCCATTCGGAGGAGCCTATTTCGTGCTCTGTGTTAAACAAGTGGCAACTATCACACCGATCGTGCCACGCTGGCAGGGCATTCCCAGCCGGGCCACCGTGATTCCTGCCGCCGAAAACGTGCGGGCCAGGAAAATCCATTAAGCGCAGGGAAGGGTTTGGCGGAAATAGTAGAAATCTTTACCGATGGTGCCTGCCGGGGAAATCCCGGACCGGGAGGCTGGGGTGTGTTGTTGCGCTACGGTGACGTGGAAAAATCCCTCTATGGCGGCGAGCCAGAGACAACCAACAACCGCATGGAACTGACTGCAGTCATCAAGGCGCTGGAGGCCTTGAAGAAGCCCTGTCGCGTTCGCCTTTATTCGGACTCCAAGTATGTGCTTGGCGGCATCACTGAGTGGATGGCAAACTGGAAGAAACGCAATTGGAAAACCGCGAGCAAGAAACCGGTGCAGAATGTCGAGTTATGGCAGCAACTCGATGCATTGGCTGCTGGCCATGAGATCGACTGGCAATGGGTGAAGGGGCATAGCGGGCATCGTGAGAACGAAATCGCCGATCAACTGGCAAATCAGGGCATCGACGAACTGAACGAACTGTAGCTCGCGCTGTAAATAGACAGCAGAGCAAACGCTGGAGAGTAAATGCGTCAAATTGTACTGGATACCGAAACCACCGGGCTGGACCCGGATCAGGGCCACCGGGTTATCGAAATCGGCTGTGTTGAGATCGAAAACCGGCGACTGACTGGTAAGCATTTCCATTACTACCTCAACCCGGACCGCGATATCGACGAAGCGGCCATCGAAGTCCACGGACTCACCCGTCAGTTCCTGGCCGACAAACCGCGCTTCAGGCAAATCGAAAAAGAGTTCATAGAATTCGTGCGCGGCGCCGAATTGGTTATTCACAACGCGCCGTTCGATATCGGCTTTCTCAATGCCGAGCTTAAGCTCAATGCCTCGGCGACCGGAAGCATGGAAGAAGTGTGCACCGTGCTGGATAGTCTGGTACTGGCCCGCGAGAAACATCCTGGGCAGCGCAACAATCTCGATGCACTGTGCAAACGTTACGGGGTCGATAACACGCAGCGTGATTTGCACGGCGCATTGCTGGATGCCGAGATTCTCGCCGACGTCTATCTGATCATGACCAGCGGGCAGTCCAGTCTGTCATTGCGTGACGACGAGGATGATGATGCTGGTCGCCACCATGCGGTACGCGAACTGGACCCCAACCGGCCACCACTGCCAGTGCTCAAGGCCACTGAAAACGAACTGGCAGAACACCGTGCTCGTCTGGAGGCATTGGCAAAATCCAGCGCCAAAGGCTGTCTGTGGCTGGAACTCGAGCAAGCAGCGGCCGAATAACATTGCTTCACTAACGTGAAGCTGGCGACTACATGACCTTTATTCTGCAAGCCAATGAAATCAATGCTGACGATCAGATCTATCTGTTCAGCGAAGGTCGCCTGCTCACTCCGCGCGGGACGCTGCACTGGCGTATCGATCAGGTCATGGCACAACTGCCTGAATTCGAACAGCTCCACCTTGTGCAACATGATTCGGTGCGCAGCCTGGCGACAAGAGTGTCTTCGGAAATAGCGGCGCAACTGGACGCGGAAGATCATTCGTTACGCAGCATTTTGATGGCCGAGGGCGCAGAAGTACTTGCAACTGTCGGCAAGGCCAACCAGATTCTCGACTGGCACGCCTCACACCGTTTCTGTGGCCGCTGTGGTGGCCCTACGACGGCCCAGAGCGATAATCGGGTGTTGCTGTGCAGCGCCTGCAATACGCAATTCTTCCCGCGCATCAATCCCTGCATAATCGTGCTCGTAACACGAGGCGATGAGATCCTGCTCGCCAAGAACGCGCGCTACCAGAGTAATTTTCTAAGCTGTCTTGCAGGCTTTATCGAAGTCGGCGAAAGTGCCGAGGAAACACTGCATCGCGAAGTTCGCGAAGAAGTCGGAATAGAGGTCGAGAATATTCGCTACGTCAAAAGCCAGTGCTGGCCGTTTCCCTCACAACTGATGCTGGGCTTTTATGCCGACTACAAGAGCGGGGACATCGTGCCGGATGAGGAGGAAATCGAATATGCCGAGTGGTATAACATCAATGCCATTCCACCGATTCCCAGCCCCGGCATCAGTGTTGCCGGCGAATTGATCACAGGTTACATTGCTTCCCGCAAAGCCGGGATTGCCGTCTAAGCGCCTGCTTGCAGGCTGAATCCATCAGGAGACCCAGTATGAGATCGATGCAACTACTCGCAGTCGCGCTACTCGCAATGCTTTCAACTTCCGCTCTGGCACAGATGGAACGCTATGTTGCCGGAACACACTATCGCGAACTGGAAACACCGCTACGCACCGCCGATACCGACCGTGTCGAAGTCATTGAACTGTTCTGGTATGGCTGTCCGGGCTGTTATGCCTTTGAGCCACATGTCGCTGCCTGGGAATCACGTCAACCTGACTCCATCGATCACAAGCGCTTGCCTGCGGCATGGAATCCCATTACTCGTCTGCACGCTCAGGCTTACTATACTGCCGAAGTGCTTGGTGTTCTGGATGCAGTACATAATCCTTTTTTCGATGCCTATCATGTGCAGCGCAACCGCCTGCAAAACGAAGTAGTAATCCGCGAGTTCTTCGAATCCTGCGGCATTTCACAGCAGGACTTTGACCGCATTTTCAATTCCTTTGCCGTGCGCACGCGACTGAATCAGGCAGAGCGACAGATGCGCGATTATGGCGACCCCGAAACGCCCTCTATCTATGTCAATGGCAAGTACGTGGTCACGCTGACGGACGCAGGTTTTCAACACATGCTGGACGTAGTGGATTATCTGGTCAGCATCGAGCAGGGATAAACCTGCGCGCAAATTCTGAATTGAAGTAAACGACTTGGGAGTTAGTCTTTGGAATACTTGATTGAATACGGCCTGTTTCTGGCCAAAGCGATTACGATTGTACTGGCGATCATCATACTGATCAGCGCGATCACGAGCAGCGGACAGAAACACGCCAGGGGAGGCAGGAAGGGCAGCATCCGTGTCACGCGCCTCAATGAACACTTCGAAGAAATGCGCGACACCCTGCGCGAGAAGGTTCTTAACAAACATGAGCTCAAGCTGCTGGCAAAGCAGGAAAAGAAAGCCGACAAGGAAGCGCAGAAAGAACAGAAAGCGCGACTGAAACAGGCACAGAAAGCAGCCAGCAGTGAAGAAGTGACGCAACCCGAGACAGAAGCCGACAATTCCGCGAGTCAGGCAGCAGATGATGGGGCAGATGACGAGCGCAAGCCAAGAGTCTATGTACTGAATTTCCAGGGCAACGTGGCGGCGGACGCCGTAGACAATCTACGCGAAGAGATCACCGCAGTTCTCTCGATGGCTGAAATACAGGATCGGGTACTGGTACGCCTGGAAAGCCCCGGTGGCATGGTACACGCCTACGGTCTGGCAGCTTCGCAACTGCTGCGCATTCGCAACAAGAAAATTCCCTTAACAATCTGTGTCGACAAAGTGGCCGCAAGCGGTGGCTACATGATGGCCTGTCTGGCGGACAAGCTGGTCGCAGCCCCGTTCTCGATTATCGGTTCGATCGGTGTCGCCCTCGAGATGCCAAACTTCAATCGCGTGCTGAAAAAACTCGACGTGGACTACGAACAAATTACCGCGGGAGAATTCAAACGCACGCTTTCCACTTTTGGTGAGATCACTGACAAGAGCAGACAGAAAGCGCAAGACGACGTGGAAGTGACCCACACTATCTTCAAGAGCTGGGTGAAAGAGCATCGTCCCAGCGTTGAAATAGACCGCATCGCGACGGGTGAAATCTGGCTCGGCAGTCAGGCCAAGGAACGCTACATGGTCGATGAAATCAATACGAGTGATGACTGCATTGTTGCTGCGTGTGGGGATGCCGATGTCTATGAAGTCGAATATGAGTTCAGGAAATCATTTCAGGACAAAGTAGGTGGTGCCTTCGGCAGTGCATTCGATGCCGTCTACAAAAAACTGTTTCATCGCACTGATACTGAAATTTTCAAATAAGCAAGGCGATCCATCATGCAATACAAAGGACTATTGGTAAGTGAAGAAGCGGACAAGAAGTTCAGCTCAGCGCTAAGCACTCTGGAAAGCGACGCACTTCCTGAAGGGGAAGTGCTCATTGAAGTGCACTACTCATCGATCAACTACAAGGATGCCCTGTCTGCATCCGGCAACAAGGGCGTAACACGAACCTATCCGCACACTCCGGGAATCGATGCCGCCGGAGTAGTTGTCGAGTCGAGCGCTGCAGAAATTCAGCAAGGGCAGCAGGTCATCGTCACGGGCTACGATCTGGGCATGAACACTCCTGGTGGCTTCGGGCAACTGATTCGCGTGCCGGCGGCCTGGGTCGTTTCCATCCCGTCAGGTCTGAGCCTGCGCGGCAGCATGGTATTGGGCACAGCAGGACTGACTGCTGCGCTGTGCGTAGACAACCTCCTGCAGGCTGGCCTCAAAGCCGGGCAGGGTGAAGTACTGGTGACCGGCGCGACCGGCGGAGTAGGCAGCATTGCTGTCGCACTGCTGGCCAAACTGGGATTCAAGGTGGTAGCCAGCACAGGCAAGCCAGAATCAGAAGCGTGGTTAAAACAACTCGGCGCAAGCTCCATCATCGATCGCAAAGAACTCTCTGATGACAATCCACGACCACTGCTGAAAGAGAGATGGGCGGGCGCAATCGATGTAGTTGGCGGGGATACGCTGTTCAATGTAATCAAGACACTTCAATACGGCGCCAGCGTGGCAGCCTGCGGCCTCGTGCAATCACCCGCTTTTAGCGGTACGGTCTTGCCCTTTATTCTTCGCGGGGTGAACTTGTTGGGCGTGGACTCTGTCGAATTGCCACTCTCGGTTAAACAGCACACCTGGGAAAAACTTGCCGGGGATTGGCAGCTGGATAATCTCGAATCGCTGATCACCGAAATCGGTTTCGAAGAATTACAGGCGAGCCTGCAAGCTGTACTTAGCGGTAAAGCCCAGGGCCGATATCTGCTCAATTTACGCGACTGATTGCTCAGTCGCGACGCAGCTTCGGATTGATCGCAATCGGGGTGGGGCAATACATCACGACGATGTAGGAAGAGATCAGGAAGGTGATGATCGCTGCACCCTGAATAGTCAGCGACGCCGCTTCGCCAATTGCTCCTGACTGTACCGCAACAAACGCGATCAGCAACGAGAACTCGCTGATCTGACCCAGCCGCAATCCGGCATCCCACGCGAGGATATTCCGCTCGCTAAAGCGACGCAGTAGCGAATGAAAAATCACTGGCTTCAACGTCAATGCGAGTACCGCAAGCAGCAAGGCGGGCGCGATGATTTCCGATAGCAGGCCGATATTGAATTGCGCGCCGAGCGAGAAAAAGAACAGGATCAGAAAGAAGTCCCGTAGCGGCTTGAGGCTATGCGCGATAAACAACGCAATAGGACTCGTAGCCAGCGACACACCAGCGACAAAGGCACCGATCTCCGCGGACAGCCCCATCTGCGACGCCAGTGCTGCCAGTCCGAGGCACCAACCAATCGCGAGCAGGAAAATATACTCCTTGAAGTGATCGAACCTCGCTATCAGCGTCACTAGCAAATAGCGCGTCGTGACATAGGCCAGTGCCAGCAGCAGAGGAAATGCGAGCAACACCCGCAAGGCATTGGTTTCTTCGATATTCCCCGAATCCAGAAACACCAGTATGAAAATGGCGATGAAATCCTGCATGAGCAGAATGCCAACCATCAGCTCACCCATGTGCTTCTGGTGGAGTACAGTCGTAGGCAAGAGTTTGATGCCGATGATGGTGCTCGAGAACACCATGCTGAAACCGATTACCACGCTCTCGGTCAGGGTAAAATTGAACAGGAAGCCTGAGCCGAAACCTAGCAGGAAAAACGCGAACGAGCTGGCCAGCGTGACGAGAAAGGTCTTCTTCAATGTGACAAGCAACTTGCTGGGCTGCATGTCCAGACCCAGCAAGAAAAGCAGGAAGATAATCCCGAACTCGGCGATATCAGACAGCAGAGAAGCCTCGGCGATATAACCCAACCCAAAAGGGCCAAGTATCACACCAACAAAGATATAGGCGACGAGCAGAGGTTGACGAAGAAAAAGCGCCACCGTAGACAACATGGCGGCGCCAGTAAAAATCAGAAAAAACGAAAAGAGTAGGGAATCGTGATCCATGGCCTGAAAGCCAATCTGGCCTTACGACCGACGCCTGAACAAGGGAAGCGGTTCAATCACAGTACTCTGGTAGGCGGTTTGGAAATCGTTGAACGCCGCCAGACAAGTATCTACGTCCTGATCATGGCGTAATTCAAACGCATCGAAACCACAGCGCGACATGAGATAGAGCTGATCACGCAAGACATCGCCTATAGCGCGAATCTCTCCCTTGTAACCGTGTCGTTCGCGAAGCTCGCGCGCATTGGTATAGGAGCGGCCATCGGCAAACGCCGGAAAGTTCAGCGCGATCAGCGGGAAGGCGTGCAGTTCGTCGCCGAGCTCATTGACGTTCTCATTGGAATCCAGCCACAAAGCGAAGTCGCCGGAGTATTCAGCGATTTCCGGCTGAAAGTCACGCCAGAATTTGAGCGGAACAATAAAGTTCTTGCCTGGCACCACATTGAGGATTTCTGGCCCAGTTGCTGTCTTGAGCAGAGTCCATTGGTCGGCAACAACTGCCCCGTTTTTAATCAGCGCTGGCATAGACCACCTCCTTGAACGGATCGATACCAATCCTGTTGTAGGTATCGATGAACTTCTCTCCCGCATTGCGGTTGGTCTTGTAAACGCTCACCAGTTTCTCAATTACCAGCGGAATTTCGTCCTGTGCGAACGAGGGTCCGATGATTTTGCCAAGTGCCGCATCATTGCGCGACGAACCGCCTAGAGAAACCTGATAGAACTCTTCACCTTTCTTGTCGACACCGAGAATCCCGATATTGCCGACGTGATGGTGACCACAGGCGTTCATGCAGCCTGAGATATTGATGCGTAGATCGCCAATACTCTTCAGTTCCTCGAAGTCGGCAAACTTGCGCTGGATCGACTCCGCAATGGGAATCGACTTGGCATTCGCCAGCGCGCAGAAATCACCGCCCGGGCAGCAAATAATATCGGTCAACAAGTCGAGGTTGTGACTGGAAAGGGACTTGGCGCGAAGTTTCTCCCATAACTCAAAGAGTTTGTCCTGACGCACATCCGCCAGAACCACGTTCTGATGGTGAGTAACCCTGACTTCGCCAAAGCTGTATTCATCTGCCAGATCAGCCAGATAATCCAACTGCTGCTCGGTAACATCACCCGGAGCAACGCCAGTTGCTTTCATGCTGACCGTGACTATGGCGTAGCCGTTGCGCTTATGGGCTTTGACATTCTGGTCATACCAGCTGGCAAACAGCGCATTACTTTGCACTGCGCTTGTCAAATCTGACGGCTCATCTTCCAGATCCTGATAGTCCGGATCGAGGAAGAACGCTTTGCAGCGCTCGATTTCTTCTTCAGTCAGCGTCTGTGGACCATCCTTAATTGCGGACCATTCGTGCATGACTTTCTCGCGGAACGTCTCCAAACCCGTTTCGCGCACAAGAATCTTGATGCGCGCCTTGTACTTGTTGTCCCGACGACCTTCGCGATTGTAGACACGCATGATGGCTTCAAGCGCCGTCAGCAAGTGCGGCTTTTCTACAAAGTCGAATACTTCCTGACCAATGACCGGGGTTCGTCCGAGACCGCCACCAGCGAGGATGCGAAAACCCGTTTCTCCGGCTGCGTTCTTGACGATATAGATACCGATGTCGTGAACCTGGGTCGCCGCCTGATCTTCCTTCGTGCCACACACTGCGATCTTGAACTTACGCGGCAAGAAGGCGAACTCAGGATGGAAGGTGGACCACTGTCGAATGATCTCGCAGTAGGGTCGGGCATCCTCGATCTCGTCAGGTGACACTCCGGCAAACTGGTCGGTGGTGGTATTGCGAATGCAATTTCCGCTGGTCTGGATAGCGTGCATTTCGACGTCGGCGAGGTGCGCAAGAATGTCGGGCACCTCTTCGAGTTCGGGCCAGTTAAACTGAACATTCTGGCGAGTTGTGAAATGGGCATAGCCCTTGTCATACTCGCGCGCGATCATAGCCAGTTGCCGGAGCTGACGCGAAGCCAGCATGCCATAGGGCACGGCTATTCGGAGCATCGGTGCCATGCGCTGCACATAGAGTCCATTCTGCAGTCGCAAGGGCAGGAATTCCGCGTCACTCAATTTGCCATCGAGGTAGCGGTCGGTTTGTCCACGAAACTGCGCGACTCGGTCGCTCAGCATCTGGTGGTCGTAGTTATCGTAACGGTACATGGTTCCATTCACGTGTTAGCAGAACAAGATATTTTAACTAATGCCCCGGGTATTCACTAGCGCAGATTGGGAGACAGCAGTCTACTTAGTTCCTTATTGTCCACATTCTTGCGCCGGGCGAGATCGTCAACCTGTTCCTGGTCAATCTTGCCTACAGAGAAGTAGCGCGATTCAGGGTGTGAGAAATACAGGCCACTCACACTCGCCGCCGGCCACATCGCGTAACTCTCAGTCAGCTGCACACCGATCGTTCGTTCGGCGTCCAGCAAATTGAACAGGGTGGTCTTTTCACTGTGATCCGGGCAAGCCGGATAACCGGGTGCGGGGCGAATGCCCTGGTAACGCTCGGCGATCAGTTCTTCATTGCTGAGTGATTCTTCCGGCTGGTAGCCCCAGAACTCTTTCCGCACACGCTCGTGCAGATGCTCTGCAAAGGCTTCTGCCAATCGGTCGGCCAGCGCCTTGGCGAGAATGGCCTGATAGTCATCGTTGTTAGCCTGAAAGTGTTTCGCCAGTTCATCAGCGCCAAAACCGGTACTGACGGCAAAGCCACCGATATAGTCAGTCTGTGTATCGCTTGGCTCAGCGATGTAGTCAGCTAGGCTGAGATTGTTCAGGCCATCTCCCTTCACCAATTGCTGCCGCAGGAAATGCAGGGTAGAGATCTGCTCATTCTGGTCAGTAGCCGAGTAGAGAGCGACATCGTTTTCAGCAATTCGTCGCGCAGGCCAGAACCCCACAACAGCACGTGCGGTAAACAACTTTTCGTCGATGATTCTGCGTAACATTGCTTGCGCGTCGTTGAACAGATCCGTCGCCGCCTGACCAACTTTCTCATCACTCAGGATGGCAGGGTACTTGCCGGCAAGCGACCAGGTGATGAAGAAGGGGGTCCAGTCGATATATTTCACCAGGTCGGCGAGCGGGTAGTCATCGAACACCTGCGTACCCAGAAACGCGGGACGCGGTGCATAGAAATCTTTCCACTCACCATTCGGGCGATTGCCGTTGGCTTCCTGATAACTCAGCAATTTCGTCTTGTTGCCGCGGTTCGCAGTACGCTCACGAATCTTTGCATACTCATCACGAATTCCTTCACAGAACACAGGCTTGTTTGCCGCGTTGAGTAAGGTGCTCACAACACTCACACTGCGCGACGCATCCGGCACATAGATCGTGCTGTCATTACGATAGTTTTCCTCGATTTTGACAGCCGTGTGTGCTTTGGAGGTTGTCGCGCCACCGATCAGCAAGGGAATGTTGAAGTCCAGGCGCTGCATCTCGCTTGCAACATGCACCATCTCATCGAGAGACGGAGTAATGAGGCCGCTCAAGCCAATAATGTCTACCTTCTCATCACGTGCCGTTTGCAGAATCTTGTCGGCCGGTACCATGACGCCCAGATCCACAACCTGATAATTGTTGCAGCCGAGCACCACGCCGACGATGTTCTTACCAATGTCGTGCACATCGCCTTTTACCGTCGCCAATAACACCTTGCCTTTACTGCCAGTGTCTGCTGCAGTCTTCTCCGCTTCGATATACGGCAGAAGATAGGCCACAGCCTGTTTCATCACGCGGGCGCTTTTAACGACCTGTGGCAGAAACATTTTGCCACTGCCGAACAGGTCGCCGACCTCATCCATGCCGCGCATCAGAGGACCTTCAATCACCTCAATAGGGCGCTCGCATTGCTGTCGGGCGAGTTCGGTATCTTCTTCGATAAAGCGCGTAATCCCCTTAACGAGGGCATAGGCCAGGCGCTGATCAACCGGCTTCTCGCGCCACGCGAGGTCTTCCTGTTTTTCCTTCTGTTGTTCGCCACTGTACTTCTGTGCAACTTCCATCAGTTTTTCGGTCGCGTCCGGGTTGCGATTAAGCACCACATCCTCGACAGCATCCTTGAGGTCGGCAGGAATTTCGTCGTAGACCGTCAACTGACCGGCGTTGACGATACCCATAGTCAGGCCCGCGCGAATTGCGTAGTAGAGAAACACCGAATGGATCGCTTCGCGTACCGTGTTGTTACCGCGGAACGAGAAGGAGACGTTACTGATGCCGCCAGAGATCAAGGCGCCAGGTAGATTCTTTTTGATGAACTTGCAACACTCGATAAAATCGACTGCATAGTTGTTGTGTTCTTCGATACCCGTCGCGATAGCAAAGACGTTAGGGTCGAAGATGATGTCCTCGGGCGGAAAATCGAGCTCAGATACAAGCAGGTCATAACTACGCTTGCAGATGGTGTTTTTGCGCTCGAGCGTATCTGCCTGACCTTGCTCATCGAAGGCCATGATGATGACGGCCGCTCCGTATTCAAGACACAGGCGCGCCTTGGCGAGAAAGTCTTCCTCGCCTTCCTTGAGGCTGATCGAGTTAACGACTGCCTTACCCTGAATACACTTCAAGCCGGCTTCGATGATCTCCCACTTGGACGAATCGACCATAATGGGCACGCGACTGATTTCCGGTTCGGACGCGACGAGCTTGAGAAATTTCTCCATCGCTGCCAGCGAATCGAGCATGCCTTCGTCCATGTTGATGTCGATTATCTGTGCACCGGATTCCACCTGATCACGGGCCACATCGAGCGCTTCTTCGTAAGCGCCTTCCTTGATCAATCGTGCAAATCTGGCCGAGCCGGTGACATTGGTTCGTTCGCCGACATTGACGAAGAGCGAGTCTGAGTTGATGTGAAACGCTTCCAGCCCGCTAAGGCGACAAGCTGGCTTCGGTGTGATGAGTTTGCGCGGTGCAATCTCCGCGACAGCCTTACTGATCGCTGCGATGTGCTCGGGCGTGGTACCGCAGCAGCCGCCAACGATATTCACAAATCCGTGCTCCGCAAACTCCTTGATAATCACCGCCATTTCTTCTGGCGTCTGATCATACTCGCCAAACTCATTGGGCAGTCCTGCATTGGGATGCGTCGAAACAAAGGTAGGAATCAACGCCGCTGTTTCTTCGATATGTGGCCGTAATTGCTCGGCACCGAGAGCGCAGTTAAAGCCTATGGAGAGTGGTCTGGCGTGCGCTACGGAATTACAAAACGCCGCTACTGTCTGACCGGAAAGCGTTCTGCCGCTGGCATCAGTAATGGTACCGGAGATCATTATAGGCAGTTCGATATCGAGCTCCGCAAAAACACGTCGCGTAGCGAAGATGGCGGCTTTCGCATTCAGGGTATCGAATGCCGTTTCGATCATAATGATGTCGGCGCCACCGGCAATTAATCCGCGACAGGAGTTGCTGTAGTCATCGACCAGGTTATCGAACGAGGTATTGCGGTAACCGGGATCGTTCACATCAGGCGAGATGGATGCCGTTTTACTCGTTGGTCCGAGAATACCAGCGACAAATCGGGGACGATCAGGTGTCTCCGCGGTAATCTGATCACACGCTTCACGCGCCAGGCGTGCTGCCGCTTCGTTCAGCTCCTGCGCTATATCCTGCAGGTGGTAATCCGCCTGCGAACTCCGTGTGGCATTGAAGGTATTGGTTTCGAGAATATCAGCACCGGCCCGGAGATAGGCGAGATGAATATCCTTGATCACGTCAGGCTGAGTGAGGCTCAGCAGGTCGTTATTGCCCGAGATATCGTGCGGAAAATCCGCAAAGCGATCCCCCCTGAATTGCGCATCAGAGAGTTTCTTCGCCTGAATCATCGTACCCATGGCCCCGTCAAGGAGGAGTATGCGTTCGGATAGGGCGGAGCGAAGAAGTTGTTCAGAATCTCTGTGCTGCATAATGTTGTGTGTAGTACCTCGTGTTGAATGTAGTGAGTGTGTTGTGTGCTTGCGCGGCTCATTCCGGCTTAAGTGAATGAAAAAGCGCACAATTCTAGCAAAAGCTGGAATCGTGAGCACGGAAATAATTGAGTATTTTGCTCAGGTATTTCCAATAACCCTGGCATCGAGTAAAATTGTTGGCAGATGTGAAATCTGCGAGGAACTCATGGTTACCATTACTGAATCCGCCCAGGAATACCTGAATCAGCTGCTGGCCAAGCAGAACTGCGAAGGTATTGGCGTGCGCATATTTATTCTCGACGCCGGTACTCCGCGGGCTGAGACCTGTATTTCCTTTTGTCGTCCAGGCGAGGAAAAAGAAGACGACGAGATGAAAGAATATGAGGGATTCAAGGCCTTCATCGACGTGCCCAGTATACCTTTTCTTGAGGATGCTGTGGTGGATTTTGCCAAGGACTCCATGGGCGGCCAGCTCACCATCAAAGCGCCTAATTCCCGTCTGCCCAGAATTAATGAGGACAGCTCGCTCGAAGAGCGCGTCAATTACGTCCTTTATAACGAAATCAATCCCGGCCTTGCCGCTCATGGTGGTCAGGTGACATTGGAAGAGATCCTTGACGACACTGTCGCGGTATTACGCTTCGGTGGCGGTTGTCAGGGCTGCGGCATGGTCGATGTCACACTCAAGAATGGTGTCGAGAAGACCTTGCTAAGTCAGATCCCGCAGCTCACCGCGGTTCGCGATGTGACGGACCACTCCAACACCGAAAACGCTTACTACTAGTAGCCGTCAATCGACTGCAATAGTGGTCAGGCAACGGCTTGATTGCTGACTTCAAGTCGTGGGGTAGGCGGCCTGCAAGGCGTCATACACACGCGACTCGAAGTCACTGGCTCGCGCATCGAGCTGATGAATAATCTCGACCAGATACTCATTGTCCTCTCGACCTTGCCAGATTTTCTGGTAAGTCCCTGCCTTGTAGCCGTGATCCTGACGAAACATGTTCAACACGTTCTTGCCGACGTATTGCCTGTACAGTTCGGTCCAGTCCATTGCGCAGTCGTTCATGATTGATGCGAACAGGGGCATGTCAATGCGACGCAGTGCGGACAGCGCAATCATAAGTTCCAGCTTGCGCAGTAAATCGAGGTCGGCGTAGCGATAGGCAACGCCGTCAACTGTTATGCTGTCCTGCGTGGCGATGCTGGCCATTGCCGCCATGAGCGCATCCAGGGGCTCACTGGCTTCTTCCTCATTGCGCAGCAGGATCTCCGAGAGAATGAAATGCCAGATATCGATGAGTTCCATCTGGAGCTGGGGCAAATCTTTCTCCTGCTTCTTCCACCATTTCCAACCGTGATGCTCAATGGCTTCCGCCGCTTCAATCGCGACTGCACGGAGATAGGGATAGCGGGCTTGCACCCAATTTGGGTCAACTTTGGCATTCATGCGCGCCTGAAGGCTAAGCATGGTGAGCGCCTGATCATTGGACAGCATAATAGGAATAATCTGAATTTGACGTGCTAGGAGCCTGCAGAGAGCGCCTGACGTTTGGCATGACGGAGTGAACTGAGCATTTCTTTGCGACTCTGCAGCATATCGCTATAGGACTTTCTTGCGGCAACAATCTCGTCGTTATCGCCGTCTTTCTCTTCCAACTCGGCCAACCAGGCCTCGAGGACAGCGATTTCACTCGTGAGTTGCTGCGTGCCTTCTTCGATCAGTTTCTGATCGATACCAATTTCTGCCGCGTCATCGAGGGAACTGGCGTCTTGTTTGCTCATAGCTTGACCCTTGGAGTGCCGAACACTTGTGCCATCAGTGCAATTTCGCTTCTGCGTATTTGCTTGTCTTGAGTTGCGCTTCTGTGGCGCAAGCCTTACGCGTGATGTCCGCGTGAGTGTGGCATTCTGTGCTGCGTCAACACGCGGCAGCGATCCCACGTGTTATTTGTCGGCAGCAGCCCAGAATGTCATAGAGGTTTTGTGGGGTCAAGAAACTCGCGCCAGTGCCCGGAATACGGTGGGCTTCCATGCGCCTGCGCGAGCATCAGGTCTGCTGCGAGATGAAGCTTTCCCACCATTGTCGGTGATGTGCGCGCGGTGGCGCATGCTGTTCAGGCCTACCCCAAAGTGACAGCATGATTTTGATGTCGCTCTTGCGAATCAGGCGCAAGTGGGCGTAACCGATCTCCGAGTAGTCGTGGCGCAGATCATTCACGGTGCTCAGATCCAGTTCTTTGAGTTGATTGAGAGTGAGATGCTCAGTCTCATCGGTTTTGTCATGCAACAATTCTGCGGTGACAGCGAGTTGGTAGAGGCGCTGCAGTCCGGATTCGCGAATCGGATCAGGAGTGTCGTCGTCTTTGATTTTCAGCCGCTCGATAATGCAAGCCTGGTTATAGGCACCCCAGAGTGGAAACTCTTCCTCACAAATAGCGAGTGCCGCCTCGAAATCTCCCGACTTTTTCAGCTGTGCCACTTTATTCAGCCAGTTCTGGGTCACTTTGACCGGCCTCGGCTTGGCGGCGCGATCGCTAGCTGCAGATTTTTTGCCCGGGTTGTCAGCATCGCTCTCCGCATCGTCGAGCGGAGGGAGGGGAGTGGAGCGATCTACTGTGTATTCAACCTCCATCGTCTGGTAGCGGTGAAGGCCGTACACTGTTATGCCAAGCAGTGCGACAGCGAGCAAAATTGACAGGAATGCAACCATAAGACCTGAACCATGTTTCTCGAAGCCGGAATACATCATTGCAAGACCGGCCAGGTTGAAAAATCCGGGACAGAATCAGGCATTATTCCTACCCTGTCCACCGAGCACTCTGATACTAGCAAATAGACGGGCTTGCGGCGATGAGTCACCGGCGTGAATTTTTGCGAGGGCAATTCCAGGCGCCCGTGTGGCGCGGATTTTCGGCAGAAATTGCCTTCCCGGAACTGCTATCGTCCTGTGGGATGAAAAATAGCGAATTGGGCTTGACTGCAACAGGCAAGCTACTTAGAATCCCCCGCTCGCTGAATAGCACTCAGCACCTGCGTCCCCTTCGTCTAGAGGCCTAGGACACCGGGTTTTCATCCCGGCAACAGGGGTTCGAAACCCCTAGGGGACGCCATTTCAATTGTAAAAAGCCTGGCACTCGTCAGGCTTTTTACGTTTAAGCCCGATACTTCCGCGTTGCGTGTACCTCTCTCGCCTGATATTTGCTGACGGCAATCAGTCGAGGCATACTCCCGCAGCTTATAGCGCCGAGAATTTTTGCCATGACAACTGCAATCGCCATTAATAATTTGCGCAAAACGTATGCAAATGGTTTCGAAGCCCTGAAAGGCATCTCCATGGAGGTGAAGGAAGGGGACTTCTTTGCTTTGCTGGGTCCAAATGGCGCGGGCAAGTCTACAACCATTGGCGTCATCTCGACGCTGATCAATAAATCCGGTGGCGACGTTGTTGTCTTCGGCCGCAATGTCGATACCCATGTCTATCAGACCAAACTCGATCTGGGTATCGTTCCGCAAGAAGTAAATTTCTCACAGTTCGAGAAGGTGCGGGATATCGTCATGACGCAGGCTGGCTACTATGGTCTGACGCGCAAGATCGCTGCCGAACGAACCGAGAAATATCTGCGCAAGCTCGGTTTGTGGGACAAGCGCAATGAACGCTCGCGCTCTCTGTCTGGCGGTATGAAAAGAAGATTGATGATTGCCCGGGCGTTGGTGCATGAACCCAGACTCCTGATCCTCGATGAGCCGACTGCTGGCGTGGACATCGAATTGCGCCGCTCCATGTGGGAGTTCCTGACCGAGATCAACGAGCAGGGCACCACCATCATTCTCACGACTCACTACCTCGAAGAAGCAGAGCAATTGTGCCGCAACATCGCAATTATCGATAAAGGTGAGATTATCGAACACACCAGCATGAAGAAATTACTTGCCGAGCTGGATTCCCAGACATTTATTTTCGATTCCGAAAGTGAGCTATCAGGTGAACTCAGTTTCTCGCAACAAGGCGTTAATGGCAGGATAATCGACAGTCACAGCCTTGAGGTCACCATCGGTGCTGACATCGACATTAACACTGTCTTTGCCGAGTTGAGCGAGAAGCACATCAGCGTGAGCAGCATGCGCAACAAAACCAACCGCCTTGAACAACTCTTCCTGTCGCGCCTGCATCGCAATGGCCAGCGCACAGAATCGGCACAGGGGTAGGCTAGATGTTCAGCAATCACAAATTTATTGCGTTCGAAACCATTGTCATCAAGGAAGTTCGGCGCTTCATGCGCATCTGGCTGCAGACGCTCGTGCCACCAGCGATCACCATCGGTCTTTATTTCGTGATATTCGGCAATCTGGTTGGTCGCCGCATCGGCGAGATGGGCGGCTTCGATTACATGCAGTTCATCGTGCCCGGCCTGATCATGATGTCGGTCATCCAGAATTCCTACTCCAATGTCGTATCGAGTTTCTTCAGCCACAAGTTCCAGCGTAGTGTTGAAGAGTTGCTCGTGGCACCTGTTCCCAATTACATCATACTCGCCGGATTCGTCGTGGGTGGTATGGCCCGTGGTTTGGCCGTAGGCGCGATCGTGACCGTCATGGCCCTGTTCTTTGCTGACCTGCAGGTTGCCCATCCTTTTATCACGATCAGCGTCATACTGATGACCTCTCTGGTGTTTTCCATGGCCGGCTTCATCAACGCTATTTTTGCCAACAGCTTTGATGACATCTCCATCATTCCAACATTTGTCCTCACTCCACTGATCTATCTCGGCGGCGTGTTCTATTCGATCCAGCTACTGCCCGAATTCTGGCAGGTGGTGTCTGGCGTCAATCCGATTTTTTACATGGTCAACGCGTTTCGCTTCGGCATTCTCGGCAGCTCCGACGTCGACGTGGTCTGGGCGTTTGTAATCCTTGCGATTTTTGCAGTCCTGCTTTACGCAGGTTGTATCTGGTGCCTGCGTCGATCGACAGGCCTTCGGCATTAACGATTGCCATTTGCAAAGCTGAGAGACAAGTCATGAGCGGCAATCCCCTAGGCGAAAAGATACCCAGCCCGAGCAAGTACGACCCCGGGATTCTCTATCCGATTCCCCGTTGGCCAGCTCGCTCCCTACTCGATATCGACAAGAAACTGTTGATGTATGGCCTCGATCACTGGCATGCCTATGAGCTGTCCTGGTTAAACGAGAAGGGCAAGCCGCAAATCGCAGTAGCTGAGTTTTACTTCGACGCAGACTCCGAAAACATCGTCGAATCCAAATCACTCAAGCTGTATCTGAATTCCTTCAATCAGGAAGTCTTTGGCAACGCCGCAGCGCTGCAGGAAGTAATCGCCAATGACCTCTCCGCTGTCAGTAAATCCAAAGTGCTTGTTGTCATTGCAGGGCTCGGCCAGGGCGAGGCACCCGGTGTAAGTATCAGAAGAGGGCGATCACTCGACTCGCTGGACATTGCCGTCACCGCCTATCAGCCAGACGCAGCCCTGCTGCGCACGACACAAGAGGTGGCATTTGATGAGTGTGTCTTCTCCGACCTCTTCAAATCCAACTGCCCGGTCACCGGCGCCCCGGACTGGGCCAGTATTCAGATCGAGTACACAGGGCAGGGCATCGATGAGAGCAGCTTGCTCACCTATCTGTGCTCCTATCGTGAACATCAGGGCTACCACGAAGAATGCGCAGAGCGAATATTCCGCGACATCATGCAATCCTGCGCACCCGACGAGCTAACACTGTCCATGAACTACCTGCGCCGCGGCGGACTGGACATCAACGTCTATCGCAGCACTCGTCCCTTGGCCTCAGAAGAAGTCATACCGCGCCTGCTGCGCCAGTAGCAAACTTGTAAATCGACCCCCGCTGAGCTAGAGTACGCGCGTTTTGCCGACCGCAGACCGAAGAAAGCAACAACTTCCCGCAGGAAACTCAGGTACACTTTCCTGGAGTTTTCAGCCAGACAGAAGAGTGAATCAGAAGCCTAGCTATCAGTTTAGCTAATGGTTTACTGATTGTTGAAAGAATTCGGAAAGGTGTCCGAGTGGTCGAAGGAGCACGCCTGGAAAGTGTGTATGTCGACAAGCGCGATAGCGCGATGGACGCCTGAAAGGCGCCCCGAAGGGGTGAGATATTCAGCTTAGCTGAATAGCGAATCAAAGGCATCGAGGGTCGAAAGGAGCGTAGCTCCGCAGACGGCGCAGCCGCCCCGAAGGGGTGAACATTTCAGCTAAGCTGAAATGTGAATCAATCCCTTCCTCAGCGAGCGAAGCTCGCTAGAACAGCAAGCAATTTGCTGACAAGAAAGAATACGGTGAGGTGTCCGAGTGGTCGAAGGAGCACGCCTGGAAAGTGTGTATGTCGACAAGCGCGATAGCGCGATGGACGCCTGAAAGGCGCCCCGAAGGGGTGAGATATTCAGCTTAGCTGAATAGCGAATCAAAGGCATCGAGGGTCGAAAGGAGCGTAGCTCCGCAGACGGCGCAGCCGCCCCGAAGGGGTGAACATTTCAGCTAAGCTGAAATGTGAATCAATCCCTTCCTCAGCGAGCGAAGCTCGCTAGAACAGCAAGCAATTTGCTGACAAGAAAGAATACGGTGAGGTGTCCGAGTGGTCGAAGGAGCACGCCTGGAAAGTGTGTATGTCGAAAGGCATCGAGGGTTCGAATCCCTCCCTCACCGCCAATAAAACAAAACAGGCCCCTACGGGGCCTTTTTTGTTTTATCCGCGATCAGGGATCGCGGTGAGAACCCTTGTTCGAAAGGAGCGCAGCTCCGCAGACGGCACGCAGTGCCGCCCCGAAGGGGTGAACATTTCAGCTTAGCTGAAATGTGAATCAATCCCTCCCTCAGGCGAGCAACGCTCGCCCATCTCCAACAAAAACAGGCTCTCCCTACTCAGGGGCCTTTTTTGTTTTATCCGCGATCAGGGATCGCGGTGAGAACCCTTGTTCGAAAGGAGCGCAGCTCCGCAGACGGCACGCAGTGCCGCCCCGCTGGGGTGAACATTTCAGCTTAGCTGAAATGTGAATCAATCCCTCCCTCAGGCGAGCAACGCTCGCCCATCTCCAACAAAAACAGGCTCTCCCTACTCAGGGGCCTTTTTTGTTTTATCCGCGATCAGGGATCGCGGTGAGAATCCTTGTTCGAAAGGAGCGCAGCTCCGCAGACGGCACGCAGTGCCGCCCCGCTGGGGTGAACATTTCAGCTTAGCTGAAATGTGAATCAATCCCTCCCTCAGGCGAGCAACGCTCGCCCATCTCCAACAAAAACAGACTCTCCCTACTCAGGGGCCTTTTTTGTTTTATCCGCGATCAGGGATCGCGGTGAGAACCCTTGTTCGAAAGGAGCGCAGCTCCGCAGACGGCACGCAATGCCGCCCCGCAGGGGTGAACATTTCAGCTTAGCTGAAATGTGAATCAATCCCTCCCTCCGGCGAGCAACGCTCGCCTAGCTCCAACAAAAACAGGCTCTCCCTACTCAGGGGCCTTTTTTGTTTTATCCGCGATCAGGGATCGCGGTGAGAACCCTTGTTCGAAAGGAGCGCAGCTCCGCAGACGGCGCAGTCGCCCACAGCAAGAACCACCAAATCTCCCCCAAAGCCCCATCCTCTGTGCTATCATTCTCTTCGGTCCTTGTCGGTCCCCGCGCAATGGTAGGTTATGAACCCCGCCAGGCCCGGAAGGGAGCAACGGTAGTAGCTGATTCATGTGCCGTGGTGTGGCTGACAAGGGCTTTATTTATTTACTGCTTTAAAGAAAAACAAGGCTGGAGCTTCATCCAGCGTCTCTATCCACGGTAGGAATTCCCGGCGAACAAGCTCAGATGAGTTATCAGGTACTGGCCCGCAAGTGGCGACCTTCAAACTTTTCCCAGGTTGCCGGCCAATCTCATGTTCTGCAGTCGCTAATCAATGCGCTGGACAACGAACGTCTGCACCACGCCTATCTCTTCACTGGCACACGCGGTGTGGGCAAGACCACACTCGCTCGCATCCTTGCCAAGTGTCTTAATTGTGAAGAGGGCATTACCTCCACGCCGTGTGAAACCTGTACTGCCTGTACAGAGATCAATAGCGGTCGCTTCGTTGACCTGATCGAAGTCGATGCCGCGTCGCGAACCAAAGTCGATGACACTCGCGAGCTGCTGGACAACGTCCAGTACGCACCAGCACGTGGTCGCTTCAAGGTCTACCTGATCGACGAAGTGCACATGCTCTCCAATCACAGCTTCAATGCGCTGCTGAAGACACTCGAAGAGCCACCCCCGCACGTTAAATTTCTATTTGCGACAACTGACCCGCAGAAACTCCCGATCACTATTCTGTCGCGCTGTCTGCAGTTCAATCTGAAAAATCTGAGCCCTGAGTTGATTGAACAGTATCTGGTACAGGTGCTTACTGACGAGAACGTTGCCTACGAAGAAGAGGCGCTATGGCAGATTGCTGCAGCGGCACGCGGTAGCATGCGCGACGCGTTGACGCTCACCGATCAGGCAATCGCATTCTGCGAAGGCGAGATCAAAGCCGACGCCGTCGTTGAAATGCTCGGCGTCCCGCAACATCAGCAGGTGATTGCGCTATTGAACGGTCTGGCCAACAGAGATACGAAACAGGTCCTCACTGTTATTCAGGACATGGCCGCCCAGTCTCCAGACTACAGCAACACACTGGACAGTCTGCTTTCTGCCATGCACCGCATGGCACTCGCCCAGGTTGCACCACAGGCAGTTGACAACAGCTTTGGTGACCGTCAGGCCTTGCTGGATCTGGCTGCACAATTCACGCCGGAAGACATCCAGCTCTATTATCAGATTGGCAGCAAAGGCCGTGAAGAGTTGAGGCTGGCGACTGATCTGCGTATCGCATTCGAGATGCTGCTATTACGCATGCTCATTTTCTCACCGCGCTACACCGAACTTTCTGACTCGGCAGAAGACGCGCAAAAAAAAAAGAATCTGAGCGCTGAGCCCGCACCTGCTACGGCCCGTCATGAGGCCGCTCCACGTGACACTACAGAACAAGTTGTAAAACCAGCTCCCGCAGCGCAACCCGCTGCTATCCAAGCGACTGAAGAACCCGTCGCGTCGCAGCAGTCTCCTGAGATCAGTGTCGCGGAAGAGGGGCTGCCACACCTCGACTCCGTTCCCCAGGAACAAGACTCGCCAACTGCAGTCGTAGAAGATCAGCATAGCGAGCAAGCAGGAGAGGAGCAGACTGATGCAGCGCCAACAACACCGACTGCCGTGGAAGCAAATACGGCGTCTGTAGAAGCAAAACCAGAACCGGCGGATGCGACGTTTTCACTCGCAGAGATGACTCATGAAAACTGGCTCAAGGTGTACTTTCAATTGAATGCCAGTGGTATTGTTGCGAACGTGCTCGCCAATACCGTTTGGCAAAACGCGAGTCAAAATGAGATACAGCTTCTCCTCGATGAAAAGCAAAGTGCCGTTTACAACGAAGACCTGAATCCACGACTGGAGCAGGCACTTGGCAGCTACTTTGATGTGGACGTCAAAGTCTCTGTCGCGATCACATCGACTGACACTGAAACGCCTGCCGCACTAAGCCAGAGACTGCGCGATGAAAAGTACCAGCGGATGGTGAACGATTTTGAGAAAGATGAAAACGTGCAGAGTCTGGTGCAGCGCTTTTCTGCGACAATTGCGAAAGACTCGATCGCTCCGCGTAAAAACTGAGGTTACCCATGACAGATTTGAATGAGCTGATGAAACAGGCCCGACGCATGCAGGAACAGATGCAAAAGGCGCAGGAAGAACTCGCCAACACAGTCATTACTGGCGAATCCGGCGCTGGCATGGTTCAGGTGAGCATGAATGGCCGACACGATGTTAAAGCCGTAAAGCTTGCCGATGGCTTGTTGGGTGAAGACAAGGAAGTGGTCGAAGACCTGATCGCTGCCGCTATCAATGATGCGGTGCGCAAGATCGAAGACAAGAACAAGAACGCGATGGGCAACATGGCTGGCGGCTTTCAAATGCCTGAAGGTTTCAAATTTCCTTTCTGAAAGCGATTTTCCCCTCCACACACACGATTCGACTACCTATGAACTCCAGCCCACTTATCGATCAGCTCATTGAAGCGTTCCGCTGCCTGCCAGGCGTCGGCCCGAAGTCGGCTCAGCGCATGGCACTGCATTTGCTGGAGCGGAACAAGTCGGGCGGTGAAATACTGGCCTCGTCGCTCAGTGAAGCGCTGGCAAAAGTCGGCAACTGCGGCTCTTGTCGAACTCTCACTGAAGAGGATACCTGCCGCATCTGTGCCAATCCATCACGCAACCACAAGCTGTGTTGCGTCGTCGAGTCACCGGCCGACATCTTTGCCATCGAGCAATCAGGCAGTTATCGCGGAGTGTATTTCGTTCTTATGGGACACCTGTCCCCGATAGACGGCATCGGTCCGGAACAACTCGGCATCGACGCGCTGGTCAGCAAGGTGGAACAGCAGGATCTGGAAGAAGTTATAATCGCGTGTAATCCCACCGTCGAAGGCGATGCGACTGCCTATTACATCGCCGAGCAACTACGAGACAGCAAGGTGCTGGTATCGCGAATAGCTCATGGCGTCCCTGTAGGTGGCGAGCTTGAGTACGTTGATGGTGGAACATTGAGCCATGCGTTCCTCGGACGCAAGGCATTGGAAAGCAGATAAGCGGTATGGAAGTAGATGGCAAGTCAGTAGTTTTCGTCAATGATGATCAGCATCTCGCAGAGCTCTGTGCGCAGTGGAGCCAGCTGAGCTCACTAGCGCTGGACACCGAGTTCATGCGCACCAACACGTTCTACCCGAAACTCGGGCTGTTGCAGCTCAGCGACGGGGAGAGTTGCTTTCTCGTTGACCCGCTTCTGATCAGCGACTGGCAACCGTTCACCACATTACTGAATTCCGAATCTGTAACTTTCATACTGCACTCCGCAGGCGAAGATCTTGTGCTGCTTTATACCAGCCTCGGAACGGTACCCCGAACGCTGTTCGATACGCAGATTGCGGCGGCGTTCCTCGGTCAGGGTTTCAGTCTCTCCTATCAGGCGCTGGTGAAAGCGGAACTGGATAAAGAGATCGAGAAAGACGAGACCCGTTCCGACTGGCTACGCCGCCCACTCTCCGAGGCACAACTGCGTTACGCGGCACTCGATGTGTGCTACCTGCACCAGTTGATGAACAGGCTTCAGGACGAGCTACGTCAAAGTGAGAAGCTGGAGTGGTTTGAAGGCGAATGCAACCAACAACTCGCCATCGCCTGTGACACTGAATCGCCGGCGGCCTGGCAAGAACTCTACAAGAATATCAGCAATGCCTGGCGACTGAACCCGCGCGGTTTGACTCTATTACAACGGCTTAGCTACTGGCGCGAGCAGCAGGCCAGAAGACGCGACAAACCCCGCAGCTGGATTGCCAAGGACGCCGAACTATTCGGCATAGCCAGTCACATGGCTGCCAGATCCTCGCTGGAGCTGAAGCAATTGCACGCCGTCGCCGATGTGTCGAAGGGCTTGTTGCAGCATCAGGGAGAGCGCCTGCTGAAGGCAATGCAAAATCCCGTGGATGATCTGCCTGAGGAAGTCGCTGAGCGACTCAGTCCACCCATGTCGATAGACCAACGCAATGTGGTCAAGGCCTGCCAGAAAGTCACCAGAGAACTGGCAGATGAGCTACAGATCGCGCCCGAACTACTCGCCCGCAAACGCCAGATACTCGCGGTGCTGGCGGATCTGGAAAGCAGTCAAGTGTTGAACTGGCAGAGCGACATGGCTGGTTGGCGCAGAGACTTGCTGCAAGCCCGTTTCGAACAGATCATCGTGGACAAGTCGTGAGCAAGACCCCACAGTCGAAAATCCCGTTCTGGGACAAGCCCCTGCAGGAGCTGTCAGCCAGCGAGTGGGAGTCACTGTGCGATGGCTGTGGTCGCTGCTGCCTGAAAAAACTACAGGATGAAGCGGACGAGAGCGTTCACTGGAGCAGGGTAGTATGCCGCTACTTTGATGAGTCCACTCACCGCTGTTCCTGTTATCAGTCGAGAAGCGAACTCGTGCCCGACTGCCTGGACGTCAAACGCATGGATATTCTCGCCAACCTGCACTGGATGCCGGACACGTGCGCGTATCGCATGCGCGCGGAAGGCAAACCGCTTGCCGCATGGCATCCACTACGCAGCGGCTCGCGAGAAGCCATGGAAGAGGCTGGCATCCCGATCGGAGGCAGGGTATTGTCAGAAGAGTATGTACACCCTGATGGCTACCAAGAGCACATCATTCGCTGGATAAAGTCCTGACATGGAAGCAAGTCCCAATTACCTCTTCATCTGGTTGGTGTACCTGACTGCCAGCGCGGTTTTTTTCTGGGTCTATTGGCGGCTAACCGCATTCAGGAATCAACTCTGGCTGTCCTGTTCTCTGCGCGCACTCATGCTCGCGCTCGTACTCACTCCCTGGTATGCGAATACCCAGGGTGATGTCTATGCACCCGCCCTGATGGTGCTCACCCTTGACGCGATAACGCTTGGCCTGGATACCATGGGCAGGGCGTTGACCCCTTTGATTCTCTCCCTGCTGGCGGCCGAGCTAGTCGCCACCGTTGCCTGGCTCTTCCTGCGCAGAAAGAAAAAGCTAGTGAAAACAGGCTCATAGCCTATTAAACTCAAGCAAAACTTTTGCGTGATCGCGCTGACTGGCAGCTTGATCCGTTTTCTGATTGAATTGCTTTCCGGCATGGAAGCCCGGCAAATCTCATCCAAAACAAAGGCTTAGCACAACGAGGTTCTCTATGGGTCATTTTACTGCACTCGTTTTCATTATGATTCTGGTCGGTGCTGCAGGAGGGGTAATCAACTATTACACCGTCGCCACCCGCAGTCAGGCCAACGTCAATTTACTGATTCGCTTTTGTCTCATGGGGGTGTTCGTGACATTCCTCGTGCCGTTTGTACTGAGCGTATTTGGCAGTGACCTGATCGTGGCCAGCGAAGGCGATGCGGCCAATCTGTTGAACTATGTCGCGATCTGTCTGGCGGTGGCGATTTCTCCGCGCTTCTTCATGTCCAACGTATCGGAAAATGTGCTCGCGGAAACGCGCATGACGGCTGACAAAGTCGACATGCTGCAATATCAGCTACGTCAACTGCAGGAAGAACTGCTGCCCCTTATCGACACAGAGACGGAAGATGATACGTTGAGCGAAACCGCCTATGTCGAAGGACCCAATCCAGACGAACTCGATACCACCTCGTCAAAGGTGCTCAAGACACTGGGCTGTGGGCGCTTTATCTATCGTTCGCTGCCAGGCCTCTGTCGCGAGGCAGACACGGATGAAAGTACGATGGTCAAGACGCTCGGTTTTCTCACCCTGAAATCGCTGGCCGGCAAAGTAGGTGGGCGCAAGGGAGTCCGCTGGTACATCACCGAACGCGGGCGCAAGCTGATCGAAGTTAACGCCTGATCCGCAACCACACACGCTGTTCAAAGGGAGCAGTACAACCGTCTTCTCAACACAACGGATAGCTCATGGAATTTACAGGAACGAAGGACTACGTCGCCACCAACGAATTACAAATGGCCGTCAACGCCGCCATCGCGCTGCAAAAGCCTCTTCTGATCAAAGGAGAACCCGGCACAGGCAAAACCATGCTCGCCGAGCAAATTGCCAGCGCACTGGATCTGCCTCTTATTCAGTGGCACATCAAATCCACGACAAAGGCCCAGCAGGGCTTGTACGAGTACGATGCGGTCTCGCGGCTGCGCGACTCGCAACTCGGCGATGACAAAGTGCAGGACATCAGCAACTACATCGTCCAGGGAAAAATCTGGCAAGCCTTTGCCTCAGAGAAACAGGCAGTATTACTGATCGATGAGATTGACAAGGCAGACATCGAATTCCCGAATGACCTCCTGCTCGAACTGGACAAGATGGAATTCTTTGTCTACGAAACCAAGGAAATTATCAAGGCGCAGACACGCCCCATAATTATTATCACCAGCAATAACGAAAAAGAGCTACCCGACGCCTTCCTGAGACGCTGCTTCTTTCACTACATCGAATTTCCAGACACGCAGACCATGGAAAAGATCGTCGATGTGCATTACCCGGACATCAAGAAAGAACTCGTGCGCCAGGCGATGGATGTCTTCTTCGAGGTCAGAAAAATTCCTGGACTCAAGAAAAAACCATCCACGTCCGAGCTGATCGACTGGTTGAAGCTGCTGATGGCCGACGATATCCCTGAAGACATTCTCAAGAATCCTGACTCCAAGAATGCCATACCGCCACTCTATGGCGCGCTGCTCAAGCACGAGCAGGACGTACACCTGTTGGAGAAACTGGCATTCATGCACAGGGCCAACCGTTAATGCTGATCAACTTCTTCATGACGCTCAGAGGCGAACGGCTCCCGGTAAGCTTTACCGAGCTGTTTACCTTGCTCGAGTGCCTGAAGCAGAACGTCATCTTCGGCAATGTCGACGATTTCTACTATCTGTCGCGTATGTGTCTCGTTAAAGACGAGAAGCATTTCGACAAGTTCGACCGCGCATTCAGCAAATACTTCGAAAATATTGAATTACTGGATGCGCTCGCGCAATTCGAGATCCCCGATGAATGGCTGAGAAGAGAGCTCTATTCTATGCTCAGCGAAGAAGAAAAAGCCAGGATCGAGGCGCTCGGTGGACTGGACAAACTGATGGAGCTGTTTCGCAAGCGCATGGAAGAGCAGAAGAAGCGTCATCAGGGCGGCAGCAAATGGATCGGAACTGGCGGCACGTCTCCGTTCGGCGCCCATGGCTATAATCCCGAGGGCATTCGCATCGGTCAGGATGAAGGGCGCAATGGCAAGGCGGTTAAGGTGTGGGACCGGCGTAACTACCGCGACCTCGACGATTCGGTGGAGATCGGCACACGCAACATCAAGATGGCGCTACGCAGGCTGCGCAAGTTTGCCCGCACTGGGGCCGATGAAGAGCTCGATCTTGATGATACTATTTCGTCCACCGCACGCAACGCCGGTCTGCTCGATATCAAGATGGTGCCGGAACGACACAACGCAGTAAAAGTGCTGTTGTTCTTTGATGTAGGCGGATCAATGGATCCCCACGTAAAACTCTGCGAGGAACTGTTTTCTGCTGCGCGTTCAGAGTTCAAACATCTGAAGTACTATTACTTCCACAATTTCATCTACGAATCGGTTTGGACCAAGAGTCGACGACGCCATGCCGAGACCACTTCGACCTTCGACATACTTCATAAATATGGCAAGGAATACAAAGTTTTGTTTGTTGGCGATGCGACCATGGCACCGTATGAAATTAGCCATGTCGGCGGCTCCATAGAACACTATAATGAGGAAGCGGGTGCTGTCTGGATGAATCGCTTTGCCGAAACATTCGAAAACCTCGTCTGGATCAATCCGACGCCAAAAGAGTATTGGCAGCACAGCTATTCCATCGATATAGTGCGCGAACTGGTCGAGGACAGAATGTTCCCGTTGACCGTAAAAGGCCTGGAAGAGGCCATGGCATTACTCACAAAGAAGAAATAAATGATCGAAGCACTTCCCCCAGAACTCAGCCCGGACCAGTTCAGTTCACTCAGCGCTGTCATCGATGCCGTCACCGAGCGGCACGGCCACCTGCCTGCCTTTACCTGTCTGGGGCATACGGTGAGCTACGAGGAAGTTTCGGCGCAGGCGGAACGCTTCGCGTACTGGTTAAAGACCAGGACTTCACTGCGTCCAGGAGACCGCATAGCCATTCAGCTACCGAATATCCTGCAGTTTCCTGTTGCGCTGTACGGCGCGATCAAAGCAGATCTCATCGTCGTCAACACCAATCCCTTGTATACCGCGCCCGAGATGCTACACCAGTTCACGGATTCTCAGGTCAGGGCAGTCGTCATCCTCGATAGCATGTGTGACAAGCTGGAAGAAATCCTTCCAAAGACTCTGATCGAGACAGTGATCGTTACCCATCTCGGCGATGCCCATCCCGCACCCAAACGACAACTGCTCAACTTCGCTGCACGGTACATCAAGAGAATGGTGCCGAAGTATTCGCTGCCTAACGCGATTGAGTTCAGAGAGACTCTCGCCGAGGCGCCAGAGTCTGGAGCAGACCGCCGCCGCTCACAACGACACGGTGATGATGTTGCTGTCATTCTCTATACAGGCGGTACCACCGGCGTTGCGAAAGGAGCGATGCTGAGTCACAAAAATCTGATCAGCAACATGATGCAGTTGCGCTCTCGCTGTTTGCTCATCATGGACGACCAGAAAGAAACCATTATTGCGCCGCTGCCCCTGTATCACAGCTATGCTTTCTTGTTGCATTGCCTGACCATGCCATTCGGTGGCAACCACAATCTTCTCGTTCCGGACCCGCGCAATATTCCATCGCTGATCAAATTGTTCGCGAGCATCAGAATTACCGGATTCGTTGGTATCAATACCCTGTATCTGGCTCTTATGCGCCACAAGGACTTTTCGTCACTCGACTTTTCTCACCTCAAATTCTGCGGCGCCGGCGGTATGGCCATGTCTTCCTCTGTCAGCGAAGAATGGGCCAAGCGCACTGGCTGCGAAATTATTGAGGGCTATGGACTCACCGAGTGTTCTCCGGTTGTTGCCGTCAACATCCCCGGCAAGGTGAAGCAGGGCACCGTTGGTCCGCTGGTTCCTCAGACCGAGGCCCGCGTAGTCGATGAGGAAGGCAAGGCGCTCCCTCAGGGCGAGAGGGGCGAACTCTGGGTGCGTGGCCCCCAGGTCATGCTCGGCTACTGGGAAAAAGACGAAGCCAATCGCGACGCGTTGACGGAAGAGCGCTGGTTCAAGACAGGCGACTACGTGGAAATCGATCCCGAAGGCTACATCAGTATTGTTGATCGCAAGAAAGACATGATCCTGGTCTCCGGATTCAATGTCTTCCCCAATGAAGTAGAGGATTGGGTAAACCGCCATCCCGGCATTCTGGAATCCGCTGCTATCGGCATGGAAAACGAACGCACCGGCGAAGCAGTGAAATTATTCGTAGTAAAACAGGACCCTGCGCTCACTGCCGACGATGTCATGGCGCACTGCAAATCTGGCCTGACCAATTACAAACTGCCGAAAGATATCGTGTTTGCGGAAGCACTTCCCAAGTCCAATATTGGAAAAATCCTCCGTAAAGAATTACGCTCCTGAGCTGATCCCCGCAGTACGTCTGTAGTAGAACGGCCTCATCGACCGCTGGAATCTCGTGAAACAAGAATTGCAAATTGAATTGGCGAAGTGTCAGATTGCCGACGAGCACCGGCTGCGTCGTAAATTGTCTCAGCTGACGCGCAGCAAGCCAGCAAACCAGCAAGCGCTCGAATCACTGCGGCAGCAAATCGAGCGCTCTCAACAGGCCTGTAAGCTGCGCCACGAGGCAATTCCTCCAGCAATCACTTTCCCGGAACAGTTACCGGTCAGCGCCAAAGCCGACGAGATTGCGCAATTGCTTCAGGATAATCAGGTCCTCGTCGTTGCCGGGGACACCGGATCGGGCAAGACTACGCAACTGCCCAAGATCTGCCTGCAGGCGGGTTTTGGCAGAAGAGGGCTGATCGGGCATACCCAGCCCAGACGGCTGGCGGCAGTGTCGGTCGCCAACAGAATCGCCGAGGAGTTGGGCACAGAGCCCGGTGCCGGCGTTGCCTATCAGGTCCGCTTTAACGAACAGCAATCCGCACAAAGCTACCTCAAGGTCATGACTGATGGCATCTTGCTTGCCGAGATTCAGCAGGACCGGTTTCTGAACCAGTATGAAGTGCTCATCGTCGACGAGGCCCATGAACGCTCACTCAATATCGATTTCCTGCTTGGTTTTCTGAAACAACTGCTCACGCGTCGCAAAGACCTCAAGCTGATCATTACCTCGGCGACTATTGATGTGGAAAAATTTTCTGCCCACTTCGATGACGCTCCCATAGTCAAGGTGTCAGGTCGAACCTATCCGGTCGAAGTGCGCTACGAACCCCCGCAATTCACACGCGAAGAGAATCAGAGCGACTCGCAAACGGAAGCGGTAGTTGCCAGCATCAAACAGCTGTTGGCGGAACAGAGCAAGGCAGCCCATGGCGACATTCTTGTATTTCTGAGTGGCGAACGCGAAATCCGGGAGACCGCTCAGGAACTGCGCAAGCAAAAACTCGGCAATCTCGAGATTCTGCCTTTGTACGCCCGGCTGCGTCATACCGAACAGGTCAAAATTTTTCGTCCGCATCAGGGGCGACGCGTGGTGTTGTCGACCAATGTCGCGGAAACATCGCTCACGGTGCCCGGTATCAATTATGTCATTGATACAGGCCTGGCCCGCATCAGTCGCTACTCTCTGCAGAGCAAGGTCCAGAGACTGCCGATAGAAGCTATTTCCCAGGCTAGTGCCAATCAGCGCAAAGGGCGCTGTGGGCGTCTGGCCAATGGAGTTTGCATTCGCCTCTACAGCGAGGACGACTTCATAGCGCGCCCGGAATTCACCGACCCGGAGATTAAACGAACCAACCTGGGTTCGGTGATATTGCGCATGAAGCATTTGCGTCTGGGCGAACCGGAATCCTTCCCTTTCATTGAGCCACCTGAGGGACGCGCGATCAATGAAGGGGTTAAGCTCCTGGTCGAGCTCGATGCACTCACGCCAGACGGCAAACTGACGGCAGCCGGCAGACAGATGGCGAGTCTCCCGGTTGACCCCAGGCTCGCCAGAATGTTGGTGACCGCCGCACAGGAACACTGTTTGCGCGAGATGCTGGTCATTGTCAGCGCACTGAGTATTCAGGACCCTCGCGAAATCGGAGCCGAGAACCGGCAGCGGGCGCAGGAGAAACTGGCAGAATTCGATCATCCGGAATCTGACTTCCTCACCTTCTGCAAACTCTGGGAAGGCTATGAGCAACGCCGACAGGATCTCACTCAGGCACAACTCAGAAAGTACTGCAAAACTCACTTTCTCTCATTCATGCGCATGCGTGAGTGGCGGGAGGTACACCGCCAATTACTGCTGTCCTGTCAGCAGATGGGTTTCCGGCTCAATACATCGGAGGGGAGCTACGAGCAGATCCATCGCTGCATCATCGCCGGTTCTCTGAATCAGGTGGCTACCCGTCAGGAAGGACGCGTGTATCAGGAGAGTCGTAACCGAAAATTCACGCTGTTCCCAGGCTCGATTCTCAGCAAACAAAGTGCGAAATGGATCGTCACCGGTGAGCTGGTCGAGACTTCGCAAACCTTCGCCAGTATGGCGGCGCGGATTCAGCCGCAATGGGTCGAACAAATGGCGCTGCATCTCGTGAAGCGGGAGCACTACCAGCCGCATTGGAGCAGCAAGCGTCAGGAAGTTCTCGCCTATGAGAAAGTCCAGCTCTACGGTTTGACTCTACTCGACAAGAAACAGGTCAGCTTTGGCAAGCTCGACCCGGAGGCCAGTCATGAAATCTTTCTGCGTAGCGCACTGGTCGAAGGGGATCTGGCTACCAGCCAGCGGTTCTATCGAGACAACCAAAAGCTCCTGGCCGAACTCGCCAAGGACGAAGAAAAAATCAGACGTCCTGATTTCATTGTCGGCGAACGAGAGATCTTACAATTCTATGAGCAACGCGTTCCGCCGCATATCACGTCCACGCGCGAACTGGAAAGCTGGTTAAAGAAAGAGGGCGACCGGGCCGCTTCCGAGCTGACCATGAGCAGAGAAAAGTTGCTCGCACGCAATGATGCGCTGTCGGCACTGGCAGCTTTTCCGGATCAGGCTCCAATCCAGCACAACAAACTCAAGATCGAATACAGCTTCGAACCGGGTACCCGGACCGATGGTGCCACGCTCGAAGTTCCCGCCGCCGTGCTCAATCAAATCACACCCGGGGATGTGGACTGGGCTGTGCCAGGTATCTTGCGCGAAAAATGTATCGCGCTGATCAAGGGCTTGCCGAAATCCTTGCGTAAGAATTTTATCCCCGTAAGCGGCTTCGTTGATGCGATTCTCCCAC
Organism: uncultured Pseudohongiella sp.; assembly: GCA_965228725.1. Taxonomy (GTDB): domain Bacteria; phylum Pseudomonadota; class Gammaproteobacteria; order Pseudomonadales; family Pseudohongiellaceae; genus UBA9145. The sequence goes on along the minus strand of OZ245834.1, from coordinate 464,220 downwards.
AGATGCTCGCTCAGGACGGCGATCTGATCGACTCGCTGCTGGCGCGTATCCGGCAGGAAAAGCAGCTTGCCCTGCAGCGCTCGGACTTCAGTTCAATTGAACTGCCTAATCATCTGCTTACCAAGATTCGCGTAGTAGATGACAAAGGCAAAGAACTGGCGTTCGGCCACGAACTCGACAAGCTGCAGGCCAAGCACGGGAAGTCAGCGCCACGAACCGGCTCGTCATCCGGGCTGCAATTCGGGCATGCCCTCGAGCGCACCGGCATGAAGGATTTCGACCTGAACGACTTTCCAGCCGAGGTCAAGGTAGGGGATGATCTTGTTCTCGTACGTTATCCCGCCTTGCTCGACAGAGGGGAGAGCGTCGATGCCGCACTGCTGGCAGACAGCGATCTCGCCGAGGCTGAGACGTTTCGCGGTCTGATGCGTCTGTATATGTTGCGGAGTGTCCAGCAACGCAACAGCTTGCGAAAACAGTTTGTCCGTTTCGTCAACCGACATGCATTGATTATTCCCAGTCAACTGGTGGATCTGGCAGATCAGGCAGTACTTTGCAGCTATCGCTCGGCATTCGCAATCGATACACGAATTCCCCGTAACAAAACTGAGTTCGAAGCGTCTCTTGAGGAGGGTAAGCGCGTTCTGCCTCGCATCGGCAATGAACTGGAGCAGTTGTTAGAGAGCATACTCACGGAACAGTGGGATATTCGTGCCCGGCTGAGCAGACTCGAAAATCCGGAGCTGGACTATTTGCGCCGCGACATTGAGTCACAGCTGGACCGCTTGTTGGCGGAGGATTGTTTGCAGAACACAGATTACTCGTGGCTAAGTGAGGTGCCCCGGTACCTTCAGGCAGTCAATGTGCGTCTGGAAAAAGCGCCATTCGTTGGACCAAGAGACAAGCCGCAGACCGAAGAATTACAGCAGTTGTGGAATCGCCTGGAACAGAAACTTGAACTCTTCGGTCTTAAGAAACACAGACAATTGAATGAATTACGTTGGCATTTGGAGGAATACAGGGTCTCATTGTTCGCCCAGCAACTGGGTACCCGTATCCCCGTGTCCAGCAAGCGACTTGCCAAGCTTTTCGACACACTGGAAAAGTCTTAGGGCAGGCGCATACTGTCAAGTGACAGTGGTCACATCCTACCCCGAATGGGGCAGGAATCTGACCAATCCTTGCGCTATCATTACGCGTACAGTTCTCACTCATGGCACTGTTGACTGCCGGGTCAAGAGCGCGCAGAGTGAACTGAGAGATCTTTGAGCAGTGGTCTTCACCGGAGAGAGACAGCCTTGTTCCCCTTAAAGAAAGCACTCGCTGTGCTGGCAATTATCGCATCAGTTTTCAGCTCGGGTTCGACATTCGCCCAGGGTGTTGACCCGTGGCGAGATACCAATGAGCGCTTCTTTGCTTTTAATGACTTTTTCGATCAATTACTGGTCCGACCGGTGGCTGCCACCTATACGACTTTTGTACCCAGATTCGCGCGTCAGGGCATAGGCAATTTCTTCAGCAATATTAACGATATCAATGTTTTCGTTAACGACCTCTTGCAATTGAAGTTCGATGCGGCGCTGTCAGACTCCGGCCGCTTCTTCATCAACTCCACGCTGGGGATAGTCGGATTCATCGACGTCGCATCGGGCATGGGGCTGGAAAAGAATGAGGAAGATTTCGGCCAGACGCTCGGCTACTGGGGCGTGCAAAGCGGGCCCTACATCGTATTGCCCGTGTTCGGTTCCAGTAATGTACGAGACTCTTTCGGACTCGTTCTTGACACCTTGTTCAACCCCATCCAATACCACGACGAAGCCGAAGTTCGGCTCGGCCTGTTCATGGTGGAGGAGATCGATACCCGGGCCTCTTTGCTCTCGCTCGATGAATTGGTGAGCGGCGATCGCTATCTGTTCTTCAGGGAAGCCTACGTCCAGCGCAGGGAATATCTCGTCAACGACGGACAGATCGAGGACGAATTCGGGGATTTCGACGACTTCGGGGGGTTCTAGAAACCCTCTGATTAACTCTGTTTCATCCCTGGCTATCACGCACCTTGAGTTTGGTGCGGATAAAATCGCTGTGTGAAACATAGACTAATTCCGACACGCGGCGAATAAGATGCTCTTCGTACTTGTCGAGCTGATCATCTGAGAAGGCGATTCGCCACATGTTTTCAATCAGTTCGCATTTCTTGTCATAGTCGAAGTTGTCATTGATCAGGCGTGTGAACTCATACAATGAGGTCGCTGCATGCGCCTGCTCCCTGGCCAGCTGAGCAAGCTCCTCCAACTCGGCTTCCGTCACATCCAGACTATTCTGCAATACCTCGAGGATCGCGGCAAACTCACGCTCGTCGATCTGATGATCAGAATTCATTACCTCTATCAATAGCGCCGCGCTCGCCAGATTGGTCTGATGCAATCGCTGTTCAGGACTCTCTTCTTCCTGAGCCAGATGCGATTCGAAAAAGGATTTGATCGTTTTGAGCATAGTTCAACCTGTTAGTTGGCGGCTATTGGCAATGCAGCAAGCCGCGTCAATTCACCAGCGCCAGAGCATCGGTCAGCACCTCAACTCCTGCGCCGTTCTTGTGTGCATTTTCACTCAGATGACGACGGAAGCGTTTGCCTCCCGGCTCGCCCTTGAACATTCCAAGCAGATGCCGCGTCATGTGATTTAACGGCGTGCCATGCTGCAGCTCCTGTTGCAGATAGGGCAGGTACTCCAGGAGATAGTCCTTACGCGACTTGTTCGTGAGTGCCCCCGCATAAAAGCGATGATCAACCTCATGCAAGATGTAAGGGTTCTGATAGGCCTCGCGGCCCAGCATGACTCCATCGACCGAGCCCAGGAGCTCCTGCGCCAGTTCCAGAGACTGAATGCCGCCATTAATGACGATCGAGAGTGTCGGGAAGCGCTGCTTCAGACTGCAAACCCGGGGATAGTTCAAAGGTGGAATTTCCCGGTTTTCCTTCGGACTCAGCCCCTTGAGGATCGCCTTGCGTGCGTGCACGATAAATGTCTTGCAACCCGCCGCGGCGACAGTCGCTACAAAGTTCACCAGAAATTCTTCGTCATCGCGATCGTCGATACCGATCCGGCACTTGACCGTCACCGGCACACTGACAACTGCCTGCATGGCTTGTACACACTCTGCAACCAGTTCCGGCTGCGCCATCAGACAGGCGCCGAAGGTTCCGGATTGTACGCGATCACTCGGGCAGCCCACGTTGAGATTAATCTCATCATAGCCGGCGTCTTCTCCCAGCTTCGCGGCGAATGCCAATTGCTGTGGATCGCTGCCGCCGAGTTGCAGCGCAACCGGGTGCTCTTCGGCGTGATATTTTAACAAGTAGGAGGCGTCACCATGCTGCAGCGCCGCACTGGTCACCATCTCTGTGTAGAGCAGGGCTTTACTGCTGATCAGGCGCAGGAACATGCGATCGTGACGATCGGTCCAGTCCATCATGGGGGCTACGCAAAAAGTATGGTCCAGCATCTGCGGTGATTGTCGTCTCGTGTCGTCAGGATTCGCGAACAGGGCCGCAGTTTTTATCGAAAGGGCTGCGGCAAGTCAAGGCGAGCCGCTGAGTGTGCGCGTCTCGCTTCATCGATCGGCGCTGCAGCCGATAGGATTTATTTGGGTTTAACGTATAATTGCGCCCCCGAATTGACCCGATAGCCCCGACAGACAGAGACGCAATGAATTCAATCCGCACTCGCATAGCACCTTCGCCGACCGGTGACCCCCATGTGGGCACCGCCTATATCGCCCTGTTCAATCGCTGTTTCGCTCATCAGCACAAGGGGCAGTTTATCCTGCGCATCGAAGACACTGATCAACTGCGCTCTACAGAGCGCTCGGAACGGGACATTCTGGCTTCATTACGCTGGCTGGGCCTCGATTGGGACGAAGGACCGGACTGTGGCGGCGACCACGGCCCCTACCGTCAGAGCGAGCGCAGCGCAATCTATCGCGAGCATATGGATGTCCTGCTTGAGAAAGGACATGCATTCCATTGTTTCTGTAGCGCTGAGCGACTCGACGCGCTGCGCAAGGAGCAGATGGAGCAGAAACAACAGTTAGGGTACGACGGGCACTGCTTGCATTTGTCGCCAGAGGAAGTGAGTCAGAAACTGGCTGCGGGCGAAGAGCATGTCATTCGCATGAAGATTCCAGAGCAGGGCGAATGTGAATTCGAAGATCTCCTGCGAGGAAAAGTGAGCATCGCATGGTCACAGATCGATATGCAGGTATTGATGAAGTCTGACGGTTTACCGACTTACCATTTTGCCAACGTAGTCGACGATCATCTGATGGCGATCAGTCATGTGATTCGTGGCGAGGAATGGATCAACTCCGTGCCGAAACACGTCTTGCTCTATCAGTATTTCGAGTGGACGCCGCCGGTTTTTTGCCACATGCCTTTGCTGCGCAATCCGGACAAGAGCAAATTGAGCAAGCGCAAGAATCCCACCAGCATAAACTACTATCGCGACATGGGTTATCTCCCACAAGCGCTAACCAATTATCTCGGTATGATGGGCTGGACCATGCCAAATGGCGAAGAGAAATTCAGCCTGCAGGACATGACGACTGCGTTCGACATCAGCAGGGTGTCGCTCGGCGGTCCCATCTTCGACACTGAAAAGCTGGACTGGCTCAACGGCAAATACCTGCGCGAGGATCTTGATGATGCTGGCTTCGCTGCTGCGTTTGCACAGTGGGCGTTTGCACCAGAGCGCGTAGAGCGCATCGTGCCGTTGATCAAACAGCGCGTCGAACGATTGAGCGATATTGCTGATATTGGCCATCTGTTCGTTGCTGGTCTCGTCGCTGTCGAAGCGGAGACATTCGCACACAAAAAACTCCAGCGAGAAGAGTGTCTGGCGATTCTCCAGTTCACTCTGTGGAAACTCGAAGCGTTGCCGGACTTCGATCGCGATACAGTCGAACGCTGCTTGCAGAGTCTTGCTGAGGCTTTGCAATTGAAAATTCGCGATTTTCTGTTTCCGCTGTTCGTTGCGATCAGTGGCAAGCCAGTCTCGGTATCGGTCATCGAGTCAATCAGCATACTCGGACTCGATGTCTCACGTGCCAGACTACGCCATGCGATCGACACTCTCGGCGGGATTTCCAAGAAGCAAGCCAAACAACTTGAGAAGGATTTTCGCAGCCTTCCTGAATCCTGATCCGCGATCAGGAATGCAGTGCGAGTAATCGCTTTGGCAGTGTCTAAAAGGTCGCGCTTTAATTGACAGTGCCGGTGGGGGTGCTTAGAATGCGCCTTCTTTTGACACCGCTCAAGATGGGGCCTTAGCTCAGCTGGGAGAGCGCAACGCTGGCAGCGTTGAGGTCACCGGTTCGATCCCGGTAGGCTCCACCATTTTCGTGTCTTTTTCTCACTTCCCACTTTCTTCCGACTACTGACTTGTCAGCGCGTGACTGCGTGAGTCAGGGTATCTCTCGCTGCGCGCTCACTGGATGAAACCGCAGCAATAAAAAAGCGTGATCGTACAATCGCAAAGGCTGAGCCATGACATTGGCGCTGATTGCCGGGGACTGTGTATCGAGCCTGGGCGCGGAATTGGGTCCGTCGGACGGGAAGAGAAGCAGGGTTTCCGACAGGTCAGGAATCCTTCCTCTCCGCAGTTGCGCTAGCGGGCATTGACTGCCAGAAGCGTGTGAAATGTTCTCTCTAAAGATCCAGAATGGACATAAAAAAACCGGGCATTTGCGGTGCCCGGTTTCTTTGTACCCTCTAAAAGCGCAGTCGGCTCTTTATCAGTTCTTGTAGTCGCGGCGCGTATGGCCTTTGTAGAGCTGACGAGGACGACCGATTCGGTAGGAGCCACTTAGCATTTCGTTCCAGTGTGCGATCCAGCCAGGTGTGCGACCCGTCGCGAAAATGACGGTGAACAGGCTGGTGGGAATGCCAATAGCCTTGAGAATAATGCCGGAATAGAAATCCACATTGGGGAACAGTTTGCGCTCATTGAAATAATCATCTTCGAGCGCGATCTTCTCCAGCTTCTTGGCGATGCGGAACAGTGGGTCGTTCATGCTGCCGAGCTCTTCGAGTACTTCGTCACAGATGCCGCGAATCACTGTCGCGCGTGGATCGTAGTTCTTGTAGACACGGTGGCCAAATCCCATCAAACGGAAGGGGTCATTCTTGTCTTTGGCCTTGGCAATAAACTCTTCGATGCGTGACTCGTCGCCAATCTGATCCAGCATCTTCAATACTGCCTCATTTGCTCCGCCGTGTGCCGGCCCCCAGAGTGCCGCGATGCCCGATGCGATACAGGCATAGGGGTTGGCGCCTGTGGAGCCCGCGAGGCGTACAGTCGAAGTAGAGGCGTTCTGCTCATGGTCGGCGTGCAGCAGGAAGAGGGTATCCATTGCCTTGGCCAGAGTAGGGCTCACCGAAGGGGCTTCGCAGGGCGTATCGAACATCATGTGCAGGAAGTTCTCAGCCAGGCCCATGTCATTCTGTGGGTACATGAAAGGCTGACCTATGCCGTGCTTGTAGCACATGGCTGCCAGTGTAGGCATTTTCGCAATGACACGGTGTGCCGCAAGCATGCGGTGTTCCGGATTATCGATGTCAAGCGAATCATGGTAGAACGCCGACAGGGCAGCTACCGCACTACAAAGCATGGCCATCGGATGCGCGTCACGCGGGAAGCCGCGGAAAAACAGGCGAATGCCTTCGTCTACCATTGTGTGGTAGCGAATGGAGTTTTCAAACTCATCGAATTCCTGTTGATTGGGCAATTCGCCATTCAGCAACAGGTAGCAGGTCTCGAGGAAATTGGATTTCTCAGCCAACTGCTCGATAGGGTAGCCGCGATGCAGCAAAACACCGGCGGCACCATCAATATAAGTAATATCGGAATCGCAGGCAGCTGTGGAGACAAAGCCGGGATCGTAAGTAAAAACACCTTTTCCTACGAGGCTGCGAACATCCACAACATTGGGTCCAGTACTGCCTTCATAAACGGGCAACTCGATAGTTTCGTCGATCCCGTCAATGGTTAACTGGGCCTTTTTCTCGCTCATGCCAGACTCCTGCGTCTCTTCTAGGGAATATTAAATGAATGGAAATCAACTGCTTAAGCAATGTCAACGTGCTTCTAACGAGCCTGGTCAGCGCTTGCGCAGGGATGGGAAGCATAGGGAGTTGGCCCCACTTTTGTCAAATATTTGTCGTTCCTGCCGACGCATTAGTCACGGTAGTGAGGCCGTCTAAAGTTTTACCCAGTGTAACGTCGTAATGTGACAGTCTGACGATCAGATTTCGACCGGTTTCCGGCCAATTTTGATAGAATTTCTGGGGTTTTTTGCGCCCTGAAATTGTCGATGACAAAATATTGTCACAAATCGGTGGATAACCCCCGGATTTATTGTATTTACTGGCCTCGGGCCGTATACTCTGCGGCGTTTGAACCTGCCAAATTGTTTAATTAATTCAATTAGTTTGCGTTTCTGTTCAAATTCGGCGACCGCTACCGCAGCGCGCTAACCTCTCACTCAACAGCTACCGGATTAGGCTTATTGTGAAAGATAAAAGACCCGTCAATCTGAACCTGATTGCGTTCAAATGGCCGCTACCGGCCCTAACTTCAATCACGCATCGCATAACTGGCGTGGTGTTGTTCTTCGGAACAGCAGTATTGCTTTATCTGCTCCAGATTTCCCTCGAATCAGAAGCCGGCTTCCAGCAGGCAGCAGACTATCTGGCAATGCCGCTGGTCAAGTTCATTGTCTGGGCGATAGTGGCAGGGCTGCTCTATCACCTGATCGCGGGCGTCAAGCACCTGATCATGGACTTCGGCATCGGTGAAACCCTGCAGGGTGGCAAGACCGGCGCCGTACTCACTATCGCGATATCTCTGGTCGCCATAGTGCTCGCAGGAGTATGGATATGGTAACGAACGCAACCAATCTTAGCCGCTCCGGTCTGTCGGACTGGCTCATTCAACGTTTCAGCGCGGTCATTCTCGCGGCTTATACACTGTGCATTCTGGGTAGCTTCGTCTTCACGCCGGAAATGAATTACGCGCAGTGGAGCGCAATTTTCGACTCAAATGTCATGCGCATCTTCAGTCTTATCGCGTTGGCTTCACTGTGCAGCCATGCCTGGATTGGTATGTGGACGGTCGGTACCGACTATCTGACACCATCCCATTTTGGCAGTGGGGCAACCGCAATTCGTTTGGCTTACCAGGCATTTTGTATTCTGCTCGTCGCAGTCTACCTGATCTGGGGCATTCAGATTTTTTGGGGTAACTAGATGTCAGGTCTAAGAAAAATATCATTCGATGCGGTAATTGTTGGCGGCGGCGGCTCAGGCATGCGCGCTGCGCTGCAATTGGCACAATCCGGCTACAAGACAGCCTGTATCAGCAAAGTTTTCCCGACTCGCTCGCACACCGTTTCCGCCCAGGGCGGCATTACCTGTGCGATCGCCAGTGCAGACCCGAATGACGATTGGCGCTGGCACATGTATGACACTGTGAAGGGCTCGGACTACATCGGCGACCAGGATGCTATCGAGTACATGTGCAGTGAAGGCCCGCAAGCTGTGTTCGAACTCGAACACATGGGGTTGCCTTTCTCACGTACCGAAAACGGTCGTATCTATCAGCGTCCGTTCGGCGGTCAGTCCAAGGATTTCGGCAAAGGCGGGCAAGCCGCCCGAACCTGTGCCGCGGCCGACCGCACCGGGCACGCCATGCTACATACGCTGTATCAGGGCAATCTGCGCAACAACACCGTGTTCTTCAATGAATGGTTCGCCGCTGATCTGGTGAAGAATCAGGATGGCACCGTCGTCGGCATCATCGCGATCTGCATGGAAACCGGCGAAACCGTTTACATCGAATCAAAAGCAACCGTACTGGCTACAGGCGGCGCAGGCCGAATCTACGCTTCAACCACCAACGCACACATCAATACCGGCGACGGCGTCGGCATGGCGATCCGGGCAGGCTTTCCTGTGCAGGATATGGAGATGTGGCAATTCCACCCGACCGGCATTTACGGTGCAGGTACGCTGGTGACGGAAGGCTGTCGCGGTGAAGGTGGCTACCTGATCAACAAGGACGGCGAGCGTTTTATGGAACGCTATGCACCAAATGCCAAGGACCTCGCCGGTCGCGATGTCGTGGCACGCTCCATGGTTCTGGAAATCCTGGAAGGGCGCGGCTGTGGCGAGAACGGCGATCACGTGAAGCTGAAGCTCGATCATCTGGGCGAAGAAGTGCTTAACGCCAAGTTGCCCGGCATCCTCGAGCTGTCCCGTACCTTTGCCCACGTTGATCCGGTGAAAGAACCGATCCCGGTGGTACCGACCTGCCACTACATGATGGGCGGTGTGCCAACCAACATTCACGGCCAGGCTCTGACAGTCGATGCGAGCGGTAACGACCAGATTATTCCAGGCCTGTTTGCAGTCGGTGAAACAGCTTGTGTCTCTGTGCACGGCGCCAACCGTCTCGGCGGTAACTCACTACTGGACCTGATCGTGTTTGGTCGCGCGGCGGGCAAATTCCTTGAAGAGCATCTGCGCATCGAAATGGCAGGCCGTGCAGCGAGCGAATCAGATCTCGAAGAAGCGGCATCGCGCCTCAATCGTCTCAATGCGAGCGACTCTGGCGAACCAGTGCATGCGCTACGCAAAGAACTGCAGGAAATCATGCAGAACCACTTCGGTGTGTTCCGTAAGGGCGACTTCATGCAGCAAGGCATCGAGAAACTGGCAGCGCTGCGCGAACGCGTCGCCAATGTTCGACTCGAAGACAAGTCGATGACTTTCAATACCTCGCGCATCGAAGCACTTGAGCTGCAGAACCTCTTCGAAGTCGCCGAGGCCACTGCCGTAGTCGCGGAAGCGCGAACTGAAAGCCGCGGTGCACATGCGCGTGATGACTATCGCGAACGTGATGATGAGAACTGGTTGTGCCACTCGCTCTACTACCCTGAAGACAAACGCGTTGGGAAGCGAGCGGTGAATTTTGCACCGAAGACCGTCGACAAGTTCGAACCCAAGATTCGAACCTATTAATTTTCATTGCTATCGAAGCAAGCCAGGTGAACCGTGTTAGTTAGTATCTATCGCTATAACCCAGAAACAGATGACAAGCCTGCAATGCAGGACATCGAAGTCGCCATTCCTGAAGGCAAGGATCTGATGGTCCTCGACGTTCTGGAACTCGCCAAACAAAAAGATCCGACAATTTCCTATCGGCGCTCTTGCCGGGAAGGGGTGTGCGGCTCTGACGGCATGAACATGAATGGCACCAATGGCCTGGCCTGCATTACACCGATTTCCAAAGCGGTGAAACCGGGTCAGAAACTGGTGCTGCGCCCGCTGCCTGGTCTGCCGGTGGTTCGCGACCTGGTCGTCGATATGTCCATGTTTTACCAACAGTTCGAGAAGGTGAAACCCTATCTGGTAAACGACAAGCCAGCCCCCGCGATCGAACGCCTGCAATCACCTGAAGATCGCGAGAAGCTCGATGGTCTCTACGAGTGCATTCTCTGCGCATGCTGCAGTACCAGTTGTCCCTCTTTCTGGTGGAACCCTGACAAATTCATCGGCCCAGCGGGACTGTTGCAAGCGTACCGCTTTCTTGCCGACAGCCGGGATACTGCCACAGCAGAACGCCTTGCTGATCTGGATGATCCGTTCAGCGTGTTTCGCTGCAGAGGCATCATGAACTGTGTCTCCGTTTGCCCCAAAGGCTTGAACCCGACGCGAGCGATCGGCCACATCCGCGGCATGCTCCTGGCACAGGGAACCTGATTCCAAACAAATTCTGGAGCCAATTGGCACCGTCTTAATTGAGGTCGAAAGAATGCACGACAGCATCATGGAACTTATGTGGAGTACCGGCCACCTGTCCGGATCCAATGCTGCGTATGTCGAAGAACTATACGAATCCTTTCTGAGTGACAAGGACTCCGTGCCCGATGAGTGGCGCCTGTTCTTCGAATCACTGCCCGCGACCAACGGCGACAATCATGTGGATGTCTCGCATTCACAAATTCGCAGGGAATTCGAAGCGCTTGGCAAGAAGAGCCGCTTCGCGCCGGTGCTGAGCAACGAGGATATCGTTAATTCCGAACACGAACGCAAGCAAGTCAACGTCATGTTGCTGATCAGCTCGTATCGTGTCCGAGGTCACCAGAAAGCCAATCTCGACCCGCTCGGCATCATGCACCGGGAACGCGTACCGGATCTCGAGCTGGAATTTCACGACCTGTCGCCGCTGGACTACAACACGCTGTTCCAGACTGGTTCGCTGTTTATCAGCAAGGACAAGACAACGCTTCGCGATCTGGTCGATACCCTGGAACGCATTTACTGCAACTCGGTTGGCTACGAGTTCATGCACATTGTTAATCTCGAAGAGAAGCAGTGGATTCAGCAACGCATTGAAGCCAACGACGGGTTCCCGGAATTTCCTGGCGAAGTAAAACGCCACCTGCTGGAACGCCTGACCGCTGCTGAAGGTCTCGAGAAACACCTCGACTCCAAGTACCCGGGTACTAAACGGTTCGGTCTGGAAGGGGGCGAAAGCCTGATCCCTGCGCTCGACGAAATCGTGCAGCGCTGCGGTAAATACGGTGCCAAGGAAATCGTGCTTGGCATGGCGCACCGCGGCCGACTCAATGTGCTGGTCAATATTCTCGGCAAGAATCCGGCAGACCTGTTTAGCGAATTTGAGGGCAGGGCAACCTACAAGAGCTCCGGTGATGTGAAGTACCACCAGGGCTTTTCATCCAACATCATGACTGCCGGTGGTGAGTTGCACATGGCGCTCGCTTTTAATCCGTCACACCTCGAGATTGTCTCGCCAGTGGTGGAAGGCTCCGTACGGGCACGCCAGACGCGTCGTCTCGACCGCGAAGGCGAGAAGGTTGTACCGGTCATCATCCATGGCGATGCAGCATTTGCCGGTCAAGGCGTAGTCATGGAAACGTTCCAGATGTCGAAGACCCGAGCGTATTCGACTGGCGGAACGGTGCACATCATCATTAACAACCAGGTTGGCTTTACTACCAGCCGTCAGGATGATGCCCGCTCTACTGAATACTGTACCGATGTGGCAAAAATGGTGCAGGCGCCTATTTTCCACGTCAATGCAGATGACCCGGAAGCCGTGTTGTTTGTTACCCAGCTCGCGCTGGACTTCCGCTATGAATTCAAGAAAGACGTTGTAATCGACCTCGTGTGCTATCGCCGCCGTGGTCACAACGAGACGGACGAACCCTCTGCGACGCAGCCGGTCATGTATAAGGCTATCAAGCAACACAAGTCGACGCGCACTCTGTACGCGGAATCACTGGCGCAGCAGGAAATCATGACCATCGAGCAATCGGATGAGCTGAACAGGGCTTACCGTGAAGACCTCGATGAAGGCGAGCATGTCGTCAAGAGCCTGGTCAAGGAACCTTCGATTGAGCTGTTTGTTGACTGGAGTCCTTATCTCGGTCACGACTGGTCACCGCACTACAACACGTCGCTGCCTCTGGAAAACCTGCAGGCATTGGCACGGAAACTGGTCGCCGTGCCGCCTGGGTTCAAGATCCAGCGTCAGGTCAAGAAGATCATGGACGACCGCGCCTCCATGGCAGCGGGGGAAATTCCGGTTGATTGGGGATTCGCTGAAACGCTTGCCTACGCCAGCATACTCTCTACAGGCAACAAGATTCGCATCACGGGTCAGGATGTGGGACGTGGCACGTTCTCTCATCGCCATGCCGTGATCTACGATCAGGAAAGCAATGAGGCATACATCCCGCTGCAGCAGATACAGAAAGATCAGTTCGACTTTACGATCTTCGATTCATTGCTGTCAGAAGAGGCAGTACTGGCTTTCGAATACGGCTATGCCACTACCGCGCCCAATGCACTCGTTATCTGGGAAGCGCAGTTCGGTGATTTCGCCAACTCGGCTCAAGTAGTAATCGACCAGTTCATCACCAGCGGCGAACACAAATGGCAGCGCCTGTGCGGTCTGACCATGTTGTTGCCTCATGGCTATGAAGGACAGGGGCCGGAGCATTCCTCCGCACGTCTCGAACGCTTCCTGCAGTTGTGTGCGGAACACAATATCCAGGTTTGCCTGCCGACCACCTCGGCGCAGGTATTCCATATGTTGCGCAAGCAGATTCTCTGTCCGCTGCGCAAACCGCTGGTCGTGATGTCACCGAAGAGTCTGCTGCGGCATAAAGAGTCGGTTTCTTCACTCGAGGAAATGGCGGAAGGCAGCTTCCAGGTTGTTATCGATGAGACCGATGACATCGCCAAGGACAAGGTCCGCAAACTGATCATCTGCAGCGGCAAGGTGTACTACGATCTGCGTAATGAGCGTCGCGCACGAGGCATTGATGACATCGCCATCATTCGTCTCGAACAGCTTTATCCGTTTGCCGCGGATGAAGTGCAAGCCTGTATTCTGCAATACAGCAAGGTTGAATCCATCGTCTGGTGTCAGGAAGAGCCGATGAATCAGGGTGCCTGGTATTCGAGCCAGCATCATATTCGTCGCATCCTGCACGAGCATCTTCCACACATTTGGCTGGAATACGCCGGACGCGAAGCATCGGCTGCGGCAGCAGCAGGTTATCCCGCGCTGCATCTCAGTCAACAAGAACAATTTATCGACGAGGCACTCTCTTAAGCGAGCACACTCAGGGTATATAGGACCAACTAATGAGCATTGAAATTAAAGCCCCGACACTGCCTGAATCAGTTCCTGACGGCACTATCGCCACCTGGTACAAGAAAGTAGGTGACAGCGTAAGCCGTGACGAACTACTGGTTGATATCGAGACTGACAAAGTCGTCATCGAAGTCGTCTCACCAACCGATGGCGTGCTCAAGGAAATCATCAAGGATTCGGGCGCTACCATCGTCAGCAACGAGGCAATCGGCGCAGTAGAAGCCGGCGCAGTCAGCGACAACAAGCCTGCCGCTGAACCGGCTCCCGCCGAGAAAGCCGCACCGGCACCAGCCGAAGCAAGCGCCGCTGACGATGCAGCCGATTCGCCGCTCAGCCCAGCCGCGAAGAAACTCGTTGAAGAAAACAATCTCAATGCGGCAAGCATCAAGGGAACTGGCAAAGATGGCCGGGTAACCAAAGAGGACGTACTCAAAGCGATCGAGTCACCTGCGCCCGCAGCAGCATCTGGCAGTTCTGCACCGGCCCAAAGTGGTGGCCGGATAGAAGAACGGGTGCCAATGAGTCGCCTGCGTGCCAAAGTGGCCGAACGCCTGCTGCAGGCAACACAGACTACCGCCATGCTCACCACCTTCAACGAGGTGAACATGCAGCCAGTGATGGAAATTCGCAATCGCTACAAGGAACAGTTCGAAAAAACCCATGATGGCGTGCGTCTCGGCTTCATGTCTTTCTTTGTACGTGCGTGTATCGAAGCGTTGAAACGTTATCCGGCGGTAAATGCCTCTATCGACGGCAACGACATCGTGTATCATGGCTATCAGGACATCGGCGTTGCCGTGTCTTCGCCACGCGGCCTCGTAGTGCCGGTTCTGCGCAACGCAGACGGGCTGAGCCTGGCCAACATCGAGAAAACCATTCGCGAATTTGGTGAAAAAGCCCGCGATGGCAAACTCGCAATCGAAGAAATGACAGGTGGCACCTTTACGATCTCCAATGGCGGAGTATTCGGCTCACTACTGTCGACCCCGATTCTCAATCCCCCGCAAACCGCGATTCTTGGCATGCACAAGATCCAGGAGCGCCCAATGGCGGTGGACGGAGAAGTTAAGATTTTACCTATGATGTATTTGGCGCTTTCCTATGACCATCGCATGATCGATGGCAAAGAAGCTGTTCAGTTCCTGGTTACCGTTAAGGAACTGCTCGAAGATCCAACGCGTCTCCTACTCGAAATTTAGAATTACAAGCTGAGAGTTTTTTATGGCCAAGCAATTTGATGTTGTCGTGATCGGATCCGGACCTGCCGGATATCACGCTGCAATTCGCTGTGCACAATTGGGTTTTAACACTGCCTGTGTTGAGAAGTGGCTCAACAAGGAAGACAAGACCGTCTATGGCGGCACCTGTCTGAACGTGGGCTGCATCCCCTCCAAGGCGCTGCTCGATTCTTCACACAAATATCTGGAAGCCGAGAAGCATTTTGCCGACCACGGCATCAAGACCGGCAAGGTTGCTCTTGATGTGCCCACGATGATTGCCCGCAAGGACAAGGTCGTCAGCCAACTGACCGGTGGCGTTGCAGGCCTGTTCAAGAGCAACAAGGTCGAGGGCATTGCCGGTACTGGCAAAGTCGTTGCGAAAAACAAGGTCGAAGTCACTGGCCACGATGGCGCGAAAGAAGAGCTGGAAGCGAAAACCATCATCATCGCGGCAGGCTCTGTGCCAATCGACATTCCACCGGCGCCTGTGGATCAGGACACCATCGTCGATTCTACTGGCGCACTGGAATTCACCGAAGTGCCGAAGAAACTCGGCATCATCGGTGCTGGCGTCATCGGCCTGGAACTCGGTTCCGTCTGGGCGCGGCTTGGCTCTGAAGTCACCATTCTCGAGGCACTCGTCGATTTTCTGCCAGCAGTCGATCGCCAAACTGCCAAAGAAGCCCTGAAGATTTTCAGCAAGCAGGGACTCGACATCAAACTCGGTTCGAAAGTTACTGGCAGCAAAGTCGGCAAGAAGGGCGTGGCTGTCGAGTACAGCGACAAGGATGGCGAGCAAAAAGCCCAGTTCGACAAACTGATCGTCTGTGTTGGCCGCAAGCCCGCCACCGCCAATGTTATTGACGAATCCGTAGGTCTGGAACTGGATCAGCGCGGCTTCATCAAGGTCGACGACCACTGCGCAACCAATATCGAAGGAATTTATGCTGTCGGCGACGCAGTACGCGGCCCCATGCTGGCACACAAGGGTATGGAAGAGGGCGTCATGGTCGCCGAGCGTCTCGCCGACAAGAAGGTTCAGGTCAATTACGATCTCGTGCCTTCAGTTATCTACACCCACCCGGAAGTCGCCTGGATCGGCAAACACGAAGACCAGCTCAAGGAAGAAGGCATTGACTATAACGTCGGCCAATTCCCGTTCGTGGTCAGCGGTCGTGCGCTGGCGGCAGCGGACACCGATGGTTTCATCAAATTACTCGCCGATGCCAAGACCGATCGCGTACTGGGCTGCCAGATCATTGGCCCGAGTGCCGC
This sequence comes from uncultured Pseudohongiella sp., assembly GCA_965228725.1. GTDB lineage: Bacteria > Pseudomonadota > Gammaproteobacteria > Pseudomonadales > Pseudohongiellaceae > UBA9145. The sequence continues at coordinate 447,985 of OZ245834.1, read as the reverse complement.
CGATCTGCTGCAGCAGGTTGCTATCGCCATGGAGTTCAGCAGCAGCGCTGAAGACCTGGCCCTGACCATGTTCTCGCATCCTTCGCTCTCGGAAGCGGTCCATGAGGCAGCGCTGGCTCTGCACGGTCACGCGATTCATATCGCCAATCGCAAGCGCCGCTAGGACGCGGCGCCCGTATCGAATACACGCAATTCGCATAAAAAAGTTAACTCAACGGAGCTGTAATGAACTTACACGAATATCAGGCGAAGCAGCTGTTTGCCGAATACGGACTCCCCGTATCGACAGGTATTGCTGTGGACACACCGGAGGCCGCTGCTGAAGCCGCGAAGTCGATTGGTGGTGACAAATGGGTAGTCAAGGCCCAGGTACATGCGGGCGGCCGCGGTAAAGCAGGCGGCGTAAAGCTGGTTGACAGCGCCTCAGAAGCAGAAGAGTTTGCACGCCAGTGGCTGGGCAAGAACCTCGTGACCTATCAGACAGACGCCAATGGCCAGCCTGTTAGCAAGATTCTGGTTGAGTCCTGCACGGATATCGCTCAGGAACTCTATCTCGGAGCCGTCGTCGATCGTTCAACGCGTCGTGTCGTGTTTATGGCATCGACTGAAGGCGGCGTAGAAATTGAGAAGGTTGCGGAAGAAACCCCGGAGAAGATTCTCAAGGCTACTATCGACCCACTGACTGGTGCACAGCCCTATCAGGGTCGCGACCTGGCATTCCGCCTTGGCCTGTCCGGTGATCAGATCAAGCAATTCACCAAGCTGTTTCTCGGCCTGTCGAAACTGTTCCACGATCTGGATCTTGCCTTGCTTGAAATCAATCCGCTGGTCATCACGGATGCCGGCAACCTGCATTGCCTCGACGGCAAGATCAACATCGATGGCAACGCCATGTATCGCCAGCCAAAACTGCAGGAGATGCATGACCCGTCGCAGGAAGATGAGCGTGAAGCACATGCTGCCTCATGGGAGCTCAACTATGTGGCACTCGATGGCAACATCGGCTGCATGGTTAACGGCGCGGGTCTGGCGATGGGCACCATGGACATCGTGCAATTGTTTGGCGGCAAACCAGCCAACTTCCTCGACGTAGGTGGTGGCGCCACCAAGGAACGCGTCACAGAAGCGTTCAAGATCATACTCTCGGATGAAAATGTTGCGGCCGTACTGGTCAACATCTTCGGCGGTATCGTCCGCTGCGACCTGATCGCAGAAGGGGTCATCGGCGCGGTTGAAGAAGTCGGCGTGGAAGTCCCTGTTGTTGTCCGACTGGAAGGAAACAATGCCGAGCTGGGCAGGGAAGTACTGGAGAAGAGCGGTCTGAATATTATTGCTGCAACAAGCCTCTCTGACGCTGCTGAGAAAGCAGTAGCCGCGGCAGGAGGAAAGTCATGAGCATTTTGATCAACAAGAACACCAAGGTTATCTGCCAGGGCTTCACCGGCTCACAGGGCACGTTTCATTCCGAGCAGGCCATCGAATACGGCACGCAAATGGTCGGCGGTGTCACGCCGGGCAAGGGCGGCCAGACCCATCTCGGTCTGCCAGTCTTCAACACGGTCCGGGAAGCCTATGAGGCCACTCAGGCAGACGCCTCTGTCATCTATGTACCAGCACCGTTCTGTAAGGACTCTATTCTGGAAGCCGCAGACGCTGGTATTAAACTGATCGTCTGTATTACCGAAGGGATACCAACGCTGGACATGCTGATTGCCAAGGAAAAATGCAATCAGGCAGGAGTGCGACTCATCGGTCCAAATTGCCCTGGCGTCATTACACCGGGTGAATGCAAGATCGGCATCATGCCTGGCCATATTCACCTGCCAGGCAAGGTCGGCATCGTATCCCGTTCCGGCACGCTCACCTACGAAGCGGTCAAACAAACCACAGATTTCGGTTTCGGCCAGTCTTCCTGTGTTGGCATTGGTGGCGACCCTATCCCTGGCTCCAACTTCATCGACATCCTCGGCATGTTCCAGGAAGATGAGCAGACCGAAGCGATAGTCATGATTGGTGAAATTGGCGGTACCGCAGAAGAAGAGGCCGCCGCCTTTATCAAGGCCAAGGTAAGCAAGCCGGTAGTCGCCTACATAGCGGGTGTCACGGCTCCGCCGGGCAAGCGCATGGGTCACGCCGGAGCAATTATTTCCGGTGGCAAAGGCACTGCGGATGAAAAATTCGCAGCCCTGCAGGATGCTGGTGTCAAAACCGTTCGCAGCCTGGCCGACATCGGCAACGGCCTGAAAGAAATTACTGGCTGGTAGTCCCCGACCAGACCATTCCCGAAGAGTCCCGGGGTTTACCCCGGGACAATTCACCGTTCACCATCTCCCTCACCAACCGCTTCACAAACAACAATCCTCCGCGCTTCGCCTTCTGCTTTTTCTGTCAGAAAAACCCCCAAGCAAATTGCAGATTTTTGTATTTTAAAAGGTTCTAAATTCTCAAGTGAGTGTGTTACGCTTAGCCGCAAATTTGGCTTAAAACGCTGAATTTTAGGGACTAATTGAGCACCTTTCGGGAAAAAAGGGCTCAAGCCTCGTAGAGGGTTACTATGCTTCTCAATTTTGAAAAGAGTTGAGTAGATTGGTAACTCTTGCTTGGCGTTTTCAAGGAAGGCTACGATTTTTTGGGGGACAGGGAACTGTCTGGAAATGTTCTTCGTAGCTTCGCTAAGGAAGGTAAAAATAACATCGTTTTTCGTGTCTAATTATTTAAGAATCTCCGCGATGCTGTAGTTAGACCTGATTTGTAAACAATGAATAGGATGGCACATGAAAAACCGTCGAATTACTAAGATGAGTATGTCTGCTCTGGTATTACTCATATCTAGCCTCTTGGGATCTGCGCAGGCTGCTGAAATTTTAGTTGACAGCAGCATTCTCGACCAAGCAATGGACGTCGTTGCTGAGAAATACAGCGAGTCCGCTTCCTCCCAGGAAGAAATCACCCGCCTCGCCAATGAAGCAAGCTCTACCTTCGAATCATTCAAGCGCGCCAATGACAACCTGGAGTCCCTGTTGGTTCTGAACGCAGGCTACCGTCGTCAGATCGCCGCCCAGGAAGCGCAATTGGTTACTCTGCAGGAGTCCATCGACTCTGTTGAGGAAGTAACCCGTGAAATTCCACTGCTGATGGAAAAAATGCTCAGCAGCATCGAACAATTTGTCGCCATGGACTTTCCCTTCCACGCCGACGAGCGCAACACGCGACTGCAGTTCGCGCGTGACGCCATCGATAACCCGGATGTTTCTATCGCGGAGAAATTCCGACAAGTTCTCGTGGCCTATCAAACTGAAACATCCTACGGCCGCACCATGGAAACCTACGCCGACACGATCAACATCGGTGGTGTAGACCGTGACGTGAATCTGGCCCGTTTTGGTCGTGTTGCTCTGATCTATCAAACAACTGACCGTCTCGAAACAGGTGCCTGGGACAACCAGACCCGTCAATGGGTAGCTCTGCCTACAGGCGAATACCGAGCCGCAGTACAACAAGCAATTCGCGTTGCTTCGCAGTTGGATGCACCCAGAATTCTCGAGTTGCCAGTTGCAGCGCCGGAGGTAGCACAGTGAAAGATTTAATGAAAAAAGCCGGCCTAGTTGCCACTACCGTTCTCTTCGCAGCCAGCACGCAAGTGTCTGCGCAAACTGCCAGCTCACTGGCTGATCTGCTGAACCTGGTTGAGCAGGATCGCGTTGCTGAGTCCGAGGGTTACCGTGAGCGTCTGCAAGAATTCGAGCAAAACGTAAATCGCCAGCAAGAAATCCTGGAGACCACTGAAGCACGCATCGTCGAGCAGGAAAACCTGCAGTCGGAGCTGAGCGCCGAATTCGATGCCAACGAAATCGAAATCGCCAACCAGCGTGCGCTGCTTCGCGACCGACGTGGTGATCTGAACGAGCTGTTCGGAACACTGCAGGGTGTGGCAGGTGACTTCCTGTCCAACTTCCAGAACTCGCTGATCAGCGCCCAGTACACTGGCCGTTCAGCCGAGCTGGAAGCCATCATCGAGCGTGCCGGTTCAACTGTTGAGCAGTTGAACATCTCCGAGATGGAGCGCTTCTGGTTCTTCATGCACCAGGAACTGACCGAGTCAGGTCGCGTTGTAACTTACAACGGCAACGTATCACTGCCGAATGGCGATACCGTAAATCGCGAAATCGTTCGTGTTGGTGCATTCAATGCCATGTCTGAAGGTGACTACCTGAGCTACAGCGGCGCAATCGGTCATCTGCAGGTGCTGCCACGTCAGCCAGATGCCGGCGTCGTCAACAGCGCAATCGCACTGCAGAATGCCACTTCAGGCTTCACCAAGACCGGTATCGACCCAACAGGTGGTGTCGGTGGCCAGGTGATGGCTAACCTGATCAACTTCCCAACAGTGGAAGAGCAGGTACGTAACAACTCCGGTACGATTGGTTTCATCATTATCGGCGTTGGTATCATCGGTATTCTGTTGGGCTTCTTCCGACTCCTTATGCTGACTCTGACTTCATTGAAAGTCCGTGCCCAGCTCAAGAGCGACAAGCCAACCAAGAACAACCCACTGGGCCGTGTACTGCTGGTAGCAGAAAACAACCCCAATGCCGACACCGAAACTCTCGAGTTGAAGCTGGGCGAGGCCATTCTGCAAGAGACACCGTCACTGGAAAGCATGCTGACCATCATCAAGATGATCGCCACCATCGCACCGCTGGGCGGTCTGTTGGGTACAGTGACCGGTATGATCGTGGTGTTCCAGCAAATCACCGTTTACGGTGCTGGTGACCCGACCATCATGGCGGGTGGTATTTCACAAGCCCTGATGACTACTGTATTGGGTATTGTTGTCGCGATTCCGACGATCTTCATGCACACCGTTGTGAAGAGCCGCAGTGACAACATCATTCATATCCTGGAAGAACAAGCCACAGGTATGATCGCCCAGAAAGCTGAGAGACTAGCGAGCAGCCAGTCCTAAGAGGAAGGCAAAGCTATGTATTTTACATTTCTGGACATACTGGACGCAGTTAACACCTTTATGACCCGCGGTGGGCCAGTGCTATGGATCATAGCCTGGCTCCTGCTGATCAAGTGGTCACTGGTGTTTGAGCGCATCTGGTATCTGAATACCACACACAAACAAAACGTTAAAAACACCCTGGCCGAATGGAACGCACGTTCCGATCAGTCTTCATGGAGCGCGCATCAGATTCGCACCATGATGATCTCCAGAATCTCTCTGGATGTGCGCAACACCATGCCGATTATTGAGGTACTGGTAACCATTTGTCCGCTGTTGGGACTCATTGGCACGGTGACCGGCATGATCGAAGTATTCTTCGTCATGGCAGTCAGCGGCGGCGGCGACGCCAAGTCAATGGCAGGCGGTGTGTCAAAAGCAACCATTCCGACTATGGCCGGAATGGTAGGCGCCATCTCGGGAATTTTCGCCTTCAATTATCTGAAGTCGAAGATAGACCGCGACATGGAGCTGCTGGAAGACCACTTGCCACTTCAGCACTAAGCGACCAGGCTAACGTAAAGGCTAATTCATGAAATCAGGATTAATGAAAAAGAGAGCGCAGGAGGAGGCGGGTGAGATCGATCTCACCCCCATGCTGGACGTAGTCTTCATCCTGCTCATTTTCTTCATTGTGACATCCGTATTTGTAACCGAGGCCGGTATCGAAGTATCGAAACCGGAAGCGTCTACAGCAGATGACACAGCGGGTGACTTGATTCTGATCGCTGTTGGACCATCCGGAGATATCTGGATCGACGGCGAACAGATCGACCCACGCTTCATTCGTTCACGTTTCGAACTCCGCCTCGCGGATGCACCGAACTCTTCGGTCATCATTCAGGCGGACGCAAATGCGAACAATGAGCAAGTCATGTTGATTCTTGGCGCAGCGCGCGAGGCCAACATTTCCAATGTATCAATTTCAGCGGAGGCATAGACGATGATATTAGTCAGATGGGTAATATCCATGGCAATGGCCGCTGGTATCACTCTGGGACTGTTCTACTTCATGCAGTTCCTGATTGCTTCCGGCGAGCAGTTCGATGAACGTGTCAATGTCGTGAAGATTGTTGATGCGACGATGCCTGACATTGAGCTCGAGGTTATCGAAGAGATCGACAAGCCCGAAGTGATTGAAGATGTTCAGGAGCAGCAAGTCGAAACTCCTGACCGTCAGGTCAATCTCGACTCGGGTCCCGCACTGAACATTGAACGTGCCAGTGTTGAAGTCGACACCGGACTGGATATCGGCGGTGCATCGATTTCCGCAACCGATGGCGACTACCTTCCTCTCGTAGCGATTGCGCCTCAGTATCCGACCCGCGCTGCCCAACGTGGCATTCAAGGTTGGTGTCTGGTGAGCTTTACGGTGGATGGACAGGGCAATGTGATCGAGGACACTATCGAAGTTATCGACGCGGAACCCGCGAGTATCTTCGATCGGTCTTCCATCCGAGCTGCCGCACGCTTCAAGTTCCAGCCCCGAGTTGTTGACGGGCAGGGCGTTGAAGTACCTGGCGTGCAGTACCTGTTCCGCTATCAGCTAGAGGAATAACAATGACACGACTTATCAATAAACTGTCACTGTCGTTCCTGGTAGCACTTCTGGTCGTACCGGTCTCTTCACAGCTTGTTTTGGCTGGCGAAGAGCAGCGTGCTCCACCGGAAGCCCGCACCGCAGGAACGCTCAGCCCGCAGGTAATGCGAGCTGTTTCCGAAATTCAGGAGATGATGTCTCCGGAAGACGAGAGTGATGAACCCGATCTGGAAGGCGCCAAAGCCGCACTCGATGAGTTGCGCGAGCGTCGCTGGGATCGCATGAACGACTTCGAGAAGTCGACGGTTCTGAACTTCTACACCAACTACTATCTGTCTACAGAGGACTATCCCAACGCATTGCTGATCTTCGAGGAGATGTTGACCATCGAAGAGCTGCGTGAAGATACCCGACTGCGTACACTGCGATCGCTCGGCCAGCTTTATATGGCTGAAGAGCGCTGGCAGGACGCGATCGGCGCTTATCAACGCTGGCGGGATCTGTCGCTGGAAGAAGACATCATCGTGTACCGCGGACTGTCTTATTCCTACTATCAGATGGAAGACTTCGAAGCTGCGCTGCCGTTCTGGCTGGATTACATGAATCTGTCGCTGGATAGCGGTGAAGAACTCGGCCGTGATGATTATGCCTATCTCAATGGCATTTATTTCACGCTCGAAGACTTCCCCAGCGCGTTGGAGCTTACCAAGACCATGATCGTGCTGTTTGACGATCCTACAGACTGGATGAACCTGAGCGCTGTCTACGCCTCTCTCGACAACGAAGAGCGTCGTATTCAGTCTCTGAATCTGGCGTACCTGAAAGGGTATATGGACGACGAGAATCGCTTCCTGAACCTCGGTCAATCCATGGCTGGTATCGATGCCCCGTGGAGCGGAGCCGATATTATGGAAGTAGGCCGCGAAATGGGCTATATCGAAGACAATCAGGACAACCTGGAGATTGTGTCGCAGATGTATCTCATCGCCAGTGCTTATCACGAAGCGTTGGAGCCGGCGCTCGCCGTGGCGGAGATGTCTGACAGTGGTGATGGCTGGGATACAGTAGGTTATATCCACTACGTGACGCACAACTACGAAGATGCCGTTGAGGCCTTTGAGCGTGCGGTCGATGTGGGCAACCTGAGCAATCCTTCGGATACCTTGCTGTTCCTGTCTCGTGCCCATGTGGAACTCGATAACTTCGAGGAAGCACTGGACGCTGCACGTCGCTCTGCTGATGCAGGTGATGAAGGTGACCGGGAAGCAGCCAACAGCTATATTCAATTCATCAATAGCACGCAACAGCGCTACAACATCATTGAACAGCGCAAGCAGGAGTCAATCGACTTCTACGAGTCCTATCCGTCACTGCTGTAAAGCAACGACGAGAACTTGAAAAACCGGGGCCTGGCCCCAAGATACCCGATCACGACACCGTGATCGGGTATTTTTTTGCCCACCGATAAATCAACGCTTATTTCAGACACTTGGCAGGAATCTGGTAATGACTACAGAAACAAAGACTGAAACCCGCGGCTTCGAAACGGAAGCCAAACAGTTGCTCCACCTGATGATCCATTCCTTGTACAGCAACAAGGAAATCTTCCTGAGAGAACTTATCTCCAACGCCTCCGATGCCGCAGACAAGCTGCGATTCGAAGCTCTCTCCAAACCCGAACTGCTGAGCGAAGACAAACCTCTGGAAGTGCGCATCGAAGTCGATGCGGAAAACAACACGATCGCTATCTGTGACAATGGCATTGGCATGACCCGCGACGAGGTGATCACCAATCTCGGGACAATCGCAAAATCAGGCACCGCCCAGTTTCTGGAATCACTGACTGGTGACCAGAAGAAAGACAGCAAGCTCATTGGCCAGTTTGGAGTCGGTTTTTATTCCGCCTTCATCGTCGCCGATGAAGTCGAGGTGCTAACACGCAAGGCGGGAACCAATGCTGACGATGCAACCGTATGGCGCTCGAAAGGCGAAGCTGACTACAGCATCGCAGCGGCAGAGAAAGCCGAGCCTGGCACAAGCATTACCCTGCACCTGAAGAAAGACGAGAGCGAGTTTGCCGATCCCTGGCGGCTGCGCAGCATTGTTAAAAAGTATGCGGACCACATTGCCATACCTGTGTTGATGGCGAAGCAGGAGCCACCTGCAGCGGAAGAGGACGCCGATAAGGAACAGACAGAGTCAGCGGTCGAGTTCGAGGCAGTGAACGATGCCAAAGCACTCTGGACGCGTCCACGCAGCGAAGTCAAAGACGATGAGTACAAGGAATTCTATAAGTACGTTAGCCATGACTTCGAAGACCCATTGCAATGGAGTCACAACAAGGTTGAGGGCAAGCTCGAATATTCGAGCCTGCTCTATATCCCCGCGCGTGCACCATTCGATCTGTGGAACCGCGATGCAGCCCGCGGCCTGAAACTCTACGTGCAACGCGTCTTCATTATGGATGACGCCGAACAGTTCTTGCCGCTCTATCTGCGCTTTATAAAAGGCGTAGTGGATTCCAACGATATCTCTCTGAATGTGTCGCGCGAGATCCTGCAAAAGGATCCCGTTGTAGATTCGATGCGTTCAGCACTCACCAAGCGCGCACTGGACATGCTGGAGAAACTTCGCAAGAAGGACAAGGAAGCTTACAACACTTTTTGGCAGCAATTCGGTCAGGTCTTGAAAGAGGGCCCGGGCGAGGATTTTGGCAACAAGGAAAAGATTGCCGGGCTGCTGCAATTCACGACCACGGTTTCTGAAGGCAATGCACAGGATCAGTCGCTTGCCGACTACGTCAGCCGCATGCAGGAAGGCCAGAAGAAGATTTATTTCCTGACTTCAGAGTCGCTGAAATCGGCGCGCATCAGTCCGCACCTGGAGATCTTCCGCAAGAAGGGCATTGAAGTCATTCTCATGCACGACCGCATCGATGAATGGCTGATGAGTCATTTGCAAGAGTTCGATGGCAAACAGTTCCAGGATATCGCCCGTGGTGAACTGGATCTGGGCGATCTGGACAACGAAGAAGAGAAAGAGAAGAAGGAAGAATCAGAAAAGGAATTCAAGGCGCTGGTCGAGCGAATTCAGGAGCAGCTCAAGGAGCGTGTCAAGGAAGTCCGTCTGACTCACCGTCTAACCGATTCCCCAGCCTGTCTCGCCATTGACGACCATGACATGGGCCTGCAGATGCGCAAGATCATGGAGGCCTCAGGGCAGGCTCTTCCGGAAAGCAAACCAATCTTCGAGATCAATCCGCAACATCCTCTTGTGCAGCGACTGGACAAGGAAGCCGACGAAGAGCGCTTTGCCGATCTGGTAAGCGTAATGTTTGGTCAGGCGGAATTGGCTGAGGGCGGTCAACTGGACGACCCGGGTGAATTCTCAGCGCACCTCAACAAGCTATTACTGCAACTGACTCAGTAAGCAGTCAATTCTTACTCTATTGCTGGCCGGTATCTCCCGGTCAGCTTGGGGTGTGCACCGAATACCGGATCTGTGGGTCTGATGGTCTGATGGTCTGATGGTCTGATGGTCTGATGGTCTGATGGTCTGATGGTCTGATGGTCTGTGGCTTCGATCGCGACTGCGGGAAGGCAGGGTTTCCGTCCCGCCGGCTCGGCGCCCATCCTGGGTACCTTCACTCCAGAAAAAGCCCTGAAAAGCGGTCTTTTTCTTCCGTTCAGCGCCGGCCTTAATTGGCGGGTCGTAAACCCTGCCTCCCCACATCCGCTTGTTCAGTGATAGCCGGAGTAGCGAAGTTTTCTTTGGTGTCTTTATTTTATATTAAGCCCCTCATCCGAGCTCGCATGTTTAATCGAAGGGGTACCAAGCCAACAAGCAGCGTAACCCCCTCCTGCGCGGCGCGACCACACCATGAGGCGGGAACATCCAACATCACCAAAAACTCAAAGAGATACAACAATCGCGCCCAAACCATCGAGCGCATAGATTAAACACTTTCGGAATCAAAAAGCTTTGCGTTACATGCGTTCGAGAGTTTGGATTCCGAGTAGTTCGAGTCCTTGTTGTAATGCTGAGGCGCTTAGTGATGCAAGTGCCAGGCGTGACTGTTTCACTTCGGGGTCGGCTTTCAGGATAGGGCAGGTTTCGTAGAATCTCATGAATAATCCTGACAGCTCGTAGAGGTAATTGCAGAGTTGGTTGGGGAAACATTCTTCAGCTACAGCGAGAACAATTTCTGGTAGCTGCAACACTTTTAACAAGAGTTGGCGTTCAGCATCCTCGCTCAGGGTAGTGATCTGCAACTCTTCTGTTGACACGTCACTGTCTGCTTTGCGCAGAATGCTTTTAATGCGCGCGTAGGCATACATCAAGTATGGCGCCGTGTTGCCTTCGAATGACAGCATGGTTGACCAATCAAACACATAATCGCTGGTGCGATTCTTGGACAGGTCCGCATACTTCACAGCCGCGATGCCCACTTTTTCCGCGATCGCCTGGCGATCTGCTTCTGCCAAATCCGGGTTCTTCTCAGTCACCAGATCAAATGCTCGTTTGACCGATTCGTCCAGCAAATCAGACAGCTTTACGGTGTCACCGGAACGCGTTTTGAAAGGGCGGCCATCACTGCCCATCATCGTGCCGTACGCAATGTGCTCGAGTGAGAGCTCTGGTCCGGCCATGCCGGCTGCCTTGGCAACAGCAAATACTTGTTGAAAATGCAGCGACTGCCTGGCATCGACCACATAGAGAGAGCGCTGCGCCTTGAATTGGTCGGCGCGTAACTGAATCGCTGCCAGGTCTGTCGTGCTGTACAGGTAACCGCCATCAGATTTCTGAACGATTACAGGTAGCGGGTCTCCCTCTTTTCCAACAAACTCGGGAATAAACACACATTGCGCGCCTTCTGATTCAGAGAGCAGGTTTTTCGTTTTCAGTTGCTCAATAATTCCGGGCAGCTCATCGTTGTAGCGACTCTCGGCATCGAGATCTTCTCGCGTCAGCAGTATGCCCAGCTTTTTATAGACGTCCTCACAATGGCGCAGCGATTCGTCGATAAAGCGCTCCCATGCTTTCAAGTGCTCCGGATCGCCACTTTGCAACTTCACAACACTGTTGCGCGCGCGAGTCGCAAAATCTGCATCGCCATCGAAGCGCTCTTTAGCTGCGCGATAGAACGTCTCGAGGTTGGCCAGTTCACTTGAGAGGGCATCCTGCTCGCCTTCAAGCTCCTGCATATAAGTGATCAACATCCCAAACTGGGTGCCCCAGTCTCCAACGTGGTTCTGGCGGATAATCTTGTGCCCGCAAGCTTCCATAACCCGAGTGAGACAGTCTCCGATGATGGTGCCGCGCAGATGACCTACATGCATCTCCTTGGCCAGGTTTGGCGAGGAGTAGTCAACAACAATGGTTTGCGCCTGTTCGATACTGGGCAAGAGTGCGCTCGTGTTGGTGAGTGCCGCATTCGCCAATTCCAGCAGGGCCGCATCGCTCAGCGTGATATTGATAAAGCCGGGACCAGCGACTTCCAGCTTCGCGATCAATGGGTTGGCCTGACTCTCCAGCTCCGCCACGAGTTGGGTCGCAATCTCGCGCGGATTGCGCTTCTGCTGTTTGGCTATCGCCATCACGCCGTTTGCCTGATAGTCACCAAATTCTGGTCTCGAGGCGGTGAGAACGTGAGCGGATGGGTTTTCAACTCCCGCAACACTGGCGAGAGTTGTACTGATTTGCTGATTGAGAATTTGCTTGAGAGTCTGCACGTAAAAGCCGATTTTAGGTTCTGAAAAAGGAGGGGATTGTACACCAAACCGCGACCTCAGATTGTTGTAGAATGCCGTTTTTTCTCCTCTCTGGAATCGGTGCTTCACCCAAGATGGCTACCAGCAACAAAGTGCAGTTCGTCAAGATATCAGCAGCCCAGGTCGGACAGCGGTTGGATAATTTTCTGCTGGGCCAGCTCAAAGGCGTCCCGCGTTCCCGGATCTACCGTCTGGTGCGGCGAGGGGAAGTGCGTATCAACAAGAAACGCGCCAAGCCTGATACCCGCCTCGAGCCCGGCGATACCGTGCGCATCCCACCCTATACGGGCTCAGATCAACCGCCCAAGCCGGCACCCGGTGAGCAACTGAAGCAGACGCTGCTAGACTGCATCATCTGCGAAGAAGCGCAGTACCTGGTACTCAACAAACCTGCAGGCCTGGCTGTCCATGGCGGTTCCGGTATCCGTCTCGGGCTCATCGAGGCACTGCGGCAAATGCGACCGGAATGGACAGAGCTGGAACTGGTTCATCGTCTGGACCGGGATACGTCAGGCTGTCTTGTTATTTCAAAAAATCCCATATTTCTCAGGGAATTGCATTCACAACTTAAAGCAAAAACCGTGCATAAACACTATCTGGCACTGGTCCACGGTCAGTGGCCAGATACGCTGGTAGAGGTCGATGCACCGCTGCAAAAGAACGAGCTGAGCAGCGGTGAGCGTATCGTCAGAGTGGACCCGGATGGCAAGCGCTCGCGGACGTTGTACCGTGTCATCCGTCACTTCAAGGAAACGACGCTGATCGAAGCCATGCCCGAAACCGGGCGAACCCACCAGATTCGTGTCCATTGCCTGAGCACAGGTCATCCTATCGTGGGTGATGCGAAATACGCGCACGGCAAGCATCGCGCCAGCCTCCCGGACACGCTGGCCAGCAACACACCGCTGTGTCTGCACGCCAGCAAAATCGAGTTCACCGAGCCGGAATCGGGACAAGTCGTAAGCGTCGAGGCGAGCCTCGATAGCCGATTCCAGTCAGTTCTGGACACGGTTTCGAATAGCTGATTAATTTCAATAGCTTAAGTCTGCAGTTCAGAGCTCTTTTAGGGGAGAATAACTTTGACAGCAGCCACTACTACGCCTAGAATTGCGCGCCTATGTCTGACCAGCCGTCTGAGCCCAGATTTCCCGTCTATGTTGATACCCGCAGGGTGTTTGAAGCGGAGACCAGCTGCAGCGGTGCTATTGCCCTTGAACGCCTGCCAAGGCTCAGGGAATATCTGGCCAACGACAACGCAACGATCAGCGCCACACTGCAATTTCAGATTGGCGAATACGGCGACCGGGAGATCGCTGGCCACGTAGAGGCCAGCCTGCAGCTTCCCTGTCAACGCTGTCTCGAACCGGTCGCTCTGCAAGTTGAGGACACAGTGCATCTTGCCCTGGTCCAGAACGACGAACAGGCAGCGAAACTGCGTCCAGAGCTCGAGCCCTGGATAGGCACAGAGATCAAACTGCTGTTAGCTGATCTGGTAGAAGAGCAAATTTTGCTCTCACTACCTATAGTTTGTAAGCATTCGGCAGATGAATGTCAGCAACAAATGAACTATGCAGGCACTGCAATTGCTGCCGAGCCTGCTGCTTCAGAACCGGCGAATAACCCGTTCGCAGTTCTGGAGAAGCTTAAACAAAGCGATTGAACATACGGATTTTAAAACACTTTCTGGAGAAAACTGATGGCAGTTCAGAAGAGTAAAGTAACGCGCTCCAAGCGCAATATGCGTCGCACCCACGACAGCTTGTCCGGGCCGACTCTGTCTACTGACAAGACCACTGGCGAGATTCATCGTCGTCACCACGTCACTGCAGACGGCTTCTATAAAGGCAAGAAAGTACTCAACATCGGCGAAGAGTAATTCCCGGCGTGGCCAAACACATAGCGATTGACGCTATGGGTGGTGAAGGCGGCGCAAAACTGGTTGTGCCGGCTGCCCTGCAAGCCCTGCAACGTTCCCAAGACCTGACACTGACTCTGGTAGGTGACCAACGGCAAATTGAACCGCTGTTGGTCTCTGCCAACGTCGCCAATTTGTCTGCACGCTGCTCAATCCTGCATACCGATGAGGTCATAGCGGATGCGGATTTACCGCGCAACGTATTACGCAGCGGTCAGGAGAGTTCACTCTACAAGGCAGTCGAACTCGTGCAGTCGGGGGCAGTACAGGCCATGGTTAGCGCCGGCAATACTGGCGCATTGCTGATGATCGGGCGGCATCTGCTGAAGACGATCACCGGCATCCAGAAGCCCGCCATTGTGGCCACGATACCCGGCACGAACCGGCAGAGCTATCTGCTTGATGTCGGTGCCAACCCCGAAGTCGAAGCGCAGCACCTGTTTGAGTTTGCTGTAATGGGGTCTGTGTTGTCCGAATCACTGTCTGGCGCTCCTGCTCGAGTAGGTTTGCTGAATATTGGCTCGGAACAATTCAAGGGAACTGACGAAGTCAGGCAGGCTGCAGAAATGCTGGAGCGCTGCTCGGCATTGAACTATGTGGGTTTCATCGAGGCCAACGCCCTGTTTCAAGGCGCAGCCGATGTCGTCGTCTGCGATGGATTTGTTGGCAATGTAACCATCAAGTCGAGCGCCGGTGTGGCAGGCGTGCTGAAGCAGTTTCTGGTCGAGGAAATGAAAAACAGCCTGGTCGCGCGACTCACTGGACGACTATCGAGCTCGCTGTTCAATCGCCTCGCTGAGCGAATGAATCCCCAGCGCTTCAATGGCGCCAGCTTGCTGGGCCTGCAAGGCTCGATTGTAAAGAGTCACGGCAATGCGACCCAGGAAGGATTTTACTACGCCATTAATCAGGCGGTGCGCGAAGCGGAGCAGGGAGTTCCGCAATTGATTGCCAAAAAGGTAGCTGCCATTATGTCGGCCAATGGAGCAAGCGGCGGCTAGATTGACCGCTACTTGATAAGAACCCGCTATAACAACAGAGCACAAGCCTCTGTCTATTGGAAGAAAAAGCGAGCCATGGATAAATTTGGATTGGTATTCCCGGGGCAGGGCTCACAGAAGCTCGGTATGCTCTCAGACCTCGCCAAAGCGCACACTGTCATTGAACATAGCTTTGCCGAAGCGTCAGAGACCCTGGGCGTAGACCTCTGGCAAATCTGCCAGCACGATAACGACAACACCCTCGATCGAACCGATATCACCCAGCCGGTACTTTTAACGGCCTCCATCGCAATCTGGCGCCTGTGGCAGGAACAGGGCGGCCCCCAACCAGCTATCCTCGCCGGTCATAGCCTTGGCGAATACTCCGCGCTGGTCTGTGCGGGTGTCCTCGGGTTCGGCGACGCGGTCAGCATCGTCAACAAACGAGGGCAGTTTATGCAGGCTGCAGTGCCTGCCGGCCAAGGCAAGATGGCGGCTATCGTCGGCCTCGAGAATCAACAGATCGATGAGATCTGCGATGAAGCAGAAGAGGGGCAGGTGGTTTCCGCTGCCAACTTCAACTCCCCGGGCCAGACTGTAATTGCCGGTGATACCGCAGCTGTCGAGCGCGCCATTGCGTTATGCAAGGAAGCCGGGGCAAAACGCGCGTTGCCACTGAATGTCAGTGTGCCATCGCATTGCGACCTGATGCGCCCGGCTGCGAAACAATTGGCAGACGAACTGGAAAGCATCACATTTGCGGCACCGCAGATTGCAGTCGTGCAGAACTGCACGGCAGAAACCAGCACTGATCCGGAACAAATAAAGAGCAATCTCATCAAACAACTCTATGAGCCTGTGCGCTGGGTAGACTGTGTGAATACCATGCACAAGTCAGGCGTGACCCGCATCGTGGAATGCGGACCTGGCAAGGTACTGTGTGGTCTGATACGCCGCATTCAGCCGGAGATCAGCTGTTTGGGCAGCGACGATCCCGCCGCACTGGAAAATGCTATAGCAGAGTTGCTTGCCTGAGCGGTAAGTAGCGTCAGAAATCTCAAACTAACACCAGGAAATGGGACAGCATGACTGAAGAAACAAGCATAGCGCTCGTCACCGGCGCGAGTAGGGGTATCGGTAAGGCAATTGCTCTGGAACTCGGGCGTCAGGGTCTGCTCGTGGTGGGCACTGCCACAACACAGGAAGGCGCCGATCGCATTTCAGCCTATCTCGCGGAGAATGGCTGCAAGGGTAAAGGCATCGCTGCCAATGTGGCTGATGATGAGTCTGTCAGCGCACTGATCAACTCTGTTAATGAAGAATTCGGTGCGCCCACGATACTCGTGAATAACGCGGGCATCACCCGCGACAATCTGTTGATGCGCATGAAAACCGACGAGTGGAGCGATGTCATTGATACCAATCTGGGTTCCATGTATCGCGTGTGCAAGGCTTGCCTGAAAGGCATGACCAAAGCGCGTCGCGGCCGCATCGTAAATATCAGTTCTGTTGTCGGTGCCAGCGGGAACGCGGGCCAGACCAACTACTCCGCATCGAAAGCGGGTATTGAAGGATTCACTCGCTCATTGGCCAAAGAAGTTGGTTCGCGCGGCATCACAGTCAACGCTGTGGCGCCGGGTTTTATCGATACCGACATGACCAGAGAGCTCCCTGAACAACACAAGGAGGCCCTGTTGTCACAGATCCCCCTGGGTCGCTTGGGAGAGCCTGAAGAGATCGCTGCGGTAGTGGGATTTCTGGTGTCAGCCAGCGGCAGTTATGTCACAGGCGAGACACTGCACGTCAATGGCGGCATGTACATGAGTTAAATCGCCCACGGTGTAAACAGCGGGTTAAATTACGGGCGCTTCGTCCGATATATCCAAAACCAATTTAAGCATTACATCTCTGGCAAATAGAGGTAAACTTGCGTCTCTGATTTACATGGTCGACTTGCTGCGATCCGGCCATGTCAGAGAGGCCTTTAAAAAAGCCTTTGGAAACAAAGAACTAGGAGCTAATAATAGTTATGAGTAGCATTGAAGAGCGCGTAAAAAAAATCGTCTGCGAACAGCTTGGTGTCAAGGAAGACGAAGTAAAACCATCCGCTTCCTTCGTTGAAGATCTAGGCGCTGATTCTCTTGATACTGTCGAGTTGGTCATGGCTCTGGAAGAAGAGTTCGAGACCGAAATTCCCGACGAAGAAGCCGAAAAAATCACTACGGTGCAGCTCGCCGTCGATTACATCAACGAACACCTGTAAACAACCATCAATGCTAGGTTCCAAAGCTACTCCAGAGCTCTCTGGAGTAGCTTTTGTTTATTTGGCAATCAGCATTTAGTCTGGAGTGATGCACGTGGACAGAAGACGAGTTGTTGTCAGCGGCCTGGGATTAATCACCCCCCTCGGCAATGATGTAAACACTTCCTGGGAAGCATTGAAGAACGGTGTCAGCGGAATCGCTCCTCTGGAGCATTTCGACGTCAGCGATTTTTCGACGCGTTTCGGTGGCTCAATCAAGAACTTCGATTGCAGTCAGTTTATGGAACCCAAGGACGCCCGCCGCATGGACATCTTCATGCAGTATGGCATCGCTGCCGGTGTGCAGGCGGTTTTCGACGCCGGTCTGGACAGCGAAGTGGCGAACCCCGAACGGGCTGGTGTTGCAATCGGCTCAGGCATCGGTGGTATCACCGCGATCGAGCAAACGACTGAACAGATTCGTAAGTCCGGACCCCGCAAAGTCTCACCTTTTTTCGTTCCCGGTTCGATCATCAATATGATCGCCGGTAATCTCTCTATTCGTTTCGGACTCAAGGGTCCGAACATCGCCGTCACCACAGCCTGTACCACCGGTACCCACAACATCGGACTGGCAGCCGGCATGATTGCCAACAATCAGGCTGACATCATGGTGGCCGGCGGCGCTGAAATGGCGACGTCTCCAGTTGGACTTGGCGGCTTCTGTGCGGCACGTGCGCTATCGACGCGCAACGATGATCCACAGCATGCGAGCCGCCCCTGGGACAAGGATCGCGATGGTTTCGTGTTGAGCGATGGCGCCGGCATTCTGGTCCTTGAAGAGTACGAGCATGCGAAAGCGCGTGGGGCAACCATCTATGCGGAGCTTTCCGGCTTCGGCATGAGCGGCGATGCCTATCACATGACGTCACCACCTGCAGGTGGCGCTGGCGCGGCGCAGTGTATGAAGAATGCCTTACTCCACGCTGGTCTCAATCCCGATCAGGTTGACTACGTCAATGCACATGGCACTTCAACACAGGCGGGCGACATTGCCGAAACCCAAGCCATCAAGTCAGTCTTTGGCGATCACGCCAAGTCGCTTGCAGTGAGTTCCAGCAAGTCGATGATAGGTCATCTTCTTGGCGCATCAGGCTCGGTTGAAGCCATCATCTCTATCCTGAGCTTGCGCGACCAGGTGATCACGCCGACAATCAATCTGCAAGAGCCCGATGAGGGCTGTGATCTCGACTATGTACCGCATACTGCCCGAGATGCAGCAATCAACGTCGTGCTCAGTAATTCGTTTGGATTCGGCGGAACCAACGGCAGTCTGATTTTTAATCGCATCTGATAGTCACTACGCGCTGTCGCCTCTGGCGACAGTCACTGTGCCGCGTTCTGACTGCCGAGTGTTCTGCGTTGAAGAACGCTATGCAGCGGGAGGAGACCCGACGCGGCTGACATGCTAGCTCTATCCAGTCTCAAGCTCACCAGAACACTTCGTTGGCTGCTGCTGACGGCAGGCGGCATTCTGCTCGCTGTGCTCATCGCATCATTTCTGCTCTGGCGCTCGCTCTTTCAACCCATCGCCGCATTGCACACAGAAATTCTCTACGAGGTCATTCCGGGCAGCAGCGTGACGCGCATAGCCAATGAACTGCATGCGCGCGACTTCCTGCTACACCCGATTCTGTTTCGCCTGCTGAGTGACTGGGAAGGCGTGGGGGGCTCAATTCAAAGCGGTGAATACGCACTGCAACCCGGTATGAGTGCCGCTGACATTCTGGCCGCGATGGTAGCCGGGGACAACGTCCAATACCGCGTCACCCTCGTGGAAGGCTGGACTGTGGCAGAGGCCCTGCAGGCCATCCGGCGTGCAGAAAAAGTGCGCCATACACTAGCAGAATCGATTACTTATCCAGAGTTGGCTGCTGCGTTGCAGCTGGAACAGTCGAGCCCGGAGGGCATGCTCTTTCCGGACACCTATTTCTATACCAAGGGCACTAGCGACATTGACTTGTTGCGCCGTGCCAATACTCGTTTACAACAGGTATTGCAGAGGGCCTGGGAAACGCGCCTCGGCGCTCTGCCACTTGCCACCCCCTATGAAGCATTGACGCTTGCTTCCATCATCGAGAAAGAATCTGCGGTAGGAAGTGAACGAACGGAAATAGCCGGCGTGTTTATCAGGCGTCTGGAACTGGGCATGCGCCTGCAATCCGACCCTACGGTGATCTACGGGCTCGGCGAGCAATTTGATGGTGACCTGAGACGTGCAGACTTGCGCGGAGAAACCGACTACAACACGTATCGCATAAATGGTTTGCCGCCGACTCCAATTGCACTGGCTGGCGAAGAGTCAATTCGCGCCAGCGTCAATCCGGCGCAAACCGATGCACTTTATTTTGTTGCACGCGGCGACGGAAGCCATTATTTTTCCAGCACGCTGGAGGAACACAATGCGGCAGTCGACAGATATCAGCGACAAAGCAGCCAGCCTGCCACCAATAATAATTAATGAGGACAACGCAGTATCATGTCACGCGGTAAATTTATCACGATAGAAGGCCTCGAAGGGGTTGGCAAAAGCACCCAGATAGAAAATCTGCAGGAGTTTCTACGCAGCAACAATATTGAATTTGTTATGACGAGAGAGCCAGGTGGAACTCTTTATGCTGAAAAGATTCGCAATCTGCTGCTGGAGATCACAGATGAAACATTGGATCCGATAGCCGAGCTGCTCATGATTTTTGCCGCGCGTGCGCAGCACCTTGAGAAACTCATCAAACCAACTCTCGAGGCGGGAACCTGGGTTATCTGCGATCGCTTCACCGATGCAACCTATGCGTACCAAGGTGGTGGCAGGGATCTTGGCACTGATTCCGTCGCGCGGCTCGAGAGCTTCGTACAGGGAACCATGCGTCCCGACCTGACAATACTCCTCGACCTTGATCCCGAAATCGGATTGCAACGCGCATCGGAAAGAGGGGAGCTGGATCGCTTCGAATCGGAACAAATCGATTTCTTCAAACGCGTGCGCGAGGTCTACCATCAGCGCACCCAGGAACGCCCCGATCAATATATTGTCGTAGACTCTTCCGGAAGTATCGAGACAGTTCGCGACAGACTGGTTGCGCAGTTTGGTGACTGGTTCGATAAGCACGGCGGCGCAGACACAGAACCGGCCAGCCAGGCACAGCAACACACTGCAGACTAAAGTCTCCATGATTGAATCCACACTGAAAGCACGCGCACCTTATCCCTGGCAAACTTCGTGTTGGGAACGACTCGTGCAACAGTATCAACAGAACACCCTGCCGCATGCGATTCTGTGTAGCGGCCCAGGCGGCACTGGTAAATACGCGATGCTCGTCGAACTCGCGCGATTGATGCTGTGTCTCGCACCGGAAAATCAGCGTGCCTGCGGACACTGTCACAACTGTCAGCTTTCCAGGAATGGTGAGCATCCGGACACAATGAAAGTCGGACCGGAAGAGGGCGCTCGGGACATCACGGTAGATCAGATACGGGCGCTTTCGGCTTTTGTTCAGAAAACCAGTCACACAGGCATCGCCAAGGTCGTAATCATCCAGAATGCGCACCGGATGAACCAGTCTTCTGCCAACGCGCTGTTAAAAACACTCGAAGAACCCACCCCCAATACCTATCTCTTGCTGGAGAGCGAACTGCCGGGTTACCTGTCGGCGACCATCCGCAGCCGCTGTCAACGCATCAGCCTCGCCATGCCCGACCTGGCACTCTCGGCGCGCTGGCTCGAAGATTACCTGCAGGAAGAAGACGATGCTGCTGCGCTGCTGGCTGCCGTTGGCTGCAGGCCGATGCGCGCGCTAGCGCTGGCAGAGTCCGGTGAACTGCAGGAACGCCAGGAGTTCACTCAGGCACTGCAACAGGTCTGCGCAGGCTCAACACCGCCTGAGACTGCGGTAGCCATCGGCAACAAGATCGGCGCACAAACTGCTGTTGAGGCAATCGCTCAATTCTTGTCTACACTAGTGGTTGAGAAACTAAATCAGCCAGCGCAGCAGCGGGTCGTCAATGCCGGCTCCGCCAGACGGCTTATGACACTGTACGAAGAATGCCTGCAGGCTCGCAGACAATTGATGAGCGCGGCAAACCCGAATCCACAGCTAATCCTGGAATCGCTGCTGTGGCATCTGGCAAAGAAAGGAAGCAGTGCAGTAAGCGCGCGCTAAATAGACCCCGGGAGACCGAGCAATTCGATGTCAGCGGCAGCGACCAGCAACGGTCAATCACAAGAGCAAGGCGAAGAACCCATTGCGCTCTTCCTGCAACTCGCAATCAACACACGCGAGACGCTGACAGCGCTTTTCATTCCCTTTATCGCCAATGGCAGTCTCTTTGTGCCATGCGCGAGTCTGCCGCGGCTGCGTCAACAAGTACTCCTGTTTATCAAGCTTGAGTTTCTCAACGAAGAATTCGTGCTTGTTGGCAGGGTAGGTTTGCTGGTTCCACACCGAAGAGGCGTTAAGGGAATGCGACAAAAAGGATTCGCGCTGCAGTTTGAACATGGCGCGGAAGCATTGCTCGAACATATCGAAAACAGTCTGCAGTACGATCAGTGAATGCAGCGCAGCAATAAGCGCTATGTGAGTGCTAACGCAGGCGATCAGAAAAGCACTGTTTAATCAATTAGCAGCCGATCTGCCACATGTTCAGCCAGTGCCAGACTGGAAGTCAGGCCTGGCGATTCAATGCCCAGTAAATGCAAAACGCGCCCGGCGTCTTCTCCCGTTCCGGAACGCAGCAGAAAGTCTGCAGCCGCTTCACCGGCTTTCGTTAGCTTGGGTCGAATCCCGGAATAGGCAGGATGGAGCTGCTCTGCTTTGATATCAGGTAAATAACGCCGAATCGCAGTAATGAATTTCTGTTTTTTGGCTGGGTCGACGTCGTAGTCGATATGCTCGACATAGTCAGTGTCCGGCCCGAAGCGAATTTGTCCGCCGAGATCCAGCGTTGCATGAATTCCAAGACCGGTCGTGTTGGCTTCAGGTAATGGATAAACGAGATGTCGAAATCTGGCCGGGCCCGTATAGCTGAAGTAATCGCCCTTGCAGAAATGGATCTCAGGCAAGGCACTCTCTGCCTGACCAGTGGCTTCTTCTATTGCCAACAAACGCAATACGTCAGCCGAGTATAAACCTGCACAGTTCACCACCGCGCCGGTGTTAAAGCTGTAGTCTTCGCTAGTGCCAGCTCCGCCGATTCTTGCACGAATTCGATATTCCCCCTGGTCTCTGCTTATAGCAACGACCCGCGTCTGCCTGGCGAACACAGCTCCTGCCGCCTCGCTTTCTCGCAAGAGCGCGGCCATGAATTCGTGACTGTCAACGATTCCGGAAGAGGGGGAGAATAGTGCCAGTTCACTTTCTATATCCGGTTCAAGTTTGTGGATATCGGAGCGGGATAAGGGGGCCAGGTCTTCCACGCCATTGGCAAGCGCTTTTTGTTGCAATGCTTCAAGCGCCGCACTCTCACCCGAACCCGCGACTATCAATTTCCCGCAACGCTTAAAAGGGACCTCCTGCCGCTTGCAAAAATCATACAGCAGTTCTTTTCCGCGCACGCAAAATCGTGCTTTCAAACTCCCGCTCGGGTAATAAATGCCAGCGTGTACCACCTCACTATTGCGACTGCTGATATGCTGCCCGAAACTGGCTTCCTGCTCGAGGATAACAATGCTCTTATGGGCGAAGCGGCGGTGTTGACCAAGCGCCCTCGCGACAGCGAGACCGATGACGCCGCCGCCGATTATGCTGATATCGAATCGATCCATGATGAATTCACTGCGCAATACAGCTCGGTATTATCACCGATCTGGGCGCTTATGCCTGTCCTCGTAAACGGTTCTGAAGGTGAGATTGACGCGCGCTTCCAGCAAGCCCCTGACCTTGGGCAATTGGTGCTGCCAGTGTGACTGCAGGGTCTCGCCCATCACCAGCAGTGAGCCATGGCGAAGAACAAGGCGGCACTTGTCACCCGGCTTGCCAGGTTTGGGTCGAAGCTCGAAAGGGCGCTCGGCTCCCAGACTGAGTGAGGCGATCACTGGCTGCTTTCCCAGCTCATGCTCATCGTCTGCATGCCAGGCGACGCTGTCCTGGCCGTCGCGGTAGTAATTGATCAGGACCGAATTGAATTGCTGACCCGCGAGGCGCTCAATGCGCGGCTTTATGGCTGACACCAGCGGATGCCAGGGCTCTCTTTTCAGGCGCAAACCCGAGTAGCCATAACCCGCATCACCCATCCAGCACTGCAGCCGCGGAACCTGCCGTTTTATGCCAGCGATCCACAGGGAATCCTGAGACCAGGGAATCTGCTCAATGAGGCCAGCGAGGAGGGAGTCTGCCTCTGTGGCGGTCAGCATCGCCGGGTACTCACGAATCCGGGACTGGGCTAACACATGCTCCTCGAATTCCTGCGAATCTGTATGATTTGTAAAGAGATTTTCCTGCATATTAGCGGTGTCTTAGGCTACGTCGCTACGGCATAATGCGCAGGCGGCTATTTCTACGCACGTTATGCGCAATGACGAGCGCCGGGCCCGATTTTCAACAATGCCACAGAATGACAGAACTCAAGCAAAAGGACAGCGACTTGACCTCACTCCAGCACGATTTTAACTTCGACTTCTTTGTAATCGGCGCGGGATCAGGCGGCGTGAGAGCCAGCCGGATCGCGGCCGCGCTCGGTGCTCGCGTAGGCGTCGCCGAAGAGCGCTATTTTGGCGGTACTTGTGTCAACGTCGGCTGCGTGCCCAAGAAGCTGCTGAGCTATGCGGCACATTTCGCGGACGATTTCAGAGATAGTGCAGGCTTTGGCTGGGATGTCGCATCGACCCGCTTCGATTGGCCCACCTTGATCCAAAATAAAGACCATGAAATCAATCGCTTAAATTCAATATATCAATCATTGCTTGATAATGCCGGAGTGACAATCTACCAACAGCGGGCAGTGCTTAAGGACGGCCATGCGATACAAATCGGCGAACAGCTCGTGACGGCGCAACATATCCTGATTGCCGTGGGCGGCTGGCCCTGGGTGCCATCATATCCGGGCTCTGAACACGCAATAAGCTCCAATGAGATCTTCGCGCTTCCCAAGCTCCCTGAATCCATCGTCATTCAGGGCGGTGGTTATATAGCAGTGGAATTCGCGAGCATCTTCGCCAGACTCGGCAGCAAGACCACGCTCGTTTACCGTGGTGACAGCCTGCTGCGAGGCTTCGACGACGACGTACGCCAGTTTATAACTGCCAGTATGCAGGAAGATCTGAATCTGCGGCTGCAGGACGACATTTCGAAAATAGATAAAAATAACAAAGGCTTACTCGTTACTTTTGATTCCGGAGATCAATTGGAGGCTGAAGTGGTTCTGGCGGCAACTGGGCGTCGGCCACTCACCGCAAACCTCGGCCTGGACGCCGCGAATGTCGCCACAGACAGCAACGGCGCCATTGTGGTTAATGAACAGTTTCAGACCTCCAATCCAGGAATCTACGCCGTCGGTGACGTAATTGACCGCGTCGCACTGACGCCTGTGGCACTGGCCGAGGGCGAATTCGTCGCCAGAGCCTTATTTTCTGGCCAGCCCAGGGAGATGAGCTACGAAAACATCGCAACAGCCGTGTTTTGCCATCCCAATATCGGTACCGTCGGCCTCAGTGAAGCCGCGGCACGGCAAGCCGGCTACGACGTGGTGGTCTATGCCGATGCCACCAGGCCGCTGAAGCATACGCTCAGCGGCAGCAATGAAAAGGCCTTCATCAAGCTGGTTGTTGATCGATCGAGCGACAAGGTCCTTGGCGTACATGTCGTTGCACAAGATGCCGGGGAACTGATCCAGGGCTTTGCCGTCGCGATGCGTTGTGGCGCACGCAAAGCTGACTTCGATGCAACCATCGGCATCCATCCGACGCTGGCAGAAGAACTGGTAACCATGCGTAACGCGCGGGAATAGTGAACAACGTCAATCTGCCAGGAAAGGTTAAGAACTCTCGTTAAGTTACTGAAAAAACGAATATTGCCTTGGCAGGCCCGTATATCGGTATTTCCACTATTTCCGGTAATAAAGATTACCGGAAATAGCGTAGGTGTAGCTTACACGCCTCTCCAGGCCTCGAACGCCAACCTGCCTTTGCATCCCAGATTTGCTCGTTGCTCGATGCTTCTCTTTTTTCTCTGTACTGCTTGATGAGCCTCTGAGCCTAATCGGGACTAAACGAGTCTGTTTGCGTTTCCATGATTAGACAGCCTCTCATTGCCGATCAGATAGGAGAATTCTCGGGGATCTGAGTACGTACTCTTTGTTTGTCCCCTGATCACCGGTTGCTCACCGTGGCGCTGGCCGTATAAAGAATTCCATAGATATTCCGACAATACTTTGTGAGAACGCGTGTATTACAGCGCGCAGCAGTTTTCGTCTGGCGCCTGCCCGACTCACTCAAACCGTTCAGCTATTGGCTTTAGAGTCATGAACCTATAGCCTTATCTTCATGTCAGTTACGAAGTCTCCAGTCGCCTTTTTCGATACCCTCGAAGAGATGCAGAACCCGTTCAAGCATCCGGTGAGTTCCCTTGCCCATTTGCTGGATGAGACCCCCGCCGACGCCCTGTCCGACTACCAATACGCCAGTGAATTCATCTTCAGCTATCGCGGCAGTCCGGACACGTTCAGCACTTATCGGCGCGAAATCGAACATTATCTTCACTGGAGCTGGATTGTTGCAGGCAAATCGATCAAAGAGGCGGTCAGGGAGGACATCGAAGCCTATGTGGAGTTTGCACGACAACCTCCTGCCAGCTGGATAGGCAAGAAGAACGTCTCCCGTTTCGTGGAACGCGGTGGCGAGCGCTTGCCGAATTCCGACTGGCGGCCCTATGTCGGACAAGGGGAGTATGTCGTATCCCAGGCGGCTCTGCAGTCCTTGTTTAGTGTCTTAAGTAGTTTCTTTAACTTCCTGATTCAAGAGAACTATTTAAGCGCCAATCCGGTCTCGCAAATGCGTCAGAAGAGCAAGTTTCTGCGCAAGCATCAATCCCAGGGCAAGATCCGACGGCTCTCTCCTTTGCAGTGGGATTACGTCATCGAGGCCGCCGAGCAAATGGCCAAGAATGACCCCCAGACCCACGAACGCACGCTGTTCATCATGAACGCCCTGTTCGCCATGTACCTGCGGATCTCGGAGCTGGTTGAGACTCCGCGCTGGCAACCACAGATGGGACATTTCCAGATCGATCAGGAAGGCAACTGGTGGTTTGTCACGGTCGGCAAGGGCAACAAGGAACGTGAGATCTCTGTCAGCGACGCCATGCTGGAGGCCCTCAAACGCTACCGCAAGTCACGCGGACTGCCGGCGCTGCCTAGCCCGGGCGAGCCCTCTCCCCTGATCCACAAGACCCGTGGCAAAGGCGGCATTACCAGCACCCGTCAGATACGCGGCATCGTACAAAAGTGTTTCGACCAGGCGGCTGACAGGATGCGCAGCGAAGGCTTTCCGGAAGAGGCAGAGCGGCTTGGCGATGCCACTGTGCACTGGCTTCGTCACACCGGCATCTCTGAGGACGTCAAACACCGCCCTCGGGAACATGTTCGCGATGATGCCGGTCATGGTTCCAGTGCGATCACAGATCGCTACATCGATGTAGAGCGCGCGGAGCGACATGCGTCGGCACGACGCAAAGTGATCCGCTAACTTCGTGTTAAAAACGAGGTCGAATCCGGGAGCAAGAGCGCTCTCTGAAAGGCCGTAAACGGGTTATTCCGACTGAATCCCGCGATCACGTGGGAACAGTCAGGTGAATATGCCCCCACTATGACTATAAGGCTTTCTTATTACAGAAAATCACTTCTCTCTCCCTATGAATTAGCTTAGTCTCTAAAAGCCTCATAAAAAGGGAAGGATTTTCTCGAAAATCTGTCGTAACTATCTCTTAAGTATCTCTCATACCTAAAAACCGACTGGAACTGGAGAATTATGCGAATCTGGAACAACTCACCTGAATTCAGCAAGTCAATGAACCTGATTGCCTTGTTAGGTTTGACCAGCCTGGCATTCCCACTCGCTGCTCAGGAAGAAGATCCCACCCAACTTAATACGATTCTCGATATCGAAGAGCTCTACACTCCAGTGGCAGGCGAACCGATCTACGGAGAGACAGCCGCCAACCTGATCGAGGAGCTGCAGACCAAGCACTACTCCACGGTAGAGATCGACGACAACTTCTCTTCCCTGCTGTTCGACAATTATCTCGACCTGCTTGATGGCCAGCACCTCTACTTCCTGAAGGAAGATGTGGACGCACTGAGCGCCTATCGCTACACCCTCGACAACAGCCTGCAGGCAGGCAATGTCGACGCCGGATTCGAAATCTACAATCGCTACTACCGCCGCGTACTTGAGCGACTGATTTACGCCATCAATCGCATCGAGACCAATATTCCCGACATGGACTTCACAATCGACGAAACCATCGCAGTCGATCGTGAAGACGCCCCCTATGCCAACGATGTTGCCGAGCTCGATGAGATCTGGCGCAAGCGCATCAAGAATAGCGTGCTGAGTCTGCGCCTGGCGGGCGACGACAACGAAGAAATCAAAGACAAGCTTTCTCGTCGCTATCGCAATCAGCTGAGCCAGGTTCTGAAAACCAATGGCAAGGATATTTTCCAGTCCTATCTCTCGTCAGTCGCCAAGGCAGTCGATCCACACACCGACTACTATTCACCTCGTGATTCCGAAAATTTCAACATGCAGCTCTCGCTGTCGCTGCAGGGTATCGGCGCCCAGCTAACGACCGAAGACGAATACACCAAGGTTGTCGAACTGATCAAAGGCGGCCCGGCTGAACGCGATTCCGAACTGCGTGCCGGCGATCGCATCATTGGTATCGGTCAGGGTGTGGATGGCGAGATTCAGGATGTGGTTGGCATGCGCCTCGACGACGTCGTCGCCCAAATCCGTGGCGAGAAAGGCACTGTGGTTCGTCTCAACGTCATTCCAGCCGATTCGGTGAGTGAGTCCGCTGCAACAGTCGTTGCCATTACCCGAGACACCGTCAAGCTCGAAGACCAGTCAGCCAAGAAAGAAGTACTTGAGCTGAGCTACAACAATCAGGATTACACCATTGGCGTGATTACGCTGCCGACCTTCTATTTCGATTTCGAGGCAGCCTCGCGTGGCGATGAAGACTACAAGAGTACAACCCGCGATGTCCGCGCCCTGCTCGAAGAGCTGAAAGCCGAAGATGTTGATGCGGTGGTGATGGATCTGCGCAACAACGGTGGCGGTAGCCTGAGTGAAGCCAATCAGCTGGTTGGCCTGTTCATTGAAACCGGCGCGACGGTACAGATTCGCTACTCAGGAATCCGTAATGGATTCACACGCTCGTTCGGCGACAATGACCCTGAGGTGGCGTATACAGGCCCGCTCGCGGTCCTGGTCAATCGCACCAGCGCCTCTGCCTCGGAAATCTTTGCTGGCGCCATTCAGGACTATCAGCGCGGTCTCGTGCTTGGTGGCCAGACCTTCGGTAAAGGCACGGTCCAGGAAATCATCCCGATGGACTACGGACAGGTTAAAGTCACCCGCTCCAAGTTCTATCGAATCTCCGGTGAAAGCACACAGCATCGCGGTGTCATTCCGGATATTACTTTCCCCGATTTCTACGACGCCTACGACGACATAGGCGAAAGCAATCTCGATGGCGCCCTGCCCTGGGACACTGTACGCCCAGTTGAATACCGGCCATATAACGCGATTCAGGCGATGCTCCCCGAGCTGCGCTCACGTCACGTTGAGCGCGCGGAAGAATCGCCCGACTTCATCTACCTGATGGATCAGATAGATCGCACACGCACCGCACGCGAACGTGAAGAAATTTCCTTGAACGAAGAAACCATCAAGGCACGTCGCGAAGCTGAGCGTCGCGAAGAATTCGACGCCAACAACATGCGCCTGTTCCTCAAAGGCCTGCCAATGCGTGAATGGGTTGCCGCGGATGCCGAAGTGGAAGAAGACGAGGAAGCGCCGGTGAATGACGATACAAGCACGGCCGCCAATGACAACAGCGAGGCCGAAGAGCCGGAAGAGGACGATCCTCTCCTGCTGGAAAGCGGCCGCATCCTCGCCGATTTCATCTCGCTCACAGAACGTCGCCTGTCCCAGGTCGACAACCTGCCCAATCGACGCTAGTCACCCCTGCATTTGACCCGCCCATAAAAAAGGCCCCCTGGGGATTGGGGGCCTTAAAGCGGGGTCAAGCTCTAGGAGGGTCAATCAATTTGAAGTTGATTGAAACTCAAGGTCATTACAACAAAACTTTCTGTCAGTACTAGCTGGTAAATAGGGCTATGTGCGGGTTAATTGTGGCGGGAATGTGGCTTTGGCGCTCTGTGCCTCCCCTTTCGAATTGGCTTTCCACAGTAGTATTGGCTTTCCGCAGTGATGCTCTAAGTATTGTGGGCTTTTGCAGCTAAACCGAAGTGTCCTGCGGGTGTCGACGCCTGCAATTGCGGGAGGTCACGTAGGGAGAGATTGATTCGAATTTTGGCTGAGCCAAAATCCTCACCCTGCGGGCAGCGCTTTGCGCTGTCTGCGCCGCTTACGCGGCTTTCGAACTGCGAGAGTTCTCATTCTCCCCCTCCGCGATGGTGGACGAGCACGAGATTTGTTTTGAGTTCGTTGGGAGCTGTTCGAGCGAAGGTGTTAGATGTGGCGGAGGGGGAGAGATTGATGATAATTACAGCTTAGCTGTAATTATCACCCTGCGGGCAGCGCTTCGCGCTGTCTGCGCCGCTCACGCGGCTTTCGAACTGCGAGAGTTCTCATTCTCCCCCTCCGCGATGGTGGACGAGCACGAGATTTGTTTTGAGTTCGTTGGGAGCTGTTCGAGCGAAGGCGTTAGATGTGGCGGAGGGGGAGAGATTGATGATAATTACAGCTTAGCTGTAATTATCACCCTGCGGGCAGCGCTTCGCGCTGTCTGCGCCGCTCACGCGGCTTTCGAACTGCGAGAGTTCTCATTCTCCCCCTCCGCGATGGTGGACGAGCACGAGATTTGTTTTGAGTTCGTTGGGAGCTGTTCGAGCGAAGGCGTTAGATGTGGCGGAGGGGGAGAGATTCGAACTCTCGGAAGACTTTCACCTTCGCTGGTTTTCAAGACCAGTGCATTCAACCGCTCTGCCACCCCTCCGCGACAGGGGCAGAATCTTACACTAAAAGACGTGTTAGTCCAATGCGTTTGCGGGTGTTTGCGGCGGTTTTCGTGGCTTTGGGGGCGGTCCTAAAATGATTGCTTTTGGGCGGAGGCTCGGTATGATATTGGGCATGCACATCACTGCGATTCAGTCTGCAAGACGTTGAATTTCATTACTTTAATCCCCATGTAAAGAAATACGGTCTGGTTTCGATACCAGAGATACTGATTGCGGTAGATTTGCCTAATTGACACTCTGCTGGAGAAAACGATGAACGATGTAAATGTGACTCATGCGAATCATGCAAATATTGCTGGCCAACGGTCGGCGGTAGCGGTCAACAAAGTTCTGAAGAATACCTATATGCTGCTGGCCCTGACTCTGGCCTTCAGTGCGTTCACCGCTGTACTGAGTTTTAACGCCCAGCCGATTGGCATTTTCCCTATGCTGATTGGTTTTTACGGTCTGCTCTTTATTACCCATAAACTGGCGAACAGTGCCTGGGGTTTGCTCGCGGTATTCGCCTTCACCGGCTTCCTCGGTTACTCGATTGGTCCGATGCTGGGCATGCTGACTTCGATGTCAGGCGGTAGCGAAGTCGTTGCCAAGGCGCTCGGCGGCACGGCCTTTATTTTCTTTGGCCTGTCCGGTTACGCGCTGGTTTCACGCAAAGACTTTTCCTTCCTGAGCGGCTTTTTGTTCGCGGGCTTTCTGGTGCTCGTTGCTGCGATGGTTATCCAGATTTTCTGGCCAATGCCTGCTCTGCAGCTGGCCATGTCTGTCGGCTTTATCCTGTTCTCAAGTGCAGTGATTTTGTTCCAGACCAGTGAGATTGTTCGCGGCGGTGAGCAGAATTATATTCTGGCCACAGTGACCCTGTTCGTCTCCCTGTACAATATTTTCATCAGCCTGGTTAATCTGCTGATGGCATTTTCCGGTGACGAATAAACCGTTAACTAATTGATACCAAGCCCCAGCTTGTCTGGGGCTTTTTTGTTTCCGCCAGAGCCAAATCTGCTGCGCGTATGAAGTTCACTCTCGTTATCTACAGCGCCCCATACAGTGAGGAAGCATCCTCGACTGCCCTGCGCTTCGCCCAGACGCTTATCGATGAAGGGCACGAAATCTACCGCCTGTTTTTCTTTTCTGATGGTGTGCATAACACCTCACGCATGGCAGTAGCAGCACAGGACGAGCTGAATATTCCGGCGCAGTGGCATGATTTGATCACACGCTATGAACTCGATTCTGTCGCCTGTGTGACATCGGCAATCAAGCGCGGCATCCTCGACAAGAAAGAAGCGGAGCGCCACGAACTCGATGCCGCCACCATGCACAGCAGTAGTGAGATCGCTGGCCTTGGGCAGCTTATCGATGCCAGCCTGAGCTCTGATCGCGTTATCAGTTTTGGATAATCACCGTATGAGATCCCGGACATGAAAGCGCAGACGTTTACCTTCATCAGCCGCGCCGCCCCCTACGGGAGCAATCGCGCGCAGCTTTGTCTCGACGCGGCATTTGCGGCTGCGGTATTTGAGCAGAAGGTCAACTATCTCTTTCTCGGCGACGGTGTATACCAATTGCTTGCCGACCAGGATGCTGAGGATATCGACAGCAAGACGCTCGGGCGTGTATTACAGACCCTGGACCTGTATGGCATTGAAAATGTCTACGCGCTGGAGTCAGATTTACTCCCGCGCAACCTGAGCGCACATGACCTGCTGGATGGCGTGCAAATCGTTGGCGCAGAGCAAGCCAAGGCCCTCCTCGCCAGCTCTGATCGCGTGATCAATCTCTAGGGTCGATTGGTAATGAATGAGCCGCAACCGAGTAGCGCACAATGAGCACACTACACACTCTGGCCAGAAGTCCAGCAAGTAATCTGCTAACGGAGTGTCAGCAACTCCTTGCACAGAACGATGCACTGCTCTTTATCGAGGACGGCGTGTATTACGCGAGCCGCACCGACCTGCTTGGTCTGATTCCGGGGAAACGAAAAATCTATGCGCTGCGTGAAGACATACTCGCGCGCGGATTGAGCAACAAGATCGCTGCCAGGGTTGAAGTAGTGAGCATGCACAAGTTTGTAAAGTTGTGCTGTGAACACAAGAAAGTCATCAACTGGTTCTGAGCCAAGTACCCGAATCTGTCCGGTCACCCGACACGTGAATGACAATCAGCAAGCAAATTCCACGACAGACTCCCTGTTTGACAAGGAAGGATTCCTGCGCGAGCTGGATAACTGGAACGAAGAGGTCGCGGCCCGCCTCGCTGCAGGCTCCAATATCGAGCTTTCTGAAGCACATTGGGAAATCATCACGCTGCTGCGTGAATTCTATCAGCAACATGAAATCTCACCGGCAAATCGCGCACTGGTTGCGCTGGTCAAAAGGGAGCTGGGGACAGACAAAGGCAGTAGTCGCTATTTGCTGAAGCTGTTTCAAAACCCCGCCAACATCAAGGAAAGTCCAGCGAAACTGGCCAGCAAGATCGCAGGACTCCCGAAACCGGACAATTGCCTCTGAGCTAGCGCGTCACTCGTGCCTGGTGAATCGCCTGCTGATACCAGTTCAGCTTTTCGTGCAGGCTCACCACTTCACCAATAATCGTCAGGGTCGGCGCCTTGAGATCGGCGGCGGCCACCTTATCAGCGATATCGGCCAGTGTACCAATCACCATCTTCTGGTTTGCCGTGGTGCCCTGCTGCACCACCGCGACCGGCATGGTGGATTTAAGACCGTGCTTGATGAGTTGTTCGCAGATCAATGGCAGACCAACGAGCCCCATGTAAAAGACCAGAGTTTGCTGCTCGGCGATAATGTTTTGCCAATCCAGGTCCAGTGCGTCGTTTTTCATATGCCCAGTCAGAAAACGCACCGACTGGGCATGGTCGCGATGCGTCAGTGGAATGCCGCAATAGGATGCGCAGCCCGAGGCCGCAGTGATACCGGGAACAACCTGAAAGGGTATCCCCGCCTCTGCCAGTTCCGCAAGCTCTTCCCCACCGCGACCGAAGATAAACGGATCGCCGCCCTTGAGTCGCAGGACGCGCTTGCCTTCTTGCGCATGCTTGACCAACAGCGCATTGATCGACTCCTGGGGAACGGGGTGATGCTTGGGTTCTTTGCCGACATGAATCCTCTCCGCATCGGGTCGAACCTTCTTCATGATTTCCGGAGAGACGAGACGGTCGTAGAGCACGATGTCGGCCTTGTGCATCAAGCGCAGTGCGCGCAGCGTTAACAGGTCCGGATCACCCGGGCCTGCGCCGACCAGGTACACTTCGCCGCGCGAAGCGCGAGCCTGACTTGTCCAGCCATCGAGTTGTGCCTGCAGTTGTGAATCGGCCCTGTCGTCCTGACCACTGTAAACCAGCTCTGGCACATCGCTATCCAGAACCGACTCCCAAAACCGAATCCGCTCAGCGAAACTCTCGATCTTGTTTTTCACGCGCTTGCGATAGGTGCGCAACAACGAAGCCAGATTGTTAATACGAGTTGGTACTGCAATCTCGTTCAACTCTTTCAGGTGACGCGTAAGAATCGGCGAACTGCCACCGCTGGAGATCGCGATGACGATGGGCGATCGATCAACAATCGCTGGCATGATGAAGGTACAAAGTTCCGGCTGGTCGACGACATTGACTGGCAAGTCACGCTGTTGTGCTTCATCGCTCACTGTGCGATTCACAGTGACGTCGTCTGTTGCGGCAACAACAAGCACCGCATCCGTCAGGTGTTCGGCAATGAATTTCTCGCGCACGAGTTCGACTTTGGCATCGCTGGCAAGCTGCTCCAGCTCGGCACTGAACTCCGGTGCCACGAGCTGTACTTTGCCACCTGCGCGCAACAGGAGATTGGTCTTGCGTAGTGCGATCTCACCACCACCGACGACGACACATTTCCTGTCGCGGATGCTCAGGAAAATTGGCAGCAGTTCCATTATTCGAGAAACTCGATGCCATTCATGTACGGCTGCAACGCACCGGGGATGCGGATGCGTCCATCGGCTTGCTGATTGTTTTCCATAATCGCGACCAGAGTACGGCCGACTGCGAGGCCGGAACCATTGATCGTGTGCACGAGTTCCGGCTTGCCAGTGTCCTTGTTACGGAAGCGCGCTTGCATGCGTCGCGCCTGGAAATCTGTGAACGTGCTGCAGGAAGAAATCTCGCGATAGCAATTCTGCGAAGGCAACCACACTTCAAGATCGTAGGTCTTGTGTGAGGAAAAGCCGAGATCGCCGCCACAAAGCAGAACCTTGCGATATGGCAGTTCCAATAACTGCAGGATCTTTTCTGCATGACCAGTGAGCTCTTCCAGAGCCTGATCAGACGTATCAGGTGTCACAATCTGAACCAGTTCGACTTTCTCGAATTGATGCTGGCGAATCATGCCCTTCGTGTCCTTGCCGTAGCTGCCGGCTTCAGAGCGAAAGCAAGGTGTGTGACAGGCGAATTTGAGTGGCATCTGATTCGCTTCGATGATCTCGTCGCGCACCAGATTGGTCACCGGTACTTCCGCCGTTGGAATCAGGTGATAACCGTGCTCCCCTTCGAGTCGAAACTGGTCTTCAGCAAATTTTGGCAGCTGCCCTGTGCCGAGAAGAGACGCTTCATTGACGATAAAAGGCACATTCACTTCGGTATAACCGTGCTGGCCGGTATGCACGTCCAGCATAAACTGCGCCAGCGCACGATGCAGACGTGCCGTTGCACCCTGCATAACAACAAAGCGAGAGCCAGTCAGTTTAGTCGCAGCGGCGAAGTCCAGCCCCTGTTTCAGCCCCTCACCCAGTTCCGTGTGATCTTTGACGTCGAAATCGAAAGTCGGCACCTCACCCCAGATGCTGATCTCTTCATTGTCTTCCTCGTCATTGCCTTCGGGCACACTGGGATGCGGGATATTGGGCACGCCCATCAGGTAGTCGTGAAATTCTGTCTGCAAGACATCAAGCTGCGCCTTCTTGCTCTCCAGGTCCTGCTTGATCGCCTCCATGGACTGCAGAATTTCCGACACGTCCTCGCCGGCCGCTTTCGCCTTGCCAATGGACTTGGAGCGGGAATTTCGTTCGTTTTGAAGCGCCTCTGTCTGCAGTTGGATTTCGCGACGCTGGCTGTCCAGCGTGGTCAACTTGGCGACGTCCAGCTCAAATTTCTTCTTTTTGAGCAGAATCGCCAGCGCTTCGGCTTCGGAACGAATCCTTTTCGGGTCTAGCATGATGACTTCCTGGTGATTTAGAGAATAATGCGAGCGAGTTGCATGCCGCCGTAGGCCGCAAACAGACAGACCAGCACACTGCTGATGATGTACAAAACGGCGGTATTGTAATGGCCTTGCTGGATCAACAAAAGCGCATCGAGCGAATAGGTCGAAAAAGTCGTCAATGCCCCAAGAAATCCGATGATAATCACCGGTCGCCAGGCATCAACAAGATGCAGTTTTTCCATGAACACCACGAAACAGATGCCAATCAGCAAACTGCCGAGTACGTTGACCGTAAAAGTGCCTAAGGGGAAAGACGTGCTATTCCAGCGCTCGGCGGCCACGCTCAGATAATAGCGACTGACTGCGCCCACTGCCCCGCCCAGGGCGATTGCCAAAGTTGTGTACATGGCTGCCTCCGCTGCGGTTGACCGCTAGTTCACGTAGCTGTTCTCTATGATTTCGATGCCTTCTGGCGGTTCAAACTCGAACTCGCTATCGGCGATGTTGGTGTTGCGCTGCACCGCACTGAAACGCCAGACGGTCTGCTCGCCGTTCTTGTTGCGCAGATGGATCATGTCCAGCTCATTCTCAATGAATGTAATCTGTATCTGTGAATAGACGCTGTCTGCGGCGCGAGGCGTCAGCCGAAACTCGCGGATATCGGCACTGACTTCGGGTGCCAGCGCGACAGTATATTCCTCACCAAGATTCGCGGTCTGGCCACTGAGTAGTTGTGCCGCCAGCTCCGAGCGATCGCTGTCCCAATTCTCGATCACCACCTGTTCCAGATCCGGCTGATAGTTCCACAGGAGTACGCCGTTGGTGACGACGAGTTCCGGGAAGGGAGTAATGGTTTCCCAGTAGAAGCCATCCGGTTTCTTGAGCTGCATCTTGATCGCACTTTCCTCAAGCACGCCACCGTCTGATTCGACGATCAGCTGCTCGACATCCGCGCGCAGTGTCTCGATGCTGTTCAGCAAGGCATCGAGTGCCGCCAGATCATCCTGTTGGGCGTGGAGTGATGGGGAAAAAATCAGAACGCTAGAAAGCATCAACATTGATGCCAGCACAGAAGCAGTACGCATGGATAAAACCCTAGTCGCGCGGGGGTGGCGGTGCAATGACTTCACGCGAGCCATTGCTGCTCATTTCGGACACCACGCCGGCCGCTTCCATGGATTCTATCATGCGGGCAGCCCGGTTATAGCCGATACGCAGCTTGCGCTGCACTGCCGAAATCGATGCCTTGCGTGACTCGGTGACAAAGCGCACTGCTTCGTCATACAGCGCATCGTCTTCCTCGCCTTCTCCACCACCGCCGGCACCAGGCATGGCAGAATCAAAATCTTCTGCGCCCTGGGTAATCTCATCAATGAAGACGGGGTCGCCACGCTGGCGCCAGTCATCCACGACTCGATGGACTTCCTCGTCGCTCACGAACGCGCCGTGTACCCGCGTTGGCACGCCACCGCCCGGCGGCAGGAACAGCATGTCGCCATGGCCCAGCAGTTGTTCTGCGCCGCCCTCGCCGAGAATCGTGCGTGAGTCCACTTTCGACTGCACCATGAATGACAGGCGGGTTGGCACGTTGGCCTTGATCAGGCCGGTGAGCACATCGACCGAGGGTCGCTGCGTGGCAAGTATTAGGTGAATTCCGGCGGCCCTCGCCTTCTGGGCAATACGCGCGATCAACTCCTCGACCTTCTTGCCCACGACCATCATCATGTCCGCCAACTCATCGACGATGACAACAATACACGGCAGAGCTTCGAGTTCAGGCGCCGACTGCTCTTCGGCCAGCAACATCGGATCGGGACGCCAGGTCGGGTCCATGATCGGCTTACCAGCTTTCTTGGCGTCGACAACCTTCTTGTTGAAGCCGGCGAGATTGCGCACGCCGAGCGCCGACATCAGCTTGTAGCGTCGCTCCATCTCGGCAACACACCAACGCAGCCCATTGGCAGCGTCTTTCATGTCCGTAATAACCGGCGTCAGCAAATGAGGGATACCGTCGTAGACCGACAGTTCCAGCATCTTGGGATCGATCATGATCAGCCTGACCTGCTCCGGTGTGGATTTGAACAGCAGGCTGAGAATCATTGCGTTGATACCGACCGACTTACCGGAGCCTGTTGTACCCGCAACCAGCAAATGAGGCATCTTGGCGAGGTCGACAATAACCGGTTTGCCCACGATGTCATGTCCGAGGGCCATGCTGAGTGGAGAATGGGCGCGATCGAAATCCGGTGCTGAGAGCACCTGACTCAACTGGATAATGTCGCGCTTTTCGTTCGGTATCTCGATGCCGATGACGGTCTTGCCGGGAATCACTTCCACAACACGCACCGAGACGACAGCGAGTGAGCGCGCCAGATCCTTGGCCAGATTGCTGATGCGACTCACCTTGATGCCAGGCGCCGGCTGGACCTCGAATCGGGTAATTACCGGCCCCGGGTTCACAGCGGTCACTTCGATCTCGATACCGAAGTCTTTCAGCTTCAGTTCCAGCAGGGTCGAGAGTTTTTCCAGCGATTCTTTTGAGAAGCCTGCTTCGTTCGATTCCTGCCAGGCATCGAGCAACCCGATTGCAGGCAATTCCTTCACCGAAGTCGCGGCAAAGAGTGTGCCCTGGCGCTCTTTCTCAACGCGGGTGCTCTTGACCACTTTCTTGGGCGGTGGCTCGGAAATCGTTGGCGGAATCCGCTTCTTTGTTTTCTCCAGGTGGATATCCAACACCTTCTTGCGACTCTCCAGTCGTTCCCGGGTCGCAGCCTGCTGCTTGCGGTCTTCCATCCACTTGCTGAACTTCCCTGCTACGGTGGCACTCAATGACAGGCTGAATGCCCCGAGGGTGTCGACCACGTCGAGCCAGGAGATCGTAGCCGTGATGGTCAGCGCGAACAGAAAGATGGCCAGTAACAGCAGCGTGCTGCCCAGCATTGCCAGTAGCGGCAGAAACAGATCCACGATCAGGGAGCCCACTACACCGCCAGCCAGGTAGGTCACCTCGTCGGGAATTGTGAAATGCAGCGTGGCAAGCCCACAGGCGGAGATGGTGAGCAGCAGAAAGCCGGCACACTTCAAGCCGAACAATGGCCAGGAAAATGGCTTCTCCAGTTCCGACTCACGGTAGCTTGTATAAATTTTGTACAGCAGCGCCATGGGCAGACCATAGGCCAGATATCCCAGCAAATGCAGGAGAATATCGGCGATCCAGGCACCGTAGACGCCGACCGCGTTATCCACGCCAGATCCGGACCCGGTAGTGGTGAAGCCGGGATCCTCGGCCGAATAGCTGACCAGCGCGATAAACAGGAACAGGGCCAGCAGAAAATAGGCAATGAGCGACCCCTCGCGCACGACACGCTGGACCGCGTTGCTTACTTCTGCGTTAGTGTCCACTTCGCTCCTACTCATATTTCCTGCTTTTTCAATTGTCTGTATCAGTTATATACATTAATTTCTAGCTTATTGCGATGGCTGATCCCAACGCTGTGATGGCAGTCTCATTTGGCCGGCTAAACGCCACCCTGCCCTCTGCAGCGGGAGCAACCGGCAATGCCACGTCCTGCGCCACGTCTGGTGCGCGTGGAGCGCCGATCTATCCCTACTGTATCGGGCACTCAGCTGGGATTATTAATGCACAGCGGGATTTACTCAGCCTTAATCGGCTCACTGATTTTCCAATCAGCCCGGAATCAGCACTCCGCAAGACGCCAAAATTGAGTAGAATGCAGCAGCGCAAAACCCTCGGAGCGCATTGAAATCGCGGGCTTTGACCCCAAATCTGGAGTCCATCCGCAGAATTATCCGTCACCTAAGGAACACGTTTTATGTCTGAAGTTGCCCACCATCGCCTGATCATCCTCGGCTCCGGTCCCGCCGGTTACACGGCTGCTGTCTACGCCGCTCGCGCTGGCCTCGATCCCGTAGTGATCACCGGCATGGTCCAGGGTGGCCAGCTCACCACGACGACTGATGTCGACAACTGGCCGGGTGATGTCGAGGGCCTGCAGGGTCCTGACCTGATGGACCGAATGAAGAGGCATGCAGAACGCTTTGAATCGTCGATCATTTTTGATCACATCAACTCGGCAGACCTCAGCCAGCGGCCGTTTACCCTGACCGGTGATAGCGGCACCTACACCTGTGATGCACTCATCATCGCGACCGGCGCGTCAGCGCAGTACCTGGGCCTGCCCTCCGAAGAAGCTTTCATGGGCAAAGGCGTCAGCGCCTGCGCTACCTGTGATGGCTTTTTCTACCGCAACAAGCCTGTGGCTGTGATCGGCGGCGGCAATACCGCTGTGGAAGAGGCCCTCTATCTGTCCAACCTCTGCTCCCACGTGACGCTCGTGCATCGCCGGGATTCTCTGCGTGCAGAGAAGATCTTGCAGAAGAAGCTGTTCGAGCGCGTCGAGGAAGGCAAGGTCACAATCGCCTGGGATCACACCCTGAATGAAGTACTGGGCGACGACATGGGTGTCACCGGTCTGAAAATCAGCCACGTCGACAGCGGCGAGGTCCAGGAACTGGCCGTAGATGGCGTGTTTATCGCCATCGGTCACCGTCCCAACTCGGAAATCTTTGCTGGCCAGCTTGAGATGAAGAACGGCTATGTCAAGGTCAGTACGGGCATTGAAGGCAATGCCACCCAGACCAGCGTCCCGGGCGTCTTCGCCGCCGGCGACATTGCCGACCAGGTCTACCGTCAGGCCGTGACAAGCGCCGGTTTTGGCTGTATGGCTGCGCTCGACGCGGAGAAATTCCTCGACGCCTGAGGAGCCCATGGCACTGCCCTGGCTAGATCCGGACCACGTCGCCTTTCCCCCTCCGGAGCAGGCGCTGACGGACCCTAATGGCTTGTTGGCGGTGGGTGGCGATCTGCGTCCAGACTGGCTGTATTGCGCCTATCGGCAGGGGATATTCCCGTGGTTTGAGGCAGATCAGCCAATTCTCTGGTGGAGCCCCGACCCGCGTCTGATCATCGTCCCCGGAGAAATGCACGTGTCACGCTCTCTGCGCAAGCAATTGCGCAGAGGTCAATTCACGGTCACGTTGGACCACGCGTTTCAGGATGTTATTGTCTCTTGTGCTGAACCGCGCTCCCGATCCTCGGGCACCTGGATCACCGACGAGATGCAGGATGCCTATTGCGACTTTCATGACGCCGGGTTCGCCCACTCCGTTGAGGTCTGGTCGGGTAAGTCACTGGTCGGCGGCCTATATGGTGTCGCCATCGGCAAAGTCTTCTTCGGCGAGTCCATGTTCAGCCGCCAGGCCGACGCGTCCAAGATCGCGCTGGTCTACCTTAGCCGTCAGCTCCAGGCCTGGGGTTATCGGCTGATTGACTGCCAGGTCAGCAATCCGCATCTGCGCACATTGGGAGCCAGTGAGATTCCGCGCAGTGAGTTTCAGCAATTGTTGCAACAGTTTACAAGTGTTGCCTCAGCGCCCGGCCCATGGCAACTTGATGAACAATTGAGTGTGTTTGACGATGAAGATTAACTCCAAGCTAATCAGTTCGGTGCGCCTGTTCCGTACCACCGCACATCCTTGCAGTTACAAGGAAGAGCAGCAGGCCGCGACGGTGTTCGTCGATCCGGATCTCGTCATCGATAAAAACCTCAACAGCAAACTCAGCGAGCTGGGCTATCGGCGTAGCGGCGCACACCTGTATCGTCCGGATTGCGAGCTCTGCAATGCCTGCATGTCCTGTCGTATCCCAACCCATACCTTCGACGTGAAACGCCACCAGCGGCGGATTATCAGAAACAACCAGGACCTCCGTATAGAAGAATGCAAGGACCTGACCAGCGAAGAAGCCTACGAGCTCTACCAGCGCTATATTGCCGAACGACATCGCGATGGCGACATGTACCCGGCAACACGGGAGCAATACGAGGCCTTTATCAAGACCAAGACGGTCGACACCCTCTATTACCAGTTCTATCTCGATGACAAACTGGTCGCCGTCAGCGTGGTCGACGTGCTAGTGCAGGGTCTCTCCGCGGTGTACACCTTCTTTGAGCCCGATCTGCCAGAACGCTCGCTGGGCAAGTTCGTCATCCTGTGGCTGCTGCGCCGCTGTCAGGAGTTCGAACTGCCCTACCTTTTTCTCGGCTACTGGGTGAAAGGCTGTCAGAAAATGCAGTACAAGAGTGAGTTCCGCCCCCTGGAACTTCTCGTCGATGGCCGCTGGGTCATGCTGACCTGATCCACACCCCAGACCCCTACCTCCCTCATCGAATAGCAAAAATCCCGTCACTGGGCGCTGTCAGTCTTTGCTAAACACCCGAAAATCCGGCACAATGCAGCCCGCTATAAATGCCCCGAGGAGATCAGATGGCGAAAGAAGATCAAATTGAAATGGAAGGAGAAGT
Source organism: uncultured Pseudohongiella sp. (assembly GCA_965228725.1). Taxonomy (GTDB): domain Bacteria; phylum Pseudomonadota; class Gammaproteobacteria; order Pseudomonadales; family Pseudohongiellaceae; genus UBA9145. The sequence goes on along the minus strand of OZ245834.1, from coordinate 405,703 downwards.
GGTCGACACCCTTCCTAACACCATGTTTCGAGTGAAACTGGAGAACGGTCATATTGTCACCGCCCATATTTCCGGCAAGATGCGCAAGAACTACATTCGCATCCTTACTGGTGACAAGGTTCTGGTCGAACTGACCCCTTACGACCTGACTAAAGGTCGCATTACCTACCGAGCGCGCTAGTCAGCAGAGCATCCCGCGCTCTGCTACCCAGCATTCCCCCGTCAGAAGCACAGCAGGCAACAGCTCAGTTACACTGAACTGGGTTCGCCCGGTTCCTGCTGTTTGCGCTGCTTCTGGCTCTTGCGCTTCTCGATCCGCAGCTTGATGTCATCATTCTCTGCACTGACGAAGACATCTCCCCCGTTTGCCAACTTGCCAAACAGGATGTCCTCGGCCAGAGCTTTCTTGAGTTTTTCCTGAATCAATCGCGCCATCGGTCGCGCGCCCATGGTCTCGCTGTAGCCGTGCGCTACAAACCAGTCGGTTGCACTTTCATCGACGTGCAGCAACACGTCCTTGTCATCGAGCTGCACCTGCAGATTGACCAGGAACTTGTCGACGACTGTGCGGATAGTTTCGGGTGCCAGCGCACCAAACTGGATAATGCTATCAAGCCGGTTACGGAACTCTGGCGTGAACGATTTCTTGATAATCTCCATGCCATCAGTTGTGTGATCCTGCTCGGTGAAACCAATCGATGCGCGCGACATTTCCTGCGCACCCGCATTGGTGGTCATGATCAGGATGACGTTTCTGAAGTCGGCCTTGCGGCCATTGTTGTCGGTCAGCGTTCCGTGGTCCATTACCTGTAACAACAGGTTGAAGACATCGGGATGCGCTTTCTCAATTTCATCGAGCAGCAATACGCAATGCGGATTCTTCGTCACTGCCTCGGTCATCAGGCCACCCTGATCGAAGCCGACGTAGCCAGGCGGCGCACCGATCAAACGCGAGACGGTATGCCGTTCCATGTACTCGGACATGTCGAAGCGCAGCAATTCGATACCCATGATCTTGGCCAACTGCCGACTGACTTCGGTTTTACCAACACCGGTTGGTCCTGCAAAGAGAAATGAACCGATCGGTTTATCACCTTCGTTCAATCCGGCACGGGAAAGTTTGATCGCCGTAGCCAGCGTATCGATCGCCTCGTTCTGCCCAAACACCACCATTTTCAGATTGGCTTCCAGCGACTTCAACGCATCGATATCAGAATTGGACACATGCTTTGGTGGAATCTTGGCAATGGCCGCAACCACCTTCTCCATGTCGGTAACCTGAATCAGTTTCTTGCGCTTGCTCACCGGCTGCAAGCGCTGATAAGCACCTGCTTCATCGATCACGTCGATAGCCTTGTCCGGCATGTAGCGATCGTTGATGTAACGACCCGCGAGTTCCGACGCAGCCTTCAATGCCTTGTCGCTGTAGCGTAAATCGTGATGGGCTTCGAAGCGCGACTTGAGCCCCTTGAGAATCTGGTATGTGGTTTCCACATCGGGCTCTTCCACATCAATCTTCTGGAATCGACGCGACAATGCGCGGTCTTTTTCGAAGATGCCGCGGTACTCCTGATAAGTGGTTGAACCGATACAACGCAAATTGCCCGACGTCAGAACCGGTTTCAGCAGATTGGAAGCATCCATCACGCCGCCCGAGGCTGCGCCTGCACCAATGATCGTATGAATCTCATCGATGAAGAGAATCGCGTGTTCGTTCTTTTTCAGTTCGGCGAGCAGCGACTTGAAACGCTTTTCGAAATCGCCCCGGTATTTTGTACCGGCAAGTAGCGCACCGAGATCCAGCGAATAGATCACACTGTCTGACAATACCTCGGGTACATTGCCTTCAACGATAAGCTTGGCCAGTCCTTCGGCCACCGCAGTCTTGCCGACTCCGGACTCGCCTACCAATAGCGGATTGTTCTTGCGTCGTCGCGAGAGCACTTGAACAACTCGCGTTACTTCATCGATGCGGCCGATGAGCGGATCGATTCGGCCCTGCTCGGCCTCGACATTCAGGTTGCTAGCAAAATTCTCGAGCGGACTGCTGCTGCCTTCACCGACTGCTTCCTCTTCATGCTGCTCGGTCGTGCTATCGTTGTTGCCAACATGTCCTGGAATTTTCGAGATGCCGTGGGTGATGAAATTCACCACATCGATGCGCGCCACGTCTTGTTGACGTAAAAAGAATACCGCCTGACTTTCCTGTTCGCTGAAAATCGCCACCAGCACGTTGGCGCCAGTGACTTCACGCTTGCCTGAAGACTGCACATGAAAAACGGCACGCTGCAGCACGCGTTGGAAACCCAGGGTTGGCTGTGTCTCCCGCGCAGAATCTGCCTCGGGAATCAGCGGAGTGTTCTTGTCGATGAACTCGACCAGCTCGCCACGCAGGCGGCCGAGATCGCAGTCGCAAGCCAGCAAGACACTCGACGCCATTTCATTGTCCAGCAGAGCAAGTAGCAAATGCTCCACGGTCATGAATTCGTGTCGTTTCTTGCGTGCACTCTTGAATGCGTAATTGAGTGTTGCTTCGAGATCTTTGCTTAACATAGTTGGCCTGTTGCTGTGCTCACCAGATGTGGCACAAATACTGTAATCGGGCTGCCTGTCTTACATTTCAAGTCATTGAGCTAGCGATCTACCTCTACCGAGCATAGTAGCGGCTGCTCACATTCGCGCGAATAATCGTTTACCTGGGCGGCTTTGGTTTCTGCCACGTCCTTGCTGAATACGCCGCACACCCCTTTGCCCTCAGTATGCACCTTGAGCATGATTTGGGTAGCTTTCTCCACATTCATGTTGAAGAATGAGCGCAGCACGTCGACGACGAAATCCATCGGAGTGTAGTCGTCATTGATGAGCACCACTTTGTACAACGGTGGTTTCTCGAGTTTGGGTTTTTCGGTTGTGGTCGCTGTGCCGGTATCTTGATCGGCGTTATGATCACCGTCGTCCGAGTTGTTGGGACGAGTAGGATATGAAGATGCGACTGGTTCACTCACTGGCAAAAACTGCATGGTTCGACTCTGGTTTTGGTGTCAATTTCGGGGCTAATCAGTGTTACGTCAGAAATGATGAAAAGCGTAGTCATAGCCAGATGCCAAGGGTTATTTTGCGTCAGAATCCCCGCCTTGGGAAGTCCTCCAAAGTGCGCGGAAATCGGCTATGATGACTTTCTTTCAAGTCCTCGATATGGGGGCATTGATTGGAAAATCAACGGCTTATCGAAAAAACCCGGAAGTCGGGCAAGGGCGATTGTTTTGACATCAATCATTTGATGGTGTATAGCATCTTCTGTGACTAAATGTCACAACAACACATAATTACAAAAAATAATAAGACAGTACGGAGTTATCTATGAGTACTGGGCAAGTGAAGTGGTTCAATAATGCCAAGGGATTCGGTTTTATCTTGCCGGATGATGGAGGTGACGATTTATTCGCTCACTATTCTGCGATTGGTATGGAAGGATATAAAACCCTGAAGGCAGGCCAAATGGTGTCGTTCGATGCCATCGAGGGCCCGAAGGGATTACATGCCGCGAATATCAAGCCGCTCTCCGATGGCGAACCCGCCGCCGCAGAGCAAGCAGCAGCCCCCGAGGCCGCTGCCAATGGCGATGGTTCAAGCGCAGACTGAGTAGTACTCGCCCTTCGGGGCGAAGCAGGTCCTACTGACTCGTCAGTATTGCATCACAGAAGTATCCGATGTGAGAGCCTCATTCGCTCTAATTTCGGCGCAAGCTGTCGATAGAATGCTGTACGATGTCACGAATTATTCTGCTGAATAAGCCTTTTGGCGTGCTCTCCCAGTTCAGCGGTGAACCCCCGGAAAACACCCTCTCCCACTTCGTCACTGCGAAGGGCTTCTACGCGGCCGGCCGTCTGGACAAGGATTCAGAGGGACTACTCCTGCTGACTGATGACGGCAAGCTGCAACAGCAGATTGCCAATCCGCGCTACAAGAAAGCGAAGACCTACCTGGTACAGGTGGAGGGGCTCATTGACGACAATGCGCTGCAGCAGCTGCGCGAGGGTGTGCACCTGAAAGATGGGCTGACGCGCCCGGCACGTGCGGAGGCCATTGCCGAACCCGAGCTCTGGCCCCGGGTGCCCCCCATACGGGAACGCAAACACATTCCAACCAGCTGGCTGAGGCTAAGCATTCGTGAAGGGCGCAATCGTCAGGTGAGACGCATGACGGCACACACCGGCTTTCCTACGCTGCGCTTGATTCGTGAGTCTATCGCCGATTGGCATCTCGGAGACCTGCAACCCGGACAGTGGCGCATGCTGGATAGTGACACGGCCGAGCGCTAGTTCTGCATTGAAATGCGTTCAGTCTGACTGCCAACGATCCAGCGCGGAGCTGTCTGACTCCCGGGCTTCAACCCAGTGACTGCCGCCAGCGGTTTCCTGCTTCTTCCAGAACGGCGCACGGCTCTTGAGGTAATCCATCAGAAATTCGGCTGCCTGGAAGGCATCAAGACGATGGCTGCTCGCCGTGCCGACAAACACAATTTCCTCTCCCGGATGCAGTGTTCCGACACGATGAATAATCCGCGTCGCCAGCAATTCCCAGCGGGTATTCGCTTCATCAGCGATTTCCTGCAGGCACTTCTCCGTCATGCCCGGATAGTGTTCGAGAGTCAGTGTGTGGATCGTGTCGGCATCGGTGCTGGCTTTGGCGTCATAGAGCTCACGCACCAGCCCCGTAAAAGTCACGATCGCCCCGGCATCGCCTGCGCGCTCTTTGAGCGCCTTGTACTCCAGCGCCAGATCGAATGCGTTTTGCTGCACAGTAATCATGTCGCGAATCCGGATCAGCCGCCCGTCATTGGCGGAAAGAATGCTACTTCGTCATTATCCGTCAGCGGTGCGCTGCGATCGACGACGCTTTGATTGACGGCTACCAGCAAGGGGTTCTCCGCAGCAGCCAGCGCCGCGAACTTATCGTCCTGCGCCGCCATGAATTGCATCAGGTCTGCAACAGTGTGCACGGAAGCCGGCGGATCAAGCGCATCTTCGCTGCGCGCCATGGCTTCACGCACGCTGGCAAAATACTGAATCTTAAGCACCGCTCTGCCCTCCTGCCTGGGCGTCCCGCTTGAAATGGCCACTACGACCGCCCTGCTTCTCCAGCAGGCAGATCTGCCCGATCACCATTTCCTTGTCGACGGCCTTGCACATGTCATAGATCGTCAGTGCGGCAACCGAAGCCGCCGTCAGCGCCTCCATCTCCACGCCAGTCTGGCCATTGACCTTGCAAGTGGCAGTGATCTCAACACAGCTAGTTGCTGTATTGAGTTCAAGCGCTACGTCTACCGAAGACAGCATCAGGGGATGACACAGGGGGATGAGACTGGCGCACTGCTTGGCTGCCTGAATCCCGGCTATGCGGGCTATGCTAAGCACATCACCTTTCTTGTGCCCGCCGCTGGCAATCAGTTCCAGCGTGGCGCTGGCCATATCGATCTGACCGCGGGCCACGGCCACGCGCTGGGTGACAGCCTTGTCACCGACATCGACCATACGGGCGTTGCCCTGACTGTCGAGATGAGTCAACTTGCTCATAATCTGCTTCTGTCTCTGCTGTATGACTAAACCGGCATTATCCCATGTTTGGACAGCCCAGCATAAGTCGTGACGTGGCTCGCGCGGCACTACGGCATTGAATCCCCCTGTGCAGAAAGGCTAGCATTGCCCTCTTTTCGATTGAGCACCCACTATGGCTGATTCCCGAGGCGAACTCCCCCACATCACAGTAGCAACAGTGGTGGAGCGCGACGGTCGCTTCCTGATGGTCAAGGAGGCCTCCGGCGACCAGATTGTCTACAACCAGCCAGCAGGACACGTGGAGAAGGAAGAAACGCTTTTTCGCGCCGCGCTGCGCGAGACGTTTGAGGAAACGGGCTGGCGAGTCGAATTAACCGGCCTGCTCGGCATCTACCACTACACCTCCTCGGCCAACAACATTACCTATGTGCGCCACTGTTTTATTGCGTCTGCACTCGAGTTCGACGACAAAGCCACCCTCGATCCGGATATAATAGAGACCATGTGGCTTAGCGACGACGACATACAGCAGCTGGCGGGACAATTGCGCTCCCCTATTGTGCTGCAGGCAATCGAACACTATCGCCAGGGTATTCACTTTCCACTCTCCCTGATCAACGAACCTTGAGCATGACCAACCCCAATCCCCAACTCGCCACGACCCGGGTGATCGTCGGCATGTCCGGAGGTGTCGACTCCTCAGTGGCCGCTTATCTGCTCAAACAGCAGGGCTATCAGGTGTCCGGTCTGTTCATGAAGAACTGGGAAGAAGACGATGGCACCGAATACTGCACCGCGAAGGAAGACCTTGCCGATGCCCAATCGGTGTGCGATGACCTGGGAATCGAACTGCATGCGGCCAATTTCGCGGCGGAGTATTGGGACAACGTCTTCGAACACTTTCTTGCCGAGTACAAGGCAGGACGGACACCGAATCCCGATGTGCTCTGCAATCGCGAAATCAAGTTCAAGGCTTTCCTGGACTATGCCAGAGATCTGGGTGCCGACCTTATAGCCACCGGTCACTATGTGCGCAAACACGAAGAAGGCGAGCAGACCTGGCTCTTGAAAGGCGTCGACGATAACAAGGATCAGAGCTATTTCCTGTGCGAAGTCAGCGCGAACTGCCTGAGTCAGAGCCTGTTTCCTGTCGGTGAACTGCCCAAGCACGAAGTGCGCAGCATCGCCGCAGAACTCGGCCTGCGCACCCATGACAAGAAAGACAGCACCGGCATCTGCTTCATCGGCGAGCGCAAGTTCAAGGACTTCCTCGCACAATACCTGCCCGCCCAACCGGGCGAGATCCAGACTCGCAAGGGCGAGGTGGTCGGCCGTCACGCCGGGCTCATGTATTACACCCTCGGTCAGCGCCAGGGTCTGGGTATCGGCGGCCTCGCCGAGTTCCCTGACGCTCCCTGGTATGTGGTCGGCAAGGATCTGGACAACAACGTGTTACAAGTGGCACAGGGCAACGAGAACGACGACCTGTTCTCCAGCACCCTCTTTACCCAGGCGCCGAGTTGGGTGAATTCCGCTCCAGACCTGCCATTCGAGTGTCACGCCAAGATTCGCTATCGGCAACGGGATCAACACTGCACCGTGCACCTGAGCGAAGAGGGACTGCGCGTCGATTTCAACGAACCGCAGCGCGCCGTCACCCCGGGTCAATACATTGTGTTTTATGATGACGAACGCTGCCTTGGAGGAGCAATCATTGACCGCTACCGCCAATGAGCTGACCCGCTGGGAACAACAGAATCTCGCACTCGCTGCCGTCGCGCAGTGTGCTTCGCTGGTGCACAAGATTGCGACTACCGGCGAGCTGCCTGCTGCCGAAGTTCAAGCAGCGATCAACCCGCTGTTCGCGCTCGACCCGAATGGCATCGCTGACGTGTATCCAAACCCCATCGCTCTGACCCGAGGTCTGAAAACAGTACAGGCCATCTTCAGCTCCGAGCGTGGCGCCGAGAGCAACGAGGTGGTTCGCTACACGCTCGGCATGCTGCTCTTGCGCAACCGATTGACCGCAGACGACGCAATGCAGCAACAGATACGCCAGCGCCTCGCCATGATCGAGCCGATCCAGCTTGCTGAAGATGAGAGCGCTGCCGCAGACGATTCAGCCAATAGCGCGACAGAGCGCACACTACGCCAGCTTGCCGGCTTGTATCAGGATACAATCAGCACGCTTTCCTACCGCATCCAGGTGCAGGGAAAAATCGAACATCTGAAAGATGAAGACATCGCCACGCAGATTCGCGCCCTGCTGCTGGCTGGAATTCGCTCTGCAGTGCTCTGGTACCAGCTGGGCGGCCGCCGCTGGCGATTGCTGTTCTATCGACGCAAGGTGCACGATGCAGCAGGCAGCATCAGACGCAAGTTGCTTAGCGCAATCTAAACTCATCATTTAAAAACGAACTGATCACACTCTCGAATAAACTTCGAACAAGACAGGATACCGGAATGCCCGAACAGGATAAGCAGACTCTCTTGGCCGTCTCCCCTCTCGATGGTCGCTATCAGAGCAAATGCCAGGAACTCTCGCCCTACTTCAGTGAGTATGGTTTGATGCGCTATCGCGTACTGGTAGAAATAAAATGGCTGCAGGCACTCGCCGCCGCGCCAGCGATCGCCGAGCTGCCCGCATTGAGCGCCGAAGATCAGGCTAGCCTCGATGCACTCTTCAGCGATTTCGATATTGCCGATGCGCAGCGCATCAAAGAGATCGAAAGCACGACCAATCACGATGTCAAAGCGGTAGAGTACTTCATCAAGGAGAAACTGCAGGATCGGGCAAGCCTCGCAACGCATCTGGAATTTGTGCACTTCGCCTGCACATCGGAAGACATCAATAACCTGTCCTATGCCTTGATGCTACGCGACGGGCGCGACAAGGTAATCCTGCCCGCACTCGGCGAAGTTATAAGCAGGCTACGTGAACTCGCGCATGAGACAGCCGAGCAACCCATGCTCTCGCGCACGCACGGGCAGCCTGCATCGCCAAGCACAATCGGTAAAGAGTTTGCAAACGTGGTGTATCGCCTCGAACGGCAGGCGCGACAACTGGCCGAGTCGCCAGTACTCGGCAAAATCAATGGTGCAGTCGGCAACTTCAATGCGCACTACAGTGCCTATCCGGAAGTCGACTGGCCAGCTCTCGCTGAACAATTTGTCAGTGATCTCGGACTCGACTGGAACCCCTACACTACCCAGATCGAACCACACGATTTTCTCGCTGAAATGTTCGCGGCGCTGGCACGCGCCAACACCATCATCCTCGACCTGGATCGCGATGTGTGGGGCTACATCTCACTCGGTTATTTCAAACAGAAAACCATTGCTGGCGAAGTAGGTTCTTCCACGATGCCGCACAAGGTGAACCCGATTGATTTCGAGAACTCGGAAGGCAATCTCGGTCTCGCCAATGCAATGCTCGGCCATCTCGCCGAGAAACTTCCCGTGTCGCGCTGGCAGCGCGACCTGACGGATTCCACCGTGGTGCGTAACGTGGGTTCGGCTTTTGCCTATAGCCTCATCGCGTTTCGCGCAACACTGAAAGGACTAGGCAAACTGCAACTTAATGCGGCGGCGATCGATGCAGATATCGATGCCTGTTGGGAGATACTCGCCGAACCTATACAGACTGTTATGCGTCGTTACGGTGTGCCAGAACCTTATGAGAAATTGAAGGCACTGACGCGCGGACAAACCATTAACGAAACAACGATTCGTGCATTTATCGGCACACTGGAGATTCCCGAGTCCGCCAAACAGGATTTGCTGGCACTGACACCACGCAGCTATCTCGGTAACGCGATCGCGCAGGCCAAAGCGATCTGATCCTCACATGCTGAGCCTGAGCGACAGCTTCGATCCCGAAGTTTTTCTGCGCGAGTTCTGGCAGAAGAAGCCGTTGCTCATTAAAGGGCTGTTCCCTGACTTTGCTGATCTGCTGAGCCCGGAAGAATTAGCCGGGCTCGCCTGTGAATCTTTCATCGAAAGCCGACTCATCGAAGGCCGTGTCGAACAGAATTCGCACGACCACTCCATTGTTGCCGACCTGAGCCTTACACACGGCCCTATCGACGAAGCCTGCTTTCCCGAGTTGCCGCAGAAAGACTGGACTGTACTCGTCCAGTCCGTCGATCAGTGGCTGGATGAAGTCGGTGCATTGAAAACCTGCTTCGACTTTGTTCCCAACTGGCGACTGGAAGACGTGATGGTTTCCTTCGCAGCGCCTGGGGGTACGGTGGGCCCACACTTTGATCAGTACGATGTTTTCCTGCTGCAGGGCAGCGGCAAGAGACGCTGGCGAGTAGGAGAGCGTTGCAGCCAACAGACCCGCACTGTCGAGCAGGCAGGCCTGTCCCTCTTGCCTGCCTTCAACACTCTGGCGAGTTACGATCTCGAGCCCGGGGACGCGCTCTATCTGCCGCCGCGTTACGCGCACTGGGGAACCGCGCTGGAGGCCGGACTCTGTTACTCGATCGGCCTGCGTTCGCCATCATTGGGAGAAATGCTGGAAGGTTTTTCAGATGCTCTCATTGCGAGAGCGGATCCAGCCGTGCGCTATGAAGACCCCGACCCGCGTCTGCCGACCCACCCTGCCACGATCACTTCGGGCATGCTTGACTCGGCGTATGACACGCTGCTGGCAACCCTTAATCAGCGCGACAGCTTCGAACGCTGGTTTGGTTGCCAGGTGACGCAACCGCGTTATCCGGAATTGATTCATGCCCCGGAACAGGAACAGTCTCAGGAATCGCTGGCGACGGCACTGCAAAGCGGTGAGGGACTGCTGAAGCACCCCGGTTCGCGCTTCGCGCAGATGGCTCTGGGCAACGGCAATGTACTTTGCTTTGTTGATGGGGCGTGCCACGAGCTGGGAAGCGAGGATGCAGAGCTGATCGGTAAGCTGACCAATCCGGTCATCTCGGACTGCGCCGATCTGTATCTAGGCTGCCACTCTGCGGCGGGCAGCAGTCTCGTCTTGCAGCTCGTGAATCAGGGTAGCCTGGTGCTGGACGCGCCTTGATTCGTCGCCGCCCTGCTTTTTCGCGCAGTGCATTGCCGCGCAAGAGAATGGCGCGCCAGAGAATGAGGCGCCTGAAGTCAGCGCGTCAGGTTCGACTGACTCTGGCCGACTTCAAGCCGGCAAATTCCGCTCGCTCGCGTTCAGAAACTCCGCGCGGAGATCCTCATAGCTATGCACCGCAGGAAACTGCGGGAATTCAGCAATCACATTGTCAGGCGCGTGGAACAATATCCCGGCATCAGCCTCCGACAGCATAGTCGTGTCGTTATAGGAATCACCCGCCGCAATAACGCGGAAATTGAGTGAATGGAAAGCTTTGACGCATTGGCGCTTGGGGTCTTTTTGCCGCAACTTGTAGTCGACAATGGCACCGGTTTCGTCGGCGATGAGCCGATGACAGAACAGCGTGGGGAAGCCGAGCTGCGCCATCAAGGGCTGTGAAAACTCATAAAAAGTGTCTGATAAGATGATGACCTGGAAGCGTTCTTTCAGCCACGCGACGAAGTCTTGTGCGCCGGGTATAGGGGCCATGGTGGCGATGACTTCCTGAATGTCGGGCAGTCCCAACTTGTGTTGCTTGAGCAAATCCAGTCGCTGGCGCATCAGCACGTCGTAGTCCGGAATATCACGCGTCGTCGCACGCAGTTCATCGATGCCGGTTTTCTCGGCAAATCCTATCCAAATCTCCGGAACCAGGACGCCTTCCAGATCTAGTGCTGCAATTTCCATGACGCGGTATTTCCTCAGTCAGTCGTGTTGTGCTGTAGTTTAGTGATGTCGTTTGATGATGTCGTTCGGTGATTATAGTGTGCTGCTGTGAGGCAACTCTGCGCCAAACGCGTTTCTGGGGCGTCAATCTACCAGATTCCACAGATAGACAGTAGCAAGAATCGACCGCACACTTTCGGGAAAATGTGCCACTGCTACACAATCACGAACACAAAATATGGAACGACGATTCTTCAACACACCCATATTTAGTAGGCCAGCTCTTTTTAGACAGTCTAAGTATCTAATTTTATTGAAGTTTTTCCACGTGGAACATCGAAATGGACTGCTCGGCCGTCTGCCCTGCAAGAATAGACAGCGCGGGTAGTTGCGACTATTTGGCACCCTGACCACCAGCGACGAGTGCGAGACTTTACCCCTCTGGGCAAATAAACGAGAATGTGCGCCGCATCACCAGCAATCGCCAGCCCTGACCAGCCTGCTATCCTTCAAGCCTGGGAACTGGCAGTCTGCCTCCGGCATTACGCTTACCACGACTCAAACAGCACTGCTCGCGGACGACGCTGGCGTTGCGAGTCGCCACGATGGACAAGGAATACACGATGAGCACGCTCAGTGAACGTGATATAGAGGAGTTGAACAAGGAGTTTGACACTCTCACCCCGAAAGAGATTCTGACCCAGGTCATCTCACGCTTCGACAACGTTGCTCTCGCATTCAGTGGGGCTGAAGACGTGCTGCTGGTGCATTTTGCGGCCAAACTCAGTACTAGGCCTGCATTCTTCACACTCGAAACTGGCCGCCTTCACCCCGAGACTTACCGCTTTCTGGATACGGTGCGCAAACACTACGCGCTTGATCTCGAGCTGCTTTCACCCGATCGGGATGCACTAGAAAATTTCACCCGAAACAAAGGCTTGTTCAGCTTCTATGAAGACGGGCATGAAGAGTGCTGCCAGATCCGCAAGGTTGAACCCCTGCGTCGTAAGCTGGCCAATGTGGACGTCTGGATCACCGGTCAACGCCGGGATCAGAGCCCCAGCCGCACCGATGTTCCTCTGGTCCAACTCGACAAGGGCAATGCCGCCCCGGGCAAGACGCTAATCAAGGTTAACCCGCTGGCCAACTGGACCCTGCAGCGGGTATGGGAATCGATCCGCCTGTTGGAAGTGCCCTATAACCCGCTCCACGATCAGGGCTTTATCAGCATTGGCTGTGAGCCCTGCACCCGTGCTGTAGGCCCCGGCCAGCATGAGCGCGAAGGCCGCTGGTGGTGGGAGGAAGCCACTATCAAGGAATGCGGGCTGCACATAGGCAACCTCGACAACAACAAGTAGTCTGCTGCGACGAGCAGCAGAGACTGTCGCCGTCGCCGTTCGCTCTAAGCCGGCTCGGCTTCCAGAAACGGGACATCCTCCTCTACTACGACCTGACTGAGACTCGGGTCTGCGTGCTCCAGCACGGCTTGCTGCACCACATCGCGCGACAGGTGGGGTGCAAACATCTCTATAAATTCATACATATAGCCACGCAAATACATGCCCTTTCTGAAGCCGATGCTGGTCGTGCTGGGCGCAAACAGGTGACTCGCATCCCGCGCCACCAGGTCAGCATCAACCTTTGGGTCATGTGCCATGGTCGCGATAATCCCTACCCCCATCCCCAAACGCACATAGGTCTTGATGACATCGGCGTCAGCCGCAGTTAACACCACGCGCGGTGCCAATGAATGCGCCTTGAACGCCTCATCCAGCCTGGAGCGGCCCGTGAAACCGAAGGTATAGGTCACCAGAGGATAGCGAGCGAGATCGGCCAGGGAGATCCGCTCCACGCTGGCCAGCGGATGATTCCTGGGCACCAGTATGGCCCGGTTCCAGCGATAACAGGGCATCATCACCAGCGAACTGAATAACTCCAGAGCCTCGGTAGCTATAGCGAAATCTGCTGTACCATCGACTGCATAGCCCGAAATCTGCATCGGCGAACCCTGATGCATGTGCAGCGCGACATCCGGGAAGCGGCTGATAAAGCGCTCTATAACCGGAGGCAGAACATAGCGGCACTGGGTATGGGTTGTGGCGATAGACAAGGTGCCCGAGTGCCCCTGGGTGTGTTCGCGGGCCACGGCCCGCACCCCTTCAGCTGCCCCCAGCACGTGTCGCGCCTGCTCCAGAACAGCCTGGCCAGCACCCGTGATGCCGGTGAGATGCTTGCCGCTGCGCTGAAAAACCTCTACTCCAAGATCCTCTTCCAACTGCCTGATTTGTTTACTTATTCCAGGCTGCGATGTATGCAGGTTCCGGGCTGCTGCAGAAATGTTGAGATCGTTCCGCGCCACCTCAACGAGATAGCGCAATTGCTGTAGTTTCACGGGAAAACTCCGTGCCCTGCGGGTCTGAGTGATGGGGAAGGCATCATATAGCCAAACGGAATAAAAATATAATTAAATAGTACTTTTCAGCATAATCAGAAAGCCTTACATTGCGCGCTTTAACACGCTCATAGCCTCGCGTATGACCACCACAACACGCTGGACAGGGCCTTAGATAGAATCGGGAAGTACCTGATACCAATGGATTTTCTTTTGCATGTAGCAGCCGGGGCTGGCGTTGGCTTTGCCATCGGCCTGACCGGTGTGGGTGGCGGCTCCCTGATGACGCCATTGCTGCTCCTGTTCGGATACCCCGCCCCGGTCGCCATTGGGACGGACCTGCTCTATGCCGCGCTCACCAAATCGGGCGGCGCACTGGCCCAACACCGCGCAGGCAATGTGGACTGGAAGATCGTGGGTCTACTGGCGGCTGGGAGTATTCCGGTGTCCATCCTGCTGCAGCTAACCCTGCTTGGCACTGGCTTCCAGGAATCCCCGGGCTTCGAAAGTCTGCTCACCACCAGCCTCGGAATAATGTTAATTATCACCGCTAGCATCTTGTTATTGCGTGATAAATTGCGCATGAGCGCCATAGACGAGAAACCACGCCGCCTGATGCTGGCGCTGCACAATAATCGTTCGACCGCGACCTGGGTCATGGGCATGCTACTGGGTGCCTGCGTGACCCTCTCCTCGGTTGGCGCCGGCGCCTTCGCCGCAGCCATCCTGCTCTCGCTTTACACGCGCCACAGCGCAGTCAGCGTGGTCGGCACGGATATCGCCCATGCGGTTCCCCTGACCTTTATCGCCGGCTTTGGCTACCTGCTTGCGGGCTATGTCGATCTGGTGCTGCTTCTGAGCCTGCTGCTGGGCTCGCTACCGGCTATCCACCTGGGCTCCAGAGTTAGCGCGAGCGTGCCAGACAAGCTGCTGCAGCGAGTCCTGATTCTGTTTCTGTTGAGTCTGGGGATTTACTACAGCGTCTTCAGCAGCGCGCACTAGCGGCACGCTCAGTTATTGGCGACGCCGTGCGGCACATGGCCAGTGGCCACGTGATTGCGGGCTGATTCACAATGCCCCTGCTGATCATCGAAAAAGACATCGGCATCAAAGGCTTGCAGGAATTGCCCCTTGTCCAGCCCGCCGAGAAATAGCGACTCGTCGATACGAATGTTCCAGGCACGCAGAGTCCGCACAACGCGTTCATGCGCTGGTGCTGCCCGCGCCGTCACCAGACAAGTACGGATCGGTGGCTCTCCCTGCGGCAGTGCTTTCTGCAACTGCTGCAAGGCCGCCAGAAATGGCTTGAAGGGGCCGCCACTCAATGGCTCATTGGCGGCTTCACGTTCATTCTTCGTAAAAGCATCCAAGCCACTGTTTTTATATATTTTTTCTGACTCATCACTGAACAGTACAGCGTCGCCGTCGAAGGCGATTTTCAGGGTATCCCGGTCCGCCGCCGGCTTCTTGGAAGGAAGAATTGTCGCCGCCGCGACCCCAAGCTCGAGTGCCTGGCGCACATCGGCACCATCGGTGGACAGGAACAGGTGGCTATTGAAGGCGGAGATATAGCGGTATGGGCTGTCCCCGCCGCAGAAGGCGGCGCGCGTGATATCCAGGCCGTAGTGCTCGATGGAGTTGAAGATACGCAAGCCAGTATCGGCGCTGTTGCGGGATAGCAGGATCACCTGCACTGGCGCTTCTTCCAGCACCTCATTGAGTTTCAACAGCTTCTGCACCAGCGAAAAGGCATCGCCGCGTTGCAGCGGCTCATCCTCATGCGCAATCTGATACTCCTGATACGCATCCAGCCCCTGCTCAACATAAACCTTGTGACTCTCAGCGAGGTCAAACAGGGCGCGCGAGGAGATCGCGATGACCAGAGGGTCCATACTGCTATTCGATTGCCTTGTCACGCCGGGATGTTCTCTGAGTAATTTTCTTGAAGTTAGTGAGTTAGTTGCTTGTTTTTCAAAGAATAAAACAATATCAATGTTATACAGAAACGTAATGTAGCGTCTGCAACTTGCTGCCGCCCCTCGCCATCCCACCAACTTCGCCGATATAGCAGATACGACGGCGGTCACAGTGAAGCAACGCAGTGTCGATTATAGTACTACAGGCCTGTTGTCATTTAAGGTTTAGTTTGCGCAAAGTGGATTTTCTACTTTAGCCCTTGAAGTGCCCACTTACCCGACATGCCAGAGGTCCCGGAAGCCAGAGTGAAAGGAAACCCGCAAGAGCACAGTGATGTTTAACATATTACGCCGGAAAACCCGCCTCCCGACTGGCCTGATCCTGACTGGCGGAGGCGCGCGGGCCGCCTACCAGATAGGCGTCATGCGTGCGATCGCGACAATTCTGCCCAAACATGCCGCCAACCCCTTCGATATCATCTCAGGCACCTCAGCGGGGGCGCTCAATGCCGTCTCCCTCGCGACTCACGCGCAGCGCCTGCGCACCGGTGTGCGCACCCTGGAATACATCTGGACTCATCTCGACAGCGATCAAATCTATGACACCGGCAGCGCCCACCTGCTGAGTAGCGTCTCCTCGATCGTCCTGCCCAAACTGGGTAATAAAAATGGCGATGAGGGGCGCGCCCTGCTCAACAACGCCCCTCTTGCTGCCCTGCTAAACCGCGTCCTCAAATTCGACCGCATACAGAAGAATATCGATCAGGGGCTGCTTGATGCTGTCAGTATTACCGCGTCGGCCTATGGAACAGGTGAATCAGTCTCCTTCTATCAAGGCGTCAAGGGCCTGACCGACTGGGAGGGCCCGCATCGCATCGGTCGCCGCGCGGAGCTGACGCTGGACCACCTCATGGCCTCTTCAGCTATTCCCGTCCTATTCCCGGCAGTTCGCATTGACGATCAGTATTATGGGGACGGTGCCATCCGTCAGCTCGCGCCAACAAGCACCGCCTTGCATCTGGGGGCTCGCAAGATTTTCGTGATCGGGGTGAGCGGCAATCGTACCAAGAAGCCCCTCGAGGATAGCCAGACAGAACCTCCCTCTCTGCAGCAGATTCTGGGCCACATACTCAATAGTGCCTTCGTGGACACTCTGGAGAACGACCTCGAATTCCTGCGCCATATGAATGAGGTGTTGCCTCATGTATCCGAGCGCACCCGAAGACGCCACGGCATCAGCGCCAACGAGGTCGAGTTACTGGAAATTTCACCCAGTGAGGAACTGAATGTTATTGCGCAGCAGCATTATGATGAGCTGCCGCGCTCCATGACTCGCTATATCAAGCCCAATAGCAACGGCACGGTGCTCAGCCTGCTGCTGTTCGAGAAGGGGTTCTGCTCGGCGCTGTATCAACTGGGCTACCGCGACGCCATGGAGAAAGAGCGTGCTATTCGCGACTTTTTTGCGCTCGACTGAAAGAAGGTACCTGCTGGTCCGCTATTCAGCCTTCTCTATTTAAGCTTCTTTATTCGACTCCGCGTTCTCGGGACGGTAGCACGCACCGGTACCCGCCAGCCCACAGTACCCGCCTGGATTCTTGGCCAAATACTGCTGATGGTAGTCCTCGGCATAGTAAAACTCGCCCAACTCCCCTATCTCGGTAGTTATGCCCGCATAGCCTTGCTCATTCAAGGCGCGCTGAAAACTGGCCTGGCTGGCCCGCGCCTGCTCTGCTTGCTCCTCTGAACAGACGTAGATTGCTGAGCGATATTGGGTACCGCGGTCGTTGCCCTGGCGCATTCCCTGGGTCGGATCATGGGATTCCCAGAATGCGCCCAACAATTCCTCGAAGCTGATCTCGGCAGGATCGAAGAATACCAATACCACTTCGGTATGCCCGGTCATGCCGCTGCAGACATCCTCGTAGGTTGGATTGACGGTGATGCCGCCCGCGTAGCCAACGGCCGTACTGTAGACGCCAGGCAATTCCCAGAACAGACGCTCCGCTCCCCAGAAACAACCCAATCCAAACACAGCTTTCTGCAGATGTGCGGGAACCGGCTCGACAATGGCATTGCCATTGACATAGTGCACTGGATTGAACGCAATAGCCTGCTGGCGATCAGGCAGCGCCTGTTCGCGGGTCGGCAATTCGGTCGGTCTGGAAAAGGCTTTAAGAAACATGGGAACTCCTGATTTGGTGCAATCCTGTGCCAATGCTGGCACGGCATGGTTCAGCGAGCAGTTGGCTATGCGCTTCGCTATCCATGCGCTACGCTGTACGCGCGCTGCGCCACGTGCAGATCAATTCCTGCGTATTGATGCTCCGCACTGATTACGGCATGATGCTGGAGCGTATTGTACGCCGGATCGATACAAGGATGAATCGAGCGAACAGAACAAGAATTCACACGCGCCCGCCCCCTGAAACGAGCGACACGACTCAGTAATGGAGCTGGCATAAATACTACAACGCTCTGACTCTACCGGTAATCGATGCATGACTTTCAGATCTGCTCGCGGCTTGCTTACTCATTTTCTTCCTGCATCACTGTTGACCAGACGCCTTCTGGGCATTGCCTCGCTGGCAATAACCGCAACTGCGGTTCCCGTGGCCAGCAGTCTTGCCAATGACCAACACCTCTCAGCACTGGCTAGCGCGGTGCACAGCACCGAACCCAGGACCGCTTCGGTCCTGACAAGTTCGCAGCCCAGTGCGCAATCCGGCTATGGAGTGGCAAACAAATTGGCACAGAACAATTCCGCAACGGCAATCCATCCTTTCACGATTGCAGTACCCGACGACGCACTGGTCGATTTACAGCGGCGTCTCGCCAACACACGGCTGCCGGACCAGATCCTCAACACGACCTGGGAATATGGCACCGATAGCGCCTATTTACGCGAGCTGCTCGCCTATTGGCAGAACGATTTCGACTGGCGCGCGCAGGAAGCGAAGCTCAATCAACTCGATCACTTCAAGACGGAGCTCGAAGAACTCGATATCCACTTTATTCATCAACGTTCGCAACATGAGACCGCCATACCACTACTCCTCGTTCACGGTTGGCCGGGCTCCATTAGCGAGTTCACGGACATTATTCCGCAGCTTACCGATCCAGCGGATAGCACGGATGCGTTTCACGTCATCGCCCCATCGCTTCCCGGCTTCGGCTTTTCTGATGCGCCACGTGTCCCCGGTTACAGTCCTGAGAAGATTGCAACCGTACTGGCGGCGCTAATGGATAGGCTGGGCTATCAGCGTTACGCGATCGCCGGGGGTGACTGGGGCGCAATCATTAATCGCCATCTCGCCAATCACTTTCCCGAACGGCTTATCGGCATGCACTCCAACATGATTCTCGCTGGCGCGCCTGCGGACGAGAGTGTGCGCAACAACATTACCGAAGCCGAGAGAACGCTGCGCGAAGCACGCATGGCCTACATGGAGAATGAGCGCGCCTATCAACAGATACAGGGCAGCAAACCCCAGAGTCTTGGTTATGGCCTGAATGACTCGCCCGCCGGACTCGCTGCATGGATTGTAGAAAAATTCCACGGCTGGACCGACATGCCACAGGGCGCCGATGGCGATCTCGACAATCACTTCAGCAAGGACCAGTTGCTCACGAATATCGCAATCTACTGGTTCACCGAGACGATCACTTCATCCGCACGCATTTACTACGAGAACAGCAAGACACCGCCGATGAAACCGATCGGCTACATAAATGTGCCAACTGGCGCCGCCATCTTTCCAGCCGAAATATTTATTACACCCAAAGCCTGGGCCGAGGCAGCTTACGATCTCCGCCACTGGACAGTGATGCCGAGCGGTGGACATTTCGCTGCAATGGAACAACCCGAACTCTATGTAGACGATGTACGTGAATTCTTCCGCCTGCTGCGCGACTAAAACTAAAAAACCAATGGGATAATTGAGCGAACACGATGACGACAAACAGCCAAGTTCAAGACCAAGAAATGAAAGGCATTCTTGCCTGGATCGAACGCTCCGGGAACAAACTGCCTGATCCGGTGTTTATTTTCGCCTGGTGTATCCTGGCCGTGGTTGTGATCAGTGTGATCGCTGCATTCGCCGGCGTGTCGGCGCTGCATCCTACGCTGCTCGATGCGTCGGGCAATCCGCAAGTCATTCTTGCAGAGAGCCTGCTCTCCCCTGAAAATATCCAGCGCCTGCTCGTGGAGATGCCTGCAACCTTTGCCGGCTTCCATCCCCTGGGCTATGTCGTCGTAGTGATGCTGGGTGCCGGCGTCGCTGAGAGGTCGGGGCTTTTCGCCACTGCCATGAGCAGTGCCGTATCCAAGGCACCGGCAATTCTGCTCACGCCTGCAGTCGCGCTCATTGGCATGATGGGCAACCTGGCCACTGATGCCGCCTACGTCGTACTTATCCCACTCGCAGGCGTCATCTTCGCCGCAGCAGGCCGTCATCCGATTGCCGGTATCGCGGCCGCCTTCGCGGGAGTCTCTGGCGGTTTCTCTGCCAACCTCCTGCCGGGACAACTCGATGCGCTGCTGTTCGGCATCACCGAACTCGCTGCCGAGACCATCCAGCCGGGCTGGGATCCGAATATCGCGGGCAATGCTTTCTTCATTATCGGTATGACTTTCGTGTTTCTGCCTGTCATCTGGTATGTCACCGACAAGATTATCGAACCGCGCCTGACACCGATTACCAATAGCGCCGGGGTGGCTCAGAGCAGCACTGCGGGCGAGATCAATGAGCCGGGCTCGGAAGTAAGTGCAACACAACTCAAAGGCCTGAAGAGCGCAGGACTTGCCGCGCTGGGCGTAGTCGCCCTGTGGGTCTTTCTTACCATTGGTCCCGGTACGCCGCTGATTGATGACGCTGCAGCGCCCGAAGCACAACTCAATCCGTTCTATCGCTCACTCGTTGCCGGCTTCTTTGTTCTGTTTCTCGCCACGGGTTGGGCCTACGGTGCAGCCGCCGGCACGATCAAATCACATCGCGATGTCGTCAAAATGATGAGCGAAGCGATGGGCGATCTGGCGTATTACTTTGTCCTGGCCTATGCCGCCGCGCACTTCGTCGCGATGTTCAACTGGTCAAATCTCGGCTTGATATTCGCCATCAATGGCGCCGCCTTCCTCGAAGGCTCCAGCCTGCCTGACTCGATTCTGCTCGCGCTGATTATTTTATTTGGTGCTTTCATCAATCTGTTCATTGGCAGCGCGAGCGCCAAGTGGGCCCTGCTCGCTCCGGTCATCGTACCGATGTTGATGTTGCTCGGTATCAGCCCGGAAATGAGCACGGCCGCCTACCGTGTTGGTGACGGCGCAACCAATATCATCACGCCGCTCATGCCGTATTTCCCCCTGATATTGGTCTTCTGCCAACGCTGGCAGAAAGATTTCGGACTGGGCAGTCTTGCCGCCACCATGCTCCCCTACTCCATGCTGCTGCTGTTGACAGGCACGATCATGACGATCATCTGGGTAGTTCTGGGCATTCCGTTAGGTCCCAATGCACCCGTTGAATTTAGTTTGAACTGAGGAATTGTTATGAAGTCATCACTCATTTTAGCTATCGCCTTGCTCGCCTTTTCCGGCGCCGCGCAGAGCGCCGACTATCCCGAGGGATTCGACGAGCCCATGCAACTTTATCCGGAGGCAATGGGTGATTTTCACTTTCCAATTTCCAGCCACAGTGAACTGGCACAGGAGTATTTCGATCAGGGCTTCCAGCTCATGTACGCATTCGCCAAGTCTGATGCCTCTCGCTCGTTTATCGCGGCGCATCAGGCCGACCCCGATTGTGCCATCTGCTACTGGGGTGAAGCCTGGTCCTGGGGTTCTTACCTGAACGGCGCCATGACTTCGGCTGAGGCACCGCGTGCCTACGCCGCCCTGCAGAAAGCGTTGCAACACATCGACTCTGCAAGTCCCAAGGAAGCCGCGATGATTCGCGCACTGGAATCGCGCTACATCGAAGATTATGATCCTGCCAATCGGCGCGTGCAGGACCAGGCCTATGCGGATGCGATGGCGAAGGTCGCTGCTGACTATCCCGATGATCTGGACCTGCAAACCCTGTACGGCGATGCCTTGTTCCTGCTCGAGGAACGCCGCGGCTATCGTAGCCTTGAAGACCCGAACGTGATTCGCCTGCACGGCGTTTTGCTCGGCGTCCTTGAAAAAGACATCCGGCACCCAGGCGCCTGCCATTTGTTGATCCACGCAACCGAATCGACGCCAACACCTGAACTCGCTGCACCCTGCGCCCAGTTCCTCGGTCGCTCCATTCCCGGCGCAAGCCACATCAATCACATGCCGAGTCATACCTGGAACGAAATGGGTTTGTGGCACGATGCCGTCCGCTCCAACACTATCGCTTGGCACTCGGATCAGAAAGCCGCTTTCAATCAGGGCTTCTCCACCTATCCAACGCACAACCTCACCATGTTGTACTACGCGGCGAGCATGGGCGGAGAAAGCGCCTCTGCCGTGCAAGCCGCCAAGGATCTCGCAAAGCTGAACAACAACTCGGCAATGTGGGCCATGGCATTGGTGCGCTTCGGCCGCTTCGATGAAGCTTTAGAGTTAGACCAGGCACCTAACGGTGACGTCAATCTCGCCATGTATGAGTTCTCCAAAGGTTACTCTGCGCTCAAGACTGGCGACCGCGATGCTGCGATGCAAACGAAAGAGCAGCTGGAAGAACTCACCGCAACCACGACATCGCGCTTTCGCTTTCATGACGGCAAGGACATCATCGGCGCGCTGGCTGGCATTCTCGAAGGTGAAATCGCCTGGGAAGATGGCAACATCGAGGCCGCCGCAGCTGCCTTTCGCAAGGCCACCGAGTTCTACGATAACCTGAATTATGACGAGCCCGAGCCGCTACCCTTCTCACCACGCCACTGGCTGGGCGCCGCCTACATGGAACTTGGCGCCTTCGACAATGCCGAAGCCGAGTTCCGGCAAGACCTGCGCGAGCACCCGCACAATATCTGGGCACTCTTTGGTGTACAGCAGGCACTGAAAGCCAAAGGCGAAAGTGACTCGGTCATCGACCAGGATCTCTATGAGGCGATGAACTACGCGGATATCTGGTTGCCCAGCACGAAGTTCTGATCTACAAGACGCTCTGCAGAGTCAGAGCGTACCTGATCATAGGTTTTCAAAATCATGCGACCGGCTAACCGGTCGCATGCTATTCTTGCGGCATGATTGATATCGTCGCCACGTTTATAACTTTCTTTGCAGTCGTCGACCCGTTTGGCACGGTGCCGGTTTTTATTGCTGTTACCAGCCAGTTCGACGAGAAAGCCAAACGCAAGATCGCGTTCTTCGCTACGCTGATTGCCGCCGGCATACTTTTATTTTTCGTCGTTGCCGGCGAGTACATTCTGCGCGCAATGTCGATTCCACTTTCCGCATTTCAGATCGCAGGCAGTGTCGTGCTGTTTTTGTTCGCGTTGCAAATGATTTTCGGCGAGAGCAAACCTGAACACGAATTGCGACTCGCTGCGGACCAGAATCAAACAGCAATCTTCCCGCTCGCCGTGCCTTCCATCGCCAGCCCCGGCGCGATGTTAACCGCGGTGCTGCTGACCGAAAACGAAGTCTTCAGCTTCTTCGAACAAGTGCAGACATTCCTCGTCCTGCTTGGCGTACTCTGTCTCACCTTCGTGCTTATGTTGCTGGCAGGATGGATTCACAGAATGATAGGCAATAGTGGAGCGAGCGTGGTCAGCAAGGTCATGGGCCTGATCCTCGCCTCTGTCGCTGTCACGCATCTGCTCACTGGCATTCAGTCTTACTTCGGACTCGCTCCGACCCATTCCATCCTCCCGTGACGGGAGAACCAAATAGGGGCCATCAAGCAGATCTGATTTACGCCGAGTTACGCGAGGCGTTGATGTTGCCGAACAGTGTGCGAATGACCATCTTCTCGTAGATCGGAAACATCTCATCGGTTTCCTGCTCTTCGTCGCTGAAGTCATTCAGCTTCATCAAGCCGTATTGCTGAATCAGCAACAGGGGCAGAACGATCTGTTGGCGCAAGGCGATGCTGTAACGATTACTCGGCGCATCGGCCAGCAGCTGACTCTGACCGGACACCTTGAGCACCATTTCTTTGCTCAATTCGAATTCATCGTGAATCAGCTGCCAGAACTCGCCGAACTTTTCATCTTCTGCCATGTAAGCCGTGAGTTGGAAATTAGTTTTGCACATGCTCTGCATGCTATTGCCGATCAGCGCCTCGAAGAATCGCGAGTCGCGATAGAGCGCCTGGCACTCCTCCAACCTGCCCTGCTCTTCCATTGCCTTCAGTGCAGAGCCCACGCCGAAGTAGCCCGGGACATTCTGTTTCAACTGACCCCATGCGCCGACGAAAGGAATTGCACGCAGGTCTTCGAATTTCAACTGACTCGAACCGCCGCGCTTCGCGGGACGACTACCGATATTCGACTGCGCGTAATAATGCAGCGTGCTCATCTCTTCAAGATACGGCAGGAACAGCGGGTGCGCCTTGAAGGCCAGATATTTGTCGTGACTGATATTGGCCAACTGCACGATGAGTTCGCGCTGCCCTTCGGTCAGCTCGCGCTCAGGATGCTGGAACAGATTATTCTCCATGCCGGCGGACAAGAGCTGACGAAAATTATGTTGCGCCGCATCGCGTGTTCCGTAATAGGACGAGATCGTTTGCCCCTGCACTGTCAGTTGAATCTCATTCGATTCGATCTTCCTGCCGAGCGCGGAATAGAACTTGTAGGTGTTGCCCCCGCCACGTGCGGGCGGCCCGCCACGACCGTCGAAGAACGCCACTTCAATACCTGCCGCGCGTGACGCGGCTGTGAGGTCTTCCTTGGCAGTGTAGATTGCCCAGTTAGCCATCAAATAACCGCCATCTTTCGTGCCATCGGAAAAGCCGAGCATGACGGTCTGCTTGTTGCCGCGCGACGCCAGGTGATCGCGATAAGGAGCAATCGCGTACAGACCGCTCATGCTGTCGCCGGCTGACTGCAGATCTTTCACGGTTTCAAACAGCGGCACGATGTCCATGCTGAGCCCGCCCTGCTCCCAGCCTGACAGGCGGAACAATGCGATCAGTGTCGCCACATCGCGCGCGCCTGCGCAGTTGCTGATAATGTAGCGATGGCAGGCGCGTTCCTTGTTGCGCTTCTGGATATCGCGAATCGCCTGAATACACTCGATTGTATCCAGTAGCAGTGGGTCCTCGTGCTTCGTCACATCAACCGCACCGGTGAGAGTCAGCAGCCCTGTGATTTGTTCTTGCTCGCTGCGCGTTGCGAAGTCCGCAGGCAGCAAGTCCGGCTGAGCCGCGACGATAGCTTCAAAGATGCCGCGCAAGACGCGCGAGTCCTGACGGATATCGAGCGTTGCGAAGTGAAAACCGAATACCTGCAACTTGCGTCGGAACGACTGTAGCAAGTCGAGATAAAGCCCCTGATATTTCTCTTCAAGCACCTGCGCCATGGTATCCAGACGCTCGCGAATTTCCTCGACCGACTCGAAACACTCTTCCACCTCGCCACTGAGCTCGAGATAAAAACGCTCTTCGATCGCATCCAGCTCATCGTAGATGCCACTGAAACTGAGTCGGCGTTTCAGTTCACGCACTTCACGGTGATAGCACTCGATGACATTGGAGCGCAGTTTCTCCACGACGCGCCGCGTCGTATCGGTAGTCACAAAGGGATTGCCATCGCGATCACCACCCGGCCAGAAGCCGATGCTGAGCAATTCCGCATTGAAGCAGTCGTCATCGATGCCACCGACGGCGGCAATGGAATCGAGAATGTCGCCAAAGACAGGATAGAAAATATTGGAGAGATACCAGCTCAACTGAATCGCCTCGTCATAAGGCGTTGGCTTCTCCTTGTTATAGAAAGGTGTGTTGCCGAGTTGCTGCAACAAGTCTCGCGCCTGGGCAACATCGTTCTTTTTGATCGCCGCCGTGAGGTCGGTGATGATGCCCAGCACCGGGCCGGGATAGAACTGGGTCGGGTGTGCAGTCAGAATCACCCGCGCGCTGAATTTCTCCAGCAAGCGCGCAAAGCGCTCCTGCAAGTGATTGGACTCGATGCGCTCCACGAGTTCCCGCAGACGATTGAGTGATTCGGTCTGATTGATTTCCACATAGGCGGCGTCTTCCAGCGCGTCCACCAGCACTACCTGCCGTTCGACGTACTGAATGACCTTGAACAGAAACTGGCTGCGCTCCTTCTCGCTCGCCTCGGGGCGATGCAGGTCGAGAAAGTCGTCGATGATTTCCTGGGGGTTCTTGCCCTCGTCCAGCCCCTTGTGGCCCGCCTCATCCAAGAGCGGCAAGAGCAGCGAGGCCTGTTCGACAGCATCCAGAGGGAGTGTGAGAAAGAGACTGTTGTAGAGCTGATATTTCAGCTCGACCAGATTCTGGTAAATGTCCTTAACTTTCTCCTGCCTTATCACGGCGACTCCTGTATGTACTGTGGTATTGCTTTGTCGATGGGCCAGGTGATTGGCCACGGTCCGATTGATCGTTGTTGTCAGCTCACTCGCCTGATTGCATATCGGCGACTTGGCGCACTCCTCGAGCAGGCGCCAGTCCTTCTCATTGCCTGGCCTCTGTAGGCAGCAACAGCGGATTCTGACGGCGATAGTTTACTCCGAATTCTGCCCCACCCTGTAACACGCTTATTTGCATCTGGGGCTTTATGCAGGGGAGGTCGAGTGGTTTAATGTCGCCCCATGAAGTTTCCTGTCCAATTCCGTTCGCTCCAATTTCCCTCCCGGTCGAATTCTCAGTCACAGCGCCAGTCTCGCGCCCGCTTTCCACTGAGGTTTCGAGCCCTGTTGCTGCTTCTTACCCTGATGGGCAGCTCCGCCATAGCTCAGGTCAGCGACCCGAATCTCACTACGCCGGATGCTGCCTGGGTATGGAATCTGATCATCGCACTGATCGTACTGGCCGCTACTGGTGCCAGTGCGGCTTTGCCGCTCGCTGCGGTGAAACAGTGGCAAGGAAGCTGGCGTGTCGGCGCGGCCATTCCCCTCGTCATCCTGGCGATATGGGTGGCTTTGATCGCGCTGAGCCGATTGAGCGACGGTCAGGGTCACCGACTGTGGCCTCTGGAGATCTTTGCGTGGGCGATGCTGAATATGATCTATATGGTCGCCATCATGACGGCCAAGCGCGTGTTTCTCAAACACGATGAAGAAAACGCCGCAAACTCCTGATTAACAAAGCGTATATAATCCGGGTTAGTCTCCACTAACCGCCTGCCAACCCTCGTACCCTCCATCCAGGCTGTAGGCATCCTCGAAACCCTGCTCTGCGAAATAGGCTGCCGCACTCTGGCTCATATTCCCGTGGTAGCAGCAGACGATGAGCGGCGCGTCGAGATCCGCCTCGTTGATGAATTCCTGCACATTGCTGTTGTGGATATGGCGCGCTGTAGGAATATGCCCCGCCTCGAAAGAGGCATCATCCCTGATATCGATGATCTGCACTGGGCGCTCGGGAGATTGTTCTGCAATGAGAGTTTTCGCCTCTACTGCATTGATTCGCTTGAAGTTCACAAATTGTCCTGCGGCTGTGAGTAATGGCCGCAAGCGTAGCAGATGCGGCCGTGTCTGTAATCCAGGCACCGACCTGCAGCCCGCGTATTTCGGCACTATTTAGACAGCCTATTTAGACATTGACATTATTTATACTGCCTACTTATACTGCCTAGACATTAGAACATGGGGACGATGCCATGCTCGACTCAAAACAACTCATTGAAATTACGGGTATTTCCCGCGCCACCCTTAACAACTACGTGGCGATGGGCATTCTCCCGAGCCCGGAAGTTCGTGCCCCCGAAGGGGGTTCCAGCCGCGCTACCCGCCTCGGCTATTTTGCAGATGAGACTGTCAAACTCATTCATCAGGTCCAGCAGCTGAAAAAAGAAGGCCTCACCATGGCCCAGATCGCCGCGCAATTAGGCCAGCAGCGCGCGGGCGAAGTCGAACTTGCAGAGGCCTCCTCTGCCCTGCCGCCCAAGTCAGTGCGTCGCTCACATCAGGAAAAAAACCTGCACCGGCAGCAGGGACCAATCGCCTCATTGTCGCTGACGCAGGATCTTGAGCAGGTCACAGGGCCCGCCTACATGGTGAACGACAGCTTTGAACTGACCTGGTGGAATGACGCCGCAGAACCACTTCTCTTCGGGGCGCGCGCTCTCGACGCTGATCAAAATTCGAACAATCTGCTCACTCTGCTCCTCAGCTGCCCCGTTACCGACAATGCGCATCAACTTGGCGAGTTGCTCAAGCCGCATGTCGCCGCAGCACGCAGGAGAATGAGCCAGCAGGCCCTGCTGAAAGTGTATTCCGCCCTGGACAGCAGACAGCACACCCTTCTCAAGCAATGCCTCGATGAGACACCGATGGCAAATAGCCTGCCGATGCAACAGCTCACAGCGGTGCTTCCTCGCAATGTGATGGGATCCAAAAGCGCCACTGCCTGCGACCTGACTGTTGGCTTCTATCGCGAGGGGGTGCTGTTCATCTGGCAAACATCATCCCAGGATGACGATTCCCTCCTGCAACAGCGAATCCGGCGCAATCAAGCCGCCTACGAGCTGCTGGGGCCGGGTAAGCCGCACCTGAGCAGAGTCGCCGTACTGGCCGCCAGCCTGCAGAATGCAGCTGAGATAAGCGCCGAACTCCCTGCGGAGGAGTACATCGCGCTCTGCAATGAAATCCGGCAGCGCAGCGAAGCGGTGTTTCGCCGCTACCACGGCATTCCTGGCAAACAGCATGGCGCAGATCACCTCTACTACTTCGTGCCGGCACCAGATTCCGACTACCGCCTCAATGCCATGGAATGTGCGTTAGGGATTCGCGCGCAACTCCAGCACATCTCACTGGAGTGGCAGGCCCGCAAAGGCTGGCTGAACGAGATACACCTGAATATCGGGCTCAGCGAAGGCGAGGAATGGCTGGGCAGTGTGCACGCGGGCGATAGCATAGAGTTCACTTCGCTGGGTAATTCGGCGAATCAGGCGCTTGCCATCAGCGAGCTGGTGCGGGGCGGGACCGTCTGGGTGAGCAAGACTCTGCTGAACCAGCTTCCACAGGATGCGCGCAAGCGCGTTACCTATGGTGTAACACGCAAGACCCTGAGCCAGGAAGCGGTGTTCGTCAGTGAGACCTTTACCACTATTCAGACGCTTCTCGAAGAGGTGCGAATGAGTGAGTCGACGCCCATTAACTGTGGGGACAAAAACCTAAAGCT
Source organism: uncultured Pseudohongiella sp. (assembly GCA_965228725.1). Classification (GTDB taxonomy): domain Bacteria; phylum Pseudomonadota; class Gammaproteobacteria; order Pseudomonadales; family Pseudohongiellaceae; genus UBA9145. The sequence goes on along the minus strand of OZ245834.1, from coordinate 376,814 downwards.
TCTCGACGCAGTGCCGTTAACTCAAATTCGTAGCATGGAAAACCATCATCCTGGTTTCCCACAAGGTTAATGACCTTAATGCATTAGACGAAAGTCGATACGAATCCATCCCTTCCTCGGGATATGGGCGCCAGGTGTAACAGCCTGGCGTTTTTTTATGCCTCGAAGACGAGCACCAAGGGACGGCTGCACTGCCCCCTCGAATTACAGCAAGATAATCCCGGCCAACAGAAATGCCACACTGGCGATACTCGCCGCGATCAAGGCATAAGGAAGCTGTGTGCGAACGTGATCGATATGGTCGGTTGCCGAGGCCATCGACGAAACCACAGTCGTGTCGCTGATCGGCGAGGCGTGATCGCCGAACACTGAGCCCGACAACACAGCCGCGAGAAACAGCGTGACGGATACGTCTAGAGACAGTGCGATCTGCATCGCCAGAGGAATCATGATTGCAAACGTTCCCCAGCTCGACCCTATAGAGAATGCTATGAAGCTGCTAAGAATGAAAAGCAGCGGCAGCAACAAACCCAGCGGAATACTCTCCTGAGCGACTTGCGCCACGTAAGTTCCGGTGCCTAGCAGATTGGCGACATCACCGAGCGCCAGAGCAAACAGCAGGATCATGGCCACCGGCAACAGCCCGCCTGCTCCCTTGAAAAATGTCTGCATCAATTCCTCAACGCGCGCACGGCGATCAATCAGAGCCAGGGCCCACGCCGAACCCACACCGGCCAGAACCGCCCACAACACCGATGTCGAACCCGAGCCGGCGCTCATTGATCCGTCGCCAGTGATATACAGTCCCAGCGGCATCGACAACACCATGACAGCGATGGGTATCACCATGTAGCGCGCCTTGTCTTGCTCGGAGGCAGCCGCCTTCTCGTCGGCCAGAATGCTGGGATCCACCATCGGCGTAGCGTCCGGCCAGAGCAATTGTCCGGCTTCGGTGCGCGCCTGCGCTTTCTTCATGGGACCGATATCTATCCCTTTCCAAATAACAATTGCCGAAAGCGCGATAGCGGCGAGTGGATAGAAGTTGAACACTATCGCGGAGATGAACACCTCCACCGGGCTGGCGATGTTCGAGGATTCAAGAATGCCGATCACCACCGCCCCCCAGGCGTTGAGGGGAATGAGAATACAGATGGGCGCGGACGTGGAATCGATGATATAGGCGAGCTTCTCACGCGCCAGCTTGTAGCGGTCAAACAGCGGACGCGACACTGCCCCTGCAACCAGCAAGGTGATATTGGATTCGATGAAGATCACTACACCGGTGAAATAAGCCAGCCACTGAGCACGCAGCGACGAGTTCACCCAGCGCCGCGTCTCGAGCAAACGAATAAACCCGCGCACACCACCCAGCGATTCAATCGTCGCGATCAGGGCACCGACCACCAGCGTAAACACCAGAACACGCGTGTCCCCGGCATCACTGAACACGGCAATAATGCCTTCGATAGCCAGGGCGAGCCCCGCCAGCGGGTTGACCGATTCCAGCAGGCAAAAGCCGATCCAGATGCCGATTGTCAGGGAGATAATCACCTGCCGGGTGACGATTGCCAGAATAATGGCCAAGAGAGGGGGTAACACGGAGAGAATATTGGGTTCGTACATCAACTCGCTCGCTTTATTGTTGTATTTGCCTGCGCGCTGAAGCTCAGCTTCGTTGCCAAGCCCGTCTCCCTGCGCCTGATTGATATTCCCGCATTCTGTTCCCAGTTACTATCGGCCGACACGGCGCCCAGCCGACTGCAAATCGGGTCACAGCCTCTTTAAAACTGGCAGATTGGTACCATAATTACAATTGAGATTTATTCATCCCCGACTTTGCCCCAATGGGCGGGAGTAGTACATGAAACGGGTTTTACTGTTCGTCGCCACCAACCTGGCGATTCTGATCGTGCTGGGTATCGTACTGAGCATCCTGATGCCAGTGCTCGGCCTCGATTCCGCCAGCAATAGCGGCCTGCTGGTGATGTGCGCCGTGTTCGGCATGGGTGGTTCATTCATCTCCCTTCTCATGTCGAAATTCATCGCCAAGCGCGCCACCGGCGCCCACGTGATCGAGCGCCCTCGCAATCAGGAAGAAGAATGGCTGCTGAACACCGTCAAGCGTCAGGCCCAGAACGCGGGTATCGGCATGCCCGAAGTGGCTATCTATGATTCGCCGGAAATCAACGCCTTCGCCACTGGCGCCAATCGCAATAACGCACTGGTCGCCGTCAGCACCGGTCTGCTGCGTAACATGACCGCCGATGAAGCCGAAGCAGTGCTCGGCCACGAAGTCAGCCACGTCGCCAATGGTGACATGGTCACCCTCACCCTGATCCAGGGCGTGCTCAACACATTTGTCTATTTCTTTGCCCGCATCGTGGCCAACGCGATTAACCGTGGCAATAACAACATGTTCGTCTACTTCATGACCGTCATGGCCTTCCAGGCAATCTTCGGCATCCTCGCCAGCATTATCGTCATGTGGTTCTCACGCTACCGTGAATTTCGGGCCGATAGCGGCGGCGCGCAACTGGCCGGCAAGCAGAAAATGATCGCCGCGCTGGAACGATTGCGATCCAACAAAATGGAAAGCCAACTGGACGGCCAACTCACCGCCTTCGGCATCAGCGGCAAGCGTGCGATGGCTGAGTTGTTTATGAGTCATCCGCCACTAGAGAAACGGATTCAGGCGTTACGGGAGAGTTAGCCGAAAACAACAACAAGGGCGCGGAGGGAGTTGCGCCCTTTTACTAATTGCTCAATATTGATTCGAGCGAATCAACCTGAAATGCACCAGATTCGCGAGCAAACTGATTTAACAGATAGGCGTGGCCCAAACCATAGAAAACGACAATGCGATCTCCATCGCTTAAAAGCTCTCGAATATTATTAAAAATCTTTAAGTTTCTGGCGTACCAGGTGCCTACCCAATCCGGCCCCGGATGTTGATTGTTTGCAGATATACTGGCTATGTCATAGTAAGTACGATGCATACTCAATAGCATCGATTCGCTATTTAAGTCCCGCAACCACTGTGTGATGGATTTTCCAGCCATGCTCAAATTATGCCTCTCTGGATCGCTCAGTTTTTCGATTACTCTTTCAAATCCATACTGTTGCCCAAACGCGTACCAGTCATAAAATTCTGGTTCACCAGGCGGATTTTCATTCCAATCAATGCCAAACACGCGATCTAATTGCAGCGCTCTACCAAGTCTATACCCCAATTGATGCTGCTCAATATTTCGTAATTCAAATTGATCATTCGTATATGCTGCAAATGCTTCGTCTATCTGAGATTGTGATGTTTTAGGGAATTCTACGGCTATGTGTGTTGGTGAATATGACCTAAGCGCTTCAATAAATTGTGAAATCTGACTTTGACGCAACTCAGTCATCACATCCTCGAGATCCTCGTTCACCATATCCAGCCCAGGGTTGTTGAAGTGGGCGGTACCTACAATCAGTATTGACGGTCGCGTATCGATCTCGGCAGCGAACCCCGAGCCCATAGCAACGCACACGAGCAACACAATCAAATAAAACGTTTTTGCAATTTTTCTAAGCACTAACTGAAAAACTTTATCGTTTGCAAATTCATCAACAAAGAAAAAGGAGAGCTTAGCTCTCCTTTTTCAGCGGCACAAAACATTTCATCTGCGGCGAACTTGCGCATCACCGACGCCGACTTCAACACGCACCTCGTACTCCCCTTCGCCGGCATAGTAGGCATCCGCTCCGACAAATCTGCGTCGCTCATTGTCAGTACCGTCAGAGAAACCACGAATAACGGCATCACCAACGCCTGCGGTCGCGGCGACAGTGTGATAGTTTTCGGTATTCACTTCAACGCGCGCCGCTCCCACACCAACATCCAGATTCAAGTCATTGTTCAAGCCCTCGATCTCAACATCGCCAACACCGACCTCGATGCGCAACGCCAGCGCCGCCGGGACGCGAGCACGCCAGGTCTGTTCAACATTGTCGCGATCGATTCCGATATACAGCGTATCCCCTGAAGGACGTTGATCCAGCTCGATATCCTCAACATCACCTCGGCGGAAGGACCACCAATTACGGTTCGCCTCCAACTGAATATCGAGTTCGATGACATCGCCATCGTAGATCTCGATGTCGAGCTCTCCAACAGACATCTCGATCCGCAGGCGCTCAAAGTCAGCGGCATCGATTTCGTGTGTCATGCGCTTGTAGGTGTCTGCCAGTGCGATTGGTGTGGCGATGATAGCCGCCATCACCAAAGCCGATTGCAGTAGTTTAGTTCGCCCAGACATGTCTTTCTCCTGACATTGAAGATGAAATTTACCCGCATCTCCTTGATTAGAATGGATTTTTCTAATCGCAAGCAAGCGAGCTTTTTCCTTTTAAACTATTAGACGATGTTCGCAGAATATAGTTACAATCTTCTACAGCGCCAGTTCTGGCGCTTCGCATGCTTACCAGCCTCAAGCCCGCTTCTCGCTATCAAGCGTTCCTTCCTCGATGGACTAAGACAATGATTCGAAAAGACTATTGTGTACTCATGAGCAAATACAACCAGTGGATGAACACTCGCCTGTACGACCTTTGTGCCACCATGAGTGAGGAAGAACTTCATGGAGAGCGGGGTCTGTTTTTTGATTCAATTTATCTAACGCTGAATCACATCATGTATGGAGACCTGGCATTTATGGCCAGATTTACTCGCACACCGGAGCCAGAGGCAGCTATTGGCGACGAATTGTTTTCGGGGTTTGAGGAACTACGGCGGGAACGATTGCTATATGACGAGAATCTGATCAGCTGGGCAAGCAAATTGAATGATGAGTGGTTGGCTGACTCGCTTACCTATCTGAGCAAGGTTGATGGGAAGGAGCGAACGTATCCGCATTGGGTACTACTCACCCATCTATTCAACCATCAAACTCACCACCGAGGCCAAATCACCACTGGGTTAAAGCAATTGGGATACGATATCGGGAGCACTGATTTGCCATTCATGCCAGCTTCTGACATTGCAATCTAGTCGGGTTCTGGAACCAGTGCACTTTCTCGGTTGCTAAGAAGTTTTTCCATATCGTCAGCACCTTTGTGCCCAATCAGTACCCAGGTCGCCACTATCCCAATAAGCAATCCTAACCAGGGTTCATAGAAGGCAAGACTCACACCCGTCAGAACGGCGGTTCCTCGCTCAGCCGGATGCGTAACCAGGCTGGACGCGATGTACGCACAGGCAAACCCAGTGAGTATCAAAGTCAGTGCCAACGCCATTTCCATTAGTGGTTGTAGTGCTGTCACAAGCGGCAATAGGAAGTATATGAACGGAAAGCCCATGAAGTAATAGGAGTGATAACCGCTGAATAAGGTTTTCATCTTGCTGGGCCCTTGTCGCCAGCGTTGCACAATCGCCACGTGCACTCCGGCCCATAAGCTGCCTTGGGTTGGAAAGAAAGGAGCCAGCAGGCCCATTACCAAATTTCTGATCGCAAGAGAAAGATGAGTACGCGTAGCGTTCAGATGAATCTTCTCATCCGGTCGATGCTGCTGAGCCTCTTTCAGAATTTCATTTCCGGTAACCAGATCACCGAATAGCAAAATATACGTTACAAGAGCCAAGGGAATAGACTCAATAATCATCCCAAGATCGGGCCAGCCAATAGAGAAAGGAGAAACAGCGCGCCACGTGTCGAGAAAAGGTAAGACCAGTATTCCCCACTGAATGTCGTAGTCCACTTCTCCAACCAGGGGACCTATACATGCCCCAAGTAGAAATCCGGGCAGTAGCCCTAAATTGGAAACCCTGTCCAACAATGGATAGCGATGCTTGAGCATGCGAAACGGAATCGAGAATAAAAACACCAGACAAACTGCGACCGCTATTCCAATCGATACAGGTTGTGCATAGAGCCCTGCTTCAGCCCGGCCGATAAATACCTGATGAAATGCGGCAATCGCCGCCCCCATAATAATGCCAGCTTTCAATGCTACTGGAACTCTCTCAACAAGCTTTCTACCCAAGCCTGTTATACCGAGAACCGCTAGCAACGTCGTTAAGACTAATGTCAACGCGATCATTGCCTGAATTCTCTCATGGGGAGAATCGTTCCCAAGCAATGCAAAAGTGATAACTAGTGGCAATGCTGGAGTAACCCAACCTGGCGCATATGGCTCACCAAAGGCAATAGACGCAATACCTATCAGAAATCCATGCATAAATGACATGGTAATAGCCTGCTCAAATGACAGTCCCATGAATTCCATCATCAATGGAACGAGTGCCAGTCCTGTTGCCGAAGTCAGTACAATGCCTTGCGCAAATTCAGTCCATAGCAGCCTGGTATGGTAGAACGGTAAGCGGAATGTGAACGGCCCCCATTGCCATCCTGTACTTCTTTCACCATGCGAATGCTGTGTGTGGTTGCTATTTGTTTTCATATTTTTGCTCACACGCTAATTACAAATTAAATCTACAGGCAGGACAGAAGCACGTTATGTTTCTGTGTATGGTCTTACTTACGGACTACTAGATAGCTCTTCAACAACCATGTCGCCAAATGCTGAGGTATCAACTCTGGTTCGACTCTTGTGCGTTGGAATCAAATCTGGAGTAACCATTCCCCTGCCGACAACTGCAGACAAGGCCGCGAAAATATTCCTCGCCTCTTCAACCATTCCAAAACTCCATTCCAGCATGAGAGCTGCGGAGCCAATCATTGAGTAAGGATTAGCAATCCCTTTCCCTGCAATATCAGGCGCTGATCCGTGAGCGGGCTCGAAACACGACCTCGAGCCTCCCAGGCAGGCCGACGGCATGAGCCCCAGCGAGCCAATCAAACCACCGCAAACATCAGAAATAATGTCTCCGAAAATATTTTCCATCACCAGAACATCAAATTGACCAGGGTTCAAACAAAGCTCGGAGACTGCGGTATCAGCCAGAATGTTCACTACAACCACTTCGGGGAATTCGCGTTGAATTTCTTCAATAATTGCATTCCAGAGCACGCTGGACTTGAGCATATTGCTCATATGCACATTGTGGATCAGCTTTTTTCTTTGCATCGCCAGTTCAAACGCCAGCATTGCCACACGCTTGATCTGTTTTTCATCATACTCAAACGATTGCTTCACATAGCGCAATCCGTCGTGGTTCACCCCTGTATGCTGATCCCCGTAAAACAATCCGCCCACATATTCGCGAACCAAGACTATGTCCACACCAGTACCGATTCTCTCGTTTTTTAAAGGAGAAAATTTGGCCCACTCTGCAGGTAATTTGGCAATTCGCATATTGGCGTAAGTGTCATAGCGCCGCCGCAGTGGTAACAGCGCACTACGTTCTGGCTGCATATCGACAGGAATTTTTTTGGCTCCTTCGAAACTCAAGCCAATCGGACCTTTTAACATCGCGTCTGCGGAGTCGCAGATTTCTTTCGTTTCCTGCGGAAATGAATACCCCTTATCGAAATAGGCGTCCGCCCCAAAAGCACCAAAAAGATATTCAAATTCAACATCGCTGCGACGTTGAACGGCATCCAGTACCTTGATGGCTTCAGCCATTATTTCCGGGCCAATCCCATCACCTTCAAGTATTGCAATTTTGTATCGCGGCATGATTTCGTGACTTCTCAACTCACCTGACGGTCTTGCTGACACCAATACTTCCTGCGAAGCTCGCGCTTCAAAACTTTCCCGGATGCGTTTCGCGGCAGTTCATCCACAAACTCGACGGTCTTCGGAACCTTGAATCCGGCGATCTGACGTTTAGCCCAACAAATAACACTGAAGTCAGTGATTTTCCGAGGCTGCGTAGAGACAACAATGGCTTTGACTTCTTCACCCCATTTTTCCGATGGCACTCCGATAACCGCGACATCGACCACACCGGGACAACTGGAAATTGCGTCTTCAACTTCATAGGGAGCCACGTTTTCACCCCCACTAATAATCATGTCCTTTATACGGTCCCTGATGTACACGAAACCGTCTTCATCCATAAAACCTGCGTCGCCTGTATGTAGCCATCCGTCACGAATCGATTGCGCAGTTTCTTCCGGTCTATTGAAATAGCCCGGTGTCACAACATCGCCACGGACCACAATCTCTCCAGATATTCCAGGATCTAGTGTAGTGCCTTCTGAATCTACTACTTTGATCTCAAGGTTAGGCCACGCCACACCGCAGGATCGATATTTACCAGGCACGTCATGTGCAGAGGGCGACAAATAAGTGCCCGCTCCAGTTGATTCCGTCATTCCATAAAGTTGAGCGAATTCGCAACCAAAGTGGTCTCTGGCGTCTTTCAATAGCTGAGTTGAAATAGGCGAAGCGCCATAGGCAATTGTTTGCAACGCCGACAACTTAATCGGATTGTCTTTGATCGCTTGAAGCAGGGAAACAATCATCGAAGGCGCCAGAAAAACATGATTCGCACCCTCTTCGTCGAGCTTTCTCAAGAAGCTCGCGGGCTGGTAGTCTTGTACCAGTATCACCGAACAATTCTGGGCCAAGGCTGCCATCACTACATTGATTCCGGCGATATGAAACAATGGCATTGGCGTTGCGACAACTTGCCTCTCTGAATAACTAAATCCCGGAACAAACGAAACTGCTGACAGGAAACTACGATAATTTGAGTCTGAAATACGTACGCCTTTCGGCAACCCTGTGGTACCGCTTGTGTACAATAAAAACAGATCTTTTGATCCAACAGCGCTGTCAGCAGGCCTCGCGCCAGCTTCGGCAGATATCCATTTTACATAGCTCTGATAGCCCAGGTTTGTTTCCCCTATAGAGACAATCGTAATGTTAGCGTTCAACGCTTTAACCACACTGATGGCGATATCAATAAATTCTTTACTAACCAGCCAGAGCTTGGGCTCACAATCGCTAACGATGTGCTCAATTTCAGATTGCAGGAGCCTGTAATTGATCGGCGTCACGCACACGCCCGACATGGCAGCGCCCCCAATCAACTCGATAAATTCAGGTTTGTTCTTACTGAGAATGGCAACGCGATCGCCTTTTTGCAGACCGCTTGATGTCATTGCTGAGGCTACCGCTTTGACTCTTCTCAACAATTCTGAGTTAGAGATAGCCATTCCGTTGTATTCCAAAGCAATCGAATCAGGATTGACTCTGGCCCCATAATTAAAAACATCGACCAAGCTTTTATCTGATAATAGTTCCATGGGCATAATGCTCTATCTTTATTGTTTATCTTAATTGATTCCGAGAGTTACATCAGAGACTACTGCGTGTCTCTTGCCAGACGAGAAGGGCACAGTTCCATGCCACATAAGTGAAGGAAATAGCACCAGCCGCCCGGGTTTGGGCCTAATAAGCCGAGTTGGCTCCAGATCCAAACCGAGTGTTGAAGGAGGCGATCCAATACTTAACCAACCCTCGTGACTGTTTCCGGACACGCAATCAGGTACGTGCACGTAGAAACAACAGCTTATAGCTGCTTCTGGATGCGTATGGTTTATATGAAACCCATTAGGTCCAAGCCTTACTGAGTAAGATGCCTGGATGGCAAATGAATCTCTGCGCAAACCAAGAAATGGATGAGATTCGTCACGTGCCGGGAGGCTCGAGAGATACTCCGTCAATGAGGCGTTTAACAGTTGGCGCAACTCATTTATCTCCGGCGCTTGGCGCAGTAGCAGATTCCCTTCTGACTGATCACCCCCGCGCACAGATTGATCGAACGGGTGCTGCCGATACGGATGATACTCAAGTAGCTTTTCAGAAAGTTGGTTAAAGTCCGGGAATGCCTCATCGTTCTCAATCACCTGGATGAGTCGCTCATCTCCTTCCAGCCATTGCCATCGCTTGTCATCCAATAACCTCCACGCCACACTTAGATAAGGCCAGGCAGCCATCTGATCATGCTGACTGGCAAGCTCCAAGGCCTGTAATGCCGCTTCATCGTATCGTTTGCACCGAAACAAATGCCTGAGGAATGCGATCCTTATCTCCATATCAGCACTGGAGAAGGCCTTGTCAAACAGCCAATCAGCTTTGTCGAGCTCTCCGGATTCACTTGCACACACAGCTTCGTAGCGGTCAAGCAAGAGAGGCTCGTCTAGCCGATTGCGCAACGAAGTAATTACACCTAGTGCTTTAGCGAACTGATTCGCGCGCATCAATGTATTCATGTAGGCAATGACAAAATTCCTATCATGACCGAGTGAATCCAAAGCGGAATCGAACAGCGTCAAATATCTGTCCTCAAACCCTGATTGGAAACACAGTTTTGCGAATGCAACTTGCCCCGCCAGCCAGCTTGGTCGAGTCGCCAATTCATTCTGCAAGTAGCTAAGGCATTCTTCAGCTCGTCCTCGCAGGTACAACGCATTTGCATAACCAAGCTTGAATTCGTCATTCTTGGAGTCGGCATCCAGAGCCTTCAGAAAGTACTCATCCGCAGGCTTACCGAGATCGCACTCCAGTTCAGCTCGAAGCCCAAGCAGCTTGCTGTCTGATGGCGTTAGTTTAAGGGTATAGTCCAACACTCGAATCGCGTCGACGGGTCGCTGCAATTCTCTAAGCACTTGAACAAGTGCGTGATGGATGCTGATATTCTGTGGATAGAGAGTTGCTCCTTTTTGAAGTAATTGAAGCGACGCGTTCAGCTCTCCAGCGTTCTTATAGAAAATCCCCAGGTTTAGAATCGCATCAGCGTAGTCTGGCTTGAGCCTTAGCGCTGTCAGATAGTGATGCCTGGCCTTCTCTAGTTGGCCGAGCCCGCTAAAACAGTTTGCGATATTGTTGTGGATGCTCGGATCATGTGGACGCTTGTCGAGCAATTTCTCCAGTGCTTGGCTCGCTTCAAGCAGTCTCCCTCGCTTTTTGTTCAGCACCGCGAGTGCGAGTGTCACTTCGTCTGTGAGCATTTCACAGTCACCTAATAGTGTCAGGTGATGCTCAGCCTGCTCCCAGTTACCATTGGCAATTTCGGAGTGTGCCGCTTTAAGTTGACTTGCAGGATCAGTTCGCATGAGTCATTGCGCCATGTAGGATGCCAAATGACTGCGAGCGATGATAAGCTTTTGAACTTCGGATGCCCCTTCATAGATGCGCAATGACCTAATCTCTCTATAGAGTTGCTCTACTGGAACGCCTATAAGCACCCCCCTACCACCAAAAATCTGAACAGCATCATCAATTGTTTTCTGAGCACTTTCTGTAGCAAACAGTTTTGCCATCGCTACTTCTCGACTAGCTCTTCCTTTACAGCAGTCCAAATGCCAGGCAGCGCGATACACTAGCAGCGCTGATGCATCAACCGACAAGCTCATATCCGCCAACTTGGACTGTGTTATCGGATTATCTGCAAGCTTCTGCCCATAGAGAACTCGATCAACTGCATGTTGAGTTGCCTCTCTCAGTGCCAGCCGTGAAAAGCCGAGTGCTGCAGCACCTACAGTGGGCCGAAACAAGTCTAGTGTGGCCATTGCCTCTTTGAAGCCCTCACCTGCTTTCCCAAGTAGTTGATCGTGACGAACGGCGCAATCATCAAGAGTAATCTCCCCGAGAGGATGTGGCACGTTCACCTCAAGCATCGAAGAATCATCCAGACCTTCAGCATCACTGTCGACTAGAAACGCAGATATCCCCTTCGCTCCTGGCCCAGGTCCGGTACGGGCAAACAACACGTAAAAATCTGCTAATCCGGCGTTAGAAATCAACGTTTTCTTGCCATTGATTTCATAATGATCACCATCTCGAACAGCCCTGGTTGCGAGATTCGCAACATCAGACCCTGAAGACAATTCCGTTAGAGCGAATGCCGCTACTTTGTTTCCTGCAACGACCGCAGGAAGATATGATTCTTTTTGTGCTTCACTACCATACAAACTGATCATACCTGACCCGAGCCCTTGCATCGCAAATACAAAGTCAGCAAGGCCACTGTGTTGCGCCAAAGTTTCACGAATAATGCATAACGATCGGATATCGAGCTTTTCTAGTGCCCCTCCGTATCGTTCGGTTGTAACGTACTTCAGCCAACCGCCACTTGCCAACAAGGAAAGAATTTTGCCGCAACGATCAGCAAGAGGCTCAGGCAGTTGAGCAGTGTCAAGTTTCTCCACACACCACTCTTCCAGCTCAGAGGCAAGCTTTCGATGCGCAGATTCAAAAAAAGGCCAGTTTAGAAAGGCTTTATCGGTCATTAAAATTCTCAAGCAGGATAGATTCAATAGCGCGCTATCCCAGACACATCCTGCTATGCAAGATGTGTCTGGTCAGCGTCACTCGGCCATCTGGGAAGTAAGCTCTTTAAAAGCTATATCGAAAGCCCAGGTTGTAGAATCGACCTATCGTGTCATATAGAGAATAGTTAGACCAAGACAAGTGCGTTCCGGATACCTGAGGCGAGAACGGAGGGTCCTCATTAAAGACGTTGTTTACGCTTAGGTAGAGCTCATGCTGTGCATCCTGACCTAGGCGATATGTGGCGGTAACATCCGTATACCAAACGCTATCGACACTGTTATCGTTAATAGTCACTCCCTCGACAAGGCTATTGTCGTACTCACCACCGTCGACATAGCGTTGCTGCGCAAACAATGAGAATCGATCTTGATTGTAAACCGCTGAAATTTTTCCTTTTAGTTTCGGGTTATCAGACCGCCCTACTTCCCCAGCCTGCTCATCTGGACTTCCGTTAGGCGTTGTACGTCGAAATTTGTCCTGATAATTAGCAAGCAATCTGAGACTCAGATCACCCGCCGCGAAATCTGTCTGATAACTCGCTTCAAAGTCGTATCCAGATATTTCGAGAAGATCGAGATTAAGGAAAGGTAGATCGATTCGGTACTGCGTTCCAACCAACTCAATATTGTTACAGGCAACTTGATTGTTTTCCTCAAAGCACTCATCCATTGTACCTTGTCGCCCAAGCGTGGATATCGCACCTCCAATCTCGATATCGTAGTAATCCAGAGACAGACTTAACCCTTCAATCGAAGACGGCTCCACGACTACTCCCAAAGTCAAAGTATCGGCATCTTCCGGGTCGAGATTTTGATTGCCACGAGTTTTGGTTACGACATCTACTGTTTCCCCTGTAAGCGGATGGCGTGCCGTCCCAATTCCCTGCCGACTACCTGTAAACAACTCAGCTACATTCGCTGCCCGAATATCTTTCGAACGCGTCGCTCGCACACGCAAGTCTTCAAAGGGCACGTAGTTCATGCTCACTTTCCAGGTGGTCGCTCCGCCGCTCAAACTATAGTCTGTATGACGTACTGCGATATCGGTTTCCAGCGTGTCAATTAACGGAGCGTTTTCTATTAATGGGAGTGCCACTTCAGCAAACACTTCCCCCACATCATAGCTTCCTGCTAGAGGCTGTGGATTGCCCACAATGAATGGACCTTGCCGGCCTTCAATGCTGGGGTTTGCCCCTCTTAAACCGGTGAAATCGACAATTTCCTGTGACAGGAGTGAAGCTGTTTGATCAGAAGACTCATCCCGCCACTCAATACCAGCCGCAAATCCAATTTCTCTGCCTCCAATATCACCCAGTGCCCCTTGTACTGACCCGGCAATTACAGTCTGCTCTAACACGAGATTGCGCCATTCGTCTGGCGTGACATAGGCAAGCGCTTCAGCCGAAGGCGAACCTGCCCCAAACGGATTAAATGGCACACAACCCGGATCGTATCCTTCAAGCGTTGAACGACATACGATATTCCCGCTTCCATCATCAACAGCATCTATCGCGGCGTAATACCTCCGATAATGCATTGTTTGCAAATTGCCAATGAAGGTATCGCTTTCACCTTGAGTCAAATAGAGGTCGTAGTTCCAACCGTTATCAAGAGTGCCTTCGCCACCAATTGCTAGCCGCCACACATCTTTGCGATTGTCAGCCAGAATATAGTTTTCTGAGTGAATTCGACCTAACCTGAATGACTCTATTCCAGCGTCCGCCATGGCCAATCGTGTTTGCTCAGGTAGATACGCGTTGTCAGAGTAAATTGTTGCGGAGCACGAGGTGTAACAGTAGCTGTAGTACTGTTCCCACTGCGTATCTGCTTTGGAGTAGGTCAGTTCGGCAAAGCCAGTAAAACTGGTATCAAACTCATAGCTTGCGCGGCCAAACACAGACCATCGTTCCAGCCCGCCAGACAAATTCCGATCATTTCTGATTCCATCTCCACCCACCATAAACGTCGATGATCGGTAGTCCCCATATGCGAAAGGCATAGGTTCGCCGCCAGGGCCGAATTGAGTAGCAGCGAGTGGGCCTGATGTTATCAGTCCCCCAAATGTCGCTGCTGCGACAGTTGCACCATCCTGTACCAGAAGAGTGCTTGGCCCATTTCCAGTACGGTTGTTAATGCGTCCCGACCCGCGAACATTCCAGCCGCGATTCTGATCGTAAGGACCTATCGCTTCGTTGTCATAGTACTCCGCACTAAACAACAGATGACCAAGCCCATTAGCAAATGAACGGCCGTGAGCTATGTCCGCCTTGATTTTGTCTGAATCGCCGTATGTTGAAGTGCCAGACTGCACACTCCCTTTCCATCCATCGTAGTCTGTATCGAGAATAAAGTTCACCACTCCAGCAACGGCATCTGAACCGTATGCGGCCGACGCACCTCCTGTAACAACTTCTACGCGCTGGACAAGGTTCTGAGGGAGCAGGTTAATATCGGTTGACCCTGCATCAGTAGCTGCTACGAAACGGCGCCCGTTCAGCAGCACAAGATTTCGCTGTGACCCCATGTTCCTGAGGTTCAGCAAATTAGATCCTGCCGCCCCATTGGCTGACACACCACCATTCTGGGGGCGAGAGGAATTTTGAAACTGGGGGAGCTGATTCAATCCGTCCGCTAATGTACTCGGATCATATTTTAGCAACTCATCTGTTGATGCGACTGTAGTAGGAGTGGGTGCGGAATATCCGTTTCTCCTGATTCGGCTTCCGGTCACAACAACTTCTTCTATTCCGACATTTTCTGCATCGTTAGAAGTCTGTGCGTGAACCGGCGTAGCGCCAGCCACGATAAATGCAGTACAGAGACCTGAGGCACCTCCCCAGATCCCCATGCGTATTGCGGAAGTTAACTTTTTTGCTCTATGCAGGTGGGCACTTTTGCTTGCTTGTAATCGCTCATTCAATCGACTCTTGGACATCACAAACTCTCCTCATTCTACTTTTTGTATTCGCACGTGAACTTATTGTTTTGTCTTGCAAATTCGGGAGACTAAATTCAGCCTAGCATGCGACTTTTTCCTCTCTTTTGAGTAAAGCGACTTAGTTCATGATTTTAAGTCATGGTTAAGCAGATCGTTTTTACAAGTGCCAATTGCTTTCTTCGAGCAAAAAAAAACGATGCCACATCCCTGTGAGCATCGCTTTTTTACCGTATCCACTCCTCATTCATAAGGAGTCGGATTGTTACCCGGTTGAGTTGGATCTGTCGTGATGAGTGACTTGTCCCAGGCCCCCAACACCCCCCCAGTTTCCTTCCTTCCAGATTCTTATACTGACGCCTCGTGTTTCGGAAATCAGCGTGCCGTCATTCGTATAGCGCCAGTAGCCAGACAGTACATGCGCTTTATCGTGAGTAGCATGAATAACCAATGGACGGTCCGGTCTGAGCCGTGTGTAGCTGTATTCCCCGACAGTGCCTCCAGCCAGTTCTACAAACTCATCCAGTCTTGTGTCGCGAGTGCCTGTACCTGTCCGCGCGGTAACTTCCGATACATTCAATCGGCTGGTTACTCCGCTTACGCGCCAACCGCGCATTGAATCGTTATCTCTTGCATTCTGAGATCGGTCTCTCGGCCCATAGCCAAAACTGACACTAGCTTGCCGGGTTCCAATCGGAAGCTCTGGCTCAAAGGATCCTCTTCCTGTGCTCAGGTCGTTGAGCAAGGCCTCATCCCGATAGCCAAAAGCTGAGAGATATCCCTGACTCCCGATTCGGCCTGCCATTTCTGCATCAGGGTAATCATTGTCCCCATACTCTTGTTCATGCCAGATTGTTGAAATTAGCTGAATCGCCCAGCGCCCATCATTGTTGGTAACCGAATAGACACCTTCACAATCAAACAGTTTGTGACCCTGTGCGTTATAGCGGACATAATGGAGTGAATACACTCCGCCTACCGGACAATACAAATGAACATTGACGCCTTCCAACAAGTCGTAGGAGCCCTCACCAATACGTGTAAAACCAGCACCTGTTGTATTCAGCGTCGGCGGAGGATTAGCAATAAATTCTTCACGAGACTGAAAAACCAGCGGCTCGATGTCTTCGTAAATCGCAAACGGAAAGTGCAGTGTGTTCGCAATAGCGACGATATCTCGTTGTACTAGCGCAGTATAAAACGCCATGACCAGACGCAATCCTTCTGACACAGGCTCCGCAAATGACACTGGGAACCGTGAATCCAATTGTGCGCCTGGCTGCAAATTTGGTGGCGACTGAAAATCATAACCAGCAGGTTGTGCAAACACGGCATTGTTGAACAATTTCGAACTGCCGCCTCCCAGAAAACCCGCTGCACCAACTAGCCCCGCAGCTCCAGCGGACTTAAAAAATCTACGGCGAGAACTTTGGAATTCGTTTTTTTCGAATTCTCCAGGCTTAGATTTCTCACTTCTGCAATCATCGCGGTACTCAGAATTCTTATCTTTTATTGTCATATCGCTCTCCACCAAATCAAACAAGTCGTGTCCGCTGCCTAATATAATTAGGACACCACCTGACATAACAAATTAATTGACTCAATCTATGAGTTTATTGAATGATAGGGCTCATGCGACGAAGACTTCCTTCTATCAGAGCTCTTGAGTCATTCGAGGCGGTTCATCGATACGGCAATGTAACTCGTGCCGCTGAAGAACTTGGAAGAACACAGAGTGCAGTTAGTCGCCAGATTGCAAATCTTGAAGAGTTCATAGGACACGAGCTTTTTCTCCGAGATCGCAAACAGCTCACACTGAATCCTCCGGGCGAAAGGTTTTACGAAAAGATCGTTACGGTCCTAAACTCTTTGCAGGAAGCGATTAATAGTCAAGCCAACGAACACTCAAGCGACCAGACTTTACGGTTGGGAGTACTCCCCTATTTTGCAACTCGATGGCTGATGCCCAGACTGAAGCGTTATGCCTACCATCATGACAAGACTGAACTGCATCTTGTCAAAGGGCTGGGGCGCAATGACTTCGAACACTACAATGTGGACGTCGCGATTGAGTGCAGCTTTCGACAACCAGTTGGAGTGGTGTCCCATTTGCTGCTGGACGAAGAGCTGGTTGCGACTATCTCGCCCGAGGTATACCACAGCAAAAACGCCAAACCACTTCCTCAGTTATATATGCCTGCTCGCTCCTATGCCTGGGAACTCTGGGCACAACACCGGGACACCTTGCCACTCGAAGGTAAAATCAAATTCGAGAATTATGCGATGATGATTGAAAGTGCGTGCCTGGGTATGGGCATAACAATCGCCCCTACGATTTACGTTGAACAAGAAATCGAGTCAGGTCGGCTAATCGCACCATTTGGTCCTCCACTTGAAAGTGGCAGAAAGTACTGGCTTACCTATCCAGATGCCCATGCCGAAAAATATAAAGTCAGAACATTTATTGATTGGCTCGTAAGCCATCAAGTCGTAAAGGCCTAGCTTGATTAGCGATCCGAAAAGATTGCAACGCTTCCTGAAATCTATACAAATCTCTCGCCGCATCTTGGCGCCTAACTTACTCGGTAGTAGCCAAAATTGTCTGGAACTGTGCTTGTGAACACTTAGATTGGAGCATTGCTTTGAAAGGCGCAGGAGGCAGCATCACATTCACTCAAATTGCGATTTCGCCAACTCAAGATGTGGTGCCCGGGACCGGAATCGAACCGGTACGGAGTTTCCTCCGAGGGATTTTAAGTCCCTTGCGTCTACCAATTTCGCCACCCGGGCTTAATCCCTGGACAGGAATTTGAAATGAACCGATCGCGCTGGGTGGGCCTTGCGGGATGGTTTGGGGAAGTGGAGGCTAGGGTCGGAATCGAACCGGCGTACACGGAGTTGCAGTCCGCTGCATGACCACTCTGCCACCTAGCCTGTAATCTTTAAGTCTGTGCTGTCTTTCCGCCGGTTATACCGGCACTTTCTATTTCGCCGCTGGCGCATGGAGTTGCAGTCCGCTGCATGACCACTCTGCCACCTAGCCTGTAATCTTTAAGTCTGTGCTGTTTTTCCGCCGGTTATACCGGCACTTTCTATTTCGCCACTGGCGCATGGAGTTGCAGTCCGCTGCATGACCACTCTGCCACCTAGCCTGTAATCTTTAAGTCTGTGCTGTCTTTCCGCCGGTTATACCGGCACTTTCTATTTCGCCGCTGGCGCATGGAGTTGCAGTCCGCTGCATGACCACTCTGCCACCTAGCCTTGAATCTGTACTTGTTTCCTACCTTCAGCCGGTTTGCGGACCGACTTTTCTATTGCACTGGTGACGTGTGAAATTGCTATCTAGATTATTCACACTCTGTCACCACCTCTCTGAAGCCCGCGTCTGACGTGTTTTTCAAAGAGGGCGAACTATACCAAAAGACGGCGCCAGTGGCATGTTTTTATTGGATAAAATTCCTGCGCCTGATCATTTTTCAGGCAGCGGGATGAATTCCTCTTCGTCGCCGGGGACCTTGGCGAATTTACCGTTTTTCCAGTCTTGTTTGGCCTGTTCTATGCGTTCTTTTCGGGTCGAGACGAAATTCCACCAGATGTGGCGTTCGCCGACATTTTCGCCGCCGATGAGGGCGAACTTGCTGTCTTCGCTAGCTTTGACCCTGAGCCCCGGTTTGCCAGTGAGTACTGCCATGGCGAATTGGGGGACGGTTTCGCCATCTATTTCGACTTTACCCTCCGCGACATAGATTGCCCTCTCCTCTACCTCCGGTAGTTCGAGTTCCTTGCCTTGCTGCAAGCGAGCTTCGAAATAGAGCGTCTCTGCGAAAGTTTTTACGGGTGACGTCTCGCCCCAGGCACTGCCCATCATCAAGCGGACGGGAACGCCGTCGACATCGATGCTAGGGATGTCGGCGCTCGGGTAGTGGTAAAAAGCCGGATCGATCTCTTCCAGTTCGGTTGGCAGCGCCAGCCAGAGTTGCAGGGCGTGCATCTTTGACCCGGTCGGCCGCAATTCATCCGGGGTGCGCTCCGAGTGGACAATGCCACTGCCTGCGACCATCAGATTGATGTCGCCGGGCTGGATCGCATGGCTGTTGCCCAGGGAATCGCGGTGCATGAAGGAGCCTTCGAAGAAATAGGTCACCGTAGCGAGATTGATATGGGGATGGGGTCGCACATCGATGCCTTCGCCCGGCGCTATCTCGGCAGGTCCGGCATGATCGAAGAAAATCCACGGTCCCACGAGCCGGCGCTGTGGATGCGGTAAGCTGCGGCGCACGCTGAAACTACCGAGACTCTTTTTGCCTGCGCGAATCAGTAATTCAATTCCCTTACAGGGGTTGGTCTCGCATTCGTCGGCTTGCTCTTCCTGGCCTGGTAGATAACTCATAGATCGGGCTCCGTTGTTTCACTGCACAATAGCAAGCACGCGCTCATTCGTCTAAGTGGCAGCGACAAATTTCAGGTGCTACTAGTGCCATACATAAGGCGGCACAAATAGCATCGCGGTCGGCAAAGGTGAGGCCGTGATCCGGGTTCGGGGCTTGTTTGGGGTAATCAGAGAAGGAATTGAGAATTGGAGCGGGAAACGAGATTCGAACTCGCGACCCCGACCTTGGCAAGGTCGTGCTCTACCAACTGAGCTATTCCCGCGTATCAATTCCTGTGTTCGACCTGGCGACTGCTTTGCTCATCGATGCTTGTCGAGATTATCGCTGTCTTGCGTCCGATTCACCAGCGTTGGCTGCGTGCCCGGAAACCTGACTTCGCCATGTCGAAGCGAGGCGCATATTCTAATGTGATCGTCGCCGGAGTCAAGCTGTAATCCAGCAAAATCATGGCTTTGGAGCAAATTTACCTAGTGCTTGTTGAGCGTGCTCCACGCACGGCGAAAATACTCGAACATGGACCACAAACTGAGTGCCGCAGCGACCCAGAGAAGCCAATATCCGAGGCTGAACACCCACTGCGGCAGTGGCTCGCTGGCAGCAATGAGACCACCGAGCGCAATCATCTGGAATGTGGTCTTGAGCTTGCCCGAGAAGGCCACGGCGACGCGTCCGCGCTGGCCCTTGCCTGCCATCCACTCACGGAGCGCCGAAATCAGGATCTCGCGGCCAATAATCAGCAGCGTGGGCACCATCAGGCTCGGATAGACCACGGCCAGCATGATCAGGGCGGTCGCGACCAGAAGCTTGTCGGCCACCGGGTCGAGGAAGGCTCCGAAATCGCTGGTCAGCTCCAGTTTGCGCGCCAGATAGCCATCCAGCAGATCACTCAGGCTGGCGACCGCGAACAACAATGCGGCGATAACCGGCGCATGGGGCAGTTCGGAGAAATAGACCCAGACAACGATAGGTATCAGGGCGAGACGAATGTAAGTGACTAGATTGGCCCAGTTAATCTGGCGCATAGGCCGGGAGTTCCACACATTAATTATTATGAATCATACCCTTACCTGATTTTTCTCAAGTAAGGAACAGCTAACATCGGCCCTTTTCGGGCCTTTTTCTTGTTCTTTGTTCCAGCCGTGTTCACTCTGGCTGGCGCTCGTAGCCTGGATGCAATCTGCCCCAGGCAAGCTGCTTGGCGTTGCCGAATCGAGACAGATTCTGAAACTCAGCTCCTGAGTCTCTTAGGTGCCCCGTAATTGCCTCGTAGCTATCAAGCTGCGCACCTTGCACCAATACCGAACACTGGCGTATTGCACCCCGGGCACGGCCGGAGATCAAGCCGGCTTAGTCAGAATGCAGATATGCATAGATGTTTTCGGCCAATTTCTTGCTAATCCCAGTGACTTTGGCCAATTCGGCCTCGCTGGCCTTGACCACTTCCTGTTGACCACCGAAGTGCTGCAACAGCTCGCGGCGGCGCTTCGGACCCAGGCCCGGGATCTCCTCGAGTTTGGACTGCTTGCGTGCCTTGCTGCGCCGCTGCCGGTGTCCGGTAATGGCGAAGCGATGGGCCTCATCCCTGACCTGCTGCAGAAGATGCAGTGCCGGAGAATGCGTCGGCAATGCGATCTCCTTGTAGCCGTTGTCTGTATTCAGAAAGAGCGTCTCCTGTCCTGCGCGACGACTGATACCCTTGGCGATACCGAGCAACGACAGCCCTGGTAGCTCGAATTGTTCGAGCACCCTGCGCGCCTGAGTGAGTTGCCCCTTGCCGCCATCGATGAGCACGATATCCGGAATCTTGCTATCCCCTTCCCGCGCCTCTTTGGACAGGCGAGCAAATCGTCGCTCCAGCACTTCCTGCATCGCCTGATAGTCATCGCCCCTGTCAGTCGACTTGATGTTAAAGCGCCGGTAGTCACTCTTTACCGCACCGTTCTCATCGAACACGACACAGGACGCCACCGTGCCTTCTCCTGACGTGTGACTGATGTCGAAGCATTCAATGCGCGCGACCTGAGCATCACTCTGCAGACTCTTTTGCAACTCGGCAAAGCGATTCGCCATGTTCTGCTTGTTGCTCACGTAGTTCTGAAGCGACTCGCGTGCATTGGTTGCTGACAGTGTTTGCCACTTGGCGCGATGACCACGTACGCGCCACGACAAACGCACTTGCCGATCGGCGAGATAGCTCAGCGCTTGCTGTACCTGTTCGCCTTCGGAAATTTCTTCGGCGAGGATAATCTCCTTGGGTATCGAGATAGCCTTGTCTTCACTGAGATAGGATTGTGTGACGAACGCAGCAAGCACATCAGCGGCACTCGTCGCGAGTCGGTGGCGCGGATAAAAACTCTTCGAGCCGATGATGCGCCCGGCCCGAACATAGACCGCGTGCACACAGGCATAGGGTGCCTCCCAGGATGCCGCCAATACATCGGCATCATCGCCCTGATTGGCCACCACTTGCTGCTCCTGTATGCGGCGTAGATCGACGATCTGATCACGCAGCTTCGCCGCCTTCTCGTAGTGTTGCGCTTCGGCTGCTTCATTCATCGAGGCACCCAGCTCGCGAATGAGTTGATCGCTCTTACCCTGCAAAAACAGGGTCGAGAAGTGCACATCGCGCGCGTAATCTTCTTCGCTAACGATGCCGACACAGGGACCGGTGCAACGATCGATCTGGTATTGCAAACAGGGACGACTGCGATTCTTGAAGTAACTGTCTTCGCACTGACGTACGCGAAAAACTTTCTGCAACACTTGCAACGTTTCCCGCGTCGCGTTGGCACTGGGATAGGGCCCGAAAAACTTTCCTTGTCGCTTACGACTCCCACGATAGAAGGATAGCCGCGGATAAGTATCCTGATCGGTCAATAATATATAGGGATAGGACTTATCGTCTCGCAGTTGGATATTGTATGCGGGACGATGTCGCTTGATCAGATTCTGTTCGAGCAGTAGCGCTTCGGTTTCGCTCGCCGTAATGGTGATCTGGATGTCAGCAATCTTGTTCACCATCGCCATCGTCTTGCTGGCGAGACCGGAGGAACGGAAGTAACTTGCAACCCGATTGCGCAGGTTGCGCGCCTTGCCCACATAAAGCACATCACCCTTGCTGTCGAGCATCTGATAGACACCCGGCTTGCTGCTCAGGTTGGCGAGGAAGGTTTTATGATCAAAGCCGGCGGGAGATTTTGTAGCAGCTTTTTTGGTTGATTTGCTGACCGCATTCTTCTTTGCTGCTTTTGTTGCTTCTGCTTCGCTTTTTGTTGCTTTGGTTGCGGTTCCAGAAGCGGACAAATCATTTTCGGACTTGTCAGCATCTTGCGCGCCCTGCTCGCTTGCACGCTTGCCGCTCTTCTTGTCACTCTTCTTGTCACTCTGCTTGTTTGGGGATGCCGATGCCATACTGCCCTTTCTGTCGCCCTGCTACTGCCTGCAATCTACCAAGTGAACAAAGTATCGCGTCTGAGTCGACACGACCGCAAGGAAAGGGAGAGTAATCAAAACAGCGCCCGCACTCAACTCGAGAGTGCGGGCGCTGCAGGAAGGTCCGACGAGCGGCTGGGACTTAGCCGACGATGCGTTTGAGGTCTTCGATGTCGGCGTATTCGCGCGTGTCATCGGTCAGGCCATGACGCACCGCGAGTATGGTCAACTCGACATCGCTGCGGATGCCCAGCTTCTCGAAAATCCGGTATCGGTAACTGTAGACAGTCTTGGGACTGAGTTCGAGAAAGCCCGAGATCTGCGACACCTTCTTGCCGTCGGTCAGCATCTGGGCAATCTGCATCTCCCGGCGGGAGAGCTTGTCGAATAGCGACTCATGCTGGCTGAAGGGGTCGATCGCGAGCTGCGTCGCTACTTCGGCCGAAACATAGTGCTCACCCTCGTTGATGACTCGAATCGCCTTGCAGAAGTCTTCCAGATCGATGCGTTTGGTTATAAAACCCTGCGCACCAGCACGTAACATTTGGGAGGGGATGACTCCGCTGGCGACTGAGGACATAGCCAGAATCTTGAGCTCAGGACGGATGTCCAGGAGCTTACGGGTGGTCTCAATGCCGCCGATACCAGGCAGGCGGGCTTCCAGAACAACCACATCGACATGGTTGGGGACAGTATTCTGGATGTACTCCAGTACCTGCTCCCCGCTATTGAGCTGTTTGCAGACTTCGATGTCGGAGACATCCTCCAGCAAGCGCACGATACCAAGGCGAACCAGTGTATGGTCATCGACGATTACTACTCGAATTTTCTCTTCCTTGGATAAAAACATAGTAGTGGCTTTCCTTTATGTGAATAGTCGCGTTGTTGTTCCGTACTCAGAACCAGTGCCTTGGCACTGGCAGACACAGCCGTCATTGGCGGGTCACGGGTCATCCCTGTAAATTCTGGGGGTCATGCTGTTGTCACGCTAACCGCTCTTGATGTCGCTCTCAATGTACCTCTCGGGCCACTCTTAACTACGCCTGAAGCGTTCGGGTCATGCTCAAGTCATGCTAGCGTCACGTTGACATCCGCCCACAAAGTTCCGGATAGCTTATCTTCTACCACAGGATTTCCGGTAGTTTCAAATTTGTGGGAGTAAAACGGGAACTGGTTCACACTTTTTCGCACAAACGCTGGAAAAAGTCTGAATCGACTCTGGAATGCCAGATAGGCCTTCGGCCAGCGTTCGGCGGCGAACTTGCACTGCGAACTGTTCGAAATAGTCGCCCTGAAGAGACTCTTTCGGCTGATTTGTACCTACTTTCGTGGGAAACGAGCCGTTTCCAACGAAATTTCCGGGAAATCAACGCGTAACAGGACGCGTGAATATCGTGGTTCAAATAAAGCGCACTTCCGGCTCAAGTGCAATGCCAAACTGTGACAGCACCGATGCACTCATTTCCTGGGCCAGCAGGAAGATGTCCTCGCCGCTGGCCCCGCCATGGTTGACTAGCACCAGCGCATGTTGTTCGTGCACACCAGCCGCCCCACGCCGTTTGCCCTTCCAGCCGGCCTGCTCCAGCAGCCAGGCGGCGGGCAATTTGATTAATCCCTCTTCATCCGGATAGCCGGGTAGCTCGGGATAAGCCGCCTGCAAGGCGGCAAACTTGCCTTCCGATACCACCGGATTCTTGAAGAAGCTGCCGGCATTACCCAGTTTCGCAGGGTCAGGTAGCTTACTGCGGCGGATCGCGCAAACGGTATCGAACAGCGTCTGTGGCGTGAGTGGCTGATCGCTCAGCGCCTGCTGTAGCCCGCCGTAGGACAGCTCAGGCTGCCATTGCTCACGCAGCTCCAGCGTCACACTCAGGATTAGCCGCGGCTGCTCCGGCTCACGCTTGAACACGCTATCGCGGTAGGCGAAATCACATGCGACCTTGTCCAGGGTCTCGATCTCGCCGTTCAGCAGATTCACAGCCTGCAGCTCGACGAAAAACTCGGCGAGTTCCACGCCATAGGCACCAATGTTCTGCACCGGTGCAGCCCCGACAGTGCCAGGGATCAGTGCCAGGTTCTCCAGTCCATGCAGCTCAGTGTGAAGGCAATGCGCTACCAACTCGTGCCAGTTCTCACCGGCGGCTATGGTCAGGCGGTTGCCAGAGCGCTCGATTCCGCGATTGGCGACCTGCAACACGAGGCCGGGGAAGTCATTGAGCAGCAGCACATTACTGCCCTGCCCCAGCACCAGCACGGGCAGTCGCTGGGCACTGGCATGTGCGAGCCCTGCTTGCACATCGGCGTGGTTCTCAACGGCCATGAACCAGGCAGCGCGCGCGGCGACGCCGAAGCTGTTGTACTGGCTGAGATCGAAATCTTGCTGAATCTTGCTACTCAAAGCTGCAACCAAAGTCCTGTCAGGAAAAATGTTCCCGGCGCACATGCTCCAGCAAGCCGCCGCAGGCATCCTCCACCAGATCCAGCACCAGCTCAAAGCCTTGTGCGCCGCTGTAATAGGGATCCGGCACAGTCTCGTGGCTGCTATTGGCAAACTCCAGCAGCAAGTGCAGTTTCGATTGCTGGCTCGTCGGGCAGATCGCACGCAGGTCTTTCAGGTTGTTGCGATCCATGCAGAGAATATAGTCGAAGCGCTGAAAATCACTTGCAGCGACCTGTCTCGCGACGAGTTTGTCTATCGCATAACCGCGTGTTTTCGCCGCCGCGATGGCGCGCGGGTCGGGATGTGCACCGATATGCCAGTCGCCGGTGCCGGCAGAGTCTACCGTCACCTTGTCTTCCAAACCTTTCTTGCTGATGCAATCAAGCATTACGCCGTGCGCGGTCGGGGAGCGACAGATGTTGCCCAGACACACCATCAGCAGGCTGATGCTATTCGAATTGCTTGCGTGCGTTGCCATGCCCGGGTCTAGCTCCCGGCCAGATGCTGTCGCACCGCTTCCAGGTCGCGCTCGGTATCCACACCAGGCGGAATCTTGTGGTCTGTGACCGCTACATGAATAAACACATCATTGGCCAACGCACGCAGTTGCTCCAGCTTCTCGGCGACTTCCAGTTCGCTTGCAGGCCAGGTGACGAACTGGTCCAGTACCGCAACGCGATAGGCGTAGAGACCGATATGGCGAAAGCAGTTTCCGGCGGACGCTGTCGCCGTCACCGGGATGGTCGCCCGACTGAAATACAGCGCACGCCCAGTGAGTGAACGCACGACCTTCACCGAATTCGGATCGCTGATTTCCTGATGCGCGGTAATGACTTCACAAAGCGTCGCAATTCCCGCGTCCTCTGCGATCAGATTTGCCGCAACCTGATTGATCGCGGCCGCTGGTAGCAGCGGTTCATCGGCTTGCACATTCACAACGACATGATCAGCCGGGAGAGCCAATTGTTGACACACTTCCTGAATGCGATCGGTGCCGGAACGATGGCTCTCGCTGGTCATTAGCACCTCGGCGCCAAAACCTTTGGCGGCCGTGAAGATGCGTTCATCGTCGGTGGCCACGACTACTTTCGCTGCGTCGCTTTCCATCGCTCGCTGCCAGGTGTGCTGCAGCATCGGCTGACCGTTAATATCCAGCAGGGGTTTGCCCGGCAGGCGCGTGGCGCCATAGCGCGCAGGAATAACGACAGTAAAACTCACCGGTAGGAATCCCGTTCTTCGAGACTCAACTCACGCGCCTCTTTGCTCAGCATGACTGGCACGTCGTCGCGGATTGGATAGGCAAGGCCGTCTGCGAGACAGATCAGCTCCTGTGCTTCGCGCTGATAGTTGAGTTCACCCTTGCAAATAGGGCAAACGAGTATGCTCAAGAGTTTTTGATCCAGCATGTTTGGTTCCGACTGATTGAATTAAACGGCCAGTTCAGCGCCAGCCACTAGCATTTGGTTTTGCGCTGCCTCGCCGCGTCCAACAACTCTTTGACTAGAGTGTGAAACTGTTGCGGCAATTGCACGTCTGCGTGCAGCACCCAGAAATTTTCATTGGCGAATGACTGACATTTTATCCCATCCTTCTCAGTCATGACGATGGGTCGCGCCAGATCGATGCCAGCATCCTTAAAATCCTGTTCCGTGTAGGGATGATGATCAGGAAACGGAAAATACTCAACCGCATAGGGCAATTCGTCGACGAGATCGAAAAAACGCTGCGGATTGCCGATGCCGGCTACTGCCTGCACCCTGTCTCCCATCTTGAACGGGGCGCCCGCGAAGGGACGCTGCTCTTCGTTCTTCATGTTGTGTAGCATCCGGGGCTGCAGATGCATGCTGTGCACGGGTGGCAAATCGTTACCACCAACTGCGGTCAATACCGCGCTGACATCGCGTAACTGCGAGCCAGTATTGACGACAATGACATCCACCGCGCGCAGTCGGGACGGTGCTTCACGCAAGGGACCAGCCGGCAGGCAGAGCCCATTGCCAAACAGGCGCTCGCCATCTACTACGGCGATCTCGATGTCGCGGGGTAGCGCATAGTGTTGTAAGCCGTCGTCGCTGAGAATCACATCCACGGAATGATTGGCCAGCAGAAATTCGCAGGCACGCCGGCGCTGCGGATCGATGACGACCGGACACTGAGTAATGCGTCGCAGCAAGCGCGGCTCATCTCCGACCAGCTCCGCATCGTGTGCGTCATTGACTTCAAGAGGATATTCCGTGGCAGCGGCGCCGTAGCCACGACTGACGATGCCGACCTTCAGCCCGGCAGCTTTCAGCTCACTGCTCAAAGCGAGGATGAGCGGTGTCTTACCAGTGCCACCAACGGAAATATTACCGATCACCAGCACTGGCACAGCGAGTGGGTTGTTGGCCGCCTCGCGTACGAGCTTCGCTTTGCGCAGGCCACTTAACACACGATAGAGCCAGCTCAGCGGTAGCAGCAAATAGGGCCACCAGGCACCTTCGTACCAGGCTTTTTCAATCGCTCTCATGACAGGTTGCCTGATTCACTCTCCGAGAATTGCAACTGATGCAGCCTGGCGTAGGTGCCCTCTTTCGCTAGCAGCTCGGCATGCGTACCTGACTCAATGATCCTGCCCTGCTCCATCACCAGAATCTTGTCGGCAGACTCAATGGTGGACAGACGGTGAGCAATCACGAAAGTGGTTCGCCCTTTGATGAGTTCCTGCAAGGCATCCTGAATATGCTGTTCCGATTCGGAGTCGAGTGCTGAAGTGGCCTCGTCGAAAATCAGGATCGGCGCATTCTTCAATAGCGCCCTGGCGATCGCGATGCGCTGGCGCTGGCCGCCGGACAACAAAGAGGCGTCGTCCCCGACCTGTGTATCGAGGCCGAATTCGAGGCCTTCGATAAACTCCATTGCATGGGCATTGAAGGCGGCCTGTTGGACGGCCTCACGATCGAATTCTTTCTCGCCATAAGCGATGTTTTCAGCCACCGTGCCGTTGAACAGCACGACTTGCTGGGTCACCAGAGAAATCTGTTCTCGCAGGTTTGCCAGTGTGTAGTCGTTCAACGCCACTCCATCGAGCGTAATCTCGCCGCTGTTGTATTCATAGAAGCGCGGGATGAGACTCATCAGGGACGACTTGCCGCTGCCTGATTTGCCAACCAGCGCAATCGTCTGACCAGGCTCGGCGACGAAATTAATCCCGTCCAGGGCCTGCGCGTTATCGTTGTAGGCGAAGCTGACATTGTTGAACTCGATGCGACCCTGTGCACGAGCAACAGTGTGTGTTCCGGCATCTGTTTCAGGAGTAGTGTCCAGTACCGCGAAGATGCTGTTCGCCGCGGCCAGTCCGCGCTGGATAACCGAGTTGACCTGGGTGAGTTGTCGGATGGGTTTTGCAAGCAGACCCGCCGCACTCAGAAAGGCAACGAAATCACCTGGCGTCTTGTCGGCGAAAAACTCCGGCGACATCGCCAGCCAAACCAGTAGCGCCAGTGCCATCGCCACGATGAGTTGCACCAGCGGCGTGCTCACCGCACGAGTGAGTTCCATCTTCATGTTCTGTCTTCGATTGCGCTCGCTCGCCAGCTCCAGCTTCTCATTGACGAAGTCTTCGGCGTTGAACGTGCGTACCACGCGATTGCCTTTCAGCGCCTCACTCGTTATCTGCGTGACCTCTCCCATCGAATCCTGCATCTGGGTGCTATAGCGACGGAATTTCTTCGAGGCCAGATTTACGATCCAACCGACCAGAGGAGCGATAACGAGAAAGGTCAGGCTGAGTCGCCAGTCCATCACCATCAGGTAGATCAACAAGCCGATAACGGTGAAGCCTTCCCTGAACAACACGGCAATCGCATCACTGGCGGCGCCGGCAATCTGAGTGACGTCATAGGTCACCTTCGACACCAGCCTGCCCGTACTGTTGCGGTCGAAATACGGAGCGGGCAGTGCCAGCAGGCGCGCCATCAGCTGGACCCGAAGGCGGTGCATGACACGGTTGGCCAGATCCGCCATCGAATAGCTGCCAAGGAAACTGCCAATGCCCCGACCGAATGCGATCGCGACACAGAGCAGCGGGCTCAGTATGCGCAAGTCATCAAAGTTCTCGGCATTGATCGCATCCACGGTCCAGCCAAGCCACCAGGTGGCTGCGGGAGTCGAGGCGGCGAATATCAAATAGCCCAGCAAGGCGAGCCCAATCGTCAGCTTGTGATCGAGTACATAGCTGAACAAGCGGCTATAGACTTCCCAACCGCTGGGTTTTTCCTGAGACGTTGCTTGTGCTGTTGTGTCTTGCATCACAATCCATTGCCGGTGGCAGACGGATCTTCCACTGGTCGCTGCGTGGCGATGTTAAGGCGACTGAATCCGGATTGCCCGATCGCATCCATCGCAGTAACAACTGACTGATGCGTGGCCTCCGCGTCCGCAATGAGCAGAATGGGCAGGCCGAGATCGCCACCGGACTCAATCTCCAGACCGCGAATCAGTGTATCGATTCGATTGTTCACCAGCGAGCGGCCATTGATCGCATAACTGCCGTCCTGGGTAACCAGAATCTCGATCTGCTGAATTTCAGTTTCTGAACTGAGCTCCGCGTTCGCTTCGGGCAGATTCACCAGCAGGCGTGTTTCCCGGCTGAAAGTCGTCGTCACCATAAAAAAGATAAGCAACAGAAACACGACATCGATCAGCGGTGTCAGATTGATGGTGACTTCATTATGTTTGCTGCGTTTAAATTTCACGGATTACTTTGCCTGATTCTCAGGAATCGGTGCTGTTCGTTGTCACTGCTGCTTCATTTCCACGCGGCGGTCGCTATGCAGTGCATCGACCAACTTGATGGATTCCTGCTCGAGTGTCAGAACGAGTGAATCGACCCGGCGCATGAAGAAACGGTGAAAAATAAATGTCGGAATCGCGACGCTGAGTCCCGCTGCGGTGGTGATCAGAGCCTCAGAGATTCCGCCAGCGAGCGCATTGGCATTGCCAGTGCCTTCCAGCATGATTTCACTGAACACGCGAATCATGCCGACCACGGTACCCAACAAACCCAGCAAGGGAGTCACGGCAGCAATTGTGCCGAGCGCATTCAGGTAACGCTCCATGTCATGCACCACCTGAGCAGCAGCCTGCTCGATGGAATCGATCATCGCATGACGGCCGTATTTGGAATTCAGCAAGCCCGCAGCCAGAATCTGGCCGAGCGGAGAAGAGAGGCGCAGCTCACGCAACTTGCTTGAGTCCAGCTCATTGTTTTTCAACCAGGTCCAGACCTGTGCGAGAACATATTTGGGAGTGATGCGCGCTGCATTCAGGGTCCAGAAACGTTCGATGATGATGGCGATCGCCACGATTGAACACAGGATGATCGGCAGCATCAGCCAACCACCGGCACTAACGATTTCTACCACAAACTTCCTCCAATGAATCAGCGGCTTAGGGTATCACAAAGCGGTGTCGCAAACCTGATCATAATATCGGCACCAGTAGTCATTCTGTGACCGCCGCCAATATCTTGGCGAATCGACGCGATAGCGCCGGACCCGGGGTGCAGCCGAGCGACCATCAAGCGCAAAAGTCAGCATGCCGCTATTGGCTGTGCTGAGCAATCCCGCTCCCTGCGCTGCATAGCGTGCGACGACTGGTACTGCGGGGTGCCCGAAGCTGTTGTTCGCGCCAGCCGAGAACACGACCCAGTCCGGCGCAACAAATTTTAGTAGCGGATAACTGGAAGAAGTCCGACTACCATGATGCGGGGCAATCAGCACAGAACTGCGCAGGGACTCGCCATAGCGCAGTACCAGTTCATGCTCCACACGCCTGCTGATGTCACCCGGGATCAACACGCCCTGCTCACCATAACGCAGCTGCAATACACAGGAGTTGTCGTTGCCGAGCAGCGAGTCTTGCCCCACCGATCCTTCATCCGGGTGTAGAAACCGGAAGCGCGCGCCACCCCATTGCCATTGTTGACCCGCTACACAGAGCCCATCACCAATTCTGAATGCGCCTGGCCGGTTGTCTGGCCGGCGATTGCTCAGTAGTCGCAATTCGGGAAAGGTCTCGCGTAACGCCTCGACACCACCAGCATGATCGTTATCCCAGTGACTCACGATGAGTTCATGCTCTGGCCGAATGCCGAGGCTGCGCAAGGCAGGAATCACCTCCGCCGCTGCGACACTGAATCCGCCCGGCTGCCCCGCACCGGTGTCATAGAGCAGATGCCGATCGCCAACCGAGATCAGTACCGACAAGCCCTGCCCTACATCGAAGACACGCAACAGGAGTTCCTCAGCGATCACTGCGCGCTCACCATCCGGACGCCACAGCAACGGTAACAAGAGTGGCAGCGCAAGCGTGCGCCATGACCAGGGCAAAGGAAGCAAAAGTAGCAAGCTGGCAAGTGCGACGCAGATGATGCCAAGCAGACTGGGCAGTGCGAGCTGCAGCTCCGAGATGTTGCCGAGTACGGGAGCCGCGGAGACCGATTTGCGCAGCGCCACGATGAACCATTCGAGAAGCGTTTCCGGAACGATAAACACGAGCGACGCGAGAGGTTCATTGAGCAGCGCAATACCCAGCGCAAGAAACGCAACAGGCACCACGAGCAATCCAAGCAATGGAATCGCGACCAGATTGATCAGCGGCGCAAGAAGTGAGACCTGCCCCATCCACACCGCCATAGGCACTAACATCCCGATAAAAATCGCGATTTGCGGCTTGAGCATATTGACGAGCAACGGAGCTGAGTTGAACGTTGGAAGTGTAAGCAACAACACGGCCACTGCTACAAAAGAAAACCAGAAGCCCGCACTGAGCGGAGCGAGCGGCATGAGCGTTAATACCACCGCGAGCGCCAACCAGTAACGAAGCCAGACATTGATTGCGCGAGCACAAAGATTGCCGCCGATGAACACAGCAATCATGATCAGCGCACGCTGCGCTGGTAATTCGAAACCGCTGAGCACGGCGTAAAGCAGCGCTGCGAGCAGGCTACCGATTCCTGCCAGGCGCTGCACTGCAATGCGCGTGCTGAACCAGGTTATTCTGCGCAGAGCCTTGTTGAGCAGGAAATACACTGAGGCGGCGATCATGCCGATGTGCAGCCCCGAGATCACGAACAAATGACTCGTGCCTGTGCGTGCAAAAAGATCACGCAGCTCAGCGTCGATTCCTGAATCGACGCCCAGCAACAAGGCTGGCAAGACCGCAACGGCGGCTGAATCCGGATTGGGGTTGGAGTTGGAGTTGGAGTTGGAATTGGAGCTGAAGTTGAAATCGCGATCGGAAACAGGGCCGCGATCAAGCGCCTCCAGCAGACGTTCCAGCAGCCAGCCACGCAGCGCCGCGAGACCAGACTGCGTACCGAGCAGCGCTGTGTCAGCGCCGCGCACGTAACCCACTGCCACGATGCCCTGCTGCAGGAACCAGGCCTCACGGTCGCGGCCGCCAGGATTGGCAAGTCCATGCGGCGATCGCAGTCTTGCTGTCAATCGCCAACGCTGCCCTGCCCTGAACTCACGCGCCTCGTAGTCGCTCAATTGCACGTACTGGCCAAGGAGTTGCGGCGGGCCGGCAGTGACTGACAATAGTAATCGCGTAGCCGGCAGCGCGCGTACCGGGATGTCTGCGACCACGCCTTCCAACACCAGATCCCTGCCTTGCAGCGCATCCGGGAGCTGTGCGCCTAACGCCGCGTGCGCCCACAGCGCGTGGTGGCCAAGCCCCAACAGAAAAACCGCAACAAGACGTACAGCTTTGCCGGTGCCGTCGGCCAGCCACTGCCTTGCAACAAACAGAAGCAATGCGGCACAGAGTAACGCCATGAAGCCAGTCAACAGGAGTTGAAGACTGAAAGTTCCTGCAAGTACACCAGCGCAATAGGCGGCCAGTGTCGCTCGCACTGCAATCTCTCCTGCTCGTTAACTCGTGATTACAGTGTAGGTGCTGGCCGGAAATCTGCCAGCCTGAGCGCTAATCCGCGCGCAGCGCTTCGGCCGGCTGAATGGCTGCGGCACGCCGTGCGGGAACCAGTGTGGCGAGAATGCTGAGCACAAACACGCCAGTTATCACGGTCAGGACATCGGACCATTGCAGGTGGGAAGGGAGAAAGTCGATGGGATACACATCGGCATTGAGTATCCGGAAGCCCAGTGCAGACTCAAGTAGAGCCGCCAAATCACTGACCTGCAGCGAGCCGATTACGCCGAGCGTTACACCAATGGCGATGCCGGCGAGTGCGATGAGGCTGCCCTGCCACATGAACAGATTCTTGATCGTTGTCGGGCTGGCACCGAGTGTGCGCAGGATAGCGATGTCCGCGGTCTTGTCGCGCACCGTCATGATCAGCGAGACAACGAGATTGAATGCAGCCACGCCGACCAGCAGCCAGAGCATGAATCCGATGATGGTTTCGGAGAAGCGTATGTTTTCGTAGATCGCGCCAAACTGTCGCGTCCACGTTGAAATATAAAACTCACTGCCTAATTGTCCGCGCAGCGTCACCGCGACTGTCTCGGCAGCCAACACATCGTCGGTCATAACGCGCACCCCGTTGTAAGGAGTGCGCAATCGAAACAGGGCGCGTGCGGAGTCCTGATTGATCAACACGAGGCCGCTGTCCAGTTCCTGGGTTCCCACACGAAAAATGCCGCTCACACGGAAACCGCGATAAGTTGGCAGCGGGCTCAATGGGTTTACAGCAACCGAGGTCGAAAACAAATCAATCTCGTCGCCAATTTGCACTCCGAGTTGCGCTGCCAGCGTCTGACCCAGAACTACCCCCCAGCGATTGCTGGCGAGTTCGCCCAAACTGCCCGCGGTCATAAAGCGATCCAGTGACGACACCCGGGATTCGAGCGCGGCATCGATGCCGTTAATCGCGATTCCCTGCACGTGGCTTTCTGTTGCGACAACGCCAGCGAGCTGCGTATAGGGAGTCGCACTCCGCACTCCCGGCCGATTCTCAAGAGACGCAATAAGCTCCTCCCAGGATTCAGCTCGCAGCGGTTCTTCGGTAGAAAGAGTGATATGTGGCACGATTCCAAGCACGTTTTCACGCAGCTCGCGATCGAAGCCATTCATGACCGACAACACCGTAATCAATATCGCAATACTCAGCGCCAGCCCGGCAATCGCGATTGCCGACATGAAGGATACGAGATGACTGCGCTTGCCCGCACTGACGTAACGCGCGGCGATGTAGCGCGGAATGGCGACAGGCTTGTCGGTAAATTTGCTCACGGCGCCTTGTCTTCCTCGCGACTCGCTGCCTGATTCATCTCCTGACTTTTTCCCTGACTGGAACCCACATTGGCAACCTTGCTTTCCAGCAACTCCCCATCCGCAAGCAGGAGTTTGCGGGACATGGAATCAGCCAGTTGCTCATCGTGCGTTACCACAACGAAGCTGATACCGAGCGATGTGTTTAACTCTTTCATCAAGGCCTTGATGCCGAGGCCTGTCGTGCGATCGAGATTGCCGGTAGGCTCATCCAGCAACACACAACGTGGCTCGGTTACCAGAGCACGTGCGATAGCGACGCGTTGACGTTCGCCGCCGGACAGTTCTGCCGGTTTGTGCTCGACACGCTCGGCCAGCCCTACTCTGTCGAGTATCGCGGTCGCGCGTTTGCTGGCCTCGGCACCGCGCATGCCGCCAATGAGCAATGGCATGCAAACGTTTTCCAGCGCCGTGAATTCAGCAAGCAAGTGATGAAACTGGTAAACAAAACCGAGATAGCGATTGCGCAACAGACCACGCTCTTTCTCGCTCACCGTCGCCAGATCCATACCCGCAACGAGCACCTTGCCGCGCGTCGGCAAGTCGAGGCCTCCCAACAAGTTAAGCAAGGTGGTTTTTCCTGACCCCGAGCTTCCGACGATTGCAATCTGTTCACCCGGTCGCACGGAAAGATTCACGTCGCGCAATACCTCGACCGGTTGCGGACCCTGGGCATAGGTCTTGCCAAGATGTTCGCAAATCAGGACCGACTGCTCCGGGTTGTCCTTGCTCATCTCATTCATAACGTAACACTTCCGCTGGTTGTATTCTGCTCGCCCGGTAAGCCGGATAGAGTGTCGCGACAAAGCTGATTGCCAGCGCTGCCAGCGCAATAATCAGGACTTCGGCTGGATATATCTGGGTGCGCAGATGCGACAGCAGATAAATGTTAGAGCCATCGAGTAGCGAATTGATTACCTGCTCAATCGACAAACTGATCGCGCTGATGTGATCGGCCAATAGCACACCGAGCAGCACGCCCACGGCCGTTCCGATCAGACCTGCGATCATGCCCTGAATGATGAAGATAGTCATGATCATCGGCCGGCTCGCGCCCATCGTGCGCAGTATGGCGATATCCGCGTTCTTGTCGGCAACTACCATCACCAGCGTCGAGACGATATTGACCGCACCAATCAGCACGATCATCAATAGCATGAAGCCGGTGAGATATTTTTCCATATTGAGCGCATTGAACAGGCTCGCTTGCGCAACGTTCCAGGGCACGATGCGTAAATCCGTTGTGGTGGCCGTATCGGCTCCCAGAAAATCCTGGGCGATCTCCTGCGCAGCAAACACGTCTGCTACTTTGAGACGGAGTTGCAGGGCCGTGTCAGCACCGAGCAGTTCTTGCGCCAGCTCGAGATTGACGAGGGCTATATTGTCATTGCCATAAACACCGAAGTCAGCAAAACCGACCGCCGACAATCCACGTCGCGATGACAGATCACGGCCCAACAGACTCCGCAGCGATAGCGCCCCGACTTCAGCCGGCCCATAAACACCGAGCCCAGCGGCGAGTTGTGTACCAAGTACCAGATTGCCTTCACCCTCTGCGAGGACAGCCAGCAAATCGCGATAGTGATTGCTCGGATTGTCGACCACAGCCGCTTCCAGCGAAGCATCCACGCCGCGCAACCTGACAAACTGATCCACTCCCTGATAGCGCAGAACGACTTCCCCTTCGATAAAGGGCGCAACCGCGAGCACTTCGGCAGAGGATTCGGCCCGTTGCACATACTCAGACCAATTCGCTCCTACCCCAGATCCTGAAACTGTGACATGTGGCACCGACTTCAGAGCTTCGGCACGCAAGGTATCGATGGATCCATTGATGATTGAGACGGCAACAATCAGTATGAGAACGCCGAGGCTAATGCCCAGCATCGAGATAAGCGAGACAAATGAAAGCAGCAAATTACGCTTTCGGGCGAGTGAATAGCGCAGCCCAACAAAGAGAGGAAAGGGTTTAATCATGGGCTGCAGCCTGAAGCGCTTGCCTTACGCTGCACGCATGGCGCATGCAGCGCAAAGGAAAAGCGCACTACCTACCAAGTAAGACTCAAGCTTGCATCTGATCAGCATGACGCTGCAACAATCGCTGCACTGTCTTGAAGCTGATAGGCATAACCGGTGTCGATACCTCACTGGAAATCGCTCGCAATGACTTGCCCTGACGCTTCAGATCCATGATGCGCTTGAGTACACGTTGTTCCATCGGGTTTTCAATCAGGCGCCCATTCTCGTGAATCATATAACCGAAGGGACGACTGCCGCCGAGATAGCGACCCTGCTTGCGCTGGCGCTGTTTCACACCCTTGATGCGCTCAGCTGATTTGCGTTTCTCCAGCGAGGAGAACAGCGATGCCATCTTGTCGAAGGCAACATTCAATTCCGGATTGGTGACATCGCCACCCAGCTCAACCACGTGCAGTTGCACATTGCGGTCCCGGAGTTTCTTGATGAGTTTCACCGCTTCCTGGCTGGAACTGACGATCCGCTCCAGTCTGGCACAGAGAATGACATCACCTGATTTGATGAGTTCCAGCAAGCGCTTGCCCTTCTCGCGCTTGTGCAGCTCCTGATTCCAGCTGCAGTTATTGTCATTGAATGCTTCCGTCATGTACCACTGACGGCTAAGGCAATACGTTTGAATTGAGAGCAGTTCCGGTTCCAGCATGGCGTCCAGAGCATCCTGCCCCTTGGCGGCCTCCAATTCGGAAGTCCTGCTATAAGAGTAAATCGTCATTCGCGTCCCCACTTGTCTGTCACTTTCGCCACTTGGCCCGGCAAACAGGCAGCCTTCAGCAGGCTGTGCAGCCAGTCTGTGTTGAACCCTTTGGGTTCAATCTGGTCAAGTTGACAATCCCCGCGGATGAAGGGCATGGCCCCATCCAGATTCAGGAGTGTTTTCTGTTGTTGTTATGTCCGGGTAGGCCCGGACTCCTTCTTCATGGGCTCAGCTCAAGCGCTGTTGGGATCAGGCCACCTCTGCCCGTCCCGGCTGGCAAGATCTGACTTTCGCCAGACTGCTTCTTCTTATTATGGTTTCTATCTTCTTCGTTACTCTGGTAGCCAAAAGCTCGCTATCCAGGGTTTTCCGTACTCTACTTGGTAATTTCAGCGGCTACTCCGTGAGTACTACTTCTTCTAGCACTACTGCTCTAATCAAGCTCGTGCTCGGTACTATCGGCAATGTATCGTCTTACGCGATTTTTGCTGAATTCCCGCACCTGACCCGGCATTTTCCCCGCGAGTTCACAGCAATTTCCCCGGAATCCCTGAGATTCAGCTGTAATCTCCCTCTTACACCCTTTCAATTTCCCCATCAATCGCGACCCGGCTACCGGCTTGTTCGCCGTTTTTTAGCTGAATTGTGGCAATATTGCCGCTATTTGGTGCGATTTATGTGTCTTTGTAAGGGCAAAGCCACGTCAGTCGGCTATTGTAAACACAGCCCTTTTTCCTTGGCAAGCTGTGTATCTGCACTGTCACAGGAGCTGGTGATAAGCTGTTGAAAAGCTCCCAGGCTGTTGTTTTTTAGGAAAAAAATTCTCGAATTTATGCTCGATTTAGTTGAGGCTGCTGGGGATTTGAGCTATATTCCAGCGCCATGCAGGGTAGTGTTTTCACCCGCCTTGCCGGTCGCGCAGCGCCAGACACCCAACAGGTAGTCGAAGACCGCTGAATTGCACGCATATATTGTGAATACAAGGTATTGAGAGTATTTGCCTGCCGCGATGAATCAAACAGACCCCACGAAATCGATTGAAACAGAATTCTCGAAATCAGGTCTGAATGAAAGGCCAAGTGCCAGCAGCAACAGATGCGCCCCGAAGCGATAGCCAGAGGACGACGTACTGAACTGCAAAGAACGTACTCAGTTAAGAGATGAGTCAGCTCGAAGCTGTAAATTACGCGCGAGTTTCGTTACGCGAGTAAGTACCAAAGCAGTACTGATACCAGTACCCAAGTAGTACGCAGCTCCGACACTGAGTTGATCCGCTCCCGCGGCCGAAATGGCCCAGGGCAAGACGGATCAACGCTCTGAAACAAAGGAACATAATTGAGCCGCCCTGAATCAGCGCGGCATAACGCAAGACAGCAATTTCAGGAAACCAGATTTACACATCCCGGCCAGCGATCAGCCAAAAGGCATCCCGTGCGGGGAATCAGTACCCAAGCAACACCTCAGGCAAAAACATAAGAAAACAATAACTTACAATGACAATCAGACAACTTAACCTAACATCAGGAAAGTGTTAACCGGCTGCTGCTAGCAAGCCGGTTGTCTGCTGTTATTCGCGTTTAATCTCGCAATTATTGTTCATTGCTGCCCGTTGCCCGCTGCTGAGGACTTGTAATGAGTCCAGCGCTCGCTCAGTTTCGTTTATTGAGAGCGCGTAATCCTTCCTGAAGTTCGCTTGTCTGACTAACAGAAAGTGAACACTCATGAAAAGAATGTTGATCAATGCGACCCAGGAAGAAGAGCTCCGGGTTGCCCTCGTTGACGGCCAACGCCTGTACGATCTCGATATCGAGAGCCGTAGCCGGATTCAAAAGAAAGCCAACATCTACAAAGGCAAGATCACCCGCGTAGAACCCAGCCTTGAAGCGGCGTTTGTCGACTTCGGCGCCGAGCGCCACGGATTCCTTCCTCTCAAAGAAATTTCCCGGGATTACTTCGTGAAGAATCCGCGCGGCAACGACAAGAATGCGATGAAAGAATCGCTGCCCGAGGGCACGGAAGTCATCGTTCAGGTAGAGAAAGAGGAACGCGGCAACAAGGGTGCCGCTTTGACTACCTATGTCAGCCTCGCCGGACGCTATCTGGTGCTCATGCCAAACAACCCCAAGGCGGGTGGTATTTCCCGCAATATCGAGGGTGATGAGCGCACCAGCATTCGCGAAGCCATGCGCAGTCTCAGCTTCCCCGATGGCATGGGCCTCATCGTCCGTACCGCCGGCGTTGGCAAAGAACACGAAGAATTGCAGTGGGATCTCGACTACCTGCTCGCGCTGTGGGAAGCCATCCGCGAAGCCTCTGAAGAGAAAAAAGCCCCCTTCCTGATCTATCAGGAAAGCAATGTCATCATCCGCACGATTCGCGATTACCTGCGCAAGGAGATCGGCGAAGTTCTGTTCGATACCCGCGAGTCTTACGACGAAGCGATCGCTTTTATTCGTCAGGTCATGCCGCAGTACGAAAATCGCATCAAGCTTTATGAAGAGAAGCTGCCGCTGTTTAATCGCTTCCAGATCGAAAGCCAGATCGAAAGCGCCTTCGAACGCGAAGTGAAACTGCCTTCCGGCGGCTCGATCGTCATCGACCCGACCGAAGCGCTCATCTCCATCGATATCAACTCATCCCGGGCCACACGCGGTGCCGATATCGAAGAGACTGCACTGAACACCAATCTTGAAGCGGCAGACGAGATCGCTCGCCAGCTGCGTCTGCGCGACATGGGCGGACTGGTCGTGATCGATTTCATCGACATGACTTCCAACCGCAATCAGCGTGAAGTTGAGAACCGCATGCGCGATGCGTTAGAAAAAGATCGTGCGCGCGTACAAATTGGACGCATCTCACGCTTTGGTCTACTCGAGATGTCACGCCAACGTCTGCGCCCTTCACTGGGAGAGACCAGCGCCATCGTCTGCCCGCGCTGTAGCGGTCAGGGCACCATCCGTGACGTGGAATCACTCTCGCTCTCCATCCTGCGCATCCTGCAGGAGGAAGCCAACAAACAGAAGAGCACGGAAGTGCGCGCCGTTGTACCGGTCGTTGTCTCCTCTTACCTGCTGAATGAAAAGCGTCAGGATCTCGCGGAAATCGAAAGCCAGAGCCAGACCAAGATCGTAATCGAGCCAAGACCCGAGATGCAGACTCCACACTACGAGATCACGGGTGTAAATCGTCAGGCACAGACCTACGAAGTCGAGGCAACTGCTGAGCCAGAGCCTCCAGTGAACATCAAGAAGCCACAGCCGGAACAGGCCGCGGTGCAGAAGCCTTCGGTCAATTCTGTGGGCGCCACTCGCACCCCTCCTCCGCAAAAGGCAAAGAAAGGACTCCTGGCACGTATTATCGAAGCCCTGTTCGGCGGCGAAGACAAAGAGAAACCGAAGTCAGGCCGCTCTGCCAAGGACGACCGCAAGTCGGGCTCGCGCAATCAGCGCAACCAGCGCCGTGGTCAGTCCGGACGCGGTGATCGTCAGGCTCGAGGAGAGCGCGGCGATCGCGGAGATCGAAAGGACAAGGACAATCGCGATAGCAAGCAAGACGATAATCGCGACAACAAGGAACGCAGCGAACGATCAGGCTCCGGTCAGAAAAAACGCCGCAAGCAATCGAACCGCGATCAGGATGCGAATGCTGCAGGCGGTGAGAACGAACGCAAGTCCTCACGTGGTGGCAGAGGACGAAATCGTTCGGGCAAAGGCGACAAGAATGATGATGCACGCCAGCAGAACAACGATGGTCAGGAAGTCGACGCATCAGCAAACGACTCCGGCAACGAGAGCGGCAACGAACGCGCTCGCCGTCGCCCTTCAGGCAAGCGAACGCGCAACAGTCAGCCACGCAAACGCGGACCACGTCCTGACAAGAATCAGGAATTGAGTGAGCAGGATAACGCCCAGGCAGTTGCTAATACCCAACAGACTGGCAATAACAACGGCGATCAACAGCAAGCACCGCAAGCTGCACAAAGCGGTGATGCACCGTCCAATGGAGCTGAGCAAGCGCAGCGCGGCGACCGCCAGTCAGAACGTCGTCAGAAGCGTTCCGAGAACGGCTCAGCCAACGCTGCCCCTGCGCAAACTGGCGATTCAGGTAACGAGTCAGCACAGCAGCCGGCGAATGATGGTGTACGCGAGCCAGCGGCTCCTGCTCCGGTAGCCGAAGCAAAACCGGCGCCCGCGGCAGAGAAGGCCACTCCAGCACCAGAGACAGCAGCCAGCGAGCCAGCCAAGGCAGAACCGGCAGCCCAGGCTCAACCGGGCAATGCGAGCCCTCAGCCCAAAGAGAGCCCTCAGCTTAAAGAGAGCCCTCAGCGCAGCGAGCGCCCGCAACGCGCCGAGCAGTCGCAACCAAAAGAGAGCCAGTCACAGGAAAGCGCAGCGCGTAGTGAAAACCGTCAACGCAGTGACGACAAGCCTCAACAGGCAGCAGCACAGGACAAGCCTCAGACTGAAGCAAGTCCGCAACGTAGCGCTACTGCCCCGACTGAGAGCAAAGAATCGAAACCGGCTCAGGATTCTGACGCACAGCAGGACGCTGTAAAGGTAAGTGTCGATCAGGCCTCTTTCAGTGGCCGGGCACCCAACGATCCACGCGAAGTACGCAAGCGTCAACTCCAGGAGCAACAGCAGGCCGATTCACCTTCGTCCCAGGCTGACTGAGTCTCCGCAGCGTAAGACGCAAGCACTTCGCTTTAGATAAACAACAAACAAGCAACAAACAAAAAACCCGACTGCCCAAAAGCAGTCGGGTTTTTTAGTTTTTGCTCCAAGCGCCCTGTTTCATCAACAGGTTCTAGCTAGAGAAAAGCTAGAGAGCAGCTAGAAAGCAACAGCAGTGCAGTTAGAGCGCTGCTTCCAATTCCGGCAGCACTTTGAAAAGGTCTGCAACGAGGCCGTAATCGGCCACCTGGAATATTGGTGCTTCTTCGTCCTTGTTGATAGCGACGATCACCTTGCTGTCTTTCATTCCGGCCAGGTGCTGAATCGCTCCGGAAATGCCAACTGCAATATAGAGTTCCGGTGCTACGATCTTGCCGGTCTGTCCTACCTGATAGTCATTGGGTACGAAACCTGCGTCGACTGCGGCGCGAGAGGCACCGATGGCGGCACCCAGCTTGTCTGCAACTTTCTCCAGCAGCACGAAGTTATCACCGCTCTGCATGCCGCGACCGCCTGAGATGA
The DNA here is from genome assembly GCA_965228725.1 of uncultured Pseudohongiella sp. Taxonomy (GTDB): domain Bacteria; phylum Pseudomonadota; class Gammaproteobacteria; order Pseudomonadales; family Pseudohongiellaceae; genus UBA9145. Next base: position 334,193 of record OZ245834.1, on the reverse strand, counting down.
TCACCTTCGCGGCAGTCAGCTCTGGACGCTCGGAGGCTGAAAGTTTTTCATCAACGAAGCTGGCGATACTCTGATCGCTGGCGAAATCGTTGCTCTCGGTCGCAGCGCTACCGCCCTGCTCCGCTTCCGCAAATGCCGTTGTGCGCACAGTGATCACCTTGATGCTGTCAGCGGACTGCACAGTCGCCATGGCGTTGCCTGCATAGATAGGACGCACAAACGTATCGGCGGACTTCACTTCGGTAATATCAGAAATCTGTTCGACATCCAGCAGCGCCGCTACACGTGGCAGCAGGTTCTTGCCGGTTGTCGTCGCAGGCGCGAGCAGATGAGAATAAGCCTTGCCGATCTCGGCCAGCAGTGGCGCGACGCTCTCGGGGAGTTGGTGCTCGTAGCATGCATTGTCCGCCACGATGACTTTTGCCACGCCGCTTACTTGCGCAGCAGCCTCGGCAACTGACTGGCAACCGCTTCCGGCAACCAGCAAATGAATTTCGCCGCCAATTTCGGTGGCCGCAGTAACAGTATTCAATGTAGCTGATTTCAGCTCACTGTTATCGTGTTCAGCAATAACAAGAATAGACATAGTAACCCTTTAGATGACCTTGGCTTCAGTTTTCAGTTTATTTACAAGCTCTTCCACAGACTCAACCTTGACGCCTGCACTGCGCTCGGCAGGAGGGGCAACGCTGACGGTCTTCAGATTTGTACTCATGGTGACACCGAGGTCAGCCGGGGTGGTGTTATCGATAGGCTTTTTCTTCGCCTTCATGATATTTGGCAATGACGCATAGCGTGGCTCGTTGAGACGCAGATCAGTGGTCACGACCGCCGGCAGGTCGAGCAGTACGGTTTGTTCGCCGCCGTCGATCTCTCGCGTTACGGCAATTTTGCCATCCTGAAACTCTGCCTTGCTGGCGAAGGTACCCTGCGGGTAGCCACACAGCGCCGCCAGCATCTGACCTACCTGATTGTTGTCAGAGTCAATGGACTGCTTGCCGAGAATGACCAGGTCGGCGCTTTCTTTATCAACCAGGGCCTTGAAGATCTTGGCCACAGAGAGCGGACTGGCCTCTTCTTCGGTAGCTACCAGAATGCCGCGATCAGCACCCAGTGCGAGTGCGGTACGCAGTTGCTCCTGGGCTGCCTGTGGACCAACGGAAACAGCAATGACTTCCTCGACCTTGCCTGCTTCCTTCATGCGAATCGCTTCTTCTACCGCGATCTCACAGAAAGGGTTGATTGCCATCTTGGCGTTAGCCAGATCGACACCGGAACCGTCCGACTTTACTCGGACCCTGACATAGGCGTCCACGACGCGCTTAACTCCAACAAGAACCTTCATGGATTCTCCAACTGAACAAAGAAAAAATTTCAGGACTATCGGGATAGTAGCGACTTCCATGCCACTACGGCCGAAAAAAAGGGGCTAATAATGCCGTTTTTGCCAGCACAGGTCAATTGTGCAGGACCCTAATGACCCCGCCGCCGGAACACTCCTGACGCCTGAATTTTGGGCGGAAGGTTCTGTTATCACTGGACTATTCTGAAGCGGCACAGTCGTCCCTCGAGCAGCACAGACGGCTCCTAGTCGGCGGCCGGACTTGCAAAGGCAAAGAAGTGTCCCGCACTCCAGACGCCGAGACTGGTTTCACCGTCCTGCGTGTGTTCGCTGGCCAGTTCTACCAAGCGATAGAACACAGGTCGATTGAGTAAGCCATTCAGGCCGCTGCGAACATGGACAACTGGGTGGGGTTCCTGAGTCTCGGGGTCCGGAGTGATAGTGAGGCGGTGCTCAACATCCAGCACAAAGCGCTCCCCCGTATTGGTCACAAAGCTGATTCGCTGCTCCGCCTCTGCGGCTGAGTCGGACTGCTCTACATCCATCTCGACAATAACAAAGGGACAATCTTCTACCTTGATGCCCACTTTCTCCACTGGCGTCACCAGATAAATGCGTCCGTCGTCCTCCCGTTTCAGAATACTGGCGAAGAGTTGCACCATCGCAGCCCGCCGGATCGGCCGGCCTTCGTGATACCAGGTTCCGTCACGTCTGATTTCCATATTGATCTCGCCACAGTAAGGCGGGTCCCAGAGATGGACCGGTGCCGGCCCACGACTTTTGATCCTGGCCACCATGGAAAAAGGATCGGGTGTGTTCGATTGCGAAGTCATTGCGGATGCTCTGCAAGCAGCTCGGTAATCAGAAGTAAATCAGACCTCTAAACTACCATTGCTGAGACGCGTACGAAACTGCGGCACGTGGCCCGGAGTGAAATGTCCGACCATGTTTCGCAGCCACGGGAAGGCAGTGATACACTCGCTGCGACTCCTCGAGTCACGCTCTCGGCACTGCGCAAGCGCGACTCGATTCTGAATTTTAGCCCGAGCCGATTGCATCGCATGAATCCCCAGGTCGACACCGCCACTGACGCAGCACTCAGCGACTTATTCGTAAACGATATCCCCCTGCTCGATGTACGGGCACCGGTCGAATTTGTCCGCGGCGCCTTCCCAACGGCCCGCAATCTGCCCTTGCTGGACGATGCCGAGCGCGAACAGATCGGCATACGCTACAAACAGGCGGGTCAGGATGCGGCTATCGCACTCGGTCATGAGCTCGTGAGTGGACCAGTCCGCGAACGACGAGTGCAGTCCTGGCAGGATTATATCCGCCAGCATCCATCGGCAATGCTTTATTGTTTCCGTGGTGGCCAGCGCTCGCGCATCGTGCAGCAATGGTTGCAGGAATCTGGAGTCGAAATCACTCGCATACAGGGTGGCTACAAACGCATGCGTCGCTTTCTGATCGACTCTCTTGATCGACAGGTAGCGACGCACAGCTTCATCGTCATTGCGGGCAAGACAGGATGCGGCAAAACGCAACTGCTTCATGAACTCAATAGCACACTCGCCACGCTCGACCTCGAAGGCCGCGCCAATCACAGGGGCTCAGCCTTCGGCACGCGATTGGGCGGCCAGCCCAGCCAGATTGATTTTGAGAACCAGCTCGCGATTGATTTGCTCAAACTCGACAGACACAAATTGCAAGCGAAGGACCCCGGATACATTTTCGTCGAAGACGAGAGCCGGGCGGTCGGCTCCCTCTCCGTCCCGCCATCACTCTTCGCCGCCATGCGCAGTGCCCCACTCGCTGTGATCGAGCAACCCTTGGATGAACGCGTGGCTGTGATTCTTAACGACTATATCCTCGCCAACTATGCCGATTTCCAGCGCGCGTTTGCCGACGAGCATTGCCAACGTTTCGCAGACTATCTACGCAAAGGGCTCGGCAAGATTCGCCGCCGTCTCGGTGACCAGCACTACCCTGTGATCGAACAGAAACTGGAAACGGCATTGCGCGAACATGAGGAGCATGGCGATGTGACCGGGCACAGCGGCTGGATCAGTCACCTGCTCACGCATTACTACGACCCGATGTATGACTATCAGCTAAGCAAGAAATCCCAGCGGCTGATATTTCGCGGCAGCAAAGATGAGTTCCTGGCCTGGTCGAGTCATCTGGGTGGCGAGGAGTCAGCACAGTAATGAGCAGCAACAAATTCGACCTGCCTCAGGCGATTGCCCTGCTCGATGCCGGTGGCATGGTGCTGGTACCCAACAACCGCCTGCGCAAGACCGTGCTCGAAGCCTATGCCCGCACACGCAAGCAGTCAGTCATTGCCTGTCCGCGAGTGGAAGCCGTTGACGTCTGGGTGCGAATGACCTGGCAAAAGCTGGCGCAGCATGGCGTCGAGCCTTTCTGTTCCAGCTATGTACTGGATGGCGTCCAGGAACAATTGTTATGGACGCGCATCGTCGAAGAATCACTGGATACCTATCCGCTGCTCAATCCATCGGAAACGGCCAGAGCGCTGAGTCATGCCTATCAATTGATGAAGCAGTGGCAGATTGATGCGCCGGACGCATCCCCAATTGAGCAATACAACGGCATCGCCGACGTGGCTGCTTTTCTTTACTGGCGCGGCAAGTTTCAGATTCTCTGCAAACAACAACGCTGCGTGAATCTCGTCGACGCCGTTGCGCACTTGAGTCGGTTCCTCGCAGAAAACCCACTCACAGATCAGGTTCTGTTGCTTAACTTCTATCAACCTCCACCACTCTACCAACAATTGTTTGCTGCTTTTAACGCTGACTATGTGGAGACCGTGAGCGATCAGGTAGTGGACATCGCTCAACTCCCTCTGCAGCGACATGAATTCGCCGATAGTGAGAGTGAGATACGCGCCTGTGCAAACTGGGCGGCGGACACAATGCGCACAGCCTCGAACGCCAGAATCACTGTTGTCTGTCCTGCGAAAGAGGCAGTGCAGGCTGCCTTTCACTCTGCCCTGCGTGATGCCCTCGACAGCCACAGCCTGATAGAGTTAGAACAACAGAAACAGTTCTTTGCTGAAAGCAGGCATGCGCCGCTGACACGTAGCGCGATGATCAGGGATGCCCTGCTTTTATTGGGGCTGCACAGCGACGATCAACAGGCAGATGAATTATGCCGGCTACTGAGGTCGCCCTATCTGGGTAATGCGGAAGAGGAGCGGGAAGCTCGCTTGCAGATGGAGCAGTTCATGCGCCGGCACTTCAGCAAGCGCGTCTCATGGCAACACTTCTCTGACATTATCGGAATCAGCGACAAAGACTATTCCTGCCCGCTACTCGCGCAATCCCTGCTGCAACAGCGAAGCATTCTGCGCAGTAGCGCGAGACATCAGAACAGCGCGGCATGGGCGCGCGTGTTTAATGAGCTGCTCGCTGCAGCAGGCTGGCCCGGTGAGCACTTGAGCGCCCGGGATCAGATGCTGTTGCAACAGTGGCAACTTGCACTGGAACAATTTGCCGACGCCAGCGCACTGCTTGGCAAGCTGAGCATCGTGAAAGCCATCGAAAAACTGCGTGGCTTCTGTCAGCAGGAAGGCGGCCAGATAGCCAGCGCCTATCCGATTGAATTCTATTCCCCGACCGAAGCGGCGGGGCTGTCTTTCGATCACCTGTGGCTACTCGGATTTACCGACCAGAACTGGCCAGCGAGTACGTCGCCTTCTCCCTTTCTACCCTACGACCTGCAGAAGCAATATAAATTACCCGGCAGTCACAGCGAGGTGCAATACCAGGCAGCACGCAGCATGTTGACGGTGCTTCTGAATTCAACGCGACACTCGGTACAGATTAGCCATGCTCTGAGCGATGGCGATCAGGAATTTCGCCCCAGCAGCCTCACCGCCTTACTCGCAACGGCAGAGCGCCACCCGGCCAGCGCGGGCGGACTCAATCGCTACTTCTCTTCTGTAGCGGCACTACCTCTGATGGAGCATGTGACAGATGCAGAGTTGCCTGCACTGGATTCACAACATCCGATCAGCGGCGGTCACAGCATCATCTCCGATCAGTCAGCCTGTCCATTCCGCGCCTTCGCCAATCACCGTCTGCAGATCAGACAGCTTGAGGAATTCGAGAGCGGACTGACAGCACGCGATCGCGGTTCAGCAATTCACGAGGCACTGGAATATCTCTATCAACAGCTTCCTGATCACGGCAGCCTGCAAGCGCTCGATGCAGAACAGCGCGCGGCCTTTTGCCAGGAGGCAGCCAAAGTCGGCGTCGACTTTCTTTATCGCAAACACCGGGACGTGATGACTGTCCGCTATCGGGAAATCGAGCTGCAACGGATCGCGCAATTACTCGCGCGCTTTCTTCAGCATGAGACGGAACGGGGCGATTTTACTGTCACCGCCAATGAGGCAACACTCAAATGGCGCCATGGCCCATTGCAACTGAACCTGCGCATCGATCGCATCGATCAGCTGGCAGACGGTAGTCTCGCCATCATCGACTACAAGACAGGTAAAAAGACCGCGAGTCCTGCCAGTTGGCTGCTCGAACGCAGTGAGGACATGCAATTGCCTGTTTATGCCGTGGCGAGTAGTGGCAACTTTACTGAACCGGTGTCCACGCTGGCCCTGGCCCATGTCAATGTTGCCGGTATCGAATACAGTGGCCTCGCCGAACATGGTCAGTTTCATCGCTCGATTGTGCCGGTTGAACAACTGAAACAGAATGAAGCAAATTGGTCCGAGCTCAATGCGTTCTTCGCAGGTAACGTACGCAGGCTCGCCGAGCAGTTCGCGTCTGGAGTCGCCACGGTAGACCCCGTTAACGGAATTGCTACCTGTCAGTATTGCGGCCTCGAGCCGCTCTGCCGCATCCAGGAAAAACGTCGCGCCAAGGGTAGTGTCACTGATGCAGAGGAACTGAGCGATGACTGACGCTGCGCTGGTCGATCAGCAACATCGCGCGTTGGCACTGGATGTCAGTGATTCCTATATCGTGCAGGCTCCGGCTGGCTCAGGCAAAACGGAGTTGTTAACGCTGCGCTATCTCAAGCTGATCGCAGGCTGCGACCAGCCGGAAGAAGTTCTGGCGATCACATTCACCCGCAAGGCTGCCAGCGAAATGCGCGCGCGCATTCTCAACTTGTTACGCAGAGTGCACGACGCTACAGAATCTGACGAAGCTGCAGCGACTGACGATCCACTGGAAAAGCAACGCCTCGACATTGGCAGGCTGGTGCTGGCACGCAATGAGGAGTTGGGCTGGCGATTGCTGGAGAACCCTTCTCGCCTGCGCGTACAAACAATCGATAGCTTCTGTCACTATCTCGCGGCACAGCTTCCCGTGCTCTCGCGCGTGGGCGGCAATCCTGAAGTCAGCGAAGACATCGAACCCTGTTTTGCAGATGCTGTGGAGAACACACTGGCAAAACTCGAGAGCGATGGAGCGATTGCCAACGACGTAGAACAGCTGCTCCGCCATCTCGACAATGACCGCAATCGCGCACAGCGCCTGTTGATTTCCCTGCTTTATAAAAGAGATCAATGGCTGAGTTATGTGCTGGAACTTGGTGGCTCGCCCGATGAAGCGCGCCGCTATCTGCTTGGCAATCTCCGGGAGTTGATCGAAGAAACCCTCGCTGGCAGCTATGAGCTGATTGCAGACTATCAACAGTCACTGCTGCCTCTGTTGGACTATGCACTGGAGAATATGCACAAGGCAGACGACAGTGACTCGGACTACGTCGCTTTGTCAGGCTGGCCACCCTGTTCAAACGAAGGCCTGCCCGAATGGCTGCAGATCGTGGATCTGCTACTCACCAAGAGTGATACCTGGCGCAAGCAGGTGAACGTCAAGTGTGGTTTTCCGCCCGGCAAGAAAGGCGACCAGGCTAGCCAGAACAAACAGCAGATGGTCGAGCTGCTGGGCGAACTCGCTGCCAATGAAGCACTGCGCATTGCACTCGCCGAACTTCGCGCCTTGCCAGGCGATCAGATCGATTCCGAACAATGGCAGTTCCTCACCGCCCTGCTAAATGTACTGGCTGATCTCGCCAAGGAACTACAGCTCTCATTTCGTCGCTTTGCAGTGATCGATCACGCACAAACCAGCGCGGCCGCACTGGCCGCGCTCGGCTCCGAACAGGAGCCAACCGATATCGCACTCGCCCTGGACCATCGTCTGCAGCACATTCTTGTCGACGAATTTCAGGATACGTCGAAAGTGCAACTGGCGCTGTTAAAACAGCTTACCGCCGGGTGGCAGAACGGCGATGGCCGCACACTGTTTCTGGTTGGCGACGCGATGCAGTCCTGCTATGGTTTTCGCGACGCCAATGTTGGCATCTATCTCGACGTAAGAGAACGCGGCATCAATGACATCTATCTGACGCCGCTCACGCTGCAGGCGAACTTTCGCTCCCAGCAAAAAGTCGTGCAATGGGTGAACCAGGTTTTCGCTGACGCGTTTCCCGAACGCGCAGATGCGTCACGCGGTGCAGTACCCTATTCCGCTTCGGTTGCCAGCCATGATGCAATTCAGGACTTCGACATTCGCACCACACTGGTGACCTATGGCGCAGACGCGAGAGAGATTGCCGGCTTGCACGAGGCGGATCTGATTGTGCAGCGCATTCAGGAACTGCAAGCCAGCGATCCACAATCTGACATCGCTATTCTGGTACGCAGCCGTTCGCATTTCGAACCATTGATTCCGCGCTTGCGCTCGGCTGGCATTCACTGGCAGGCAACAGACATCGATCGTCTCGCCAGTGAGCCCGTCGTTTCTGATTTGTTGAGTCTAACGAAGGCTCTCGTCAATCCCGCGGATCGGCTTGCCTGGCTGGCAACATTGCGCGCGCCCTGGTGTGGTATCGATACGAGCGCACTGCAAACACTCTGTGAACTCGCCGCGAAGAACAGTATCTTCAACGCGCTGTGTCACCCGCAACTGCAAGCGCAACTCAGCGCAGAGAACTTCGCACGACTCAAGCCGGTGGCGGCAATTCTCGGTTATGCCATGCACTACCGTTCGCGCATGCCGCTACACCAGCTCATCGAGGCAAGCTGGACCCTGCTGCGCGGGCCGGCATGCTGCCCTTCGCAGGTAGAGCTGGACTGCGCGAGGCGGTTCCTGCAAATCCTGCGCGAACAGGAGACAGCCGACAGTCTGGAGAATTTTGCGCGCTTCGAAGAAAAATTGCAGAACAGTTACGTACCGTCTGCTGCTGCACCTGAACACTCGTCTGCAAACGGAATCGTACACCTGTTAACAATGCATAAGGCCAAGGGTCTTGAATACGATCATGTGATCTTGCCGGCGCTCACCCAAAAGAGTGGCGGCATGGATGCCAAGAGTCTATTGCTCTGGCATGAGCGACTCAATGCCAACGGCATGCCGCGTCTGTTCCTCGGTTCACTCTCACCAGCCGGCAGTGACGATACGCGCCTCTATGCCTATTTGAAGAAGGAAAAAGCGACCAAAGAAACTCTGGAGAGTACGCGCCTGCTCTATATCGCTGTGACGCGCGCAATCAAGTCTGCGCATCTGTTCGGCCGCCTTGCACTCGATGAAACCGATGATTCGAACAGCACAGCCGAACCGAAGCCGCCCGGCAGTAATTCCCTGTTGGCGCGCATCTGGCCTCAGCTTACTGCAAGCGCAGCAGCGGGCCAGCTCAGCATCGAGCTGCTACCCTGCATCCCCAGCAGCCCAACGGGCGAACACCCGGACGACAGCCTTGCTGAACCGGTTGATACCTATCGCCGCTTTGCTGCCCCCCTGCAGCTTGATGACAGGGAGCAGGAAGCTCTTTTGCGCTCACCGGAAGCGCACCCCGGTTCCGAAGCCGATTCGATAGAGCGTGTTGATGCAGACACGCCGTCTATGCAGGCAAATAAGCAGAGGGACGAGTCGGGCAAGACCGCAAGGCACACTGGCAGAGGGCACACTACCGACAGGCTGGCCAGCGTTGTCGGCACATTAATCCATGAAGCCCTGGAGGTTTACACGACCATGAGTCATGGTGACGGCGGAGCACTCGCTACTGCGCCGCCATCGACAACAGCTGCAACAAAAGACCAGGACGCTGTGGCACGCCTGACAAGGCAGATGCGTCCGTATTGGCGAACCAGACTGGGCCAGTTGGACCTTGGCGAAACCGAATTGGAAGAGCGCATTACTCACATTGTCTCGACACTGCAGCGCTGCCTGACTGACGAGGCCAGTGCCTGGTTGTTCGCGCAGCGGGATGGCGAGAGCCAGAGCGAGCTCAGCCTCGTCTCCACCCTGTCTGGTCAACTCCGCGAACATAAAGTCGATCGCACGCTACTGGACGATCAGGGCACGCGCTGGATTGTGGACTACAAGACAGCACAACCGCGCCCCGGGCAGAGCGAGGATGATTTCATTGCAGTGCAATTGCAGGAACATGCAGCACAGCTCGACCGCTACCGCGGGCTATTTGGCAAGATGGAAGAACGACCTACTCGCACTGCCCTGTACCTGACGGCGCTGGCGAAGCTGGTTGAATACGGCCACGCGGATGCTGGCAACAGTCTCTAGTCAGTAATCAGAGTCCGCGACCGCATAAATGCCTGCTGCATTGCGCAGATAGCCGCGATAGTCCATGCCAAAGCCGTATACATAGGCGTCTTCAATTGCAATTCCCACGTAGTCAGGCCGCAAAGTCGTCAGCTTGCGATCGTGTTGCTTCTCGACCATAACAGCGATACGCACCTGACTCGCACCCTCGGCAAGGCAATACTCGGCAATGCCTGCCAGCGTCGCCCCCTGATCGAAAATATCATCGACCAGCAAGACGGTGCGGCCTTGCAGACTCAGTGCAGGCTCGCGCACCCACTGCAACTCACCTCCGCGCGTCGCATCGCCATAGCGACTCGCATGCACATAGTCTATCTCCAGCGGGAACTGTAGACGTAGCGCCAGTTCGCTAGCCGTCACGATACCACCGGTCATGACACACAGCATGACGGGGTCGCTGCCTGCCAGTTCACTATCAATGGCGCGAGCCATGGCATCGAACGCGGCACCCACCTGCTTGGCGTCATAGAGCAGTCGCGCTCGCTTGCGCACGGCCTCCGCCAGCGCCGCAGTCATGACAGGTTTGTCAGTTGAATTGTCAGCCATTATCTGTGCGACCAGGCACTATACTCACGCCCTATTTTGCTGCCATCCCAGAAACGCGGCACCCTAGGAATCAGCTCGCTGAGTCAGAACCTCGAGACCATCGAGAGTACGCGTCGGAAATGCGAAGTCAGCCCCGTGGCCGTGGACGATGTCGATGATCTTCAGCAAGACATCTTCCTTGACCTTGTGAAACTCGATCCAGTTTACTGTTTTGGTAAAAGTGTAGATGAAGAAGTCGAGGGAACTCGCCCCGTAGGTATCGAAGTTGACGATTAGCGTCTGTGTCGTATCGATATCGGGATGCGCCATCAACATCTCTTTTACATCATTCACGACGACCGCCATCTTGTCCGCATCCTTGTAGCGGATGCCAATGGTCTGCTTGATGCGTCGGTTCTTCATGCGCGACGGATTCTCAAGCGCCAACTTGGTGAAGACGGAATTGGGAATATACAGCGGACGCTTGTCAAAGGTTCTCACCACGGTGAGGCGCCAGCCTATGTGTTCAACCGTACCCTCTATCTCCCGATCGGGAGAGCGAATCCAGTCACCAATCGCAAACGGCCGGTCGAGATAAATCATCAGACCGCCGAAGAAATTGGCCAGCAAATCCTGCGCGGCGAAGCCGATAGCGATACCCCCTACGCCACCGAAGGCTAGCAAGGCAGTAATCTCGATGCCAAGCGTCGGCAAGGCAATCAACGCAGCAGAAATAACAACCGAGAGGCGCAGTAGCTTGGCCAACGCACTGGCTGTTGTCGGATCCATGCGGCTGTCTTCTGCCGGTGCTGCCTTGTATTTTTCAATGAGACTGCGTTCAACCTGCGTGATGAAGCGCCAGAAAAACAGCATCGTCAGGGTGATGAAAGTGAGTTGCCGTGCCGTGTTGAGATTCTGTTCTGAGAAGAGCGTCAGATCGACATAGCCTTCGGAGATATCAATTGCCCAGAGCAATCCCATGATGAGGATGAACCAGCTCACCGGCACACGCGCCGCCTCGATCAGTGCGTCGTCCCAGGCGTTGGAGGTCTTCGCCAGTTGCCGCTCCATCACGCTCAGAAAGCGCATGGCGATGATCCTGACGACCAGCGTCAGGGTGACGACTACGAAGAGTTCCACTTCCCAACCCAGACTACTCAGGGTTTCGAGAGAGAAAAATTCCATTACTGATTCCTTTTGCTAATCCTGTTTTCCGAAGCTGCTGCCAGCATGGTGTGGCTAGAGCGCTTCAATTCCATCATCGAGTTCATATCGGCCGGCGAGCGCCTCGCTCGCAGCTTGCCACTGCGCCGTGTTTTGCAGATCCGAATAGTCCGCAGCAGGCAGTGCTCGCAAAGCGGCGAGCCGCTCGCTCCCTGCTACCGCATGGCGCTCCAGCCAGCCTGCCGCTTGCCGGGCAGCCTGCGTATCGTTACATACCAGCGCCATATCACAGCCGGCCGCAAGTGCGAGTTCAAGTCGCTGCTCTACCGTACCTACCGAGTGCGCTGCGTTCATGGTGAGATCGTCACTGAAGATAACACCGGTAAATTGCAATTCAGTGCGCAGTTTTTCCTGCAGCCAGTAGCTTGAGAAGCCCGCGCATTGTTCATCGAGCGCCGGATAGCGGACATGCGCAGGCATGACGGCGTCAATAACGTCGATCAACTCGGCAAACACGCGATAGTCTGAGCCCAGGATCTCCTCGGCCGAGCGTTCATCGACAGGCAGCTCGACATGAGAGTCAGCGACTACGGTGCCATGGCCGGGAAAGTGTTTGCCAGTGGCGCACATGCCGGCTTCGTGCAAACCGGCAATATAGTGTCGAGCCATGGCGACGACCTCCGCCGGGTCCGCCGAAAAAGCACGGTCAGCGATAACCTGGCTGGCGATGTTATACAGGTCCAACACCGGCGCAAAACTGATATCGATATCAAACTGCAGCAACTCCGCAGCCATCAACCAGGCCGCCTGGCGTAGCAAGGCAGCCCCATGCTCCGGAGATTGGCGATAAATCTCCCCTAAATCGTGTAAGGCAGGCAAGCGGGTAAAACCGTCGCGAAAGCGCTGTACCCTGCCCCCCTCCTGATCTACCGCTATTATCAGGTTAGCGTTCGCTTCGCGCACTGCGCCAATCAGGTCTGACAACTGGGCTGGCGCACGATAATTTCGTGTAAAGAGAATCACACCACCCACGGCCGGCGATTGCAGGAGGTCGCGCTCCTCCGGGAGCAATTCGGTGCCTGCGAGGTCGAGCATGAGTGGCCCGTAAGCCTGTGATTTTGATTGCATATCCCTGATCCGCTGGAGAAGTCGGCGAATTATCACAAATAAGAATCTGCTCGGCAAAAGCGCATCTCGCTACAGTTCAGAGAGTTAGCGGGCTGAGTTAATTTCACAACTCAGCTTGTTACATTTTCATGAACGAAAGTGCTTTCTTTTCCGAGTATTTCTTATCTATAGTAACTCTCGAGTCGTCGCAGCACGCGACGCAAGCAGGACCATCCGCACAGGGAGATCGCACCACAGAATTAGAAAAACGTCACTTGACGGAGGCACGTCCATGAACACTCTCGTCCCCGAAGTTTCCGCCTGGTATCAAGATGTTGTCAGCGGAAGCTTGTTTGAAGTCGTTGCAATCGACGATGAAGGCGGCACCATCGAAATTCAGATGGTGGACGGCGAGGTCGGTGAGTATGATTCTGCCACGTGGCGTCAGTTGTACCTCTCTCCTGCCGAAGCGCCCGAAGACTGGCGCACCCCCTACGAACTCAATGTGGAAGACAGCGCCGACAGCGATCAGGCCTTTGTACCTGAGAACTTCTCCGGCGTGTTGTCCGATATTGAACCCGACCTGATGGATCTTGATCTCGGCGACGACTTTCAGTTGTCTGACACCCGCTAGCGCCCAGCCAGATTCAGCATCCCATCTCTACATCCCTGCCTTAATACAACGCATTGCGGGCCTCTGCCCTTCAGTGAGCTCTTATTCTGTAAACTTTCAAGGTTGTCCTCCCTGGTTGCAAGCCACGCGGTTTCTGGCCTGCAAAGAGATTTCTCAAGCTTGATTGTCATTGGCAGATAACTGTATATAATTACAGTATCGAAATCTGAGGAACCCGCTATGAACAAGCTGACCCCGCGTCAGGAGCAGATCCTGGACTATATCAAGGAATATCTGCAAGACACCGGTTTTCCACCGACACGGTCGGAGATCGCCCAGGAGATGGGCTTTCGGTCACCCAATGCCGCCGAAGAGCATCTGCGCGCGCTCGCCCGTAAAGGCGCTATCGAGATGATGGCTGGCACCTCGCGTGGTATTCGGCTTCCCATCAGCGAACAACTCGGCCTCCCCATCATCGGACAGGTTGCTGCCGGTAGCCCCTTGCTCGCCGCCGAATGCATTGATGACCATCTCGACATTCCACCCGATATGTTCCAACCCCGCGCCGACTACCTGCTCACGGTCAAGGGCACCAGTATGATCGACATTGGCATCTTCGAAGACGATCTCCTGGCCGTGCACAAGACCGATCGCGCCAACAACGGCGATATCATCGTGGCGAGAATCGACGATGAGGTCACTGTGAAACGGCTGCAGACCTGCCGCAGCAAATACCGCGTCAACCTCATTGCCGAAAACGCAGAGTTCGCTCCCATCGAGGTGGACATGCGCGACCGCCATTTCTCGATTGAGGGGATTAGTGTGGGAGTGATTCGGCGCAGCATCTAGTCCAGGCATTCAGAGAGTCTGGCTGACGACTTTATCTTTTCCACGCGGCGCAAGGCGCTGTTACCCCCGCACTTCTCAGCGTATTGAGTGCATTGAGCGTAACAATCGTAAGGAAAGAGAGGAAAGTAAGAATCGCAAGGAATACGAGGCTTCAAGAAGCGAGTAGATAGGGGCCACGCCACCGTCATTCTTGACTCAGAATTCAGTTTTGTATCATCTTTGGCACAAGGAATCGACACTTCCATCCAGATTGTGATCTTCATTGGCAATGACTGGCACTACTCAAAAAGTCTGTTCGAATGGTCACTCATTTAACAAACGGAGTGATTGCCCGGTCTGTCCGGTTTGTGAGGGACTCAAGAAACCCACGACCGGATTTATGAGCCAAATCCCTGCGCCAGCGAGACGGGCGCTGCTTAACAATGGCATTTGCTCACTCAGTGACCTGGAACGCTATTCCGAAAGCGAGTTGCTGGCCTTGCATGGCTTCGGTCCAGGCAGTCTGCCGAAATTACGAATCGCGCTTGAAGCTGCCGGGAAGCGATTCCGCGACCAAGACACAACACGCATCAGTACCGGATAAGACGCAATCTGCAAACCGGGACGCGGCACAATAAAATGCGCATGTATAAGCCTTTGCGAGGTAAATAGTGTCCGAACAACTCGTGCCAATACTGCATGTCAGCGACGGCAAGCTGACCGCCCGGTGGTATGCGAGACTGGGCTTTGAGATCGCCGGCGAACACCGCTTCGCTCCCGACTTGCCACTCTATCTTTTTCTTCGGCGCGGTGACCTGATGCTTCACCTCTCCGAACACAAGGGCGATGCCAGACCCAATACGCTGCTGTATTTCTATGTCGATGACATCGAAGAGTTTGCCAGGGAGTTCGAGGTCGACATTATCGAGCAGCCCTGGGCGCGTGAGGTGCATCTCACCGACCCGGATGGCAACCGACTAAGGGTTGGCCAGAGACTGCAGTGACAAGACAGGTCAGGACAAGACAGAAAATGATTCGACTCGAGAGAGTAGTCGCAGAATAACAATCAATCACAGAACAACTCCGGCTGACAGGAGACACACAATGAGTTACATCGATGGCTTTGTGATCGCAGTACCCACCGCTAACAAGGACAAATTCGCCAGGCACGCCGAGCTCGGAGATAGCGTGTTCATGGATCTCGGCGCGCTGCGTGTCGTTGAATGCTGGGGAGACGACGTGAGTGCAGGCAAGGTCACGGATTTCCGCAAGGCAGTGCAGGCAAAAGACGACGAGACAGTCGTGTTTTCCTGGATTGAATGGCCGGACAAGGCAACCCGCGATGCTGCCATGGCGAAGATGATGGAATGGATGGAGAATCCGGAACAGACCGATCCGCGCATGGACCCGGAAAAGAATCCCATGCCTTTCGATGGCAAACGCTTAATCTATGGTGGCTTTACACCCCTGGTAGAACTCTGACCGCTCCACGGGCTCGCATAGCCTGAAATTGTTCTGCAGACCCAATTAAAAAAGCCGCTTTATGAAGCGGCTTTTTTCTTGCTGGCTGTTTTCTTTTTCGCTGTCTTTTTCTTCGCCGTTTTCTTACGAGCAGCCTTCTTCTCCGGCTTGGTCACAACCCATTTACCGTTCTCGAAGAACGCCTTCCAACCTGTAGCCTTCTTGTCTACTTCGGTCTGGACGTACTGTTCTTTGGTCTTGCGACTGAAGCGGACGAGCGTCTTGTTTCCTTCATCGTCTTCAGTTGGCGCGCTGAACAAAAAGTCGTACTTCGGATCGATCTCATCCTTGTGCGGCAGTAGCTCTTCCACGTAAGGCGCGCGAGTTTCCCGATTCTTGGGAAACTTGCTTGCAGCGAGGAAAATGCCTGAGGCGCCGTCACGCAGGACGTAGTGGTCTTCTACCGTTTCACATTCCAGCTCAGGCATGTCCACCGGATCCATCTTCGGTGGCGCGGCTTCGCCATTGCGTAACAGCTTGCGTGTGTTTTTGCAGTCTTCACTGCTACAACCGAAGTACTTGCCGAAGCGGCCAGTCTTGAGCTGCATGTCGGCGCCACACTTGTCACATTCGATTACCGGGCCATCATAGCCACGGATCTTAAACTCGCCGTGTTCGACTTCATAACCCGGGCAGTCGGGGTTATTGCCGCAGACATGGAGTTTGCGTTTCTCATCAATGAGATAGGACTCCATCGCCGTGTTGCAAATCTTGCAGCGATGCTTCTTGCGCAGCAGGATATTCTCCTGCTCCTCGGCTTCCTCGGCAGAATCAGTACGTATCGCTTCCTCACCTGGTGTCAGGTTGAGTGTGCTCTTGCAGCGCTCCTTGGGAGGCAGCGCATAGCCGGAACATCCCAGGAAGACTCCGGTGGACGCTGTGCGAATCTGCATGGGGCGGCTACACTTGGGACACTCGATATCCGTATCCGTCGGATTGTTGGCGCGCATGCCACCCTCTTCCGCCTCAGCCTTCGCAAGCTGATCGGTGAAGCTGGTGTAGAAATCATTGAGCAGAGTTTTCCAGTCCTTACCGCCCGATGCGACGTCATCCAGCGAATCTTCCATCTTCGCCGTGAAGTCGTAGTCCATCAGGTCGCTAAAACTCTCCTGCAGGCGCTCAGCGACAATATCGCCCATCTTCAGGGCATAGAAGCGCTTGCTCTCTACTTTCACGTAACCGCGATCCTGAATCGTGGAGATGATAGAGGCATAGGTGGAAGGACGTCCGATGTCGCGCTTCTCCAATTCTTTTACGAGGCTCGCTTCGGTGAAGCGTGCAGGTGGCTTGGTAAAATTCTGATGCGGGTCGAGCTCCTGCAATTTCAGCAAGTCCCCAACTGCCACGTCTGGCAACACGACATCTTCTTCGCGTGAAGGCATCACCTTGAGATAGCCATCAAACTTCATGATGCGGCCCTTGGTGCGCAGCTCGAATTTGTCTGCTTCAACGGTAATTGTGCTGCTGAGATACTGTGCCGGCGGCATCTGGCACGCAACGAAGTACTGCCAGATCAGGGAGTACAGGCGCACCGCATCGGGCTCCATACCCATTAGCTTGTCAGCCTGGACGCGTACATCGGAGGGTCTGATCGCCTCGTGCGCTTCCTGGGCACCTTCCTTGGAGCTATAGAACAGCGGCTTCTCGGGCAAATAGTCCTGGCCGAAATTCTGCTCGATGTAGTTGCGGCACATTGCAATAGAGTCATTGCTCAGATGTGTCGAATCCGTACGCATATAGGTGATATAGCCCGCCTCATAGAGACGCTGCGCCATCAACATGGTCTTTTTCACACCGAAGCCAAGCCGGGTACTGGCAGCCTGTTGCAAAGTCGATGTAATCAGTGGTGGCTTGGGCTTGGACGAAGTCGGCCGGTCGTCACGTTTGAGAATCTTGTAGTCGCTGCTATTGAGGATAGCCAGCGCGGCATCAGTTTGTTCCTTGCTGCCTGGGCGGAAATTCTCTCCGCCATCTTTCACTACCTGACAGCGCAACTTGTGCGAGTCGCTGGTTTTGAGGTTCGCGAATACTTCCCAGAATTCCTCAGGAATGAAGGCGCGAATTTCCTGCTCACGTTCTACAACGAGGCGGACTGCAACGGACTGCACCCGGCCTGCTGACAAACCGCGTGCGACTTTTGCCCAGAGCAAGGGTGAAACCATGAAGCCGACTACGCGATCCAGAAAGCGACGTGCCTGCTGGGCTTCCACATAACGCATGTCGAGCTGACCGGGCTCGGAAAACGCTTCGCTGATCGCGCGCTTGGTAATCTCATTGAAGACTACCCGCTTGTAGCGTTCCGGGTCACCGCCAATGGACTCCTTCAAGTGCCAGGCGATGGCCTCTCCCTCTCTATCCAAGTCCGTTGCCAGAAAGATGTTGTCTGCATTCTTGGCCAGCTTCTTGAGTTCAGCTACGACCTTCTCCTTGCCAGGGAGAATCTGGTAGTTGGCCTTCCAGTCATGCTCCGGGTCGATACCCATGCGAGCAACCAGTTGTTGTTTTGCTTTCTTCTTTTTATAGGCCGCTTTTTCTTCGGGTGCCATTTTGCGGGTCGCAGCGGCGGCTGCCGCGCGCGCCTTGGCGTCAACCGGTTTGCCATTACCACTGGTAGGCAGATCACGGATATGACCTACGCTCGACTTAACAACAAACTCGGGGCCAAGGTATTTGTTAATAGTCTTTGCTTTGGCTGGCGACTCGACTATTACTAGAGATTTGGACATTTAAATGCAGGGTACGCGTGTATTGGGCTTTGGGTTTTGTGAAATTCGTGTCTCGAAAGTGGCGACATATATAAGGGCAAGCCGGGACTCGGTCAAGTTTTATGACTAAAAAATTGCACATTGCTCACAATATTTTTGTCTGGCGCTGCCAATTACAGCTCAAAAGTTGCTAGCTATCTCTTTGTTTTATCGAATGTTTTTCGGGGCCAAACCGGCCGCACTCAATGGCTCACCGGGGCATGGACATGTCGGATGATGAAAAACGAGGTAAACCGGACAAGAAAAAATGCCGCCTGACTGTGATCGGCGGCATTGATTTTCACTTTAACCGGAAAAACTATAATGAGGGACACATGGCACTTAGAGCGACATGACTTGCTAACAGCAAACTGCTTGGAACCCCAAGCTATAGCTCCACTTCGTGTAGCCAGTTAAACGTGTCGTCCAGCTCACCACGTTGAATTCCCGTCAGTTGATCGTAGAGTTTCTGCATTACCGGACCTACAGACTCTGGCGAATCGCCAACGGAGTTCCACTGTCCATCGAACCAGATCTTGCCAACTGGTGAGAGCACAGCGGCTGTTCCACAGGCAGCAATCTCTTGAAAGTTCGGGAACTCCGAACGCAACTCAATGGGCCGCTCTTCCGTTTCGTAGCCAAGCGATTTGGCCGCGATATCCATTAGCGATCGTCGTGTGATGCTCGGCAGAATCGCTTGCGATTTTGGCGTGATGATTTTGCCGTCACGTGTGGCGATGACGATATTCGCTGAGCCGGCTTCATCGATAAAGCGCCCTTCACGCGCATCCAGATAGAGCGCCTCGTTGGCACCGAGTTCCTGCGCCTTGCGAGTCGCCAGCAGCCCACCGGCATAGTTTGCGCCGACCTTGAAACTGCCGGTGCCGCGAGGAGCAGCACGGTCCATCTCCGACACGGCGAGTGAAATGACTGCCATTCCTGCTTCTTTATAGTAAGGACCGACGGGAGAAACAAACACACGGAACTCGAATTGCTTCGCCGGCTTCAGGCCAAGATTCTCGCCGACACCAATCAGCATTGGACGGATATAAAGAGACGCACCCGATCCGTAGGGGGGTATCCAGGCATAATTGGCGCGCACCGCTTCTTCGACGCCGCGCATGAACAGCTCCTGGGGAACGACGGGCATCAGCAGGCGACCTGCCGCCTCGGACATACGCTGCCAGTTCAGGTCGGGTCGGAATAAAAGAATCCGACCATCCTCGGCAGTCTGCGCCTTCATGCCTTCAAAACATTGTTGCGCGTAATGCAGTGTAGGTGCCCCTTCATGGACGCTGATCATGGCGTCGGTGACAAGCTCACCGTCGTTCCAGGCACCATCTGAATACACAGCAGAAAACCGATAGTCAGTGCGTTGATACTGAAAACCGAGCTCTGCCCAGTTAAGGGATTTCTTCTCTACTTTGGCGTCCACGTTGCTCATACCTATGCTGTCTAGTAACCACATTAAACTGCTGGCTATTATCAGATATTGATCTGGCAATAGCCAATCCCCGGGGATGACCCAGCCGCGCCGGCTCCCACTTCCAGTCTCATTCGCGCTCAGAAGTCCATCGCTGGTTCTGGCCCCGGCTTTCCTTTAGACTCCCGCGCTTTGCAAACAAAAAGAGTCTGCACAGTGCAACTGGTCGACATTGGCGCCAACCTTACACATGAATCATTTCAACATGATTATCGGGAAGTCCTGGATAAAGCCCTTGCCGCGGGTGTTGCCCGCATAATATTGACTGGTACCGACCTGGCCAGTAGTGAGGCTGCAGTGCTGCTGAGCGAAGAAGACCCCGACCGCTTGCGTAGCACGGTAGGGTTTCATCCGCACATCGCCGAGGGGGTGAGTTCAGACGATTTCAGCCAGGCGGCAGAACTGGCACAGCGGGATATGGTGGTAGCAGTCGGCGAAACCGGACTGGATTTCAATCGTAATTTCTCTCCAGCCGCAGCGCAACTAAAAATCTTTGAACGGCACCTACAGTTGGCAACGGAGCTGCAGAAGCCGCTGTTCTTGCATCAACGCGATGCGCATGAGCAATTTCTGCCCCTGTTGAAGCAGTACCGGTCAGGACTGGTTGGCGGCGTGGTGCACTGCTTCACCGACACTGAGGCCGCGCTGAAAGACTATCTCGACCTGGACATGTATATCGGCATCACGGGTTGGGTGTGTGATGAGCGCCGTGGACTACAGTTGCAGCAAATAGTGCATCATATCCCGGACGATCGCCTGCTGATCGAGACAGATGCCCCCTACTTGCTTCCCCGCTCTCTCCGACCGCGACCCAAATCGCGCCGCAACGAACCTCAATACCTGCCAGAGGTGCTGACTACCCTGGCTCGCTGCAGGGAGCAGGATCCGGAGCAACTCGCACAACTCACCACGGCCAACGCATCCCGCCTGTTCGGCCTGCCCACTGCGAGCCTCTGAAGACTCAATTCCGGGCTCGAATACTGTCACAGAAAACTCTCACAAGTTGCTGATTTTGATACTAATACGGCACTTCAGAAGTACTTACCCACGGCCGTTATATTTGCTATATTTCTCTGCTTTCCAACAACAGCACAACGAATCGGGTCGAGTTTGAACAAGCGGGCATTTCTGGAAGGATTTCTGACCGCCAGTACTGTCGCCTTTGGTGGACAGTTCATGTGGCGCAAGCTGGTTGAGCAGCCCGGACTGGTGCTCAGCGGCAAGCCCGTGCCTGTCGCTCAGCGCGTCTCGCCACTGACAGAACAGTCACTGTCTCCCGCGCCGCCGGGCAATGAGGCCGGTTTCGAATTTACCAGACTCGAAATCGAGTCGGTGCGTCCAGTCGAAGGGCTGCCAGCACCGGTGCCCACTCTGGCCCATGCCAGTGACATCAATCTTGCGCATCTGGACGATGACGAGGTCGCAAGCTATCTGCGCAAGATTCGTAACTTCGATGCCATTTTTCCCAGCGACATATACCTCGACGTGCGCTACGAGCCTCTGCTGCTAAAAACGGCACGCCACCTGTCGCGGGTTGAAGCGTACATGGGACACGGCAATTTCAATCTGATGAGCTTCGATGAGATGCTGCAGGCGGGTAGAAACTTTCCGGAAATTGGCGCGTTTGCAGCGGACGAACTCAATTTCCTGGAAGAAATATTCTTTGCCAATCCAACCCGCTACGGGTTCTTTGGCAAGAAAATAAGCCAGGAGATAACCGAAGCTATCCCACGCAAGGACGTCGCGAAGATACCCAACTCGGGCCACTTCCTGCTCAAGGGCGAATCCCTGAACCTGTATAATCAATTACGCAATGATGTCGGCGGCGGACTGATCCTGACCTCGGGAGTGCGCAGCATTGTTAAACAGATGCACCTGTTCCTCGCCAAAACAATTGAAGCAAACGGCAACCTGTCGAGAGCTTCACGCTCACTCGCCCCGCCAGGTCACTCCTATCATGGCATCGGCGACTTCGATATCGGCAAGATCGGATTCGGCGAACGCAACTTCACCGCCGACTTCTCCTCGACACCCGAGTATCAGAAAATCGCCAACCTGGGTTACGTGAATATCCGCTATCCAACCGACAATCTGTTCGGTGTGCGCTTCGAACCCTGGCACATCAAATTAAGCTAAGTAAGTCCTCATAGCCAAACGGCCAGCCGACTTCAGCCTGTTTCGCCGGACTGCGCACAACCGGAATACGGATTCCATAGAGGTCCACCAACTTCTCATCGCTGGCAATATCGATCGTGTCATAGGCGACAGCTTCGTTGCTGACCAGCGCTGCCAGTAATTGCTCCGCCTGCTCGCACAGATGACATCCTGCGGTAGTATAGAAAATCAGCTTCCTTTCACTCGTCAAAAATAAGTCCTCTTGGTCACTACTCGCGCCGGCAATGGGTTCGCCGCGCAGTCTAATGTCGATAGGCAGTGCGCTGCGCAAGATTGAGCAGCTCACGCAGGACCACTGAGAAGATGGCATAGTCGGAATCGGGTTTGGCTTCCAATTGCGACAACATTTGCTCGAGACGAGCCACCTCATCGGCGTGCTGCTCCATCCAGCGGCGAACCTGTTTCTTGGCCGAACCGGCACGCCCGCGACTGGCAATCAGATTACTCGTCAGTGCGCGCTGCTGCCACGCCAGGTCATCAAGATAGGTTTCGCGTGCCAACGCTTGCCAGTAGTTACCCACTTGCAATTCATTGATTGTCTTGCCCAATGCATTCAAGCGCAGCGCCTCACCCAGGGAATAATAGATCGTGACGACATCGGCCAGCGATTCACCGGTGGCCTGGGCAATCTCGACAAAGCTCGCTGCAGGAAACAGGAAATCACACTGACAAACCCGGTTCGCGAGCTTTTCGTCGACACCTGCTGCGCAGTATTCCTCCATCCGCGCAGCAAACATGTCGCTGAATGCTTCAGGCAGCTTGCCTGGCAGCATGGTGCGAAACTGCTTCACACCGTCCGCGAAGAAATCGATTTCTTTCGCCATGTTCAACTCGCTGCGTCGATTTCTCAGTAGCCAGCGCGTGGACCGGCGCGCCAGTCTGATGAGTCGCCCGAGCATGGCATATTGAGTCTTGCTGGCGACAGAAAAATCGAGATCTTCGATTTCGTGCCAGGTGTCTTCAATTTCGAAAATTTCCATACTCAGCAACATCGCCTTGATGACATCTTCGATGACCGCGCCTGTGGACTCGATCATGCGATAGATGAAACTGGCGCCAAACAGATTAACAAGGCGATTGGCCAGTTGCGATGCAATAATCTCCCGGCGCAACTGATGCGTAAGTATCGCGTCCGAGTAACTGCGGCGCAGTCGCTTGGGGAATGCACTGAAGAGGAAACGTTGCAAATAATCGTCCTGTAAAAAGCTGGCATCGACCAGCACCGCCTTGAGATGCAGCTTCATATAGGAAATCATCACCGACAGCTCGGGACGCGTGAGCACCTGCTGGCGCTTAGCGCGCTCTTCGAGTTCCTCGTCGCCCGGCAAGAATTCGAGCTGACGATCGAGTCCCGCGCAACGTTCGAGATAGCGGATCAAATCACTGTATTCCTGATGCCTGCTTTGTGCTTCAGAAAATGCAATGCCTATTGCCTGTACCTGCTGGAAATTATTCTCCAGAACCAGTTGTGCTACTTCGTCGGTCATCGACTCAAGCAGCTTGTAGCGGCGCGACTCCGTCAGCTTGCCTTCTCGCTGCAATTGATTGAGAAGAATCTTGATGTTGACCTCATGATCCGAGCAATCAACGCCGGCTGAATTATCGATAAAATCTGTTAGCGACACACCACCCTGCTGCCCGTATTCGATACGCGCTTTCTGAGTGAAACCCAGGTTGCCACCTTCGCCCACCACCTTGCTGCGCAGGTCACGACCGTTTACTCGCAAGGCGTCATTGGTCTTGTCCCCAACTTCAGAATGAGACTCGGTGTGTGCTTTCGCATAGGTACCGATTCCCCCATTCCAGATCAGGTCAACCGGCGCGCGAAGCAAGGCGTTAATGAGTTGCGTTGGCGCGAGCTTGTCCTTCTCGATCGCGAAGCAGGCCTTCATCTGTTCGCTGATCGCGATCGACTTGGCTGAGCGGTCGAAAACACCGCCGCCTTCCGAGATCAACTCGCCGCTATAGTCGCTCCAGGCAGAGCCTTTCTTATTGAACAGGCGCTTCCGTTCGGCGAAGCTCTGCGCGGGATCCGGATCGGGGTCAATGAAAATATGGCGATGATTGAAGGCGGCGAGCAACTTGATGTGCTTCGAGAGCAACATGCCATTGCCGAACACATCACCCGACATATCGCCGATTCCTACGACGGAGAAATCCTCCTGTTGCACGTCGATGCCCAACTCGCGAAAGTGTCGCTGCACAGATATCCAGGCGCCGCGCGCAGTAATTCCCATCGCCTTATGGTCATAGCCATGACTACCCCCTGAAGCGAATCCATCTCCCAGCCAGAAGTCATAGTCGGCTGCGATGCCATTGGCAATATCCGAGAAGCTCGCGGTGCCTTTGTCCGCGGCAACGACCAGATAGGGATCGTCTTCATCCCGGCGTACAGTATCGACCGGCGGCACTATCTCGCCGTCCCTGATATTGTCTGTAATATCGAGCAAACCAGAGATAAATGTTTTGTAGCACGCAATACCGAGCGCCTGCACGGTTTCGCGATCCGCGTCTGCCGGCTGCTCTTTCACGATGAACCCGCCCTTGGCACCCACGGGCACAATGACCGAGTTCTTTACCTGCTGGGCTTTGACGAGTCCCAACACCTCGGTGCGATAGTCCTCACTCCGATCTGACCAGCGCAGGCCGCCACGCGCGACTTTGCCACCGCGGAGATGCACTCCTTCCATACGCCGTGAATACACGAAGATTTCGAATTTCGGTTTTGGTCGCGGCACAAATTCCAATGTATCGGAGCGAAACTTGAACGAGAAATAAGTCTTCAGTTCATTACTCTCACCACCCTCACTACTCACATCGCATTGAAAGTAATTGCTGCGCTGTGTTGCATCCAGAAGATCCAGGTAGGCGCGCAACACGCTGTCCTCTGCGAGATTCGTCACCTCATCGATACCTGCCAGAATACTGTTGCGCAGCTTCTTGGCAGAGCGCCGCTGACTCTTGCCGAGCGAGGGATCAAACAGCAAATAGAAATAGTCACGCAATTGCCTGCACACCTGGGCATGGTTGAGCAGGGTCTCGGCGATGAACTGAGTCGTATAGCCGAACTGCAACTGCTTCAGATAGGCCGCATAGGAACGCAGCAGCGCCACATCGCGCCAACCGAGATCCGCCGTCATGACCAGCCCATTGAAACTGTCATCATCTACCGCGCCATTCCATACCGCGGCGAATGCGTCTTCGAAGTTAGCTGCCAGTTCAGCGTCCACCTCTCCGGTTTTGCGCTTTCTGTAAACCGCGAAATCGTGCAACCAGATTGCGTTTTCATCACTGACCGCTGCGGCATCACTGAACTCGCTCTGTGTAGCGAGATCGTCGCAGCCGCCCGCACGCAACTGAAAAGTGCGCTCACTGATAATATAGAGGCCCAGGTTCTCCAGCACCGGATCAATGTCGGACAGCATTAACTGCTGCTCTTTGTTAAATATCTTGAAGCTGAGCTCAGCACCGGATGCCGATCTGTCTTTCTCGAGAGACAGCACCATTTGTTGTCCCTGCTGAATGGACTGCAGATGGCTGGTGTGGGTCACCGCAGCACGAGCCGAATACGCCTCTTGATACACCAGAGGAAAACAGCTGGCGAATTCCTGATAGAGACACGCTGCCTCTTCGTGGTCATGGACTTTGCGCAGCGCTTCGCGATAGCTGTCTTCCCAGGGTTTGACGAGGGCGATCAGACTCTCCTCGAGTTCTGACAGGTCGTATTTGACCTGATGGATGCGCGGCACGCGCAATACCAGATGCAGGCGCACAAGTACTGATTCGGATAAATAGGTGTTGTACTCCAACTCACTCGCACCGAGGCGTTCACTCAGGAATTTCTGAATCTTGAGACGTACCCGGGTCGTGTAGCTGTCGCGCGGCACATAAATGAGGCAGGAGAAGAAATTGCCGTAGGCGTCTTTGCGAACAAACAGTTTGCACGTTCGGGTTTCCTGAAACTGGGTCACCTGCATGGTCGTCGCGAAAAGTTGATCCACATTCATCTGGAACAACTCGTCGCGCGGAAATGCATTCAACACCTGCAACAAGTCCTTGCTGCTGTGACCGTTCGGGGCGAAGCCGGAGCGATCGAGAATCTGCTTCACTTTTCTGCGCACCAGTGGGATATCAAGCGCAGGTCGATAGTAGACCGACGAGGTGTACAGTCCCTTGAAGCGATGTTCAATGATGACTTCGCCCTGCTCGTCGAATTCTCTGACAAGAATATAGTCATAGTAGGCTGGTCGGTGCACACGCGACCGTTGCGACGATTTGGCAAAGCTGCAGATCTGATTGGCCAGAATAATCTGCGCAGTATCGGGAGGGAGCGAATTCAGTTTAACCTGCTTCTTGATACCTTCTTTGAAGCGTGACACACCGAGTACTGACTCGGACTGAAATTCCAGCAGCTTGCCCGCGCTGCGATTGCGAATCCGATACTCTTCATAACCAAGGAATGTGAAATGGTTGTCGATGATCCAGTTAATAAACTCTACCGACTCATCGATATCCTCTGCGGCAATGGGGATCAGTTTGGAATTCGCCAGCAATCGATCGCGAATTGCGAGGAGTTTATTGCACATGGGGCCATAGGCTTTCACTGCAGCGGCAACGTGACGCAAACTTTCCAGTAACTCTTTTTTTACAAGCTGCTGCTGACCGCTACTGATGGGCGCGCAGCGTACACAGCTGAGTGCCTCTGCCTTATAGTGCTTATGCGCGGATTCGTGCAGTTTTTCCAAATCTCCCTTCGCGACTTTTGACTTGCCAGATTGCGCTTTGCTGCGCTGCACGTAGAGCACGCAGTTGTTGAGACCAACGATAGCGACATTCAGGCGATTGAGACATTGGCGGACCGAGTCGATGACAAACGGCATATCGTCCAGCAACAGATACAGGGATGTGCCGATACACTCATCACCATCCATATCATTGCTGAATTGGATCTGGGGAGCAGATCCGGGTCGTTTGCCGATGAAATCCGCGACAGCGATCAGCGTGTCATATAACTGCTCTTCGCTACGTTCGGCCAGATCGGCATTCGCTGAGCTGGCGAAAAATTTCCGCGCGAGAAGTTGCAGCCGACTGGCATCGGCTCGGGAGAAATTTTCTTCCACTTTTTGATGCAGTGGTGACAGTAAAACATTATTGGTGTGAACCATGATAAACGGATACTCCGATTTGCTGTTGCTCCACTCCGTGGCTTCGTAGCGTCCGCCGTACGGCAAGTTAAATGCAGCAAATTGTTGCAAAAAGTTACGAGGATTAACGCAGCCGGTAGTCGCTTGATACCTTGTGCTGCCTCCTTTGCAGGGCCTCCGAAGTCTGCCTAGACTTCCAAGTCAAAACGTTTACAATCCGGGATTCGCCATTAAGTGCCCTATGCAGAACAGAGAATTTTCAATATGAGTCACCACGCGATAATAACAGAACTAAAAGACTGGTTATCCAATCAGATCATTGGACAAGAGCGCTTACTGGACCGACTCCTTATTGCCCTGTTAGCTGATGGCCACCTCCTTGTTGAAGGTGCCCCGGGTCTCGCAAAGACCAAAGCAATCAAAGACCTTTCTCGTGCCGTCGAAGGCGACTTCCACCGCATTCAGTTTACTCCCGACCTGCTACCGAGTGATATCACTGGTACTGAGGTATTTCGACCGGAAGACGGCTCATTCCGTTTTCAACAAGGGCCTATCTTCCATAATCTGGTCCTTGCCGATGAGATCAACCGAGCTCCCGCTAAGGTCCAGTCAGCGCTGCTGGAAGCCATGGCCGAGCATCAGGTGAGTGTAGGCCGTGAATCGTTCACACTCCCACCCTTGTTCCTGGTAATGGCGACTCAGAACCCGATCGAGCAGGAAGGTACCTACCCACTGCCCGAAGCGCAGCTCGACCGCTTCCTGATGCACGTTACGATCGGCTATCCGCAGATCGAAGCAGAACGCGAAATTCTGCATCTGGTCCGCGACGAAGCAGCCAACAAGGTTGCTGAACCACCGAAACAGATCGCCCAGAGCGACCTGTTCGAGGCGCGCCAGGAAATCCTCGCCATGCACATGGCCCCCGAAGTTGAGGAATACATTATTCAGATCATCATGGCGACCCGCAAACCAGAGAATTATGGCGAAGATCTCGCTTCCTGGCTTGAATACGGCGCCAGCCCACGCGGCACTATCTCTCTCGATCGCTGCGCGCGTGCCCATTCCTGGATTCAGGGCCGTGACTTCGTCAGTCCGGACGATGTTCAGGAAATCATGTTTGACGTGTTACGCCACAGAATACTGTTGAGCTTCGAGGCCGAAGCCAGTGGCGTGACCCCCGATCAGGTACTGGAGACGATTCGCCAACGCGTCCCCTCCGCCTGAGCTGACTCGGACAATCCCTGATGTCAGCCAAGATGCAAATCGACCCACATCACGCGCGCTATCAGGCGCGCGGTGCTGTTGTCAGCCTGCAACAATTATTGGTGCAGCGCTATGCTGCCAAAACTCTCGAATATCTCGCTCATAGCCGCTCTATTGCCGGGATCTCCGGTTTGCACCTATCCCGCATGCGTGGCCGTGGAATCGACTTCGAAGAGTTCCGCCCCTATCAGGCAGGCGATGATATCCGCCTGATTGACTGGCGTGTCACTGCTCGCACAAGTAGACCGTTCACCAAGGTATTTCGAGAAGAGCGGGAGCGGCCCGTTATTATTGCGGTAGACCAGACTCATAACATGTATTTCGGCTCCCAGACCGCTTTCAAGTCGGTCCTGGCCGCCCAGGCTGCTGCCGTGTTCTGCTGGCTGGCCATCGACAATGGCGACCGCGTCGGCGGACTCGTGTTCTCCGATACGGATTCCAGCCTTGTGCGCCCCAAACGGAGTCGCCGCTCTGCCCTGCACCTGCTCAACCAGATCTATCAATACAATCAGAATCTGCAGCACGTGAAGGATCCTGAGGCACTGGTACCTGCCGATCCCACATTCAAGCCGGGATTGGCCCATGCGCTCGGACAGATCCGGCGGATAACCAAGCCGGGCAGCACACTCTATGTTATTTCCGATTTCATGACGCTGGATGAGAAAGCCTTGCAATACCTCAATCAGCTCTCGCGACACAATAATGTCGTGTGCTGCTTCGTCTATGACGCATTGGAAGAGACGCTGCCGGTGCCCGGCATGTACAGTATTACTGACGGGAGCCACAAGGGCTCACTCAATACCCATAACCCGCGTGCGCGGTCGCGCTACCGGGAGCAGTTTCAGGAACGCGTAGCCGCTCTCGAAGCGGAACTGGATCGCCTGCAGATAGGCCTGTTGAAAATGCGCACCAATCAACTCGTTGTTGAACAGATCAGAGAATGGACAGCCAGGAACTCCTAGCACAGCTAGCCGACATTCACTTGCCTGAACCGGTGAGCTTTTGGCCACCCGCCCCCGGCTGGTGGGTGCTGGCCGTGATCCTGTTGCTGGGATTGATCCTGTTCGCGCGCTGGTGGAATCGCCATCACGCTCGGCAGCAGATTTATCTGCACGCCATTGCCGAACTCGATCGCTGTATGACGACTTTTGCGGAGCAGCAGGGCTCGACAGACCAGCGCAAACTGGACTATGTCAATGCAGTCAATTCGGTACTGCGCAGAGTCGCACTGGTGCACTTCCCGGACTCCGGAGTTGCCTCCCTAGGCGGCGCGGAGTGGGTTGATTTTATTCGAAAAAACGGAGATTCTTCCGGTCTTGATGACGATCTCGCCGCCGCCCTGAGCTTCGGTCGCTTTCAGACCCGTTGTGACGTCGATGTGGACGCCCTGGATGCACTCGGGCGCTCCTGGCTCAAGAGCCTCTATCTCGACCAACCGAATCCCACTGGCAACACGGCAGCCGCCGCCGGGAAGAGCTGACACTATGCTGGAATTCACCTGGCCCTGGGTTTTTCTGACGCTCCCATTGCCACTACTTATATATTATTTTGTGTCTCGCGCACCGCGCCAGGACGCAGCGCTCTATGTCCCCTTCTTCAGCATCCTGAGCCGCCTGCAATCAGATAGCGAGAATCTCACCAGCGGTCGCCTGCTCAATCTTATCTGCTGTACTTCCATCTGGATTCTTCTGGTATTGGCGGCCAGCCGCCCGCAGTGGCTGGGCGAGCCGATCCAACTCCCATCAACCGGGCGCGACCTGATGATGGCAGTCGATATCTCTGGTTCCATGGAAGCCCAGGACATGGTGGTAGGCAATCGGCAAGCCTCGCGCATTGATGTCGTGAAGGCGGTAGTTGGTGACTTCGTTGAGCGCCGCGAGGGTGACCGGCTCGGTCTCATTCTGTTCGCCGCGCACGCCTATATCCAGGCACCGCTTACCTTTGACCGCGATACCGTGGGCACTCTGCTGGAAGAGGCCGAGATCGGCATCATTGAGGAATCAGCGACGGCCATCGGTGACGCGATTGGTCTCTCTGTCATCCACCTGCGCAACCGCCCTGAGAACAGCCGCGTGCTGATTTTGTTAACAGACGGCGTCAACAACGCAGGGAATGTCTCGCCGGAACAAGCTGGTCAGCTGGCGCGCCAGGAAAACATCAAGGTCTACACCATCGGCATCGGTGCCGACCAGGTGGTGCAACGCACCTTCTTCGGAGCACGTGCCATCAACCCTTCCGCGGAACTGGATGAGCAGGTGCTCACCCAGATTGCCGAGTCCACAGGCGGACGCTATTTCCGCGCCCGCGACGTCTCCGATCTCGTCGACATCTATGAAGAACTCGACCGTCTCGAAACCATCGAACAGGACGAACAGACCTATCGCCCGACCCGCGTACTCTTCTACTGGCCACTGGGCGCTGCATTGATTATCAGCTTCCTGCTGGCGGTGTTTTCGATTCCGTGGATGGCCGTCGCCGGTCGCGCACGCAGCAAACCGGAAGAGATCGCCGAAACCGATAAGCACGGCGCAACCGGGAGTGAAGCCTGATGGAAATGCTAATCCCGGCAAGCCTGCTGCAGGACTTCCATTTCCTGCGCCCATACTGGCTACTCGCACTCATTCCCGTGTTGGTTTTTCTCATTGCGCTGTGGCGCATGAATACCAGCATGACTGCATGGGACAAGGCGATCGACAAATCGCTGCTGCCCTATCTGCTTGATCGCAGCAAGAATGCCTCACAACGCACACCGCTCTATTTGCTATTCGTGGCCTGGATACTCAGCACCATCGCCCTCGCCGGGCCGGTCTGGGAGGAATTGCCGCAGCCGGTGCAGCAACGCGAAGATGCCATGGTGATTGTGTTGGACCTGTCACTGTCCATGTTCGCTGATGATCATCAACCGAGCCGCCTCGATCTGGCGAAGCGCAAGCTGCGCGATGTCCTCGCGCTACGCGATGAAGGGCAGACGGCCCTAATCGTGTACGCTGGCGATGCCCACACGGTGACGCCACTCACAGACGATGTGGTGACTATCGCCGCGCTGGTACCCTCACTCAGCCCCAACATCATGCCGCTCTTTGGCAGTAATCCCGTCCCTGCGATCGGGATGGCAATCGACCTGCTGAATGAGGTCGAAGCCCGACGCGGGAAGATTCTGTTTATGACTGATGGCATCGCTGGCTTCCAGGAAGAACAGCGCATCACCGAGATCATGGAACAGACAGACTACGAACTGCTGGTCATGGGCATCGGCACAGAGAACGGCGCGCCGATCCGCACCAGCGACGGTGGCTTCCTCACCGACGACCGCGGCGGCATGGTCGTACCGACGCTCAACCGCAATGTCCTGCAGTCTCTCGCCAACCGGGTCAATGGTCGTTATCACGACATCCAGCTCGCTGATTCAGACCTCGCCTACTTGCTCCCCGAGAACGAGTTGCTGGAAGACAATCAACTCTCGGACGTCGAGGAAGAATTCGACATCTGGTACGAAACCGGCCCCTGGCTGCTCTTGCTGGTGCTGCCTATCGTCGCTTTCAGTTTCCGACGTGGCTGGTTGTTCTCTTTTACTCTGCTGCTTGGCAGCGGCCTGCTACTGCCTCCTCAGCAGGCACACGCCCAGAGCTTCTGGCGTGACCTCTGGTCCACGCCAGATCAGCAGGCGGCGGAGGCATTCGAAAACGCCGATCACGAACAAGCCGCGACACTCTTCCAGAATTCCGACTGGGCCGGTGCCTCGAGCTACCGCGCCGAGAACTACGACGCAGCGATTGCTGCCTTCAGCGCATCCAATACTCCCGACAGCCATTACAACCGAGGTAACGCATTGGCCATGACGGGCAATTATCAGGAATCGATAATGGCCTACGACATGGCGCTGGCACTCGATCCGGAACACGCTGACGCCCTGCATAACAAGGAGATTGTGGAACAACTGCTGGAACAGCAGGAATCCGAAGAAGGCGAACAGCAGGACGGCGAGAGTCAGGAGAATCAGTCTGAGCAGAACTCGGAAAACGAATCCGAACAGAGCGAAGACAACAACCAGCAACAGGATCAGGAAAGTCAGGAAGGCAACGAAGACCAGCAACAGCAGGAACAACAGCAGCAACAGCCGCCCGAGGATCAGGAACAGTCCGAATCCAACAGCGAGCAAAATACGCCAACGGATACCAGCAACGAAGAATTCGAAGAGCAACAGGCCCTCGAACAGTGGTTGCGTCGTATCGAGGATGATCCAGGCGAGTTATTGCGCAGGAAGTTCCGCTTTCAGTATCGTCAACGCCAGCTCAACGGCACCGCCAATAACACCGGAGGCCAGATATGGTAGCGCTCTTTCGCCAACTGCTCTTGCTACTGCTTGCAACGCTTGCGTTCGCGGTACAGGCGCAGGAAGTCGATATCAGCGTCGACCGCAGCGAACTCGCTCGCGGCGAAACGCTTACGCTGACCATCCGCGTCTACGATCAGCGTCAGGGTGTGCAACTCGACCTCACGCCTCTGCGCGAGAACTTCGATGTTCTGGACACCAGAACGTCTAGTCAGATTCGCTCCATCAACGGCGCCGTCGAATCCTGGACAGACTATGTCGTCACGCTGTTCCCGCTTAGCGAGGGTGAACTGGAAATTCCGACCTTGCAGATCAATAGTGTGCAAACTGACCCTATTGCTCTGGTCGTCGTGAATGAAGGACCACGATCCAATCAGGGTGAGAACGAACTGTTCCTCGAGATCGAAGTCAACAAGGAATCGGTCTATGTTCAGGAGCAGCTACTCTTTACGGTCCGCTTGTTCTATACGATCAATGGCATTCGCAATCCGCAGTTCACCGAACTGGAGATGCCTGACACCGTGACCCAACTGATCGGCTCTCCGAATCAGTATGAAGAACTTATCGACGGCGTCCGCTTTGGCGTGTACGAGAAGCGCTATGTCATCTTTCCGCAGCGCAGCGGTCAGCTCGAGATTCCTGACATCCTGTTCCGCGGCGAAGTCACCGACGGCTCAAGCAATTTTGTATTCCGTAATCTGAACACCCGCCGCGTCACTGCGTTCATCGATGGCATTAACATCGAAGTTAAAGAGCGGCCCGCTGCCGCCCGCAGCGTGGACTGGTTACCCGCTCAGCGCATCACGATCGAAGAGGACTGGGAAGGCGACCTCGCCGACCTGCAAGTTGGTGACTCATTGATCCGTCGCCTCACCATTCGCGCCGAAGGACTCGGAGGGGCGGTGCTACCGCCAGTTACTCAAGAGTCGATTAGCGGCATGAACGTTTATCCGGACCCACCGCAGATCGAACGCACTTTTGTCGAAGGCAGCATCGTGGGCACGCGCATCGAGACGAGCACACTGGTTCCAACGGCCTCTGGCGAGATCGTTATTCCGGAGGTCAGTATCCCGTGGTGGAATGTCGAGACTGATCAGTTGGAGTCTTCTGTAGTTCCTGCCACGACGCTTTCAGTGAACACCATCGCCGGCGCAGTGCCATCGGAACAGGCAGTCGCCAGCACAGAGAATTTGCAGCAGTTACTCGAGACCGCGCCAGTGATCGATCAATCCATGATCGATGCTCAGGCCGAAGCTGAATTCATCGAAGTTGGTGCCTCCTGGATGAACTACCTCATCATTGCAGCGCTGGCCGTAGTGCTGTTGAGCATCTATAAACTGGCCATCGCTCCTCGCCAGTCAGAAATGCTGGGCGCCTACCGCAGTTGGCGCCAGGGTCTGCGTGACCGCTATGCACCGGAAAATAATGAAGCAATAGCCTTCAAGCAGTTACAACAAGCCTGCCGATCCGGCGATGCGGCAGCCGTGCGCGACAAACTCATTCGCTGGTGCGGCCACTTCATCAACAGTCGCCCTGTTCGCAGCATGGAAGACATTCTGCAGCAGGATGAAGCGCCCGACTTGCATCGCTATGCACAGGACATTCAGAACTCGCTCTACAACACTGCTGGCACGTCAGCAGGCTCCAGCACTCCACAGCAGCTACTGGCTACAGTAACAGAACTGCGCAGCGGGAAACGCAGCGCCAACAAACGCCAGCTCAAGATCGATCGCTACGCACTGCCGCCGCTATATAAAGCCTGACAACTGCAATGAGTTCGAGCAAGCTCGTCTATTCGACTTCGGGTAACAACACCTGCCCTTCCTGCGGCAAGGCGCTCTTCAAGTGCCGTTGCTCTGACACGTCGCAAAACGCGCAAGGCGGCGATGGCATCGTACGCATTGTTCGTGAAACCAAAGGGCGCGGCGGGAAGGAAGTTACGGTGATAAGCGGTGTGCCGCTCGAAGCGTCGGAACTCAAGAATCTGGCCAAGCGAATCAAGGCGGCATCGGGAAGCGGTGGCAGTGTCAAAAATGGGCAGATTGAAATTCAGGGTGACAAACGATCAGTTGCGCAGAAAATTCTGCAAGCGGAAGGATACACAGTCAAACTCGCCGGCGGTTGACGTCGCGCCGCCCTCTCCTCACTCGCTACTCTCACCACTCTCTCCGCTCTCTCTCCACTCTCTCTAGCCTCACTTCTCCCGCAACACTCACGACTTTGTCTTCGTAGAATTACCGCTCCCGTGGAGCGCTGATGACCTAGCTTTGTCTGCGCAGCCTTGCGAGCGGCAGAAGCTGGATTCGCAATTGCGTCAGGGCCTTCTTGAACTGCGTCAGTTGTTCGGCGCTGCGCTGATCACGATACGCAATATCCATATAGCAGCGCGTCAGGTGCTGCATCAACTCTGCCAGTTCGGGCCGTGCCGCTATCACGCGATCGCGGTAATGCAAGGGCGTTTCGCCACGCTGCCTTCCCAGAGACAGCTTTTCCAGTTCCTTGCCTAGCTGCGCATAGAGTCGATCCGCAGGCGAGTGACGATGCCGTGGCTCAGAGTTAACGACCGTGAAGGCGATTGCTGATACGGCGATGAAGGCCAGAGCCGCCAGCACGAACACTACTTTCTGCTCCGTAACATCGCCGAGTACGTCGGAAAGAAAGTCCGATTGTACATCCTCATCATAATTCACGACGCGCCGATTCCATTCGTATTCGATAGCGTCCAGGCGCAAACGCAACGCATTCACCCAGCCAAGCGAGCCGAGACGAGCCGCCGAAAATAATGACTGTTCCATAAAGGCCGGATCGTTCGCGAGGGCGGCTTCCACACCTTGCTCGATACGCTCGGGAGATACAGCTGCCGTAGGATCGAAGCGCACCCAGCCCTCACCTTCCAGCCACACCTCATTCCAGGCGTGAGCATTGTACTGGTAGACCATCATATAGTTTTCGTAGGGGTTGTATTCGGCACCCTGATAGCCGACGACCACACGCGCAGGTATACCTACAGCACGCATGAGAAACGCAAAGCTACTGGCATAGTGTTCGCAAAATCCTTCGCGGCTATTGAACAGAAAATCGTCTACCCGCTGCTCACCCAACAGTGCCGGATTGAGCGTGTAATAGAACTCGTTCTGTTGAAAGTGCGCCAACACCGCGTAGACAAAATCGCGATCGCTGGCAACCTCCGCGCGTAACTCACGCGCAAAAGCCAGACTCTGCTCATTACCGCGCACGGGCAAGCTGGTGCTGCGGCGCCGGGCGCTGTCGAGGAGGATCAGGTCTGTGGCAGAGCCCCGATAAGTCAGCAGGTCATAGCTGGTGCGCTTGCTGATCAGGCCATTGTTGAAAATCTCGAAATTGCGACTCTGGAAGAGATTGCGCCCGATCGGTTGCGCAAGGTGCAAACCATAGAGCCAGGGTTGATTCGTTGCTTCGATGATGACGTTGTAGCGCAGCGGCTCATCGCCGAGCCGCACCCGGTCTTCCCAGTTCCATTGAAAGTCATTGAGTCGCGCCGCCTCGGAGTAGGAAGAACCGCGCCGCGTCCGCCGCCAGGTCTGTCCATCGAAATCGTCGAGCACCAGGCCCCGCCAATACAGGTCCTGATGCAGCGGAGGCAGGGTGTCTTCAAACTGCACACGAAACGCGAGCTCACTGGAGCGACCCAGTTGCGCGAGATCGCCGGGCGAGACTTCATCCGACACCCCGGTGGTGCCACTGCTGTTCTGCATCGGTACTGCCCACAGCGGCGCAATGCGCGGAAAGAACACGAACAGGACGATGGTCAGCGGCAAAGCCTGCAAGCCCATTTTGACGGCCAGCGTGAAGGTTCCTCTGGCATCCGGACAAGAGGTCGAACGATTCAGAGCCAACATCGCCGAGCTAATGGCCACCACAACCAGCGCGGTATAGAGCGTGGCCACGGCGCTCTGGGAATA
Source organism: uncultured Pseudohongiella sp. (assembly GCA_965228725.1). Classification (GTDB taxonomy): domain Bacteria; phylum Pseudomonadota; class Gammaproteobacteria; order Pseudomonadales; family Pseudohongiellaceae; genus UBA9145. The sequence continues at coordinate 297,404 of OZ245834.1, read as the reverse complement.
CAGAAAATTGACCATGGTCATGATGAAACAAAGACTGCTGACCACGTAGACGTCGCGTTTGTAGCGCATCTCGATCAACTTGAAGACAAAGCCGAGCGCGAGAAGACTCGCGGCACTGTCGAGGCCGATACCGGTGGAACGCATCTGGGCAACTGACAGCGTCATCGTAAAAATGACGATTGCGATCCGCAGAAGTCGGCCGGGATAAGCTGCTGCGCCGGTGAATATGAGCCAGCGCCAAACAATGCAGACCAGCGTCAGAAACGTCACCCAGAAAGGCATATGCAGGCTCTGTGGCAACATGACCAGCAACACCGAGACCAGCATCCAGCTAAGTGCAGGACGCGGAATCTGATAATCTGATTGCCGGCTACTCAAGCTCGTCTCCCGGTTGCGTCAGCCTGAACTGAGCGAGTTCTCTCAAGAGTCGGTCGCGATGGCCTATGCCACTGCCCGGCGCGATCTCCACACCAGGCAGTTTCATGCCGAATGTGGCGTGCCTCTCGGCAAGCTGCAACACACAGTAGCACAGACGAGACAAGCGCCCTTCTGTATCGAAGCCGAAGAACATGTCCCAGTCGAGCCACACCTTGCTGTCAACATAGTCGACAAACTGCTTGACGTGCATCCCCTGGCCACGGGCTACATTTTTCCACGCCACCTGTCTTAGAGGGTCACCTGGCACGTAATCCCTCAGACCATAGAAATCCTCGCTCCCTTCTTGTGTTAGCGCACTTTCTTCATCACCGCCACTGCCAGCATTGAACTGCGACATGACGAATCGCACCGGCTTCGGGTAGACGAGGCAGTGCATGTCCAGATTCACTATAGACCAGGCCCTGCACAGGCCGAGGGGGAAATATGTCGTGACACGCAGCAGCGGCGCTTTCTGGAACCCTCTCTGCGTGGCGAGGCAGAAGACCTGCAGTTCGATCCGGTCAACATCGATAAGATCGCCATGGCTGCTCGTCTCTCCTGCGAACTGCAGCTCGATTGCTTCGTGACGTCGATTCGACTTGCCCGACAACTCAACATTGAAGGCGATACTTTCGCCGCAATAGACAGGCCTCGTCGGCAGGCGCTTGATCTGCAGCTGATTGAGATTATTGAATGTATAAAGAATAGAGAGCACAAACAGGCTCACCATCATGAATGCCAGCCCGAACGCCAGGCTGACAGCATAGTTAATGGCAGCAATGAAAATGAGCGCCGCAGAGAGAATAAACAGCAGGCCATTGCGGGTTGGCAGCACATAAATGCACTTGCTATTGAGCGTCTGGACAGCAGCGGGCTTGATACGCCTGTGCATCCATTCGGCTCTGATGGTACGAATTCGTTGACGAAGCTTTTCTGGCACAGCCTCACCTATTTCTGCAGCGCTCAGTCGAGGATGTCGACTTCACTTAGCATGCGTTGTACCAGCGCAGCACCGGTATGCCCATCGTTGTCGGAGACGGCACGCAGTCGATGTTCTACCACTGCTGGCAAAATAGTCTGAATGTCTTCCGGAATGACATGAGTGCGTCCACACATCAGCGCCCAGGTTTTCGCAGCGCGCATCAGCGCAATACTGCCGCGCGGCGAAAGTCCAAAATGAAACTCATCATTGCTGCGCGTGAATGCGATCAGCCGTTGCACGTAGTCGAGCAGTGCGGAACTGGCCACGACGGTGGCAGACTCGCGGCGGAAGCCGATTACGTCTTCCTTGCCAAGGCATTGCTTGATGCTTTCAACCTTGTCCCACTCAGTATCCATCTCCAACAACTCGCGTTCTGCACGCTGATCGGGATATCCCAGACGCAGTCGCATCAGAAAGCGATCGAGTTGCGATTCAGGTAATGGATAGGTACCGGCGAGATTGGCCGGGTTCTGGGTGGCTATCACAAAAAAGGGTTCCGGCAACTTGCGCGTTTCCCCCTCGACCGTGACCTGTCGTTCCTCCATCGCCTCAAGTAACGCACTCTGCGTCTTTGGCGTGCTGCGATTAATCTCGTCCGCAAGAATGACTTGATTGAAGATGGGGCCCGGATGAAATGTAAACTGATTGCTCGCCTGCTCAAAAATTGAGATGCCGAGAATGTCTGCTGGCAGGAGGTCGCTGGTAAATTGAATGCGGTTGTAATTCAATCCCAGCGCCCTGGCGAGCGCATAGGACAGGGTCGTCTTACCCATTCCCGGCAAGTCTTCAACCAACAGATGGCCGCCGGAGAAGAGACAACAAAGCGCCAATCGAATCTGATGATCCTTGCCCAGCAGGGCACGGCTGATTTCATCGACTGCCAGTTGTACCTGTTGCGAGAACTGATTGTCGATCAGCTCTGCCCTGTCTTCGGAGTGCTTGTCTAGATTCAGAGAAAACATACTGAACGGCAATCCTCTGTTTATCGATCTTACGCGTCGCTGGACAGATCAGTCACCAGATTTTGTTGCTTGCTGATCCCTTCGCCACCATTTTTGCTGCGCTTGGCAGCATCATTGCGACTCATCTCCAGGCGCTTGAGATACATTTCATCTACATCGCCAGTGACATACTTCCCGTTGAAGACAGCGCACTCGAATGATGTGATGCCCGGGTTACCCTCAGAGCAGGCCGCCACCAGATCGTCCAGATCCTGATAGATCAGCCAATCGGCGCCAATCAGGCTCTCTACTTCCTTGTCGGTCTTGCCAGCGGCAATCAACTCAGACGCCGCCGGCATGTCGATACCGTAGACGTTCGGGTAACGTACGGCCGGGGCCGCGGAGGCGAAATACACTTTCTTCGCGCCGGCGTCTCTGGCCATTTGAATTATCTGTCGACAAGTTGTGCCACGCACAATGGAATCATCGACCAACAATACATTCTTGCCCTTGAACTCGAGCTCGATGGCATTGAGTTTCTGGCGCACCGACTTTCGACGCTGGCTCTGCCCAGGCATGATAAACGTTCTGCCGATATAGCGATTCTTCACAAACCCTTCACGGAATTTGAGTCCGAGGCTGTTCGCCAGCTCGAGCGCAGAAGTACGGCTCGTATCAGGAATGGGAATCACCACGTCGATGTCGTGATCGGGGCGCTCACGCTTCAGCTTCTCCGCAAGCTTCTCGCCCATTCGCATGCGTGCCTTGTAGACCGAGATACTATCCATCAGGGAATCCGGTCGCGCGAAATAGACGTGTTCGAAAATACAGGGGGTGTGTTCACCCGGCTCACAACACACTCGGGTATGCAGATTGCCTTGCAGATCTATGTACACCGCTTCTCCAGGTGCCACATCTCTCTCAATCTCGAAACCCTGGGAGTTCAATGCCACGCTCTCGGAGGCGATCATGTACTCGCGGCCCGATTCGGTCTCCCTGCTGCCATACACCAGCGGTCTAATGCCGTTGCGATCGCGGAAACCCACGATGCCGTAGCCGGTAATCATAACAATAGTGGCATAGCCTCCCCGGCAACGTTTATGCACGCCAGCCACCGCATCGAAAATATCATCCGGTGTCGGTTTGATCTTGCGGCGATCTTGCAGCTCGTGGGCGAAGATATTGAGCATCGCTTCTGAGTCGGAGTCGGTATTGATGTGCCGCAGATCCTCGTTGAAGAGATCGCGATTCAGCTCTGCGGCGTTGGTGAGGTTGCCGTTGTGAGCGAGGGCCAGTCCGTAAGGGGAATTGACGTAAAAGGGTTGTGCGAGCGCCGGGCTGGAACTGCCGGCTGTCGGGTAGCGCACATGGCCGATACCCATCTGGCCCGTGAGGCGCCGCATGTGACGAGTGCGAAACACGTCCTTGATCAGGCCATTGTCCTTGCGCAAATTCAATTTGCCGTTATCGCAGGTCATGATACCAGCAGCGTCCTGCCCCCGGTGCTGAAGGACGGTCAGTGTGTCATAAATCGTCACACCTACATCGCGTTGCCCTACTACACCAACCAATCCACACATAATTTGCTCCGCAAGAAGATCAAATAGAATCCACAGTCGCGGGCGGCGGTGTCTGTCCCGGCACTTCGATGCCACCCATCTCTTCGATATACGTTCGGGACCAATCAATGGCCGACATGCCATAAGGAATCAATTGTGATTCCTGCCACAGCGCAGTCTCCGAAACGAATACATTCGTAATAAACAATATAACCAGCACGATAACAGCGCCTCTGGCGATGCCGAATACGCCGCCAAACAGCCTGTTAACAAAACTCAATCCAGTGGCACTCAGCAGCTTCGTAAACAAGGACGTAATCAGCGTGCCAATCAACATGACGGCTACAAAGATCAGCACAAATGCCGTCACGTAGCGAGCACCTTCATTGCTGATGACTCCGCTCATCAACTCCGACACCGTCTCACTGTACATCCTGGCTAACACTAAAGCTGCGACCCAGCTCACCAATGACAAGACTTCCTTGATGAAGCCACGCCACAAGCCGAAAAGACAGGAAATACCTGTCACGCTGATAATCGCGATGTCGACTGCGTTCATTTGCTCAGGCCCGCCCTGTGGTTCAAAGTGTTTCGATCTCGTAACGAACGATCATGCCCGAGAGCTGAAATTCTTCCTGCAGACGGCGCTGATAGTCCTCAACCTGAGCACGTTGCAACCAGGGACCGACGAAAACGGCTGTGAGCGAGCCCTGTCCATTCTGCACATTACGACTGTAAGCCTTGTAACCTGAGTCTTGCAGCCTGCTCACGAGATTGCGGGCGTTAGTGTCATTGGCAAAGGTTCCCAGTCGAACCACCCAGCCTTCAGGCAAGCCGTCGGGCCCGAGAACCGGCGCTTCGCGATCGAAATCGGGCTGTGACTCCACGACTTCCACGCTGCTGTCATCCTCCACCTGTTCCGCTTCCGCCAATTCAGGATCGGCGGCATCGGTTGCCTGTGCGGCATTGGACGCGGTGTCATCAAGCGCCTCTTGTTGTGGCGCTGGCTGCGGGTTTATTGTCGTCGCGGGTTCGGATTCCGCCAGAATTCTGGGGCGGTTAGGTTCCGATTCCGGGAGTATCGGGACATTCGGTGGGTCAGGTATGCGACTGCTGACCGGAGTCTGGTAGCTACCCTGACCATCGAAAATTATTGGCAGGAAAATCAGGCCCAGCGCGAGCAGGACGACCGTGCCAACAATGCGTTGTTTGGTAGCCTCCTTCAAAGGGGCATATTCCTGTGCAACATGTATTTAAGAAGTGCTCTCTGACCGAGTCCGCCCCGCGCGATGGAATAACGACATTCGCCGGTACTCATCATAGTGGTTCGAACAAGCCATCGAGTTCAGCGACGGTGTAAAACGATCCCGTCACAACGATCAGATCGTGCTCGGCAGTGGCAGTCAGAGCTGCCTCAAGCGCACTGATTACGGCAGGATAGCAGCCTGCTATCTCTCCGCCCTGCCGCTTTACGAAGTGTGCCACTTCAGCTGCAGGCATACAGCGTGCCATATCGACTTGCGCAATATACCAGATGTGCACTGCGGTTTGTAACGCAGTAGTCATGCTCTCTACATCTTTATCTGCCATCACCGCCATGACTACAGCGATGCGGCTCTCGGGATGCTGTTGCCGATAATCGCTAAGATGCGCCACGAGATTGGTGACAGCGGCCGGATTATGGGCCACATCGAGCAAGAGGCGGCGACCCGAGTCCCGGTGGCGACAACGTTGCAGTCGCCCCGTCACGGTAAGTGCGGCCAATCCGGTAACGTGCCGCACATCGAGCCGCGCAATCAAAAACAGCGCCTGCAGTGCCGCGGCGAGATTATCCGGCCGCAGCATCGAGAGACCGACAGTTGGTAATTGACTCCTTGCGCCAGAGGTATCACTTACGCTGGCCTGCCAGGTCCTGGCTTGCTGGTCGATCGCAACCGAGAAGTGTGTCCCCAGCGCATAGAGGATTGCCCCCAGTTCCCCGGCCCGTTCGCCAATAGACTGTGGCGGCGCGGGATCGGCGCAGACGACCGGTTTGCCTGCGCGCATGATCCCGGCCTTCTCTCGTCCGATAACTTCGATATCCGGACCCAGCCAGTCCGTGTGATCCAGACTGATACTGGTAATGACCGCCACATCAGGGTCGATGATGTTGACGGCGTCCAGCCGGCCGCCGAGCCCTACTTCCAGCACTGCGGTATCGACGTCGGCATCCCGAAACAGGGTCAGCGCGGCCAGAGTTGAGAATTCGAAGTAACTCAGCAGAATCTCACCCCGCGCTGCGTCGATCTGCGCGAAAGCCGTGCAGAGTCGCGCATCTTCGACTTCTTCAGCGTCGATGCGAATGCGCTCGTTATAACGGAACAAGTGTGGAGAGGTGTAACAGCCAACCGAGTAGCCAGCCTTGTGCAGCAAATGCTCCAGCGCCGCAACGCAGGTGCCCTTGCCATTGGTGCCGGCGACGGTGATGACGTTGCGTCCGGGCTGACCACCGCCCATGAGTTGCCAGACGCGTGCGACCCGCTCGAGACCGAGTTCGATCTCGCGAGGGTTCACCGCTGAGATGTAGTCAAGCCAATCGCTGAGACTGGCGGACGCCGCAGGCGCTGTGGGCATCAGGTTCCGGTGTGTCGGTAATAAGTCAGCTTGCGCAGGATGGAGGCAATGCGATCGCGCATGTCGCGACGATGCACGATCATGTCGATGGCGCCGTGCTCTAGCAGGAACTCGCTGCGCTGGAAACCTTCAGGAAGTTTCACGCGCACGGTCTGGCGAATTACATCCGGGCCAGTAAAACCAACCAGCGCATTGGGTTCGGCGATATTGATATCGCCCAACATGGCGAGACTGGCTGAGACGCCGCCGTAAACCGGATCGACGAGAACAGAGATAAATGGCAGTCCCTGCTCGCGCAGGCGGCGGATCGCAGCAGAAGTCTTGGCCATCTGCATCAGGGAAATCAATGCTTCCTGCATGCGTGCCCCACCGCTTGTTGAAAAGCAGACCAGAGGCAAGCCCTGACCAATACAGGTCTTGACGGCCTGTACGAACTTCTCGCCGACTACTGCACCCATCGACCCACCGATGAACGCAAATTCGAACGCCGCTACCACCACGGGTACGCCATTGACCGAGCCTTTCATCACGATCAGGGCGTCTTTCTCGCCAGTATTCTTCTGAGCCGCACTCAAGCGATCCTTGTAGCGCTTGAGATCCTTGAATTTGAGCAAGTCGACAGGTTCCATGTCTTCGCATAGCTCGGCCTTGTCCTCACTGTCGAGGAACAATTCCAGACGGCGGCGCGCCGTGATGCGCAGGTGATGGTCACACTTGGGGCAGACATCGTGGTTCTCGGTCAGCGATTTCTGGTACAGCATCGCATCGCAACGAGGACATTTTTTCCACACCCCTTCGGGTACGGAGCTGCGCTTGTTCTCAGCACTCGATGTGCTGATCGAAGGAAGAATTTTGTCGATCCAACTCACTATAAATTCCCTTACTAATCAATAGGGTGTGTCTATTCTATGGCATCCAGTGCCTGTCTTGCCAGTGCGATCGTGGCACAGATCTCGGCACACTGCTCTGCGTCAGGCCGCGCATCAGGCGCCAGCCCGGCAATTTTATCCACGAGCGCGCTGCCAATCACTACACCATCGGAAATACTGCCCATGGCTCGGGCGCTATCCGCGTCCTTGATACCAAACCCGATCACGATCGGCAGTTCCGTCATTCCGCGTAATTCTTGCAGCTTGGCTGCAATCTCCTGCTCGTTGCTCAGTGCCGCACCCGTTACGCCTTTGAGTGAGACGTAATAGAGGTAGCCCGTGCAATGCGCAATGATATCGCGTGCGCGTGCATCTTTGGTGGTGGGGGCAACCAGATAGATGGTATGGATCCCGGCTTCCTGAAGCTGGCCGCGCAGTGCGGATGATTCAGCCGGCGGCATATCGACGATCAGCACGCCATCGATTCCGACGCGCACTGCCTCGGCAACAAAGTGCTCATAGCCCATGATTTCGAGCGGATTCAAATAGCCCATCAGAACGACCGCCGTTTCGGAATTCGTCTCTCGAAAGCGAGCTACCAGATCCAGTGTGTCTTGCAAGGAGGTACGCGAACGCAGCGCGCGCTCAACGCCACGCTGAATGACTGGTCCATCACTGGAGGGGTCACTGAATGGAATGCCCAATTCAATGACATCTGCCCCCTGCTCGACCAGCGTGTGCATAAGCGACTCGGTCGCAGCCAGATTCGGGTCGCCAGCTACCAGATAGGGAATGAGCAATTTGCGACCGTCCGCTTTGGCCGCGCCCGTTATTTTTTCCAACCTGCCCATCTTGCACAACGCTCCTGATGTCTTCTCAGTATTCGTTATTGAATGACTGTGTAATTATTTGCTCTCGAGAGATCGCCAACTAGAGCGTAATCCCTTCGAGTTTGGCTACTGTCTCGATGTCCTTGTCGCCTCTGCCGGACAGATTGACGACGATCGCCTTATCCTTGTCCATGGTCGCCGCGAGCTGCATCGCATAGGCCACTGCATGCGAGGACTCCAGCGCAGGTATGATGCCTTCGAGTCGCGTGAGCTTGTGGAAGGCGCGCATCGCCTCGGCGTCAGTTGCTGCCACGTAATTCACGCGCTTCTGATCTTTCAGCCAGGAGTGCTCCGGGCCAACACCGGGATAGTCAAGACCTGCAGACACTGAGTGGGTCTCCACGATCTGACCAAATTCATCTGACATTAAATAGGTGCGATTTCCGTGCAGAACTCCCGGCTTGCCCGCACTGAGCGGTGCCGCATGCTGCCCGGTTTCGAGGCCATTGCCACCCGCCTCGACGCCGTACATCGCAACGTCGCTATCTTTGAGGAAAGGGTGAAACAGGCCTATAGCGTTCGAGCCTCCGCCGACGCAGGCTACGAGCGCATCAGGGAGGCGCCCAATCTGCTCCAGCGACTGCGCCTTCGCTTCGCGACCAATCACACACTGGAAGTCTCGCACCAGCTGTGGGTAAGGATGCGGTCCGGCCACGGTGCCGATTATGTAATAGGTGTTGTCGACATTGGTTGCCCAGTCGCGCAGTGCTTCATTCATCGCGTCCTTCAGAGTGCGCGAACCGGACTCGACGGGCACGACATTGGCGCCCAGAAGCTTCATGCGATAGACGTTCGGTGCCTGACGCACGACGTCTTCAGCACCCATGTAGACATAACATTCAAGACCGAGTCGTGCCGCGACGGTGGCACTTGCAACGCCATGCTGACCCGCTCCGGTTTCGGCGATGATGCGCGGCTTGCCCATGCGCTTGGCGAGCAAGGCCTGACCAATCGTATTATTTACCTTGTGCGCACCCGTATGATTGAGGTCTTCCCGCTTGAGGTAAATGCGTGCTCCACCGCATTCCTGGGTGAGTCGATCTGCGTAGTACAGAGGTGATGGCCGGCCGACATAGTGTTTGAGTTCGTAGTCGAATTCATCCCAGAACGATTGTTCCGTCGAGAGTTTCTTATAGACTTCAGCCAGCTCCTCTACTGCAGCAATCAGCGTCTCGCCGACAAAAATGCCACCATAGGGTCCAAAGTGGCCACTAGCATCGGGACCATCAAAACCTGTCTTTTCGAATTCGGCGTTAGCCATTTCCAACTCCTTCAACAAACGTTCGCAGTTTCTCCGGACTCTTGATTCCTAGACTGGATTCCACGCCCGAACTGACGTCGACTCCGTAAGGCCGAACCTGCTCTATTGCTTGCGCTACGTTGCCGGGGTGCAAGCCACCTGCCAACACGATGCGCTGCGTTGATTGCTCAACAATTTGTTTCGCGATTGACCAATCGAATGTCTTTCCAGTTCCACCTGGCGCCTTTTTGTCAAAGCTGTCCAGGAGAATCAATTCCGCTCGGGCGTGCGCTGTAATCTCGGCGGCAATGTCCAGACCGCCACCCACTCGCAGCGCCTTGTAATAGGGAACCCCGAACGAGGCACAAAATTCCGGATCTTCGTCGCCGTGAAACTGCAGGCGATCGACACAGCCCGTTGCCAGAACGCTCTCAACCAACTCGCGCTCCGGATTCACAAACAAGGCCGTCAATAATACCGAGTCCGGCACATCAGCAAAGATCGTCGCAACGTCCGCGACAGCAATCGCGCGCGGGCTCGGCGGGTAGAAATTGGCGCCCAGCGCGTCCACTCCCAACGCACACGCTGCGCGGGTATCTTCAGGTCGGGTGATGCCGCAGATTTTAATCCAGAGTTTCGACAAGACGGGCAAACTGTTTCAGAAAGCCGCGTATTCTATCATCCCTGTAGCATTGCTCACCATCGAAAAGCCCCATTTCGACGCGTTGCTGGCGTGAGTAGAGGCTAGTCAGCCCGGCCGACACGTCATGCTACACTGAGTCTTGTTCAGTGGTGCCCAGGAGCATTGGGACAGGGAAACTGGTGGCAGGCAGGCCCCATTCCGCGCCGTATTCGACCCCTGCGAGGTACAACCCCTCCGGCGGTGCCGTTGCTGCTGCCAGCGTGCGGTCTCCGGAAGCTATCAACTCGCCTATCCACTGCGGCTGACGCCCCCCATTGCCCACCTCGATCAGCGAGCCAACGATGTTGCGCACCATATGCTGGAGAAACGCATTGGCCTTGATCTCGAAAACGAGGAATGGTCCGTATTCGCGCCAGTACGCTTCATCAATGTGCCGAAATGGCGAGCGAGACTGGCAGCCTGCCGCGCGAAACGCTGAAAAATCCTGTTCACCGTGTAAATACCGACTGGCTTCATTCAGTGCGGAGATGTCCAGCTCCTGTCGCAGGGTCGTCACCTTGCTCTGAAGAATGGCTGACGCAGCCCGGCGACGATAGAACACATACTGATAGCGCCGTGCGCGAGCTGAGAAACGGGCATGGAAATCGTCGGCGACTGCCTGCGCCCAGAGAACACGAACACTTGGCGGTAGCAGGCTGTTGACTCCACGCGTCCAGGCTTTCTCGCCGCGATCAATCGGCGTGTCGAAATGTATTACCTGACAGCAGGCATGCACTCCGGAATCGGTGCGCCCGGCGCAGATGACGGTGATCTCGCGGTCAGCGACTTTGCTGAGTGCGGCTTCGAGACTCGCCTGGACTGTGGGCAGCTCTGGGGCAGATTGCTTCTGCCAGCCAGAGAAGGCACTGCCGTCGTATTCTATGGCGAGTGCGACACGAACCGGTCGGGAGTGGTCGGCTGATTCAGGCTCAATCACAGTGGGTCAGCGTGCTTGAACCGTCAGATATCGTCGAGCGAGGCGAGCAGTTTCTCTGCTTCCTTGACTTGCTCGTCGTTGCCTTCCTTGATGACTTCCTGAAGTATTTCCTCGGCGCCCTCTCTGTCTCCCATTTTCTGGTAGGCATAGGCGAGCTCAAGCTTGGTTGCCACTTCATCCAATTCGCCGAGGCGGTCGGATTCTTCATCATCGACTACCTCACCTTCAACTTCATCGGACTCGGCCAGGAAGTCGAGGTCTTCCAGATCATCGAGAATTTCTATTTCATCAGCCGCTTCTGACTTGCCATCAGCGCTGTCGGCTGCCTCGCCGCCTTTTTCTTCTTCGACGTCGTCTTCATCAAGAGAGAAAACCAGATCATCATCTGCCGTGTCTTCCGGGGCGATTGCCTTGGCGCTGTCTTCTTCTAGCTGATCGAGATCAAAATCGAAATCATCGATATCGTCACTGTCTACCGCACCAGCTTTTTCGGTATCCGGTTTTTCAACCACCGTATCTTCCAGATCAAAGTCGAAGGTCTCGAGATCTTCAACTGCTTCTTTCGCGCTAGGCTCAGGTTCATCACTGCTGTCGTCAAGTTCGAAGTCCACGCTCAGATCATCGCCGGCAGCGGGTGTTGTAGCACCGGTATCTGTCGCATCGCTCGCGTCAGGAACAGCATCTTCCTTCTCATCATCTGTCTCGAAGGCGAAGGTCTCCAACTCGATCTCCGGCTCTTCTTCAACCGGCTTCGCATCGGCATCATCATCGACGCTGAATTCGAATGACTCAATTTCCAGCTCATCGGCGTTTTTGCTGGTGCCACTGGACAATTCAGGCTCGTCATCATCGAGAGAAAATTCCAGCGTTTGCTCATCGTCCGCGCTGTCGCCCTGCTCTTCTACGTCCGCTGTGCCCGACTCGTCATCATCAGCCGAGAATTCAAGCGAGGCTTCTGCTGCGCCGGTATCCTGATCGGCCTCATCCAAATCGCCAACTTTTGGTTCATCATCGCTATCGAAAGAAAACTCGTCTTCCTCTGCATCATCAGATTCTGACTTGGCGGCTGCGGCACCACTTTCTGAAGCGGGCTCATCTTCATCAAGAAAATCGAAGTCCAGACTCTCTTCGTCCTCGCCTTCATCTAACTTTTCGTCTTCTGTTGCTGCTTCGTCCCTGTCGCCTTCCTCGCTATCCGAATCATCAGCAACTTCGTCTGACGTGGTGTCTTCGGCAGCATCCTTAACTGCAGAGGCGGAGTCTGGATCGACATCGTCTTCGTCGTCATCGAACGCATCGAGATCAATGCCCAGATCGTTCAGGAACGCACTATCATCCTCGTCGTCATTGTTATCCTGCTCTGGCGAATCGTCTGCCTCTGACTGCGCTGGCGCAAACAACTTGCGCAGATCCTGAATTTCGGACTCCAGATCATCGTCATCCTGGGTCAGCAGGTCCGCCTGCTCTTCGAAAGCAAGCAGATCACCCTTGCGAGCCAGAACCTCGGCGTACTGTAGACGCAGTTCTTGGTCGTCATCCTGGGCAAGCGCACTCTGCAGCAGCTCGGCCGCCGCATCGAGCTTGTTGGCGGCCAGTAAGGCGGCCGACCGGAGGGCCACATCGCTCTCATCATCGAGGTCATCGGCGTCCGTGAGATCGTCTTCATCAACCAATCCATCGAGTTCCTGCAACTGCTCGTTGCTCGCCCCGAGGATGTCATCAAGTTCGCTATCCAGTTCGGCGTCGTCGAAATCGCTCACTGAATCGCTGTCGTCGGTCTGAGCGGCTTGCTCGCGCGCGGCAACATCAAATTCCTGCTCGGCCAACTCATCGAGTTCGTCTTCCTCATCTGCCAGCTTGCTTGCCTTGTTGCGGCGCAGCAGCAACACAACAAGTAACAGAATCACCAGCACCGCAGCGAAAATCATGAGCATGGTATTGCCAGTCAGAATGCGCATGACGTCTGCCATCAAGCCGCCACCCTGCGCTACTGCAGGACTATTCTGTTGCTGGGCTGCAGCAAGTGCCGCTTCCTGGGCCGCGATCGCTTCAGCCTGAGCTGCGGCTTCTGCCATGGCCTCTTGAAGCTGGGCAAGCTGGAGATCCTGGAGTCGAATCAGTTCCTGTGCTGCGGCGATCTGCTCTTCGAGGGCCGAAAGCTGCCGATCGAGCTCTTCGCGCTCGAGCCGTGCCCGGTCTGCCTCTTCCTGCTGCAATGCCAATTCGTTTTCCAGCTCGGCGATGCGCGCATCGAGTTCATCGAGCTCATCATTGGCTGCACTGCCGGCGGCGCTGCTGCCGTCAATGGCGTCATCATCCTGCGCCACTACGCTTAACTGCGCCTGCGGCTCAACGCCCTGATCAGCATCCTGTTGCGCAGGTGCTGCCAGAGGTTGGGTGTTCACGAATTCCTGATTCTGGCGATTGACCTCGCTAATCGCCTGCTGCGCAGTGACGGCCTGCACTTCAGCGAGTGATGGCACGCGCAATACTCTGCCGCTCAGCATGCGATTGATGTTTCCACCGGCAAATGCTTCGGGGTTCAGTCGCTGAATCGCGACCATGGTTTGCTGGATGGATACGCTGTTGTTCGGGCGCACCTGCAGCGCGATTTCCGTTAGCGTGTCATTGGCTTCTGTATTGACTGTTGCCGGCGCTGCAGCGTCAGACTCACTGACGGTCGCTGCAATCGCCTCATCCTGGGCGGGCTCCTCAGGCTCGACAACATTCTCAGGCTCAACCACGTTCTCAGCCGCCACTTCTTCGTTGGCAGCGACTTCAGGTTCTGGCTCGGACGGCTCGCTCACCTCTTCGGCGACATCAGCGACTTCGACCGCTTCCTCTGCAACGCTCTCTTCCGCATCAACACTCACCGCTGTATCCGCGGTGTCAGCTTCCTCGCTAAGCTCTTCTGCGATCAACGCAGGCTCCGGCTCGGCTGGTTCGGATTCATCCATCGCGACCGCGGTTTCCTCTTCGAGGATCTCACTCTCCACAGCCGCAACTTCTGGTTCGGGTTCTGGCGCTGGTTCTGGCTCGGGCGCTCTTTCTATTGCAGGAGCCGCCTCTACTGCTGGCTGCTGTGCCGGTGCCGCAGGTTGGCTCACCGCACTGGCAGGCGGGCTGACGGCGGGCGCACTGGGAGCGGGAGCAGGAGCACGCGCTGCCGGGGACGCTGCTGGCTCTTGCAACACCGGGCTTACCGGGCGGCGGACCTGAGCCACATTCGCCGTATTTCCGGAATCGTTTGAGAATACCGGCAGATCGAGCAGAATCGTGTGCTCACTCAACAAGCGACCACTGGGCCAGCGGGTATCGAGAATCAGGCTCAAATAGGGTTCGCGAACGATCTGATTGGTTGTCAGAACAACCCAGTTGCCCTGCGGGCCAGATTCGTAGGTAAAGCGAATATTGGAGAGAAAGCCGACGCGATCGATATTGAAGCGGCGAAAATCGTCGGTCGAGGCGAGCTGCACGGAGACATCTTCGAGACGCGTGTCGCCCAGCTGCAGTAATTCGATGCGGACGCGAAGTGGCTGATTGAGGGCTGACTCGACGTTTGCAGTGCCCAGGCCAAGCGCATGACCCTGTGTCGCCATACCGAGAAACAGCATGGCCAGAATGACGACCCCTTTACGTAGCATAATCCCTTAGATCTCTAGTTCCGCGGTTCTCTAAAGTTTGGGGCCTTAAGGCCCTGTTTTTGCTGCAAAAATAGCTGCGGTGTCGTAGCCGCCAGCCCTGTGCGGCATGCTGGCCTCTGGAGTGACCAGATTTATTGTTGTTGCTTTTTTGTTGTTACTTTTTTTGTTGCTCTGTTGTCGTGTCTTGTCTTTCTCGTTGTTGCTGGTCTTGCAAGCTTTCTAACTGGCGTCCTATTGCACTAACTTGCATTAACACTCGCCCGTCGTTCATTACGCGCGAGTGTTAATTTGATGCCTTCACAACTGCCTGCAAGTATTCATTATAAATAGCTTTTTATCAACTCTTCGGCGATTTGCACGGAGTTGAGAGCCGCACCTTTGCGCACGTTGTCGGACACGACCCAGAGGTTTAATCCGTTGGCAAAGGAGATATCTTGCCGGATTCGACCGACAAAAACTGCGTCCTGGCCCGCAGATTCATGGACCGCAGTCGGATAACCGCCGTCTGCACGCTCATCAATGACGATGACGCCAGGTGCCTGGGATAGTAGTTCACGAGCCGTTACATCACTCATCGGCTCATGAGTCTCGATCTGAACCGCTTCGGAATGGCCATAGAACACGGGCACTCGCACACAGGTAGCGCTCACCTTGATGGAGTCGTCACCCATGATCTTCTGGGTCTCCCAGACCATCTTCATCTCTTCCTTGGTATAGCCGTTGCCCATGAACTTGTCGATGTGCGGCAGCGCATTGAAAGCGATCTGTCGGGGATAGACTTCAGCAACCGCCTCGCGGCCATTCAGCAGCTCGGCAGTCTGTTTGGCCAGCTCTTCGACCGCCGCTTTACCTGTGCCAGACACCGCCTGATAAGTCGACACACTGATCCGCTTGATGCCTACGGCATCGTGAATTGGCTTCAATGCAACCAGCATCTGAATCGTGGAGCAGTTCGGATTGGCGATGATATTGCGATTGCGATATTCCGCGATGGCCTGCGGATTCACTTCCGGCACCACGAGCGGGATATCGTCCTCGTAGCGGAAGTGCGAGGTGTTATCGATCACGATACAACCTGCAGCACCCGCGATAGGAGCAAATTCAGCCGATACACTGCCGCCAGCAGAGAACAGACCGATCTGTGTCTTGCTGAAATCGAATTCGGCCAGATTACCCACTTTGACTGGCTTGTTCTTGAACATCACCGTACTTCCAGCAGAACGCTCACTGGCCAGAGGATAGATAGTGTTCACGGGGAAGTTGCGCTGCTCGAGAATACTCAGCATCGCCTCGCCTACTGCGCCAGTGGCGCCAACCACTGCAACGTCGTAACTACTCATGGGCAATCTCTTTATATAAATTTATTTAATATTCAATGAATTAACAAGCTTTGTTGATAGCTGACTTCAAGCCTCTGGTGTGACGAAGTACCAGGGAGACTTCTCACGCCACTGGCTTTCGAAGCCCTTGATCTCTTCGGCGTCCTCGAGGGTCAGCCCGATATCATCCAAGCCATCCAGCAGGCATTGCTTGCGGAATGAGTCGACTTCGAAAGCAATCTCGCTACCGTCCGGCTTCACGATCACCTGGCGCGACAAATCCACTTGCAGCTCATAGCCCTCCGTGGCGTCGACTTCTGCAAAAAGTGCTGAGACAATTTCTGCATCCAAAACAATGGGTAATATTCCATTCTTGAAGCAGTTATTAAAGAAAATATCAGCATAACTGGGCGCAATAATCGCACGAAAACCGTAATCGTCCAGCGCCCACGGTGCATGCTCCCGGCTGGAGCCACAACCGAAATTGTCGCGCGCCAGCAAGACTGATGCCCCTTGATAGCGTGGCTGATTCAGCACGAAATCGGGATTCAGGGGACGCTTGCTGTTATCTGAATCGGGTTCGCCCTTGTCCAGATAGCGGTGCTCATCGAACAGGTTTACGCCAAATCCGGTGCGCTTGATGGATTTCAGAAACTGCTTCGGGATGATGAAATCAGTGTCTACATTGGCACGATCCAACGGCAGGACGATGCCCTTCTCTACAGTAAATTTTTTCATAATCGCTTGATCCTTATCGACTTAATCGTTAACTGCGATGTCTCTGACATCGACGAAGTGACCAGCGATCGCGGCCGCTGCTGCCATCGCGGGACTCACGAGGTGCGTACGCCCTCCGCGCCCCTGACGGCCCTCGAAGTTACGATTAGAGGTTGAGGCGCAGTGTTTGCCCTCGCCCAGTTGGTCGGCATTCATAGCCAGACACATGGAGCAGCCCGGCTCACGCCATTCCAGCCCGGCCTCGATGAATATCTTGTCCAGCCCCTCTTCCTCGGCCTGTTTCTTAACCACACCGGAGCCAGGCACGACCATGGCCAGCTCGACGGTTGCCGCCACTTTCTTGCCTTTTACGACTTTGGCGGCCTCGCGCAGGTCCTCGATTCGGGAGTTTGTGCAAGAGCCGATGAAGATGCAGTCCAGTTTGATGTCACGGATAGCCGTTCCACCGGTCAGGCCCATATAGCCAAGCGCCTGCTCGATGTTGCGGCGTTTGCTGCTGTCGGCCTCTGTTGTCGGATCCGGCACGATACCGGTGATCGGCGCGACCATTTCCGGTGAGGTGCCCCAGGTCACCTGCGGCTCGATCTCGGCCGCTTCCAACTCAACCACGCGATCAAAGACTGCGTCCTCATCGCTCACCAGTTGCAGCCAGGCCTCACAGGCTTTGTCCCACAACTCGCCTTTCGGGGCTAATGGGCGGCCCTTGATGTAGTCCAGAGTTGTTTGGTCCACGGCGATAAGCCCGGCGCGCGCGCCGGCTTCGATGGCCATGTTGCAGACGGTCATGCGCCCTTCAATGCTGAGTGACTGAATGGCATCTCCTGCAAATTCAATGGTATAGCCAGTGCCACCAGCGGTTCCGATCTTGCCGATGATCGCCAGAACAACGTCTTTGGCAGTAACTCCAGTCTTCAGCTGGCCGTTCACTTTCACCTGCATGTTCTTCATCTTCTTCTGCATGAGGCACTGAGTCGCCAGCACATGTTCAACTTCGGAGGTGCCGATGCCATGCGCCAGAGCGCCGAGAGCGCCATGAGTCGATGTGTGGGAATCGCCGCAGACGATGGTCATCCCTGGCAGGGTTGCCCCCTGCTCGGGGCCCACCACGTGCACAATACCTTGACGTATATCTGTCATTTTCAGCTCGAAGATATTGAATTCTTTGCAGTTTTCATCAAGCGTATGGACCTGGGTCTTGGACACTGGGTCCTTAATGCCCTCCAGACCGCGACTGCGCTCATCGCGCGTGGTCGGGATGTTATGATCCGGCGTGGCGAAATTGGCCTCGGCGCGCCAGGGCTTGCGTCCGGCGAGTCGCAGGCCTTCAAACGCCTGGGGTGAGGTCACCTCGTGAATCAGGTGCCGATCGATGTAAATCAGCGCCGTGCCATCCGGCCGCTGTTTCACCAAATGTGCATCCCAAATTTTGTCGTACAAGGTTTTACCCGTCATGACTCACTACCTTTGTCTATGAAATCAAACTAACTTTGCTTTCTATCTATATGATATACGGCGTCTTTTAACTACGAAGATTTTCTCGCTATCCGGCAAGATGCCGGACTAGCGCGTCACGTCAGCGTTCTGTGCACGGTCGCGCAGGAGGTGATCCATTAGCACCAGCGCCATCATCGCCTCAGCGATTGGGGTGGCTCGAATGCCGACACAGGGGTCGTGTCGGCCGGTCGTGACCACTTCTTCGGGTTCACCGTGAATATTGACGGTTTGCCCGGGAATGCGAATGCTGGAAGTTGGCTTCAGTGCCAGATTCGCGGTGATATCCTGCCCGCTCGAGATGCCACCAAGCACCCCTCCAGCATGATTGCTCAGAAAGCCCTCCGGGGTGATCTCATCCCTGTGCTCAGTCCCCTTCTGCTCGATCGAGGCAAAGCCGGCACCGATCTCCACGCCTTTGACGGCATTGATGCTCATGAGCGCATGCGCGAGGTCGGCATCCAGCCGATCGAAGATAGGCTCACCCAGACCGACCGGCACGCCAGTCGCACAGACACTTATGCGGGCGCCAATGGAGTTGCCCTCCTTGTTCAGCGCCGTCATGAAGGCTTCCATTTCCGCCACTTTGTCGGGATCGGGGCAGAAAAAAGGATTCTGCTCGATCGTCTCGGGGACGAAGCGTTCCGCCTTGATCGGTCCCAATTGGCTGAGCCAGCCCTGAATCCGGATGCCCTGCAGGGCCAGGTATTTCTTGGCTATGGCACCTGCCGCGACGCGCATGGCAGTTTCCCGCGCCGAGGCTCTGCCCCCGCCACGATAATCGCGGACGCCGTACTTCTTGAAATAGGTGAAATCGGCGTGAGCGGGACGGAACTGATCCTTGATCTTGCCATAATCTTTTGATCGCTGATCGGTATTTTCAATCAGCAGACCAATTGGCGTGCCCGTGGTCCTGCCCTCAAATACGCCTGAGAGTATCCGTACAGCATCATCTTCCCGGCGCTGGGTCGTAAAGCGCGACTGTCCCGGTTTGCGACGGTTCAGGTCAGCCTGCAGATCCGCTTCACTCAATTCGAGCCCGGGCGGACAGCCATCGACAATACACCCCAGCGCCGGCCCATGGCTTTCACCAAAGCTGGTCACTGTAAACAACTTACCGAATGAATTGCCTGACATCTGGGACTCACACTGTTAAAGAATTGAGCGGGCTAACGGACGGGCCGTCTGAATCGGCCGACGAGGAGCCAAAAAAGCACGCGATTATACACTAATTGAAACACTCGCTGAACTGCAGAAGCTGCCCGCGTGTCAGGGCAAATACCCCTTCGCCGCCCTCCTCAAACTCCAGCCAGAGCAGCGGGACGCCTGACAGTCGCTCCTGCAGACGCGCCGCGCTATAACCGACTTCCATTACCAATAGGCCATGATCCGTAAGATAGTTGGGGGCGGCACGCAGTATGCTCAGAGGGATCTCGAGCCCGTCATCGGCGCTCAACAGCCCCAATTCAGGTTCGTGCGCAAATTCTGCAGGCAAAGCAGCGACCTCTTCCCCTCCCACATAGGGGGGATTGCTTACAATCAGGTCGAACGCGCCTTCAAGCCCGCGAAAAAGATCCGACTGCACTGACTCTACCCGTCCGTCGAGCGCATGCAACGCGATGTTGCTGGTAGCGAGATCAAGGCATTCCGCCGAGATATCGCTCAACGTGACACGACTGGCGGGAAATGCCAGCGCACAGGCAATACCTATGCAGCCACTGCCTGTGCACAGATCGAGTATGCGCGCAGGTTCCGCGCGCAACATCGGTTGAAAGCCATTGGCAATCAACTCGGCGATGGGCGATCTGGGAATGAGTGCCCGGCGATCACAATAGAACTCGTGTCCGGCAAACCAGGCCTTGCCTACGAGATAGGCTACCGGGACATGCTCCTCGATGCGTTGGCGCGCCAGCGCTTCCAGTCTGGAGAAACTCTCCTCATCGAGCTCGTCTTCGAGACTGGCAACGGGTGTCTCGAATGGAATATCGAGCGTGCAATACACGAGATAAACGGCATCATCAAACGCCGACGCCGTGCCGTGCGCAAAACTCAAATCCGCGGCATCCAGTCGCTGCGCTAAAGTGTTAATATAGGCACTTATTTGCATGCTGCTGCTCGCATTGTTTGATTGCACTCTTTTTGCACTTTATGTTCGTCTCTGTTGGGTCGCAACGAATAGTCGCAACAAGCACACTGCTCGCTTGCAGCACATGATGGTTTGGCCGTCGGTCACAGCGCACTGTTCAATGTCTGCCTGGGGCGCATGTCAGGTGCAGTGAAAGCCGTCTGCTACTCAGCAGCATCGTGCCGGACTGTTGCACACTGAAAGAAAATCAGTACCGGCGCTCCAGATTATCGTAAAATCCCACTGAAAATTTAGTAGCCAATAACGGAACCCAAGCGAATGGAAGACTCCTACCTGAAGATTTTGCAAGCCATCGGCGAAGACCCGGAGCGAGCTGGACTGAAAGATACGCCGAAACGCGCGGCTAACGCGATGCGCTTTCTGATGCAGGGCTATGACATGAACATCGACGAAGTCATCAACGATGCTCTGTTTCCTTCAGATACAGATGAGATGGTTATTGTAAAAAACATCGAGCTGTACTCAATGTGCGAACATCACATGCTCCCGTTTATTGGAAAGTGCCATGTCGCTTATATACCCAAGGGCAAAGTGTTAGGTCTCTCGAAAATTGCGCGGGTTGTAGACGTGTTTGCCCGTCGATTGCAGATACAGGAAAATCTCACCAACGAGATCGCCAACTGCATCGTTGACAAGACCGGTGCGGCTGGCGCTGCCGTCATTATCGAAGCGAAGCACATGTGCATGATGATGCGCGGAGTCGAAAAACAAAACTCCATCATGACCACGTCCTGCATGCTCGGAGCGTTCCGCAACAAGCCATCAACCCGCAACGAGTTTCTCTCGCTGATCGACTAACGCAGCACCAATTCGACACGCTCGTCGCAATCGGCGAGTTCACATGCGGGTGCCAGGGGACCTACGCCTTCGGCGATAATGCGCTCAGCCTGGACACCCGCTGCCAATAGTTGATTCCTGATGAATTCTGCACGTACCCTGCTCCGCGCCAGCAAATCGGCCAGCGGGGCATCGTCGCGTAAATGTACGACGAGATAGAATTCCAGATCCGGATTGCTCTGCACGAGTTCCAGAGCCGCCTGTAAATTGCTGTCTGCGCTCAACTCTTCATCGCCAACGAATTCCAGATCGGGCAAGGATACCGAGCCGCGCTCGTTAAGCGTTTCAAGCAACTCAGGCGATGCCAGCGAGACGACTGCGTCACTGACATTCTCCTCTACAATTTCGAAGTAGGCATAGATGCGACGATTCGCTCTGGTGATTATGTAGAGTGAAATATAGGCTGGTTCGCCTTCCGCCCGATCAACTCGCAGTGCCGTAAAATACTGATTGCGCTCTGGTCCATACAGAATCCTGTTGCGGAAGATGTCGTTCGCCCAGTAATTGCTACTGCCACAGGAGCGGCCCGAGCAAGAGAACATTTCCTCGAAGCCCTTGCCCGCAAATTGCTCCATGAAAAAGTTGTACGCATCTTCACCGCTGAATCCCTGCGCGATCTGATAGGTCAGCTTGGTGACATCGCCACGCAGGCGCTGGGAGTCTTCAGGCACAACCACTTCCCGATTGCGCTGCAGAATACCCAATACGAGGCGGTAGCTCGTCTCTTCGACGACTTCAATTTCCGTCAGAGTGGAATCCGGGAAACGCTCCACGAGAGGATGATCACCCAGAGTGAGATCCGCGTCCTGCGCATTGAGCAGTCCGGGTAGTGCAAGAATCAGAAATGTACTCAGGACTTTTCGGAGCATTGCTGACAAGTGTATCAAGGGGTCAGGGCGAATTTAATTGCACCACAGGCAGGTGCGACCACTTCGGTATCTATTGCGAGAATCTCGCTGGTAGCGAGATAACGACCAGCAGAAGTCTTGCCTTCTGTAAGCAAGGCCGCCAATCGTGATACCAATGGATTGTGCCCTATTAGCAGGAAGGTGTCACCGTCTGCCGCATCCAGTTCATCGAGCAGAAAACGCGGATCGGCTTCCGGGACGAGAAACTCCCGGGTTTCACGCTCTGCCTGCGGGTAGTGCCGCAAAACATCATCGGCTGTTTGCTGCGCTCTGCGGTAAGGGCTGACCCAGTAACGGTCGAAAACCGTTAGTCTCGCAGCGAGTTGCGCGGCGACCCCCTTGTTGTCAGCATGACCTCGTGCTGTTAACTGCCGCGTTTCGTCTTTACCGTCAGCACTGAATGCTTCTGCGTCACCGTGACGCATTAAACAGATCAACATGGATGAATCGATCCAGGCCTAGAAAAAACTAGTCAGACTCTGGCGCATCAGGTGCCGGCTTCTCATCAGTCTCCGACTTCTTCGCCGCAGCCGGTTTGGCCGTTTTCTTGCTGGCACTCTTCTTTTTCGCTGGAGTTTTCTTTGCGGTCTTGTCGCTAGATTTATTGCCGGGTTTCTCTACTGACGGCTCGGCATTCTCTTTCGCTTCAGCAGACGATTCGGAACGCGCAGTGCTACTCGAACGGCTGGCGGGCCGTGTAGCTTGCGGCTCTTCTTCATCATCCAGTGCCGGAAAATCAGCAAAGGGAAATGGCTTGTCGTGACTGTTAAAAGAAAGGTAGTGAAGAATCTGCTGTACGTATTCAGCTATGGCTTTGCCAAAGCGCCGCAGATTGTAATTGCTCTCCCCGGTCAACAAAGAAAACAACGCTTGTACTACGGACAACACGAGCACGATAGGAGCAATGACCAGATAGAGTACGGCAACGAAGCCGAGCATGAACAACACCCGAATCCAGGATGTCGGCTCGCGCAGGTTATCAACTATCTCGTCCAGATCATCAGACATGGCAACTCCTTGTTGGCTGCAAAAAACACACGTTAACGATTGCGAATTTCAGCGGGTTGCGCTGAGAACATTCCAATTTTGTACTTGATCATCAAGGCCGCGGCATACAGAAAGCAGACGGCTGCCAGCAGCATGCCCGTAGCGGCAAGCAGCGAAGACGATGAGACAAACGAGAACGCAATCGTTACGATCATCAGAGCGATAGCGAGCACTATCAGTATCCTGGTTTTAGCTTGCATGCGTGGTTCCTCTGTAGCTGCGAAGAGTGTGGGAAACTGGAATTTTGACAGTGTCAGCTACGCAGCTGCTTCTCACTGTGCGCTTCAAATTCCACATCCAGTGCCTGTTCGCTCAGCATTAATGACGACACAATATCGGTAATCGATTCATTTTCATAGATTATTCGGTAGAGTCCGGTTGCCAGCGGCATGTAGACTTCCAGCTGCTCCGCCTTATCTTTTACCTGCTTGACCGTATTCACGCCTTCCGCGACTTGCCCAACTTCTTCGATAGCCTGGGCAATGCTCTTGCCCTCGCCCAGCGCCACGCCAATGCGGAAATTGCGGCTTAGCGGCGTTGAACAGGTTACAACGAGGTCACCCACTCCTGCCAGCCCTAAAAAGGTCATGGGATCTGCCCCCAGTTCCCGGCCAAAGCGCGCCATTTCAGTCAAACTGCGGGTGACCAGCATACTGTTGGTGTTGTATCCCATCCCCAACGCGGATGCCATGCCCGCGATAATGGCATAGATGTTTTTCAGCGAACCACCCAGTTCCACACCAAACATGTCGTCATTGGTGTAGACACGAAAATACTGTGATTTCAGTACTGTCTTGATACGCTCCCTCACCTCTTCATGAGGACTTGCAATGACAGTACCGGTCAGATGTTTGGCCGCAATTTCCTTGGCCAGATTCGGGCCACTAAGAACGCCAATCTGCGCAGCCGGCGCTTCCTCTTGCAGTATCTGGCTCATGAAATGAAAGGTGCCAGATTCGATACCCTTGGTGGTACTGATCAACATCGACTGTGGATTGGCGAACTGCATCATGTCTTTGACCACAGCCCGGAACGACGAACTCGGCACGGCGACGAAAATGATCTCGGCATCACGCACCGCGTCGGCCATCTCATGGCTGGCCTCGACTCCCGTATGCAGCTGATACCCCGGCAGGTAGCTGGCGTTTTCACGTTGGCTATTGATCTGATCGGCAGCCTGCTGGCTGCGCATCCAGAATTTAACCTGGTGATCGTTCTCGGCGATGATATTGGCTACCACCGTGCCAAAACTCCCACCACCCAGTACGGCTATCTTACTCACGCTGCTTGCTACTCCGTTGATTTATGATGTGCGCCTCAATTGGATGCGGCGCTTTGCCTGTCAAACGCAGTGCAGAATCCATCCGCGTTACTTACGACATACGAACAATGTTAACGGCCATGTCACTGCTTTTTCCAGTGACCCTTCCCAGGCTGAACGCAACTGCTCAGCAATAGCAGCGACCGGGTCATGTCCCTGCTCGGCTATATAGCGCTGGGTTGCAGACCAGGATGCCAGATACCCCAACAGCTGATTCGCGCTCCAGTGCTGTTGCATCCTGAATTCCGGAAGATCGTCCACTACCTGCATTGGAAACTCCAGCGACTGATAGCGTTGTTCGACAAGGCGTCGCTCTACCGGCCAATATTTATCGAGCGTCTCGGCATACAGAGCAGTAACAATCGCATCAACCTCAGGTGTCACCGTGCATTGACCGTAGCTCCACACCGCCAGCAAGCCACCGGGCTTCAGGATGCGCTCACATTCTGCAAAGAACTCGGGAATTGCAAACCAGTGCAGAGCCTGCGCGACGCTGATGAGGTCCACCGTGTCACTCTGAATACCTGGGCTTTCGGCACGCGCAACGCGATACTCGATTCGTGGATGTGGTACTGCAGCTTGCACCTGCCCGCTGCTCGCGTCAGTCGCCAATACGTTCGTGAAATGTGCCGCCAGACTCAGCGCCGCCTGACCGTTCCCCGTCGCACAGTCCCAGGCCAGATCGCGGTTGGCGCACAGGCTGGCCAGATAGGCGAACAAATTGTCCGGGTAGTTGGGGCGAGCTGCAGCATACTCAGCAGCATGCCCGGAGAAATGGTCCTTGAAAGTCACCGGCCGGATACCCTCCCTTCTGGTATGTGCATGATACGTCAAGAAGCGACAGCACTGCACCGGGCAGGCCCTCAGCGCAGACTAACCAGATCTCTTCTGTGCGAGACCTGTCTGGTCCTGTTGCCGAGCCAGAGAGGGAACCTGGATAATCAGAGCTTCCCTAGAACAGGGCAGCAGACTGTATCACCGCGATGAGCGGCGTCGGATAAATGCCAAAACCGAGCAGCAGCAGGAAGACCAGGGCCAGAACGAAATAGGATGTCAGGCTCTCAGCACCAGCAACGCGATAGCCGGACTCCCCTTTCGGTGGCATCAGCATGCGATAAACAATACGCAGGTAATAGTAGAGCCCGATACCACTGCCGATGACCATCGCTGCCAGCAATACCCAAAGACCCGCTTCGACGGCTACATAGAACAAATAGAACTTGCCTATGAAGCCGATCGTGAGTGGTATACCGGCCAAGGACAGCAACATGGCTGTGAAGAATGCCGCCAACCAGGGTTCGCGCCAAAAGAGTCCACGGTAATCGAAGACTACATCGAATTCTTTTTCGCTACTGGACACCACCGAGGCAACACCGAATGCGCCCAGTGTCATGACGCAATATGCCAATAGATAGAACGTGACAGCCTCAATCGCCAGACTGCCTTCGACATAAGCACCGGCAATCACCGCAACCAACACATAGCCCATATGCGCAATCGATGAATAGGCCAGAATCCGCTTCAGATTAGCCTGCAGCAAAGCCAGCAAGTTGCCTAACAGAATCGACAACACAGCCAGCACAGACAATACCGCTACCACCCCGCTCGCCGACAGGGCATCGGATAATTGCAGGTATCGGAGTATCACGACGAACATCGCGATCTTGCCGAGGGTGGCCAGATAAGAGCTGGCAGGCAAAGGCGCTCCCTCGTAGACATCCGGGGTCCAGAGATGAAATGGCGCCAGTGACAGCTTGAAGGCGATACCCACTATAAGCATTATCACCGCGACCACCGCAAAGCCCTCGAATTCAGCTAGCGGTAGCGCACTGAATGAGAGACTCCCCGTCTGCGCATAGATGAGCGCAATGCCAAACAGCATAATGGCCGACGCGGCCGCTGAGAGCACCAGATACTTCACCGCTGCCTCAAGGGGGTACTTGGCCGTGTCTTTGTGGTGAAGTGGATACGCGATCATGCCATAAAGCGACATGCTCAATGTTTCGACGCCGAGCAACAGACTGACAAAGTGATTGCTGCTCACCATAACTATCGCGCCGATCGTAGCGAGCCCCAGCAACAGGTAGTACTCGTCCTTGTCGTCCGGCAAGTGATAGAAATAGGGAAAGCTGAGAATGGCGATTGCCACTGCGGTGAGACAACTCGCGAGAATAAACAACTGGCTGTATTGATCGATGACAATCAGCGGTGTCACTTGCGCCGCCGAGTCAAACAAAATCCAGGTAGCAATCGCGGCGATGAGCAAACCACTGATCGTCAGCCCTGCACTCAAGGCATAGTTGCGCTTGATACCGACAGCGACCATGGTCACGACGACGGTTGCCGTCACGATCAGCAATGGCGTGAGAGGGATGAGATCCGCAAACGAGGTAATCATCATAGCTGGCCCACCGCCTGGCCGATTTCCGCCGTTTCTGCCAGCAATTCACTCAGGACTGGCGCCGACATATCCAGAAAACTCTGCGGATAGAGGCCCATCCACAAGAGTCCAAGCATCATCAAGATGAAGAAGGCCATCTCGCGGCGACCGAGATCGCTCAACTGACCCTCCGCGAACTTTTCATTGTCGAACTCGCCGTGAAACACTTTTTGAATGACCCATAGTGAATAGACCGAGGCAAGAATCAGTCCGAGCGCCGCAATCGCGGTGAACAGGATGTTCGCCTGGAAGGCACCCAATAGCGCGAGAAATTCGCCTATGAAGTTGCCTAACCCGGGCATGCCCAGGGCCGCGACCGAGAAGAACAGCGCGACGACTGACATGCGTGGTACTCGTGCCCAGAGACCGCCCATATCGGGCATATGCCGCGTATGAATGCGATGTTGCAGGCCTCCGGCCAGCATGAACAGTGCTGCCGCTGACAGACCATGAGCCAGCATGGTCATGACTGCGCCCTGCAGCGCCTGTTCATTCCACGCATAGACACCGAGGGTCACGAAGCCCATGTGGCTGACACTGGTGTAGGCAATCAGACGTTTGATGTCGTCCTGGGCAAAGGCCACCTTCGCGCAATACAGGATGCTGATTGCTGCCAGCGCCATGGCCACTGGAGCGAAGGCCAGCGATGCCTCTGGAAAGAGAGGAACCGCAAAGCGGATGAGACCATAGGCCCCGGTCTTGAGGAGAATGCCCGCCAGAATAACACTGCCAGCGGTGGGCGCCTGACTGTGTGCATCGGGCAGCCAGGAATGAAATGGGACGCTGGGCAACTTCGTCGTGAAGGCAATAAAGAAACCGAGCATCACCAACATACCCATAGTGCCGCTGGTGGAAACTGCCAGCAAATCGTCATAGCGGAAGCTGATGCTGCCGAACTGGGCACTGTGCTGATAGGCCAGCATCAGGATGGCCGCCAGCATAAGCAATCCGCTCACCTGGGTGAAAATAAAAAACTTCATCGCCGCATAGTTTTTATTCTCATGCCCCCAGATCGCGATGATGAAATACATCGGAATGAGCATGACTTCCCAGAAAAAGAAGAAGACAAAAAGATCCAGCGCGGTGAACACTCCAATCACACCCGCCAGTGTCCACAGCAGGTTGAAATAAAAGAATCCGGATCGCTCGTGAATTTCATCCCAGGCGGCAGCAACAGCGATGACACCGAGAAACGCTGTCAGGATTAACAAAAGGAGACTCAAGCCATCGGCAGCGAGATAGAAGCTGATGCCAAACTGGGGAATCCACTGCCAGTCGAGCAGTGCGATCCAACCGCCTGTATCTGGCTCAGCGCCAATCAGGGTCAGCATTATCGCCAGCGCCAACAGTAAACTGCTCATCGCAACGACGCGCGGCAAATTGCGATCGAACATTTCCGCTAGCCAGGCCAGCAAACCACCGATAAACAGTACCGCGATGAGTGACAGAAGAATCACAGCGTCACCCCCAGAGTCACGAGCACCGCGAGGCCGAGTGCAAGACTCAACGCATACCAGCGGAGATAGCCCGTCTGGGTTTTAACTACGATGGCATTACCCCAGCGTGTAAGATTCACCAGCAAGCTGTATAGCCAGTCAATGAAATCCCTGCTGTTCAAGCGCGCCAGCGCAGTGAAGGGGCGAACAAAAAGCCAATCGTAGAGACGGTCCATACCCCATCCTGAAAACCAGAATCGGTGTAACGCCTGCGCCAGATTTGAAGCCATCAACTTGTCGATTGATAGCTGACCGGAGCAGTAGAAGAGATAGCTGATACCGATGCCAATCAAAGGCACGACAATCATGATGCCATGCACCAGTGTACTGACGTGATGCTCCGCGTGTTCCTCTCCGTGTGCGAAAACCGAATCCACCGGGATACTGATAAAGCCGCCTACGAGCGAGAGTAGCATCAATACAAAGAGTGGGCCTGCCATGTTCCAGCCCGCCACTTCCTTCTCCTTATCATGCCCTTTGCTCTCTCCGAAAAAGACCACGAAGATGAGTCGAAAAGTGTAAATGCCGGTGAAGAAAGCGCCGATTACGCCACCCAACCAGAGTATGACACCTGGCCCCTCAAGCGCCAGTGCGGCGATCAGAATTTCATCCTTGCTGAAGAATCCTGAAGTCATCGGAAATGCAGTCAGCGCCAGTCCCCCTATCAGGAACGACAAGAAAGCCACCGGCAATTGCTTGCGCTTGCCGCCCATTTTGAAGATATCGTGTTCGTGATGCAGGCTCAGAATGACCGTCCCTGCTCCGAGGAACAACAATGCCTTGAAGAAAGCATGGGTCATCATATGGAACACCGCCGCGGACCATGCCCCTACGCCCAGACCGAGGAACATATAGCCGATCTGACTGATGGTTGAATAGGCGAGTATGCGTTTGATGTCGTGCTGGGCCATGGCAGTGAAACCAGACATCAACAAGGTAATCAGGCCGATCCACGCCACCAGTTCCTGCACCGACGGTGCCAGCTCGAACACGACATGGGTGCGAGCAATCAGATACACACCTGCTGTTACCATGGTCGCCGCATGGATGAGAGCACTGATTGGCGTAGGGCCAGCCATGGCATCTGGCAGCCAGGTTTGCAGCGGTAGCTGGGCAGACTTGCCCACCGCCCCACCAAGGAGCAATAGTGCCGCGGCAATTGCCATACCCGATCCGACTTGCCATTCGGATTCAGCGGCGTGCAGCATATCCTGGATATTGAGAGTACCGAGCTGAGCGAACAGCAGGAACAGGCCGAGCGCCATGGACGTGTCACCTACTCTGGTGACGACGAAGGCCTTGCGTGCCGCATAGCCATTCTCAGGGTTCGTATACCAGAAGCCGATCAGCAAATAGCTGCACAAGCCAACGCCTTCCCAACCCAGATAGAGCAAGACCAGATTGTCTGCCAGCACCAGCGTGAGCATCGCCGCGACAAACAGGTTCATATAAGAGAAGAAACGACTGTAGCTGGGATCGTCGATCATGAAGCCAGTCGAATACAGATGGATCAGGAAACCGACGCCGGTAATGACCAGCATCATGACGACTGTAAGGCCATCGATGTAGAAGCTGAATCCCGGCTCGAAGCCCCCTACTGCCATCCACACCCAGAGCGTCTGACTGACGGCGGCCTCGCCACTACCCAGAAACTGCACGGCGATAATCAAGGCGACGAGAAAGGCCAGTCCGATAGACCCAGCGCCGATCATTGCAACCGCTTTTTTCGGCAAGCCACCAGCCGTCAGCACCAGACTGAGAAAGCCCAGTAGCGGCAGCGTTGGCAGTAACCAGATTTGTGTCAGCATTGCAGTTTCAGAATCCGATGAATTAGTGTTTGCTTCGCCCGTTAGCCCTTCATCTCACTCAAGCGATCGATGTCCACTGTGTGGTAGCGTCGATAGAGCTGAATAATGAGCCCCAGTCCCACTGCCACCTCTGCGGCGGCCAGCGTCAGTATCATTAAAAACATGACCTGCCCTTCGGCTTGCTCCCAGCGCGAGGCGGCGACGATGAAGGCAAGTCCACAGGCGTTCAGCATGATTTCCAGGGACATCAGCAGAAACACAATGTTGCGCCGCGTGAGCACGCCAAGCAGCCCGATCGCAAACAGTATCGACGCGAGAATCAAACCGTGTTCGTAGGGAATGCCTTGCACCTGTTAATCCTTTTTCCTGTCCTTTCTTCTGTATCTACTAATGCGCCAGTTTGTGCTTATCTATTTGTTGTTCCTGTTTCAGCTCTGCTAGCTGGCGTTATTTCTTTGCCAAATGGTAGGCAGAGACAAGGCCAGCGAGTAACAGGATCGATGCCAGCTCCACTGCCAGCACATAAGGGCCAAACAGCAACGCACTAACCTCCATTACACCTACCTCTGCTGGTATGAATTCATAATCGATATCCAGCAGGACATTCAGTAACTGCACGAGCAACACCGCTGCCAGGGTGCCAGGCAATATCCAGCCCCGGGCCTGCAACCAGCTTCGCTCCTGATCCCGGCTGTGTTGACCAAGATTCAGCATCATAATGACGAAGAGGAACAACACCATAATTGCACCGGCGTAGACGATAGCCTCAAGCACCGCTGCGAATGGTGCACCAAGCGCAAAGAACACCACAGCTACTGCGAGCAGCGACAGGATCAGATAGATAAGTGCATGCACGATATTGGTCTGCACAATCACACACAGAGTGGAGATGACTGCGACCGCGCCGGCGAGATAAAAGAGTAGCGTCATGGCAACAAACTCCGCACATCTACTGGCTTGTCTTCATTCAGGGCTTCACCCTTGTCTTTGCCATCGATGGCCAGTCCAGCCACACGGTAGAAGTTGTAGTCGTGATACTTGCCCGTGCCACTGATGAGCAGGTCTTCCTTCTCCCAGACCATGTCCTGCCGCTTGTACTCGGCCATCTCGAAATCAGGAGTCAACTGGATGGCATGGGTTGGACAGGCTTCTTCGCAGAAGCCGCACATGATGCAACGAGAGAAATTGATGCGGAAGAATTCGGGGTACCAACGACCGTCGTCCAGCTCGGCCTTCTGCAATGCGATGCAGTCTACCGGGCAGGCCACAGCACACAGATTGCAGGCGACACAACGCTCTTCGCCATCGGGATCGCGACTGAGAATGATGCGACCTCGCCAGCGGGGAAACATATAGGGTTGCTGATCGGGATACTCCACCGTGTCCGCCTTGACGAACAGGTGCCGGAAGACATCCCACAGGGTGACAACCTGGCTAATCAAAGTATCTTGTATCAACTTGAACATATTCACTCCGTCAGTGGATGTCCCGGCTCTGGCCGGACCCCACCTGACTACTCAGTTCATTAATATCAGCGCACCGGTCACCAGCAGATTCAGCAGGGACAACGGCAGCAAAAACAACCAGCCATAACTCATCAACTGGTCATATCTCGGGCGCGGTATCGCGGCGCGCAAGAGAATAAAGAAACAAATAAACACACCGGACTTCAGCGCAAACCAGACTACTGGCGGCAGGAATGCCGGCCCCATCCAGCCACCGAAGAACAACACTGTAATCAGCGACGACACCAGCACCAGACCGAGGTATTCACCAACAAAGAACATGCCGAACTTCATGCCCGAGTACTCGGTGTGATAGCCCGCGCAGATTTCCTGCTCCGCTTCCGGGATATCGAATGGCAGACGATGGCTCTCGGCAACACCGGCAATCAGAAAGATTACGAAGCCAATGAATTGCGGTACGACAAACCACATGCCTTCTTGCGCCAGAACAATTTCACGGAGATTAAAGCTGCCAGACAGCGCGACCACGCCGAGCAGGGAAATCCCCATGAACACTTCATAGCTGACCATCTGTGCCGCAGCACGCAAACTACCCAGCAACGCATACTTGTTGTCCGAAGACAGACCGCCGAGCATCACGCTATAGGCGCCTATGGATGCCATCGCCAGAACGAACAGGATGCCGATATTGGAATCGACCACGCCGATGTTCGGCCCGAAAGGCACAACAGCGAAACTCATCAGCACCACGGTCATGATGATGGCCGGTGCGAGGACAAAGCTGAACTTGTCCGCAAACGGCGGCGTCCAGTCTTCCTTGGTAAATATCTTGATCATATCCGCGACGACCTGGAACAAACCCAGAGGGCCTACGCGATTCGGACCCAGCCTCTCCTGCCAGAGCCCAAGCAAGCGCCTCTCTACCCAGATGAGCATCGCTGCAACGCCAATCACGACGCCGAGTATGAGTCCAATTGTCAGACCTGAGCCGATTTCCACTAGTAGCTCTCCTCAAAGAGGTCACTGACGATCAAGCCCCGAATCCCCCTGTCCGCTGCATCGGGACTGGTTTCGAGCGTTATCCTGGGCGACAGGTCGTGGGGATTGATCTGCTCACCACAATAGACTGCCACCGTGCCAGGTTGAATCTTTTCCCGGATACAGAGCGCCGCCGTGTACTCGGTACCGGAAATGGCGACGCCCTGGCCATGCTTGAGACCGAGCCGCTGCGCGTCAGCCGGCGAGATACTCAAATAGGCATCAGTCATACGCTGCCGAATAGCACTTGCATGCGCACTCAATTCATCACTGCCAAAGATCTGATAAGCGGGCAATACCTCAAGGCCTTCCCCGACACTCGCTTGCGGCTCAGGGACAGAGAAGAATGTGTCGACCGCTGCTTTTTCCTTCAGCAACAATTCGCCGCAGTGCTCCTGACGCAGCTTGCCGTTCACTTCATCCTGAAACTTGCTGATCGATTGATTGGAATTCCAGCCGGGAGCCCAACTCGCACCCAGGACAGTGGCATCTCTGCTTGCTGGTATACCTTCCATTGAGAAGGACATCACGGAGTCGCTATCGATGGCCTGCTTGGGCTCGTGTACGTTGATGTTGGCTTTCATCGCCGTGCGTCCGCTGTAGCGATGCGATTGCCGCGGCACTTTCATCCCGGCGATCATGCTATTGAGGTCCGGCAAGACGGCATCGAGCCCTTTGAAAGCGGCGACTGATTCTGCACAGGCGTCTACCAGCTCGTCGACCTTTTGTGCAGGATCCGCACATAGCCAACGCCATGCCGGTCGCGCCGCACTGTGATTGCGATGCACCTGATAACTCAGTTGTGCCCGCCCTTCATAGTTGACGTACGTTGCTTCGTGTTCAGAAAAGGCAGTAGCGGGTAATACATAGTCTGCCTTGGCTGTTGTCGCTGTGGGGAGCTGGTCGATAACAACCAGGGATTCCAGATTCGCGAGCGCCGAATCAACTGCTGCACTCGGTGCACGGCGATAGAGATCGTTTTCAAGCACGATACAGTGCTTAACCGCACCGGACTCCATCGCTGCGAGTGCGGCCTGCAGGTCCTTGTCGCTCTGCGCAAGCAAACTCAATCCCATGCTGTTAACTTCTGGCAACAAGAGGCAGAGATCTGTGGTCTTGCCGCTTCGCTTGCCGAGCGCTCTGGCGATATTGGCAGCGGTCTTGATCAAATCCGTACTGCGCGCACTGCTGCCCGCGATCACCAATGGTTTCTTCGCCTGGCTGAGCTGACTGGCGACTCGCTGCACCAGATCGCGTTCCTCCGCATCCAGTTCTCCGGCATTGGGCTGTTCAGTAAGTTGCGCCGCGATGGCCGATCCGAGTGCGAGGAGCTTCTGATTACCGGCGACCAGCGTGTCGCTAGCCACATCGTCGAGGCGACTGGCGTAGTTCCCGAGAATTGCCAATGGACTACGTTCATCCTGCGCCAGTTCGCGCACCGCAGCATCTTGCCATTGCGGGATATTGCTGGCTGTTGCCAGTTCACGCGCCTTGTTGCGCACCGCCTGGCGTAATGCCAGTGCGATACGCGGCGCAATATTGGTCACGTCCTCACCAAGCACCAGCACCGCATCACAGTCTTCGATTTCGCGCACACTGGGACTATGAAAAGCCGCATCCCGATGCAGCTCCAGAATCAGTTGGCTGGCTTCGTGTTGCTGGGACGACACACCCGCATAGAAGTTCGCATCACCTACCAGATTGCGTAGTGCAAAATTGCTCTCATTACTTGCTCGCGGTGAGCCAATTCCGATCACCCCATCACCAAGCTGCTGAACGAGCTTGTGTGCTGCGGCGGCGTCCAGTTCCTGTTGCTGGCCTTCACCCTGTTGCACAGCCACCGTGAGACGTTCCTTGCTATTGACATAGCCGAAGCCGAAGCGACCGCGATCACAGAGGAAGTAACCGTTGATTTCGCTGTTGTAGCGATTCACCACACGACGTAGTTCTCCGTAGCGTTCGCCCGGTGTCGTGTTACAACCAACAGCGCATCCCGTACACACACTCGGTGCACTTTGCAGATCCCATTTACGTGAGTAGCGTTCGCTAAACACCTTGTCAGTGAAGACCCCGGTAGGACACACCTCGACGAGGTTGCCACTGAACTCACTCTCCAGAGTGCCTTCCTGATGGCGGCCGAAGTACACGTGATTGTGCGATGCCATGGCGGCCAGGTCAGTACCGCCCGCGTAGTCATCGTAGTAACGGACACAGCGATAACAGGCGATACAGCGATTCATCTCGTGGCTGATGAACGGCCCCAGATACTGATTGCGATGGGTACGCTTCTTCTTGTCATAACGGCGATAATTGTGTCCGGACATGAGAGTCATGTCCTGCAGATGGCATTCACCGCCTTCCTCACACACGGGACAATCGTGCGGGTGATTAGTCATGAGGCTTTCGATAACGCGCTCCCGCATCTGCACGGCCTGTGCATCCTTGATCGAGATGATCGCGCCATCAGTCGCAGGCGTCATGCAGGACATGACCAGCATGCCCTTCTCGTCGTCGGCATCCTTGTACTGTTTGACCGCACACTGGCGACAGGCACCGACCGACCCCATGCAGGGGTGCCAGCAAAAATACGGCAGGTCGAGTCCATGGGACAGACACTCCTGCAGTAAATTGTTATCGGAATCGACTTCGTATTCGATGCCGTCAACAATGATTTTTGCCATGAATCAATCTCCTGTGCAGCTTCGCCTCAGCGAGCCGCCCAACTACTTATATCAATTCCCGTAAGGACACTTGCCATCACTGATGTGACGCTTGAAATCCTCTTCAAAATACTTGAGACCACTACCCAATGGAGCGGTTGCCCCCGGTGCCAGCGCACAAAATGTTTTACCTGGCCCCATGTAATCCACATGATCTAGCAAAATCTGCAGATCACGTTCCTTGCCCTTGCCCGCTTCCAGATCCCTGAATATCTGGTCAACCCAGGGTAGTCCGTCGCGGCATGGCGTACAGAAGCCACAGGACTCGTGCGAGAAAAAAGTCATCAAATTGCCTACCATGCCGACCGGGCAGGTTTTGTCATCCAGAATAATCATGGTGCCAGTTGCCAGGCGACTGCCAACACTGCCGATCTCCTCATAGTCGAGATTGAGATCCAGGTGCTCGGGCAACATAAAATCGGTTGATCCGCCCCCCGGCAGGAAGCCACGCAGTTGCACTCCGTCCTGCATACCACCAGCCCTGACTTCAAGCAGTTCGCGAATCGGTGTGCCCAGAGGCAATTCCCAGCAGCCCGGGTTTTTCACCTTGCCGCTCACGCCAAACAGCTTGGTACCGTGGTCCTTGCCCTTGGTCAGCGAGTGATACCAGTCATTACCGAATCCAATGATGCCTGGCAGGTTACAGAGCGTTTCGACATTGTTCACAATCGTCGGCTTGCCCCAGAGACCGCTCACTTGTGGGAACGGAGGTTTGGCTCGCGGGTTCGCACGCTTGCCTTCAAGCGCATTCAACAGTGCTGTTTCTTCTCCGCAGATATAGCGCCCTGCACTGGTGTGCATGATGATCTCGAGATTGAATCCGGTACCCAGAATATTCCTGCCGAGATAGCCCTGCTGTTTCGCTTCGGCAATCGCCTTGCGCAGCGCACGCTCCGCCACAACGTATTCACCACGAAGAAAAATATAGGCGACACTTGCACCGATAGCGTAGGCCGCGACGATCATGCCTTCGATCAACAGATGCGGATCGCCCTCCATCAACAGGCGATCTTTGAAGGTGCCTGGCTCCATTTCATCCGCATTCACAACCAGATATTTTTGCTGCGGCGAGCCCTCGCCGCGCGGTACGAAGCTCCACTTCAGTCCCGTCGGGAAGCCGGCGCCACCACGGCCCTTGAGACCGGAGTCCTTCACCTGTTGCAGGACATCGTCCGAGCTGAGTCCGCCGGCGATCTTGTGCAGACTCTGATAGCCCGAAGCCGCCTCGTAGCCTTTCAGGTCGAGAGGCGGTCGCGACATATCGATATTCTTTGTCAGCGGATTGGTAACCACCTAACTGGCTCCCTTCTCTTTATAACTCGCGAGAATCGCTTCGATTTTTTCCGGCGCCAGCCGGCGATGCAGATCGTCACCAACCATCATCACTGGCGCATTGTCGCAGTCACCCAGACAAGGCACCGGAATCAAGGTGTACTCGTCATCGGCAGTAGTTTCACCGTAATCAATCCCGAGCTTTTCCTTCACGGCCGCTCGGACCGATTCGCAGCCCATGATCCAGCAGCTCACGCTTCGGCAGAACAAAATGACCTTCTTGCCCACTGGTTGCCTGTAGACGAGATTGAAAAACGTGGCGACGCCTTCAAGATCGGCCACCGGTATTCCCAGGTAGCGGGAAATCGCCAGCAGGCTCTCGTCGGACACCCAGCCTTCGTGTTTCTGTACTATTTTGAGCGCTTCCAGTCCCACAGCCTTCTTGTCAGGATAGAGCGTCATTTCGTGCTCGATCTCGGCGATCTCTTCTGCACTCAACTGGCGTGGCCGAATGCCACTGCTGGCAATCACTTCACTCATCGGTCTACGTCCGCCATGACAAAGTCGATACTCGCAATAATGGCAATCAGGTCGGGCACCATGAAGCCACGACTGATTTCCGGAATCATCTGCAGATGGGCAAACGATGGCGTTCTGATACGCGTGCGATACGACGTCGTGTTGCCATCGCTTACCAGGTAATAACTGTTAATCCCCTTGGTCGCCTCTATCGCGACGGTTACTTCGTCGGGAGGTACAACTGGGCCCCAGCTCACACTCAGGAAATGATTGATGAGTGTCTCAATATCATGCAGTGCCTCTTTACGTCGCGGCGGGGTCGTCAAGGGGTGGTCGGCCTTGTAGTCGCCTGCTGGCATGTTTTCAAGGCACTGCTTGATGATACGCAGACTCTGACGCATCTCTTCCACACGCACCGCGCAGCGGTCATAGCAGTCGCCATTAACAGCAATAGGCACGTCAAAATCGAAGTTCTCGTAGCCGCTATAGGGACGCTGTTTTCTGAAATCCCATTCCAGCCCGGTAGCCCGCAAGCCAGCTCCGGTTACGCCCCAGTCCAGCGCTTCCGCTGTGTTGTACACGCCGACGCCTTGGGTGCGGCGCTTCACGATACCGTTGTTCATGACCATGCTGTCGTACTCGGCCAGGCGAGGCGGCATAAACTCGAGCAATTCCTTAACGCGGGTCTCCCAGCCCTGTGGCAAGTCCTGTGCAACACCGCCGATGCGGAACCAGCCTGGATGCATACGCGCGCCACAGATCGACTCGATAATGTTGAAGATGCGCTCACGCTCAACAAACATGTAAAAAATTGGTGACAGTTGTCCCACATCCTGCGCGAAGGTGCCGTAGAATAAGAGGTGACTGCAGATACGAAACATCTCGGCGAGCATTACGCGGATCGTCTGCGCGCGCGCAGGGACCTGGATGCCGGCCATTTTTTCGACCGCCATAACATAGGGCAGGTTATTCATCACCCCGCCGAGGTAGTCGATGCGATCGGTATAGGGAATATAGGTGTGCCAGGATTGCCGCTCACCCATCTTCTCGGCACCGCGGTGGTGGTAGCCGATATCGGGTACGGCGTCGACAAGAATTTCACCGTCCAATTGCAACGCGATGCGAAAGGCACCGTGCACGCTGGGATGATTGGGCCCGAGATTCAGAAACATGAATTCCGAGTTCTCTGACTTACGCTGCATGCCCCACTCTTCAGGCTTGAACAGCAACGCTTCCTGCTCGAAGGCTTCCTGATCATCGTCGAGCGAGAAGGGTTCCATTTCCGTCGCCCTGGCCGGATGTTCCTTGCGAAGAGCATGGCCTTTCCAGGTTGGCGGCAAGACCAATCGGTAGAGATTCGGATGCCCTTCGAAGCGAATGCCGAACATGTCCCAGGTCTCACGCTCGTACCAGTTCGCGTTGGGCCACAGCTCGATCACTGTTGGCAAATGCAAGTCTGCATCCGACAGAGGCACTTTTACTCTGACATCGCAGTTACCCGAGAACGACATGAGATGGTAAACGACGGTGAAATCGCTGGCCGGCTGTCCTTCGCGATGCACCCGAAGACGCTCATCGATCGCGGTGATATCAAACAGCATCTCGAACAGCGGGCTTGTCTCTTCATGCAAAAAGCGCAACACGGACTTCGCCTGCGCGCGATCAACCCAGATGGTAGGAATCCCATCACAGGTTTCCTGCACCGCGAGAATCTGATTCGCAAAACGCTGACTGACCTGTGCTAACAGATCGTTCTTGTAATCCTGCGCTTGTATGTTGGCTGTCTGACTCACTACTCTGCGTTCTTGTGTGCCGTTTTTACTTGTTATCTGCTACTTGCTCTCGCAAACGCTGCCTTGTTCGTATTGCCTTGCTTTGCTGAATTCTTTGCTCTTCTGCTCGTCTATAACCCTGCTCTTCGTTCTGCTTCCTTTTGTACTGCGCTTCCCTGCGTGCTTGTTTGCCAGTTACCTGTCTCTGCTGATGCATGCGCAGAGGTCAAACCGATCAGACGTCGTCTGGCGACCGTAATTCTCGCGCCGCGATGCGATCGGGGCGTCGGGTATCACGCTGCACTGGTGTCGCTTCTTTCTGGATAATGCCCTGATCGTTAATCACCCAACTCAGCGGCCTGCGTTCCCGGCCAATTTCTTCTTGCAGCAGAATCAATCCCTGCAAGAGCGCTTCGGGTCGGGGCGGGCACCCTGACACATACACATCTACCGGAAGAAATTTGTCGACCCCCTGCACAACTGAATAAATGTCGTACATCCCTCCGGAATTGGCGCAGGATCCCATGGAGATCACCCACTTGGGCTCCAGCAATTGGTCATATAACAGACGTACTACGGGCGCCATTTTGCGAAAAACAGTTCCGGCGATAACGATCATGTCGGCTTGACGGGGAGTCCCGCGGATAACCTCCGATCCGAAACGCGCCAGGTCATGCCGGCTGGTGAATGCGGTTGCCATCTCGACGTAACAGCAGGAGAGACCAAAGTTAAACGGCCAGATTGAGTTCTTCCTCCCCCACGCAACCATGTCTTCCAACTTTGCCATCATCACGTTGCGGCGAATGAAATCGTCGACACTGCTGCCACCGGGCTGTGGCGAAGTTGAATCGTTAACGGATTGCAGTTCCCAACTCATAACGAGAAATCCTTCTTGTTGACCACACCGCCTGGGCCGGCGAGCGTCTTGAGTTCGCGTTTCTGGGTTTGTGTTCGCCAATCGAGAGCGCCGATTCGCCAGAGATAGAACAGCGCTGCGAGCAGAATGAAGATAAAGATGCTGATCTCAATGAAGCCAGGCCACCCAGCCTCGCGGACAGCGACAGCCCAGGCAAAGAGGAAGACGACTTCGAGATCGAAGATAATGAACAGAATGGCGGTGAGATAGAAATGAACGGAGATGCGGAACTGTGCACTACCAACCGAGATGATGCCCGATTCGAACGGGGTATCCTTGTATTTGCGGCTGATTCGCTGGCCGAGAAAATACGATAGGCCAAGCATGGTCACTACCACTGCCAGAACTGCAGCGGTATAGAACAAGAATGGGCGAAGCCCGTCTGTGACTGCCTGTGCTGTTTCCAAGTCCGACTCCAGAATACTGGTTCGCTCAGTTGGAAGGCCTGGCATTCTAATCCCGAGGCGACTGTGCTCCCTGCGCAACAGGAAGCGGGTCTGTCCTTGAGACTACTACAGAATAATACAAACCCTCTTCATAAACGTCCTGATTTACTCACCTAATACCGTACTACCACAACAGGTGTGAATGCCGACCAACGACAGTTGTCGGGCCGGAAAATTCTGGCGCGCACTCTTGCACATAAGCTTGTTCAGTTGATGAGAACGGGATAAAGACCGTCTTGGGGTTGGGCCTTTCCTTGACTCGGAAAGTGAAATCCGGCGGTGGCGGCGCCACACACGGTCATCTTGCTGACCATGTTGGCAATCACGAGCAACCAGGGATTGTGTATCACTTCCCATTGAGTACTTCCACACTGCGCTGAGAGCCCATTAATCTGACAATGCGAATGCACCTTGATGGCGACTACCATTGCAGCTCAGCTTAAAGAGTACGGCTCGATATTTTTATTAATCTTGTTGCGATACGACTTTTTAATTCTTATTACTGAATGTACTGACTTTTAGTACTGACATTCTCTGACTCGATCGTGGAAGGCTAGTGTGTTTGATATGCCTCCAGACGCTTGCGGAAATCGGTCACTGGCGAGTGCACTTCATTCCCTTTGCAAGCGTCTGAATAGTTACATGGATGGATGCGGCTTCGCAAGTATTTTGTCAGCGCGAAAACCCGGCGAAGTCACGACTGGCGGGCGTTTGTGAATTCGGCGCATACAAATGAGAGGAGTTCTCGACTAGCGTTGCGCCTGCACCTCTTTCCAGTTTTCATAATACTCGAGACTCACCATCTGGTTCAGCTCTTCGAGGTCTTCGGTGGCCTGCTGTAAGGTGGCTTTCATGACATCGCCAACCGAGAGAATGCCGATATAGTCCCCGCCTTCTTCAACCAGCAGGTGGCGAATTCGACGGCCCAGGAACTTGTCATACAGCTTGTAAGCCGGATCGTCCACGTTAGCCGAAATGAGATTGACACTCATATTGTCCCGCAGCCGTGCTGTCTTGGCATCGAAGCCCTCTTCCAGAACACGAAACATGAGATCTCTCTCAG
Source organism: uncultured Pseudohongiella sp. (assembly GCA_965228725.1). Classification (GTDB taxonomy): domain Bacteria; phylum Pseudomonadota; class Gammaproteobacteria; order Pseudomonadales; family Pseudohongiellaceae; genus UBA9145. The sequence continues at coordinate 255,867 of OZ245834.1, read as the reverse complement.
TCCAGATGCCGACTATTTTCTCGTCCTCAACGATGACGATGGAACCGACCTTGTTCTGGGTCATCACCGTCAGTGCCTGATAGACACTGGCATCGGAATTAATGGTCACCATGTGACCACCTTTCTCTTTGAGAATGTCGCGGGCTGTTCGTTTCATGGGCTTCTCCTTTTCCTTGGGTCTTCGGCCTTTTGCCTGGTGGTGGACCTCTTCACGGACCTTTATCAGGCGCCTTTCTTTGCTACCTGACTTAACTCTATTGTGCCTGGTACTGGCACCCTACTGGAGCACTAAACTGCACTACCTTCTTTAACATCTGTCTTGCCGGGCTTTTGGAAGCCCGTGGCAGCCTGCCAGCTCCCAGTTGGCGGCAGGCCAGTCTCATACTTTGCTAACAAGCTACCGCCGAATATGCCACTTGGCAAGCATCGGCAGACGAGCACCTGTCCGCCCTAGAACACGCGGTTCAGGCCATCCAGCGCCGCCGTACGATAGGCTTCTGCCATAGTTGGGTAATTGAACGTGGTATTGAGGAAATACTTCATGGTGTTGGCCTCGCCAGGCTGGCGCATGATGGCCTGCCCGATATGCACGATCTCGGAGGCCTGATCCCCAAAACAATGAATTCCCAGAATTTCGAGTGTGTCGAAATGAAAGATCAGCTTGAGCATCCCGACCTGCTCGCCGGTGATCTGTGCGCGCGCGGTATTCTTGAAAAACGCCTTGCCGACTTCGTAGGGCACTTTCTTGCGCGTCAGCTCGGCCTCGGTCTGGCCGAGGGTGCTGATCTCGGGGATGGTGTAGATGCCGGTGGCGACCTCTTCCACCGGATAGCTTTGCTCCGGTGCAACGATCGCATTACTGGCCGCACGCCCCTGATCGTAAGCGGCTCCAGCCAGTGACGGCCAGCCCACCACATCGCCAGCAGCATAGATCGTGTCCACTGCCGTCTTGTAGTGCTTGTCCACAGCAAGTTGGCCGCGGCTGTTCGCCTCCAGGCCCAGCACGGAGAGATTCAGGTCCTCGGTATTGCCCGCCCTGCCATTTGCCCACAGGACGATATCGCTCTTGATCTTCTTGCCAGATTCCAGATAGGTGATGACATGATCGTCATGGTACTCGAGCCTTTCATAACGCTCGTTATGGCGCGATCGCACACCGAGATTGCGCAGGTGATAGGCCAGGGCATCGCTGATTTCGGTATCCAGAAAATCGAGCAGGCTCGCGTTGGGATTGATCAACTCCACCTTGTAACCCAGGGCGCCGAATATTGAAGCGTATTCACAACCGATCACTCCGGCACCAATGACGGTGACTTTGCGCGGCGAGAAATTGAGGCTGAGAATAGTATCGCTGTCGAACATACGGGGATGCTCGAAATCCACATCGGGTGGACGATAGGGGCGGGAGCCGGTCGCGATAATGAAATAATCCGCACTGAGTTTCTTGCGCTTGCCGATCAGCTTGATCGTATTGCGGTCGAGGAAGCTCGCGCGCCCTTTGTAGATTGGCACATGATTACGCTCGTAAAAATCAGTGCGCATGCGGACTTGTTCGTATTTCACCCGGTTGGCGTGAGCGAGTATCTGCTGAAAGCTCAGCTTGCGCGCATCGCCAAGGTCACGAAAGAGCGGATTGGTGTTGAAGGCCATTACTTCCTTCACCGCGTGACGCAAAGCTTTTGAAGGGATAGTTGCCCAGTGCGTGCAGCTACCACCGACCTGATCCAGGTCGCATATCATGGCCACGGACTTGCCCTTCTTCTTGGCGTTCATGGCGGCCGCTTCCCCGGCCGGACCCGCACCGATGACGATGATGTCAAAGTGCTCTTTCGCCTGCTGCAGCGTTTTCTTGCTGCTTGCTGCCGGTTTCTTCTTGCCGGCGACAGCCTTCTTGCGCGACGAAGCTTTGGTCTTTTCCTTTACCATTTAGCTCTCCTTTACTGGCTGTGACTCATCACATTTGTTTCGGTCACCACCACAAATTTCGCATTCACCCATGCCGTCGATTTTGTTCAGTCCGCCGCAGGAACCTTGCACGGGCTTACGCCCGAACAGCACGCCCACCGACATAATGAGGATGATGAAGGCGAAGAACAGAAATGTGATTACAAATGACGTCATAAGGGTTCACTCAGATATCTGGCGAATTGCGGGCTGTGATAATCAACGAAGCCCAGTTGTTCATCCTTGCTGATCAGATAAACTGCTATTTGCAATTCCCTTGCCAACTCCTTGCTCGCGTCTGTGCCCATCACCATCATGGCGGTGGCAAGCGCATCGGCAAATGCAGCAGACTCAGTCAGCGCATAGGCTGCAGCGAGATGGTGCTCAATCGGCCTGCCTGTGCGCGGATCGATCTCGTGCGAATAACGCACGCCGTCTGCTTCAAAATAATTCCGATAGTCACCGGACCCCGCTACCGACAGTGCTTCGCCGTGACTATAAAAGATGTCGTGAATGCGTGCCTGTTCCGCCTGCGGGCTCTCTATGGCAGGAATCCAGCTCAAGGCACCGGGTTTTAGTCCGGCCATCTTCAGCTCGCCTCCCACCTCGAGGAAGTAGCTACTGACTCCCCTGCTGGCGAGATACTCACCTACCCGATCCACAGCGTAGCCCTTGGCTATCGCACTGAGGTCCACGTAAACCGCCTGCGTCTTGAGCAGCTCCGCGCGTTGTTCATCGATAACAATATAGCGGTAGCCGACCTGCTGCAGCGCCTCGTTAATCGCTTCGTCGGCTGGCACTCGCTCCGACGGCACGCGTTCGGGGCCAAAACCCCAGAGATTGACCAGTGGCCCAATAGTGACATCGAAAGCCCCGCCGGTCAGCTCGCTGACCTCTTGCGCCAGCTGGATGACTTGAAGCAATTCAGGAGATGCCGGGAACGGTTCTCCCGTGGGATGGCGATTGAAGCGTGAAAGCTCTGATTCCGGGGCATAGGTAGAAAAGACTTCTTTATCCAGTCTACCGAGTAGCGCAGCGATTTGCTGCGCGATGTCTTGATAGTCGCTCTCTGACTCGACACCGACAAGCTGAATCTCATAGCTTGTCCCCATCGTGAACCCGGAGAAGCGTTGTATTTCGTCTTCGCCCCCGCCTGAGAACAGTGCGAAAACGACGAGCAGGCTGACAAAGGCAATGGAGAATGCGTGTCGGCGCAGGATCTCTGTCATGAAAATTCGTCTAGCGAAATATTCTCGTCTTCGACTCCCAGATCCTTGAGCATTTTGATGACGGCCGCATTCATCATGGGCGGACCACACATGTAATACTCGCAATCTTCAGGAGCCGGATGATCCTTCAGGTAATTCTCCAATACTACATTGTGGATAAAGCCAGTCATTCCTGACCAGTTATCCTCTGGCTGTGGATCCGAAAGCGCCACATGCCACTCGAAATTCTCATTCTCAGCATCGAGCTCGTTGTAGTCTTCCTCATAGAACATTTCGCGAAGACTACGCGCGCCGTACCAGAAAGAAATCTTGCGCTTGCTATTCAGGCGTCGGAGCTGATCGAAGATATGGGAGCGCATAGGCGCCATGCCAGCACCACCGCCGATGAAAACCATTTCGGCATCGGTTTCCTTGGCAAAAAATTCACCGAACGGACCGAATACCTTCACCTTGTCACCCGGTTTCAGGCTGAACACATAGGATGACATTTTACCTGGCGGTAACTTGGTGCCGGGAGGCGGAGTCGCCACGCGGATATTGAATTTGATGATGCCACGCTCTTCCGGGTAGTTAGCCATCGAGTAGGCGCGCACGGTTGTGTCGTTCACTTTGGAGACGATATCGAATAGACCGAACTTCTCCCAATCGCCACGATACTCAGCGCCGATATCAAAATTCTTGTAGTGCACTTCGTGCGGAGGCACTTCCAGTTGCACATAGCCGCCGGCGCGAAAGTCTACGCTTTCGCCATCTGGTATTTTCAGGACGAGTTCTTTAATAAAGGTAGCAACGTTATCGTTCGACACGACTTCGCACTCCCATTGTTTGACGCCGAAAAATTCGGGCGCCACTTCGATCTGCATATCCTGTTTGACTGTTACCTGACACGAGAGGCGCCAGTTGTCCTTCGCCTGTCCGCGAGTGAAATGACCCGCTTCGGTTGGCAGCATTGAACCACCACCACTGGTCACCTGACATTTGCACTGCGCACAGGTTCCGCCGCCACCGCACGCCGAAGACAGATAAATGCCAGCATCAGCGAGGGTATTGAGCAATTTGCCGCCAGCGGGAACCGTAATCGATTTGTCCGGGTCACCATTAATCTCGATATGCACATCACCGCTGCTCACCAGCCGCGAGCGAGCAAACAGAATCACGACCACCAGCAACATGATCACGATTGTAAAAAATGCGACACCACCTACAATTGTCGATACATCAATCATGAAACACCTACAGGGAAATGCCGCCGAGGGACATGAAGCCTAATGACATCAGCCCTGCAGTGATAAAGGTAATGCCGAGACCGCGCAGCCCTTCCGGCACATCACTGTACTTGAGTTTCTCGCGAATTCCGGCCAGCAAAACCAGCGCCAGGGCCCAGCCGAAACCGGCACCGGAACCGAAGGCGATACTCTCAGCAAAACTGTAATCACGCTGCTCCATGAACAGGGTGGCGCCGAGGATGGCACAGTTCACAGTAATGAGTGGCAGGAACACGCCGAGCGCGTTGTAGAGCGCCGGGACAAACTTGTCCAGGAACATTTCCAGGATTTGCACCATCGCGGCGATTACACCGATGTAGCAGAGGTAACCCAGAAACTCGAGCGACATGCCTCCCAGACCCAACCAGTCCAGCGCACCCTCGCGCAGCAGGTTGTTAAAGATCAGATTGTTGACCGGTACGGTAATGGTCTGCACGACGATAACCGCGACGCCGAGACCGATGGCCGTCTCCACTTTCTTGGAAACAGCAAGAAACGTACACATACCCAGAAACATCTGCAGCGCCATGTTTTCGATAAAGACGGCACGGACGAAGAGGCTCAGCAGTTCTTCCATCAGGCGGCCTCCTCGGTATTGCTGTGCGGCGCCATGCGGAAGTCGCGAATCTCGACCTGATCAGTCTTGCGGCTACGCAGCCACCAGATGAAGAAACCGATAATAAAGAAGGCGCTTGGCGACAGCAGCATCAGACCGTTGCCCTGATACCAACCGCCGTTCTCAATCAGTGGCATGATCTGAAACCCAAGCAGGGAGCCGGAACCGAACAATTCACGGAAGCTGGCGACAACAATGAGCACCAGGCTGTAGCCGAGGCCGTTGCCGATACCATCCAGGAAGCTGATGCCGGGCGGGTTCTTCATGGCGAAGGCTTCTGCCCTGCCCATGACGATGCAGTTGGTAATAATCAATCCGACGAAGACGCTGAGACTCTTGCTGATCTCATAAGCGAAGGCTTGCAGGAACTGGTCAACAGCAATTACCAGCGAAGCGATGATGGTCATCTGCACAATGATGCGAATGCTCGATGGCATGTGATGACGGATCATGGAAATAAACATGTTGGAGAATGCGGTCACTGTTGTCAGCGCCACACACATAACGAGCGTGACACTCAGTTGTGTCGTGACCGCCAGTGCCGAGCAGACACCCAGAATCTGCAGGGCAATAGGATTATTGTCCAACAGTGGATTGAGAACTACTTTCTTCGCTTCAGCCATAGTGACTCTAATCGCCGGATAGGGATTGCAAGTTTTCCAGAACCGGACGGTAGCCGTTATCTCCCAACCAGTACTGAATCGTATTATCGACACCGCGTGTTGTGAGTGTCGCACCGGACAGGCCATCGATCTGATACTGACCGCTTCCTGTTCCTTTCACTACGCGCAGCGCGACTTCGCCCGCTGCGTTGTAAATCTGTTTGCCAGGCCAGAGCGCCTGCCAGCGAGGATTGCGGACTTCCGCACCCAGGCCCGGTGTTTCCTGAATCTCATAGTAGGAAATACCCTTGACGGTATTGCCATCGGCCTCGAGCGCCAGATAGCCGTACATAATGCCCCAAAGACCATAGCCGTTGATCGGCAGCACGATCGTGCTCAGCTCGCCATCCTGTTGTTGGGTGTAAACCATTGGGTACACAACCCGACGCTTGATGTCGGCAGTATCTTCATCTGCGGGCACGGCTTCAGAAAAAGCCGGATCGTTCAGCACAGTGCGCTGATCGTATGTACTCAGACTAATGCCCAGTTCCTGCAGCTGTGAGGAATCGAGAAATTCGCCGCTGTGCAGGTCAACGATGTGTGGCGTGAACTCGGCGAACAACGCTTCGACTTCAGCGTCGCTGGTGGTCGCCGGATCATAGAGTCCAGCAGCGCTCAAAATATTCTTGTTGCGATCCAGAATGCGGTTCGCTTCCTGACGGGGCTTGAGAATCACCGCAGTGCCCGATACCACGATCGAGCAGGCCACGCAGAGGCACAGAGCTACCAACAGGGTTTTTCGTGTTGTTTCTCTAGAGGACACCGCGCGCCCTCCTGCGAGCAATATTCGCTTTCACAACAAAGTAATCGATCAGTGGCGCGAACAGGTTGGCGAACAGAATCGCGAGCATGATGCCTTCCGGATAAGCCGGATTAACGACTCTGATCAACACCGTCATAAAACCGATGAGTGCTCCGAATATCCACTTGCCGGTATCGGTCATTGAGGCGGACACCGGATCGGTCGCCATGTACACCATACCGAAGGCGAAGCCGCCCAGTACGAAGTGCCAGTACCAGGGTGTTGCGAATGCCGGATTCGTGTCCGAACCGATCGCGTTGAACAGCATGGCAGTCAGCACCATGCCGAGGAATACGCCGAGCATGATGCGCCACGAGGCGATGCGCGTGACGAGCAGTACACAGGCACCCAACAAGATGGCCAGCGTCGAGGTCTCACCGATGGAACCTTGCATCTGCCCCAGAAATGCATCGAGCCAGGTCAGCTCGGTATTGGTCACTGCGCTCACGGCCGGCAAGCCTGCCGCGGCGATCTGTGAGAGCGCGGTAGCGCCGCTGAAACCATCTACTGCAGTCCAGACTGCGTCGCCTGACATATTGGGTGCGTAGGCAAAATAGAGAAACGCCCTGCCCGTCAGCGCCGGGTTGAGAAAATTCTTGCCAGTTCCGCCGAAGACTTCCTTGCCAACAACCACACCGAAACTGATGCCGAGTGCGGCCTGCCAGAGGGGAATATCGGGCGGCACAATCAGCGTAAAGAGAATTGACGTAACGAAGAAACCTTCATTGATTTCGTGGCCACGCTTCATGGCGAACAACACTTCCCAGAAGCCGCCAACAGCGAAGACAACCAGATAAATGGGCACGTAGTACGCTGCGCCGTAAATCATGTTGTCCCAGAGACTCGCTGGATTGTGCCCGGCCAGCAGGGAAATGATCGGCTCGTGCCAGTCACCACCGCCCTCGAGACCGAGGGTCATGATCGCGGTATTCGCCTGAAAACCGAGATTGTAAATCCCGTAAAACATGGGGAAGAAAGCGGCGAGCCACACGGTAATCATGACGCGCTTGAGGTCGATACCGTCCCGCACATGGGGATTGGCAACTGTCACTTTGCTCGGGCTATAGAAGATCGTGTCCACTGCTTCATACAAAGCGTAGAAGGACTCGTACTTGCCACCCTTGTGAAAGTGAGGCTCGAGATCATCGAGCACGCGACGCAAACCCATCGTTAAGCTTCCTTCTCTATCCGGGTCAGATTATCCCGGAGAATCGGACCGTATTCATATTTGCCCGGACACACGTAGGAGCAAAGTGCCAGGTCTTCCTCATCAAGTTCCAGTGCACCAAGATTGATTGCAGACTCGATATCACCAACGATAAGTGCACGTAATAACTGCGTCGGCAAAATATCCAGCGGCATGATTTTCTCATAGGCACCAATCGGCACCATCGCGCGCTCGCTGCCCTGCGTGCTGGTGGACAAGGGAAATTTCTTGTTGCGGTAAAAGCTGGAGACATAGATCCCCATTACTGAGTGGCGATCGGTGCCCGGTGACAGATAGCCGAGCAACGGTCGTTCACGACCTTCACGCAACACCGAGACCTGATTGTCGTAGCGACCGAGATAGGCCTCGTCGCCCGCCGCTGTGCTGCCGCTAAGCACTGAGCCGCTGAGTACACGACTTTCTTGTGGCAGCAGTTCACCGAGCACGAGCTCATTGAGATTGGCGCCCAGTCGCGTCTGTAGAATTCGTGGCTCTTTCACCTGCGGACCCGCGAAGGAAATGACGCGCGTCGTATCCAGCTTGCCCTGCCTGAATTGCCGCGCGATAGCCACGACATCCTGATAGCCGACGTACCAGATCTCACTACGAGGGCCTGCCGGACGCAGGGTATGAATGTGAGTGCCTGACAGTCCCGCGGGATGGGGTCCGATAAACTGTTCTACGCGAACGTTCGCAGCATAGTCAGCTTTGGCCAGATTGAGTGGGTCACGGTCTCCCAGACACAAAAACACTTCGTGCTCTGGAAGCTTCGCCAGCAGATTCACGCCGGCGCGAAAATCGTCTTCCTGACCTGCGAGCACCAGCATCGGATCGACCGCGAGCGGATTCGTGTCCATCACATTGATGAAGAGCGCTTTCGGTGTCGCGTCGGGATTCGGTACTTTGCTGAACGGTCGCTGCCGTATCGCCGTCCATAGACCGGAGAGCAACAGGTCATCGACCAGGGTCTGCCGCGGCAGATCTTGCAGAGCCTCATCGCTGTACTGCTTGAGTTCTACCTGCTCCTCGCCGTCGAGTTCGATGACGACAGACAGCAGGCGGCGCTGATAACCGCGATTAATGGCTTTGACTTCACCACAACCGGGAGCGGTATAGATAACCTGTGGATTCTTCTTGTCGCTGAATAGCGGTTGGCCGAGCTTGACCTTGTCGCCGACCTGAACAGACATGGTCGGCTTCATGCCCACATAGTCACGACCCAGAACTGCCACTTCTCGTGGGCGATGCTCACCGGCCAAAACTTGCTCCGGAGCGCCGGAGATGGGCAAATTCAGACCGCGTTTGATTCTGATCATGAGCTAAGCTGTGCCACTCCAAGCAGGCACCGGCAAAAAATAATACGTATCAAGCCTCTATCGCGATCTAATCACGACAGAAACACTTAAATACTAAAGGAAAATGGACCCTGTATGAGCAGAGATTTCCAATCCGCCAACCCCATTGTCGACTCAGGCTGGGCTCGTTGAGCGGATTAAATAAGACTCTCTGCCGCTGCCTGAAATCCAAAAGCCTGTCGCTGGATTTCAGGAAGCGGCAATTATAGAGCTAAACCCTTAAATTTGCTAGTGAATCTGGCCTTTTAGTTTGCGCCAGCCACTACGCTTTGCCTTGGCAAAAAACTAGGGCTCGAGTGGATAGTACTTGTAGCTGACTCCGGCCATCTTGTAGACCATTCGGCCCACCTGACAGCAATAGCCGAATTCGTTGTCGTACCACAGGTACAGGACACAATGCTTGCCGTCACAGATGGTGGCATTGGAATCCACGACGCAGGCCTCGCGAGTGCCGACGAAATCAGTGGATACCGCATCAGGCGACTGGGTATAGCTGATCTGGTTCTGCAAATCTGAGTGCAAGGCAATCTTGCGCAGGAACTCATTCAGCTCATCCTTGCTCGACTCATTCTTCAACGTCAGGGTCATAATCGCCATCGACACATTTGGAATCGGCACACGCACGGCGTTACCGGTCAGCTTGCCTTCCAGCTCTGGCACAGCTTTCACCACCGCCTTGGCGGCGCCAGTTTCGGTGAGCACCATGTTCAAAGCCGCACTGCGGCCGCGGCGATCACCTTTGTGGTAGTTGTCGATCAGGTTTTGATCATTGGTATAGGCGTGCACGGTCTCGATGTGGCCGTGCTCGATACCGAACTTGTCATTGATGACTTTCAATACCGGCGCGATGGCATTGGTGGTACACGACGCCGCTGTAATAATGTCGTCGCCTTCGCCAATCTGATCGTCGTTGATACCGTAGACGATATTCTTCAGGTCGCCCTTGCCCGGCGCGGTCAGAATGACCTTGGACGCCCCTTTGGAGTTGAGGTGGCGGGACAGACCTTCGCGGTCACGCCAGGCACCTGTATTGTCGATTACCAGTGCATCACTGATGCCGTACTTGGTGTAGTCGACTTCTTCCGGCGAATTGGCGTAGATAAACTGCAGCTCATTGCCGTTGGCAATGAGGACATTGCGCTCTTCATCGATGCGCAGCGTTCCCTGAAATGTGCCGTGTACCGAGTCGTTCGTGAACAGGCTGGCGCGCTTGACCAGATCGCCCTCGCGGCCCGGTCGGACCACAACGGCTTTGAGACGCATGACTTCACCGGTGCTGGTGCGTTCCACCAGCAATCGTGCCATCAGGCGACCGATGCGTCCGAAGCCATATAACACCACATCCTGACACTTGGGCACCGGCTTCTCGTTGACGCCATCGAGGTAACGTAGCTCTTCAGCCACAAAACTGTCCACGTCCACGGCATTGTCACCCTCAGCCTGGAGATGCTCCATGAACTTCACAGTCAGCTTGCCGAGATCGATCTGGGCATGCCACAGATCGAGTTTTGAGAGCGCCATGAGCACAGGGTGAGACTCGAATTCCGACATCTCGTTGCGCTCAACCTGTCGCACAAAGCGATGCGACTTCATGATAAAAGTGACTGAGCGGTTATGCAGGGGGCGACCATAGATAAAAATGCCGACATTGCGCTGGCTGAACAGCCTGCCGATCACCGGAATCATTTCCTGAACCAACGCTTCGCGTTGTTTCCAGTCGCTGAAGTAGTCTTCTACACTAGGTCGTTCCACTTGCACCCCTTCGTTGTCGGTCGTTTCGTTGCCGGTCAGTATTAAAAAGGCGGCTATTATCGTGCGAATGACTGCCTGGTGCAACACGACAGGGACCGCCATTCGGGATGTCCTGGCATTCGCTGGCAGAATTTCTCTTCCTGTCGCGAATCGCCAAATAGGCTACAATGCCGCCCCTGCCGACAGCGACCCGTCGGCTCCATGAGCAGATCCAAACAGCAACAAACCAAGCCTTACCAACATGCAAACAGCACTGAATCCAGTATTGCCAGGCAGCGGCCATGAGCGCCTGTTCTGGGACCACGCCTTCGGCAGCGCCGCGAGCCTGGCGATCAGTCGAGCAGCACAGGAGGCCGATGCGCCACTGATCCTGCTCTGCCCCGACAGCGAGACAGTGGAGAGAACCGTCCGGGAGTTGAAGTACTTCTGCGCGGCAGAAGACCCCGAGAACAGCCTGCCAGTGTTCGCCTTTCCAGACTGGGAGACGCTGCCCTACGATAATTTTTCTCCGCACCAGGACATCATCTCTGACCGGCTGCGCACCCTCTATCATCTGCCAGAGCTGCAACGGGGCATCGTCGTACTTTCTATAAGCAGTCTCATGCATCGCCTGGCGCCCCGGCACTATGTGGTGACGAGCGGACTGGACATCGCCGTCGGACAAACCCTGAATATCGAGCAGCTACGCAAGCAGCTCACGCTGGCCAACTATCAATCGGTTGACTCGGTTAATGAGCACGGCGAATTTGCAGTACGCGGCTCCATCATCGACCTGTACCCCATGGGCTCGGAACTGCCCTTCCGCATTGACCTGTTCGATGACGAGATCGATTCGATCCGCCTCTTCGACCCGGAGAGTCAGCGCACCATCTCGCGCGTCAACGAGATCCGCCTGCTCCCTGGTCGCGAATACCCACTCCATGAGGCCGGCATCGCTGACTTCCGTCGTCGCTTCCGGGAGAGTTTCGATATTGATCTGCGCCAGTGCCCGCTCTATCAGGACGTCGGCGACGGCATCAACTCACCCGGGCTCGAATACTATCTCGCGCTGTTCTTCGACGAACTCAATTCACTCTTCGACTTCCTGCCGGAACAGAGCCTGTTCTGCACATTGGGTGAACTAACAACAATCGAAGCAGCCGGCAGCACTTTTTGGCGCGACATAAATAGTCGCTACGACGATCGGCAGATCGATCGCTATCGACCTATCCTCAAACCTGCGCAAGTGTTCCTGCCCGTTGCTGAGGTGCTCGCCGACCTGCAGAATTACCGTCGCATCGAGTTTCGTCAGCATGCCGACGCGATCTCGCTCGGAAGTCAGCCCATGCCCAACCTGGCCAGTAATAGCAAACTGGCCAACCCGCTCGCCGAACTGGAGAAATTCATCGCGAGCGCCGGCGCGCGCGTCCTGTTCTGCGCCGAATCTCCCGGTCGCGTGGAGACACTCAAGGAACTGCTACGTCATATAAGCATCTCGCCAGTGCAGGTGAATAGCTGGCACAACTTCCTCGACGGCGAGATGGCAACGGCGATCACCGTCGCACCACTCGATCAGGGTATCTGGCTCCCGGAGGCCGGACTCGTTCTGGTGACCGAAGCACAGATCTTCGGCAACCGCGTCGCCCAAAGGCGCCGCCGGCGCAAGACCGAAACCAATACCGAACTGGTCATCAAGCACCTGACCGAGCTGCACATCGGCGATGCTGTCGTGCACATCGAACATGGCGTGGGTCGCTATCTCGGATTGCAAACCATCACGACCGGTGATCAGAGCACCGAATTCCTGACACTGGAGTATGCCAATCAAGCCAAGCTGTATGTGCCCGTCGATTCCCTGCATCTGATCAGCCGCTACAGTGGCGCCGACCAGGATCATGCGCCGCTGAACACACTCGGCACGGATGCCTGGCAGAAAACCAAGCGCAAGGCCGCCGAGAAGATTCGCGATGTGGCCGCCGAGTTACTGGATATCTACGCCCGTCGTCAGGCACGCAAAGGATTTCAGTACGGCCTGGACAGCGAAGAATATGAGAAATTCGCAGCGAGCTTCCCTTTCGAGGAAACAGCCGATCAGGAAAACGCCATCGATGCCGTGCTCAGCGATATGCAGAGCACGGGCGCGATGGACCGGCTGGTGTGTGGCGACGTCGGTTTCGGCAAGACAGAGGTTGCAATGCGCGCCGCGTTCATCGCCGTGCAGAATAACAAGCAGGTCGCCCTGCTCGTGCCGACTACCTTGCTTGCCCAACAGCACTTCGAAACATTCCGCGACCGCTTCGCTGACTGGCCGTTTGCCATCGAGGTCATTTCGCGATTCAAATCGGCGAGCGAACAGAATGAGGCGCTCCGCAAGGTCAAGCAGGGAAAGATCGACATACTGATCGGCACTCACAAGCTGCTGCATGGCGATATCGACTATCACAACCTCGGCCTGCTCATCATCGATGAGGAACATCGCTTCGGTGTGCGCCAGAAAGAGAAGCTGAAATCGCTGCGTGCCAATGTCGATATTCTCAATCTGACCGCTACGCCCATTCCCCGTACGCTGAATATGGCGCTGTCGGGCATTCGCGACCTGTCCCTGATTGTCACACCGCCCGCCAAGCGCCTGTCGGTGAAGACATTTGTGCGTGAGCAGCAGGACAGCCTGGTCAAGGAAGCGGTATCTCGCGAGCTCCTCCGCGGCGGGCAGGTGTTCTATCTGCACAATGAAGTGAAAACCATAGAGCGTGCCGCAGAACACTTGCAGAAGATCATTCCGCAGGCGCGCATCAGCATCGCCCACGGGCAGATGGCAGAAAGAGATCTCGAACGCATCATGGCCGACTTCTATCACAAGCGGCATAACATACTGGTCTGCACCACGATCATCGAAACGGGGATCGACATCCCCAGCGCCAATACGATCATCATCCACCGTGCGGACAAGTTTGGACTGGCACAGCTCCATCAGCTGCGCGGGCGCGTCGGACGTTCTCACCACCAGGCCTATGCCTATTTATTACTGCCCGAACACAGCCGGCTCAGTAGCGAGGCACAAAAGCGGATCGATGCCATTCAGGCCGCGAGCACCCTCGGTGCCGGGTTCACACTGGCGAGTCATGACCTGGAGATTCGCGGCGCGGGAGAACTGCTCGGTGACGAGCAAAGTGGTCACATGCAGAAAATAGGGTTCTCTCTTTATACCGAGATGCTCGAGGAAGCAGTTAATGCGATCAAGTCAGGCCGCACGCCGAGCCCAGACCTGCAGCCTGCCAATGCCGTGGAGATCAACTTGCGCATCCCGGCGCTGATTCCGGAAGACTATCTGCCAGATGTGCATATCCGCCTGATCATGTACAAGCGAATCGCCTCCTGTCGTGACGACGAGGAACTCGAGGACCTGCAAGTCGAGATGATCGACCGCTTCGGTCTCCTGCCGCGTCCGCTGCAACTGTTGTTCCGTCTCACGCGTCTCAAGCTGCGCGCACAATCTTTCGGCATCGCCAAGATTGATGCGAATGTGAATAGCGGCCGCATCGAATTTGCCGCGCAAACCCGGGTTGACCCTCTATCTCTGGTCCAGCTTATTCAGGACAATCCCCAGACCTACAAGCTCTCTGGCGCCAATCAACTCCACTTCAAGCACGCATGCGAACAGGCTGAAGACAAACTCGATCTGCTGGATACCGTGCTGAATAACATGAAACTGGTGGAGCAGAAGGCAGCCTGACAGGTATGCTGTACTCCATGAATAGTCGTATGAACAGTCGTCTCAGACTCTCGCGCCGCTTGTCACTCACTGCTGCCCTGCTCGGCACATTGCTGAGTCCGTCACTCATGGCACAAAACGGCGAGCGCTGGTTTCAGATTGAGGTCTCCGTCTTCAGCAATGAACTCGCCAGTGACCGCAACGAAGAAGTCTGGACGGCGGAACGCACACGACTCGATTACCCGCAACAGCTACAGCGACTACAAACCCTGATCGATCTGCTGATGATTCCCGAACTCATCGGCTCAGCAGATTCCGCAACAGACGCTGAGCCGCTTGTTGATAACTTATTCACAACAGAGCCATCTGCACAGGAGATTCGCGAGCAGATTATTGCGGAAACAGGTCCGTTTCCGCCCAGCGGCGGTGACACATATCGCATTCCCGATTTCGCCCGCGACGCATTTGTGCAATTGCCCGCATCAGAGAGTGATTTCCAGCAGACCAACCGCGCACTCGATCGCTCTTCGGAGCACCGCCTGCTCTTCCACGGACTCTGGCGCCAACCGATGCCCGATCCCGGCAGTGAGACCCCAGTACTCGTGTTAGGCGGTCAGCAATTTGATGCGCATCATGAGCTCCAGGGCAGCCTCAGTTTGCATTTCAATGCAGGGCGCGATCGCGTAGTCATTGATGCTGATCTATGGCTTTCCGAATTTGTTCGCTTTCACACCGAACCCAGCGAGTGGACACTGCCCGCTTTACCTGAGACCACACCTCCCCTGCCCGATCACCTGCGCAGCAACAACTCCACAAATCAGTCAGCAGCAAATCAAGGGAATAGAAGGCTTGCAGGTGCGGCGATCGAAAACTATGAACCGGCACGCATCTTCCATATGCAGCAAAGCCGCGACATGCGCAGCAATGAGTTTCATTATCTGGACCACCCAGCGCTGGGAATTGTCGTTATGGTGTTTCCCTATGAAGTGCCACCGGCACTCCCGGCTCAACCGACCGACGCGTTAGAGTAATTCTGTCCGGACAACAGCAGGGCTCGCTTGTAACAGAGAACAATCGTCACTTCGACTGATTGAATAAAAGAACAGCTTGTTCGATCACCGCACTGACGAAGTCCATCCCCTCTTCGACCACTGCCCTGATTTCATCAAGAGTAATTTCGCTTTCTGTGAGACCTGCCGCCCAATTGACGGACAGGGAAAGTGAGGCATAGGGAATTTCCAACTCACGCAGCAGTGCCGCCTCGGGCATGGCCGTCATACCTACAATGTCACAACCGTCACGCTGCAGCTTTCTGACCTCTGCTGCAGTCTCAAGTCGCGGTCCCTGCATCACGCCGTAAACTCCACTGCCGCCCAGCACGCGGGGTGTGGATAACTTGGCATTGACCGTGGCGGCAGCAGCCAATAACAGGCCGCGCATGGATGGGGAAAAGGGTTCTGTAAAATCAATATGGGTGACCTGCTGCAGATCGTCGGCGAAAAACGTATGTGCCCGACCATAGGTATAGTCGATCAGTTGGTCTGGCACCATAAAAGCGCCAGGTGCCATATCCTGACGAATACCCCCCACCGCATTGATGGCGACGACGCCCTCCACTCCGACGTGCTGCAGAGCCCAGGCATTGGCGCGGTAATTCACCTGATGCGGAGGTACGGTGTGCTGCGCGCCATGCCGCGCCAGAAAAGCCAGTGGCAAGTCACCTAACAGATACTGCGTAATGACGACGGGCGCGTCGGAATACGGCGTATCAACCGCCAACTGCCCATGCTGCGAAAACCCTGTGAGTGTCGTGAGACCTGTACCGCCGATAACTGCCAGCATTGCGAGCACCCATCCCTGCCAAAGAAGTCAGGGACAGTAAACCAGGAACAAACCGCTGGCAACCGATCCGGGGATGACAATGCTGCGCCTGACACACCTCTCGAACAGTACACTCGCGCCGGTATCCAGGTCAGACAGCACATGAAACAGAATACAGCACGGCATGGTGAACGTGTGCAGCGCTTCAGCACGAGCAATCTGGGCGATTTTGGATACAACGAGCCTGACAAAATGCCAGGGAATGGTTGGCGAGGAATGATTGGCGAGCAATGCTTAGCGAGGAAGGGCTAGCAAGAAGAGAGTGCGTTAGAGAGTTGTTGCACCGGGGGTGGCCGATCGGCACCCCCGGCTGTAACAACGCTGTTGCTACTGAGTGTTTCCACTATAGCGTCTTGGCTAGCCAATCAAGGCTTGGCGAAGACAGTCGTTATCGAGTAGCTAGCTGAAATTATTAATGAAATTGCGCAAAATACTACCCCTGTCAGGGGAGAAATCATCAGAAATGCAAGCCAGCTCACAAATCAGACCCAACAAAACTGCCTCAACGCCTTACCGGTCACTGAACGCCCGGTTCTCGCGCTGCCGCCAATATCGCTACAGCCTTACTCGCAGTCTGCCCACCCGCAGCAAGCAGCAGCAAGGCCGGGTACTGTTTATCGGACTCAACCCCTCCACTGCCGACCACAGGCGGGACGACCCGACCATTCGCCGCTGTGTGGGTTTCGCGAGCGAATGGGGCTTTTCCGAGCTCGCTGTGGTCAATCTCTTTGCCTTTCGCGCCACCTATCCCGAGGACCTTAAACAAGCCGACGACCCCATTGGCAAACGCAATGACTACTGGATCAGACGCTATCACCGCGAGGCGGATCTTACGATTGCCTGCTGGGGAAACGATGGCGAATTCATGCAGCGAGCCGATAAGGTTAAGACCATGCTCACTGACCTGTATTGCCTCAATATCAATCGCTCGCTGCAGCCGGCACATCCGCTCTATCAGCGAGCCAGCGAACAGCCCAAACCGATGGCCAGTCTGCTCAAAAAGCTAGCTGTTGCGGAGCCGAGCGCGTGAGCGAGCAGCATTCCCAGAGCGCAGAATCGTCTGCTGGAGGTCTCTGGCACACACTGTGGCAAGCCTCCTGGCTGCCGAAAGTGCTGCGTAAAATTGCCTACAAGAAGCTCGATGCGCGCGGTCAGGCACCTGATTCGCCATTCGAGATTGATTTCTATGGCCTGCGCTACCGGGGCAATCTCAACAACGGCATCGAGTTCGCCATCTACCAGTACGGGGCTTTCGAAAAGCCGCTACTGTATTTCCTGCGCGATGCGTTGCGGGCCATTCGCAGTGCGCGCGGCAGCGATCATGCCGGCATCTTCGTCGACATTGGTGCAAACATAGGCCAGCACTCGCTATTCATGTCTCGACTGGCAGCACAAATCCATGCCTTCGAACCCTATGCGCCAGTCGCACAGCGGCTACAGGAACATATGACCCTTAACCAGATCAGCAATATCAGCCTGCATCAGGTCGGGCTAAGCGATAGCAATGGCACGCTGCCATTCTTTGCGCCTGCAGGAAGTAACAAGGGTGTTGGTTCCTTTGACCGTGACAGCCAGCAACGGGGCAATGTCCTCGCCGGTGAGTTGAGCATTGTCTGTGGCGACGACTATTTCGAGCAGCATGGCATCGAGCAGATCGACCTCATGAAAATCGATGTAGAGGGCTTTGAGCGCAAAGCTCTGGTGGGCCTGCAGCGCTCACTTGTTCGCTCACGCCCGGTAATCGCCTGCGAAATCACTTACGGACAGCCGCTCTCATTCGCCAGTCGCGAAGACTTGCTGAACTGCCTGCCTGAGGAGTACTCGTTGCTGCAATTCAACACGCGCAAAGCCAACGGCAAGACAGCGCGCCGCCGCGGCGCCAAAGCCAAACGCAGTGGTGCCTATCAACTCATCCCCGTCAGTGGCTGGCGCGATCGTGATCAGGACGACCTGATTGCAGTACCCAATGAGCTACTGGATCGCCTGCCAAGACAGACTTCCTGAACCCGCCTCAATCGCTGCAAGCACCGTAGACCAAAGACACGCAGGCAGTGCGACCCAGCTGAGAGTCGCTGAGAGTCACGCCTTCAATGCGAGCAACACCAGCAACGATACGGGCCAGAACTCGAACTATGCGAGAAGATTGCATGAAAATTGGGGGATTGGTGCGCGGCCAGATAGGCAGTGCAGCGGCCCAGCGCCAAGAATTCAATCCGGGCGTGGGCCTGTCTTCTACTGCAATAATCTACTACTTACACCTAAAAGCATCGGCTTTACTGCAGGTTTCTTTAGTAAGTTACTGGTTTTGCTACATTTGATCAAGCATTTCCCTCGAGAAGCTAGACTTCTGCCAAACAACGAACCTCGCTAATGCGGCCCGGCATCTGTAGCGCGCCGAGATTCGCGGCGGCGAATACTCATATTCACTATCTCAACGAAGAAGGAGAACGCCATCGCAAAGTACAGATAGCCCTTCGGAATATGGGTACCGAGTCCCTCCCCGATCAGGGCCAGCCCGATGAGAAGCATATAGCTTAACGCCAGTATTTTTACTGTCGGATGTCTCGCGATAAAGCCACTGACGCTATCGATTGCGAGCACCATGATGACCATGGAGATCAATAATGCAGCCACCATGATAGACAGGTGGTCTGCTACCCCGATCGCCGTCATCACGCTGTCAAAGGAAAACACGATATCCATCAGGGCTATCTGTGCGATTACCGCCGCGAAGACGGCACCCTCCGACGACGGATTCTTCTGCCCCTGACCCTCAATCTTATGGTGAATTTCCAGAGTGCCCTTTGCTATCAAAAATACCCCGCCGAGAATGAGCAGGATGTTGCGCCAGGAGAAGTCCACACCGAAGGCGCTAAACAGAGTTTGCTCAAGGTGCGCGATCCAGAATGCGAGGCTCAACATCAGCAAACGCGTGACAAGCGCGACAGCCAGACCCACCTTGCGTGCGACAGACTGCTGATGTTCGGGAAGTTTTTCGGCGAGGATGGTAATCAGTATCAGGTTGTCGATACCCAACACGATCTCCAGCACTGTCAGCGTAAGAAAGGCGATCCAGATTGAGGGCTCGAACAGGAATTCCATGAGTTAGCACCAGAAGAGTTTGACCTAAGCCAAGATACTGCACGCCAAGATAGTACACACCAAGATACTACAGGTCCGCCCCACACCGCATCGCCTGCGCTGCAACCGCACCAAAGCGAGAAACATGACTTGAGATCGCAAGCTTCTTCCAGGACAGAGGCCCTGAGCAACGAGTAAACAAAAAAGGGAGAAATGGCGCGCCCGGCAGGATTCGAACCTGCGACCACCGGCTTAGAAGGCCGATGCTCTATCCAGCTGAGCTACGGGCGCGGAGAGTGCACAGTCCGGGATTAGCCCCGTACTGGCGGCGCGTATTGTACACGAAAGTGGCGCAAGAATCGGAGTTGACTGTGCCCCGCTGGCAGCTTCTTCGGCATTCCCCGAAATAGCTCCCGCTTCGTCGCTACAAAGGTCGCCTGTCAGGCTTATCGGCGTCGTCCGGGGAATCCTGACGGTAGCGATGATGTTCGTGTGGAGTGCCGTAGCAGGTGAGCCCGGTGTACATGCCGGCAAGCACGAGATTGAGATTGTGCCAGAGACGCCGAATCCCGCGCGGAGGAATTGCGGAATCTACAGCGTCTGATTGCAGGGCATCACCAGTGTTCAGGTCTTCGATTTCCGTGCGCGCGCCGTCAGGTGTCGCCACCAGGTCGGGGTTTTCAGATTTATTGTGCTCGGAGTGAATTGCCTTGCTCATCTCAGTGCCGCTTGGACAAGCCCTGACAGGGAATCTGCCGGGCCGCTGAGGAACAGTATGGCTTAACTGGCGAAGAAAGGAAAAATGGGGTGACTGACGGGGCTTGAACCCGCGACAACCGGAGTCACAGACCGTAAATAATACCCTTAACAATCAATAACTTGCTGATTTATAAGAATCTTACTTCTTTTATATATCACTCATATTGCAATGATTGATATATAAGGTGGCCATATTGTGGCCAATTTACCCGCCGTTGATCGCGGCCTTAGCTCTGATCTCTTCAAGGGTTTCCAGATGCGACACGCGCTTGTCGAAGCGCCAAGCGACATACAGTAACGCCATTGTAGACAGATCACCACCGGCCGAAAGCAATTCTACCAATTCCATCACTCTTCCCTCGCCACCTTGCTCCGCTTCTCAATCGTCCGGTAGCCTGCTAGCCCGAGCATACCCAACAGCACCGGCATCATGCCTGCCAGATCGACAGCAGGCAGCACAGGTGGCTCAGGCATGGCCAGAGCAACACCGAACTGCATCACCGGGTACAGGACGTAGTTATAGCCGAGCGAGACAGCGCAGATCCAACCAACAGCAGGACGCCAACCAGCGACGAACAGCGACTTATGAGCCGCCTCTGCCTTGTTAATTTCCAGTTGACCAACTAGCAGATCGAGTTCGCCGCGCTTGTCCATCTGCTGCAGCAACTCTTCTGCCTCTGCCCTGGCATTCTTGTCGGGTATGACTCTGTCGAGCAGCGGGGTCAGTATTGATAGTGCCTGTCCGATCATGGTCGCGCCAACGCCTCCGCAATTTCCTCATCAGTGAGCAGATTAACCCGAGCATTTTCAAACAGGATCATGGCGCGAATCAGTGGCACGTAGTCGCCGCGTGAGCGCAGCGGGCGTTGAGTTCGCAAGAGCCCAGACTCTTTGACGACGAAATCAATGTAGGCCTCTGTGGCGTTCTCTGACTTCGGCGCGTAAGTGCTGATAATCTGCTGTACAGTCAGCACTCCCCGATTCTGATAACTGTCGATGATTTTACCCATGGCACGAACGCCATCCATTGGATCATCGAACATGACGAAGCCGCGCTCGTCTTTGCCGGTCTCGCCGTTCCACACGAAAGCATCATTCTTGCGGATGTTGCCGGGATTGTTATTGCGCCAGCCGCGCGTATTCGTTTTCATAAATCTCCAGACCACCAAGCCAATGAACGCCAGCCCAACAGATAGAGCCAGTGCGTCAGTTTTACCCACCCTCATGGCTGAATCGCATCAGCCGCGATGAAGAGCTGATCCAAACCAGCAGAGTCGATACCGAGCGCAGCCGCACCAGAAGCGATAACCGGGCTATTGCGTCGCCACCTTAGAGCCTTCTGAATAAATGCCCGCTCCTCAAAAGTTCTCGCTGGATCGTTCGCCCACGACTCAAACGCCGCAGCGTAACCAGCAGCATCAAGCGCCAGCATACCTTGCAAAGCACCAACCGAATTGGGCACAAACGGATCGCTTTCCGGCTCCGCTGGTGGGGTAAGATTTTCCCCATCCCACAGCCAGCCTATACCGCCTGTCGTTGCCTCGATCAATCCGGGCTTAAAATCCAGACTCTCAACCTCAATAGTGTCAATCACTACACCGTCAGCAACTTCGTGCGCTCGCATTATTTGTACTCCTCAACAATGACTACGCCCGCAGCTCCCGCGCCGCCGTCAAAGTTCGACACGCCGCCAGAGTGACCACCGCCACCGCCTGAACCGTACCCCTTGCCCGCAAGCCCTGCGCCTGTATTCTGGTAAGCCAGACCGCCACCGCCAAACGGAGTAGGCGCACCGTTGCCCGAGTGACCATTAGAAACACCACCGGAATGACCGTCGCCGCCCTGAGTATTCAGATCGCCGCCTGTTGCCGTACCGCCTGCCCCACCGTCAGGAAAGGAAGTCGAACCCCAGCCACCAACGCCACCATTGCCGCTGGCATGCGCTCCGAACGATGTAGTGCCGCCTGTGCTGCCTTGATTGGACGTGCCACCCGCACCACCCGCGCCGATAGTCACCGACACTGAGCTGATCGCGCTCACATCAATAAATTTTTCAAAATAGCCACCGGCCCCACCGCCACCAGCGGTATAGCGCGACGTAGTCGCATGACCACCACCACCACCGCCGCCGACACCTCGAATACGAATGTAGTTAGTGCCTGCCGCTTTATTCCAAGTGCCAGAAGCCGTAAAAACTGTCATTGCTTGCAGTGATCCGCTCGGGGCGAGTGCTGCGATCGCTTGCGCGACCCGCTCGGGAGAAAAGCTCCTGATACCTGATTCTGTACCTGCCTCAGCTTCGGCCTGACTCGCCGCTGATTGTGCTGGCTCCTTTCCGCTGATTGCTGTGGCATTCGTCGCTATATCTGTCGCATTTTGCGCGATATCAGATGTGTTAGTTGCTACATCACTTTCAATCGCAGCCAAATCAGCATCGACAGTCGAGCCAGCTCGACCGACCCGCGCCGCGCCGCCGCTCGCCGCAAGATCACCCCTTAGCGCCAAATCAGAAACAGGCATTAGGTTCGCGTCTCCACTTCCACCGCAACGGACTCAGTGCTGCCAGCGTTATACACCCAGCAACCCGCAGCCGTTTCGGTTTCATAAGTTGTACCAGGAGGAAGAGGTGTGCCATTGGCCGCACCCACCCCGGAGTGCAGCCCCACACGCATAGAGCTGGAATTAGTACTCGGATTCGAAACCCTGATCCGTACATTGCTCGCGCTCGCTGTAACCACCTGTGTCGTCGCACTGCCGGTGCAAGACACGTCCGGCACACTAGTCGCACCGTTTGAAATATTCGCCTGATTAAGAGTAATTGACCCGCTGGCCAGATTCACATCGACAGGCGTACTGTCATCGATTGTGACCGTCTGTTCACCTGCAATGGAAATATCAACAGGGGTTGAATCATCGACTGTTACAATCGACTGCCCTGCTGGTGGATCGAACTCTCCCGGCCCATACAAAATACGAACAGTATTTGATGAACCGCTCAGATCAAGTATCCTGAATTCATCGAAGTTTCGATTTTTCAGAGTGAATTGCTCACCAAGCGTATGCTCCTCGACCAGATTACGGTCACGCCACAGCTCCACCCGAATCAGCCCAGTGGCATCCTTCACATAGAGGTAATTCGCGAGACCTGCCGAAAACGGCTTACTACTACCATTGGCAGATAGCGTGAATTGCTGAGTATCACCTCGCACGACTACGCGACTCCTTGTTCAGTCAACTTTTTGTCGATATAGCGCACAGCATAGGTAGCCACCATCGACGCTACAGCCAATGTCAGCACATGCATCACAAGAGACTCATTTTTACTCATCAGTTGGCCCTCACAGCCTGCCATGCTACGAACCCGAGCACAGCGATCATTGCGAGATTAAATAATTTATTTGCATCGGTACGCAGATTTTCCCCGCTCGTTGATACTGTCTCTCCGAGCTTTGTCACTGCAGCCAGCACACTTTCCGATTCGTCTGCGCGCGAGTCGTTCAAATCCTCAACAGTTGTGGCCACGGTATTGAGCCCTTCCAGAAAATAACTACTCGTTCGACCTGTGACTTCGTCAGCCAGATCGAGCACTGAAAGTGAAAGTGTCGTCTGATCCTGAAATGCGTCACTCACTACGTCTAGTGCATCGTTGCCGAATTCCAATGCTTGCCCGCGAGCCGCATCTGCAGACGCCAGAGCATCAGCAGCAGATTGTTGCACTGCAAAGATTGAATCCAGACCAAGCCGGGTAACTGTCTCTGTCACCTTATCCACCAGCTTGTTATTTTCGAAGAGTGCGTCTGTAGCGAGACTCAATACACCGACACCCTGCTCCTCAATCGTTTCGAACGCTTCAAGAGTGACATCACCAGCAAAGTTAAATGCATCTTTCCGACTATCACCCACCTCGAAAAATGCATCACTGATAATGTTGCCAGCAGCACCGGCCAGATCCCGAATCACATTGCCAGCACCATCGACAACCAACTGAGTCGTAAATTCATTGCTGTCAATTACCTGACTTCCAAGATCAAGGGCGCCCTGGCTAATCTGCTCTGACGTGAACACTGCATCGGATGCCACTTCACTTGCTCCCCCTGCAGAATCTGCAGCAGCATAAAGCGCCTCAAGCGCAATGTTCTCAGCAGCCGCTATCGCATCCAGATCAGTTATAGTCTGATTGATAGTGACATTACCCTCAGACACAACGCTTGAACTCGGCGCGTTGCTGGTCTGCGACGCGGCCGACGGACTGACGTTGTTAGTTGTCTGATTGGTAGTTGAATCGCCGCCGAACAAACCCATATTAGCGAGCCTTTTTCCAAATCCATGCCACTGCGACAGCGGCACTTGCCGCAATCACAAGCTGAACAGTTGTAAAACCCGGAGCAGACGTACCGAAAGTGATACGCGGCCCGAACAGATCACCAGTATTCGACGCGCCAGACTCAGCACGCGAATTGAGATTCAGATCAGGGATTGGGATGCCACCGGACATTAGATAATGCCCTGCTTTTTCGCTACCAGATAAGCAGCAAAACCGATGCCGCCGACGATGGCCAGATCGCGGGTTGCTTTGGCGGTATCCTCGACACCATCACCAAACAACTTTACGCCCAGACCAACACCAGCAGCACCAATACCCCACAGCAGCAACGGCATAACAATCCCTCAATCGAATACCAGGGCGGCAACGACAGCACCAATTACCAACACACCAGCAACGCCAGTGAGCAGAGCTGCATTACTAACCCCGGAAACAATTTGCTTGGCAACCAGCGTATCGCCGTTGCTATCTACTCCAGTCGCTACGTGCGGATGGTCACTTGGCAGTGTTCCCTGCCCGGTGACAGTACCGTACTTGATGGCTCGGTCTGTGAAGTACAGACCGGCCCCAAGCTGGATTAGATCGGCGAGCGTTGATTGCCGCTTAACTTCTTCTGCCATAACTCACACCCTCAAAGAGTCGAATTTCAGAGCTATGCCGCGCGGGGCACTAGCTCCAGATATTCGGTGAGCGCAGTTATGTCGTTACTGTCACCAGTCGTAAAGGTGAAGCGTGTCTCTTGCACAGAGAAAAGATCGAACAGATCGACCAGCACGTTACCGTTACGAATTGGATCGAACGTGTAGCACGTTGAGGAAGTCGGAGGCGTTTTACCGCGAGACTTCAACAGCGCATCGTTCACAGCAATCGGCAACTGCTTCTTACCGAACGGATATCGCCCATCCTGCTCGATTTGCAGGTGCGTGATATTGCCGTAGCAGAATGCACGACGCATACGAATGTGACTTGGCACTTTGCCGCGCTTGAATCCCAGAAAATCATTGTCGCCAGTTTTAGTAACCGGCACGTTTTCAGGCAGAATGAAGAGCTTGACCTCTTCGACGCGATTCGGTGAAGTCTCCACGTACAGCGTGAAGGTTTCAGTACCGGCCAGACCAGTCGAATTCAGATCGACTTCTACCAGCACGCGCTGATCGGGTTGAGTAACCAGACCGCTTGCGGCTTCATTGTCGTTTCGGCGAGCCATGTGGTCAGCGAATGACACGATGTAGTGACCGCTTGTAGCAGTCTTGCCATCGTAAGCTGCACGATCCAGCATCTGCTGGCCGGTCATCTTCACGCGCTCCTCACCTTCGACACCAACGCGGAAAAATGCAATGTCTGCAGTCTCGCCGCCAGTCATGACCAGGCGCATTTCTTCATAAGTCGGGCCACCCGGCAGATAGACCTGCAGAGTATTGCCATTGGCAACAGTGCCGACGAAATCAGGCGCTTTATAAAAATTCAGGCGTGATCCACTCATGTCACCACACCCCCTAGTTCAGCACGCGACGCACGCCACTGCCGACGACTGGCAACGTGTTGTTGGACGCATAAATCCAGACACACGCAACCACCGACATCAGCGCAATCTGCTTAACGGTAGCTTTGTTCATTAAAATTCCCCCCCACGGGATTTACCCAAAAGTCAGCCAATCCTATCTGCCGCCTTTGGTATCCAATCAAGGAGAAAATTGCGCTATACCTATAGGTTAAAGATTCTTGTATTTGAGGGTAATCAGGGACGATTCGCGCCCGATTTTGCGATAGAACTGCAACGGCTCCAGCTTGTAGAGAGCATCAGCGCCGCCGTTCGCTCGCGCGATTCTGGCCAGCTTTTCCACCTGCTGCTTGGTAGCAGTATCATTCGGAAATCCGATGTAAAAATTATTGCTTTGGCTTACTGCAGTTTTCGGTATCTCTTCGACGCGCTGGCTTGTCCAATGCATGATGCCGTTGTATTTGCGCGATTTCCTGAGCAACTGCCCGAACCAGTTTGAAGCCTTTCCGATAGACTTCTGCACATCGGCCAGCTCTTCGATGATGATGAATAACGGCCGCTTGCCGTCCAGGCATATCCAGCAGAGCTGACAGAACAACTCAAATTGTTCCTCCGACACCTCACCGGCCCATGCCAGCCGAAAGCCGTGACCGGATCGCATAGCTTCCCTGACCGCTCTCACGTACTGCTTCCAGTTTGTGAAGTGCGTTGCCCGGTGATCCTCGTCAGCATCCCAGAGCAGAACACGCGCGCCCTGCTTCGGTATATCCGGATTCTGTTTTAGCGCCTGCGACTTGCCATAGCCTGAACAGGCGACGTAGCCAGTGTGACGGTTAGGCAGACTTGGATTCTGATTTATCGCCATCCTTGCCCTCGTCGTTCGCCGCGTTTTGCATCTGCATATCAGCCATCACTCTCGGGCCGATCACGGCGAGACTCACAGCTACCAGAGCAAACTCCGGGCTAGATTCCATATCCGGAATGTATTTCTGCACAACGGCATCCAGAGCGCCGCCGAGTGCCTTTGCCTCATCGTCGGACAGTTTCCAGTGATCGCCGCGACGTGTGGCCACAACAATCGAAACCGTGCCAAGCAACCCGGCCAACATGGCGCCATTGTCAACACCGCTCGCCCTGCCCTGGCCACCAGCATCGACACCACCACCAGCAGGCACAAAATCCTCGCCTGAGCTATTGGCAAACTTGCTCAGCTCGTCCAGCTGATCCTTTGCACTGCCTGATTCATTGATGCCGGCATCAGTGCCGGCGCTCTCGGTATTCACGATTAGCTACCCCCAGCCATTCCTCGCAGCACAGCAACGCCTACTGCGAACAACCCAAACGCGAGTCCAGCCCGCTTAACTTTACCTGCCAGTCGGTCAGCCTTCTCTGCATCCTCACCAGTCAGCAGATCTTCGGCATCCACCTCACCCGGGGAGGTTTCTGCCTCCCCGGGGCCAGCTTCTACATGGGAGCCCAATGCCCCCTTCTCCACGGTTGTATCCTGCTCAGGCTCGGCTTGCTGGCCTCCAAACCGCTCCTGATACTTTTCCTCCGGGTACACATTGACCGGCATTTCCGGCCTCAAACCCTCCAGCCACTCGGTTTCGTACCAAAATTGCGACTGCATCCACTTGCCGTTGCCCTGCAGACAGCCGCAACCGCAACGTTGATACAGTGAGCTTGACCGCTTTCCACCAGCCTGGTGGATCGTGCCGCGCTCATCGCAGATCGGGCAGTACCGATAGCCCAGCACCGGCTTATTCTGTGTTGCCATTGTCTCCCCCTTCGGCCGGAGTGCGCTCCAGCAGCTCTCTAGCCAATCCAATCGACTCACCAGCCAACCGCTGAGCATCCTGCACCATTGGCATTGCCTTGATGTAACTCGGCTGCTGATTCAACTGCGCGAGCAACTTCTCACAGTGCGCTATATGGCCATTCGCCTTGATTCTGATCTGGCCATTACTAGCCATGCGCCGCCTCGTCCTGAGCTGCACGGCGCGCCTGCTCATCGCTCGCCATTAACGCCGCGCGAATCTCATCGGCATCCATACCGCGCTTGAGAATTTTGCGACCAGCCGCCAACGAAACCAGATACCGGTAGCCGTAGCTCTGGTAATCGTCTAACTCGATTTCGCCGCCTTCGTCCTGGCGATTGTGTTGCATCAAAATTGACCTTCTACCCATGATTTCACCTTTGAATTAACCGGCTCCCGGAAGCGCCGTACAGTTATTGACAGAACTCCAAGGCGGGGCATTCGCCCCGCGCTGCAAAATTTCGGCTTGCCACGGCTTAAAAGCAGTGTGCACGCGGCTTACAACCCACTTGTAATACCGCGTGCATACCGCCTGCAGCTCCCCCCAGAGCAACCCGAACAAGCGACCCGCAACCGGCTCGCCGTATTTGTTCACTACCGGGGAAACCTCGCCAGTAGTGGTATCAATCTCTTGCCAGTAAGCCGGACGGATCGGCTGTGACCGGCCCGAGCCCATCAGCTCACAATAGTCAGCCCAGTTAGCCGTATCAGCCGCGATTCGCGCGGCTTCCAGCGTTCCCGACTCTTGCTCGTCTAACCGTCGCAACTCTCGCCAGACCGTAACTGACGGACCTCCGATTTGCTGGAATTGCCTAATTCCATGACATGATGCCCACGCATCAATGCGGCCTGCAGATAGTCCCGCGCTTTGGCCGTATGAATCGAACTCCAGTCCGGCCCCGTCGATGTTCTTCGCGATATACTTCGCGATATAGCCCGCAGCACTCCCCCGCGCCTTGTCGATTCCGATAGCCTTGAACCGATTACGTCTCGCGCCCGCTTCCGTCGGTGAATCAGCCAGAGCGTAGTGCCTAAAAATGCGGCGGCACTCCCGACTGCGATCAGCAGGGCAAAACAGTAAATAATGCCAATGCGGACAGCCGTCATGATGGGGCTCTGCAACTCTAAAACCGAAAACAGGAATGCCCCTGCGGTGAAGAGCACTACGAATAAGACTGCCAACACCGCAAAGATAATCATGAGCGTCCCGAACACTCGCTCCCCGATATTTCCCATTGTCTGCAACTCCGTGCGCGATGCCGCGCTTACTCTTGATGATTGTTTTCCGGTGAAACCGGCTCGGGCACGTGATCGTGTAGAATTCGCCCACATAGCCCAGGCGATCCGCGTACTCCTCAAAGCCAGCTATTCGCACCATCAACTCGCTACGACGGATGGCCGGATTGGACACTGACAGATCGGCCAACTCTTCCAGCGTGTACTCGTCGCCCAAGTCATTTGTGGCCACCAACTCACTCAGCAATGCCCGATTCCTTTTTTTTTGAGCCGCCCTGACCTGCACGTTGTGATCGCTGCAGTAGATTTCGCCGCGACTATGGACAATGCCAGCAGTACGGGCGAACTCTTCCAGCTCGCGCTTTTGCAATTCGCGTACCTTGCGACGCCACCACTGAAAGTCCGATAGCTTTGCCTCGACCGTCTCAAACGGGCAGAAGCCAGCAAGCTGGTCGTTTTCGGACTTGAGCGGGTATTCGATGCCGTAGTCATTCAGCATCTGGCAAATGCGCTTTTGAGCTTTGATAGGGTCACGGCCGGGACGTGTCAGCGTAAGCCGACAGTGCCGCGCTTTTGATTCGCACCAATCTCTCAATCTGGCGTCGTCCATCGACAGCCACAGATCGCGACGCACTGCGCGATCATGAAACCGGAGTATTTGTGCATTGGCTTCGCGCTTGCTCTTTGCCTTGAGCATTGAGTAGAACGCGCCCTTGAGCAGCCCGGACGATGCCGCGTGCTGCATAAGAAAATTATTCAGCCACTTGTGATCGTGGCGATCCAGACCATATTTATCGGTTACCGGAGCCGGGTTGGAGTGATCGATGAAACCGGGATCGCGTGGAGTACTCATAACTAATCTCCACAGAAGCAGGAAATTGACTCATCATCTTCAATGAGTGGCATTTGACTGCTGGCAATTAGCTGCATCTGAGCATAGCTAGGCTGGTCTGACCGGAAATATCCGCCTATGTATGCCTCTTGCTCAGACCACCATGGCGCGAGATCTGGCCGAGCATGAATAATTGATTGCTTTTTACCGTACCCTTTCAGAAAACAGAGATCGCAGTTGCCCCAATCTGTCACGCCATTGTTGTTCGGTAGCTCCAGATCGAACCTGCAGTTCTCCCAGAAAGCACTAACATCCTCTTTCGTGACACCAGCTCTATAGAGCGGCATTAAATTGGAAGCCTTGTCGAGCTTCGCAAATCGCCGGTGTTCATCTGCCCTAATGCCGATTACATTTACCCACTCCTCATCACCGTAACGAGACTTCATATAGTCCCGCATCCTGAGTATTTTCAACTCCTGAGTACAAAATCTGGCAACTGGATTGGGTAAATACCCCCTAGCTCGTATCAGAGATTCGAATGGCTCGCCATTACGAGATGCTCTCTCAAAGTCTGTCTGCACAGTTTCATAAACGTACTTGTTCTCGCCCTCCCCTCCTGGCCTAGCCCTACACTCCAACCAAACTATTGTTACACCAAACTCATCGCTGAATCGTTGGACAAAATTCAGAGTCTCGGGCAGCTCTTTCCCTGTATTGCAAAAAACCACTTCCAGATCATCAGGAAGCTGGCCAGAGTAGCAATCAAGAATTTGATAGAGCATGAACGCAGATGTTCGACCGCCCGAAAACGAAATGACGGCTGGCCCATCGATCAAGAACTCCCGCGTACTCAGCTCCCACGGCCTCATGACTGAATCCCCGCTTGCTTGTAGCCGAATTGCTGCAAGCGTCGAAACTCATCTGTCGAATCACGAACGAACCCGGCCACCATGGCATTGGAACCGAGCTGCTGAATGATTTTGAGCTGTCGCTCTTTGCTGAGTAGCGCCCAACTGTATTGGGCTATGTCCTCAGATTGCTCCAGAGGCTCGCCGATCATGACGATGAAGCCCTGCCGGACGTTGGGCGGCATGTTTGACCACCAAAAATCCATCCGACAGAAAGGCTGACCATACGCCGCAGATGGTCGAATTGCCGTACCATTATCTTCGGTATGGTACGGAGGTTTATTTTCGGTTAAGGATTGTTGTGATAGGCTCAATTTTCTTGCTCCTTTCGACGGGGGTGAGACTGTTTTGAGAGCGCCAACTCTCGGAACTCCGGCTGCTGCCCGCGCCAACGGGCAGTGGCCTTCTTATCACTAATAACTGGCCTGTAGTGCGTCTACTGCCAGCTTCATTACATTCACCAGAACAGTGGCTCCTTTGCCTTTTGCGTTCGGTGAATCCTTCTTAATCCGGGGCAATCGGCCATCGGAGAGCATCTTGCGAACTGTATTAATTGGGATACCAGTCTTGAGCGCGTATAGCTCTGGTCGCATCCCATCCACGTCGCTCAGTACGATAATTGGCTGAGTCGGTGGCAAGGCCTTTATGGCCTTCTCGTCAAGTATGCAAATCTTGGGTGGTAGTGAAGTCACTGTGTTACCCTAGCCGATTGGTATGCCTGACCACACCATATGGTGGTTATGGTCATTTTGTTAAGCATATCTGGTGAACCCAGATACTAAAATAGCTTCATTTTATATGTCAATAAGTATCGGTCATAAAATTCGTGACTTGAGAAAAAAAGTGAACCTTTCGCAGCAGAAATTCGGCGACGCGGTTGGCATCCCAAAGATCACAATTCAGCGAATTGAGCGAACAGGCAAGATTGGAGCCACCAATCTCAACAAGATCATTGAACACCCTGACTATGCTCAGTATTCGGAGTGGCTGCTGGGTCAAGGTGAGAATGTCCAGGAATCGCCGAAACACTACCTTGCTGACAAGTTCGACAGGCTACCGCGTGCAAAGCAGCGCGAATTGCTGGACTACATGGATTTTCTGCTGGCTCAGCAGGACAAAGAAAAGACTTAACCAGCAGCCGCTCGGCTGGGTTGAGTTTGCTGTATTTGGTGATAAACAGGCGGCGACAGTTACGCAACGGCATGGCAACTCCTTGAAGGCATTATTAAAAGACGACACTTAATAACGCTCCTCAATTATTCCATGCCCGACTGAGAGTGGCTCGATCCGTGAGCACTTCGGGTAATTGATTCGACGTTCTAATACTGTAAGGACATACAGTACATTGAGTATCAAAAAAGAGCAAGGAGTATGGCGGGTAGAAGTTCGCCCAATGGGTAGAGACGGCCCCCGCTACCGTCGCCGATTCGACACCAAAGCAGAAGCCACTGCCTTTGAATCGCACATTATAGAAAAACACCGGCAAGCCCCAGAATGGGCTCCGGTGAAGAAAGACCCCCGCCGACTATCTGAGCTGATTTCCGACTGGTATGAGCTGCACGGCACAAAGCTGCGTGACGGAGCTGGACGGCTGCAGATTCTCAACGCCCTGGCCACCGCGCTCGGCGATCCCCCTGCCCGAGCCCTCACGGCCGCAGATTTCACCCGGTACGCCAACAGGCGACTAAAGGGCAACAAAGAAAAGAAGATCCAGCCGGTGACACCGAATACGATCAATCACGAACTGTCGTACCTGAAAGCCGTCTACAACAAACTCACCAATCTCGGCCACTGGCCACACGGCAACCCGGTCGCAAAAGTGAGCAAATGGAAAGCTGACGACGTAGAGCTGACCTATCTCAGCACGGAACAGATTGACTACTTGCTGTATCAGTGCGGCGAGAGCATCAACCCGGACGTGAAGCTAGCTGCAGAATTAGCCCTCGACACCGGGGCACGGTGGGGTGAAGCGGAAGGCATCAAGGTCAGCCAGATCGGCAAGGGCCGAGTCACCTACATCAATACCAAAGGCGGCAAGCCACGAACGATACCGATCACTGACGACTTAGAGAAGCGCCTCAGAGCCCACGCTAAGGAGAGAAAGTTACCCGGTCGGCGAGTATTCGGCCCCTGCTACGATGCTCTCTACAATGCCATCAAAAGAGCCGGAATTGACTTGCCACGGGGACAGGGAACGCACGTACTTCGGCACACATTCGCCAGCCACTTCATGATGAACGGCGGCAATATTGTCACGCTTCAGCGTATACTCGGGCATCACAGCATTACTATGACCCAACGCTATGCGCACCTTGCTCCGGATCACTTCGCGGAGGTGCTGCGACTCAAGCCGATCAGAACACCCGAACCAGAGTAAGAACTGCTCCCGGCTCAGCGTTGCAGACAGTGCCCTCCCCTGGCGAGCAAGAAGTCAGCGTAGCAGTGGCATTAACTGTGCTCTGAAACTCCAAGAGCAGACCGATACCGCCATTGTATTGAGATGCAACAAGCCCCAACTCGACAGCATCACCAACGCGAATTCCCTGATACACATCGAATGTGTAATCAGTCAAATCCATATCGATCACAATCACTACTTCACCATTTTGATGAACAGTCACATAACCGTTATCAATTACTGCTGCAGGGCCAGCAGTAACAGCGTATATGCCATCGTTTGGGCCAGCAGCAAAAGCAGAAAGAGAAAAAGAGAGAGCCAGAACAGCTAACAGATAGCGCATAACAGTGTCCCTGTGTGACAGATCAGAATGGATCGTAGTATGTCACAGCTTTACCGGGTATTAATGAATTCAATGTGGCCAATTTGTGGCCAATCGGCCAATACGCCAAGATCGATCTACAAGAGAAAAGACTATAACTGATTGATTTAAGACGGGAAAAATGGGGTGACTGACGGGGCTTGAACCCGCGACAACCGGAGTCACAGTCCGGGGCTCTACCAACTGAGCTACAGTCACCATGGTACCTGGTTGATTGCCTGATCAGACGCATTTGACGATCAGAAAACCGAAATAGTGGTCGGGGTAGAGAGATTCGAACTCCCGACATCCTGCTCCCAAAGCAGGCGCGCTACCAGACTGCGCTATACCCCGACTAGGCCCTGAGATCAGGCGGTGTGCTGATTTCAGGAGGACGGCATCATACCCGTGAGATGGAGAACCGTCAACGAAAGGGTCGCCGCAATTTCAGAATAGCACCAATCGACGGCGCATTGACAGGCAGTTGACCAGTCTCCGTGCGCCCGCGAGGTGCACCGCGTTCCCTACTCAATACGCCAGCTGCTGCCGCCCGCTTTGTCCTCCACCACGACATTCAATGCCGCGAGTTGATCTCTTATTTCGTCCGCCCTGCCCCAATCTTTATTGGCGCGTGCCGCATCGCGCTCAGCGACCAGGCGATCGATCTCGGCGCTATCGAGTTCATCTGTGGCGCCGCGGCGCAGAAACTCCTCGGGATTGCGCTGCAAGACCCCGAGCACATCGCCGAGTCGCACGAGCAAGGCACCCAGTTCGTTTGCTGCTTGAGGATTCTCGGTCTTCTGGCGATTGATCTCGCTCACCATGTCATACAGCACACCGAAGGCCTCCGGTGTATTGAAGTCATCGTCCATTGCGGCCTGAAACGCTTTCTCGAAACGGCTATTGGTTAGTGACTTGGCGGAGGCGAGATCCAGGTCCTTGAGACAGTGATAGAAGCGCTCAAGGCCTTTGCCAGCCTGCTGCAAGGTCTGCTCGGAGTAATTGATCGGGCTGCGGTAGTGACTGCTGATCAGCAGGAAGCGCACAACTTCTGCATCGTACTCTTTAAGCACCTCACGAATGGTGAAGAAGTTATTGAGCGACTTGGACATCTTCTCGTTGTCGACCCGTAGCGCACCATTGTGCATCCACAGATTGGCGAAGGTGCAACCGTTGGCCGCCTCCGATTGGGCAATCTCGTTCTCATGATGGGGAAACAGCAGATCTGAACCGCCACCGTGGATATCGAAATTTTCACCAAGCGCACAATTCGACATAGCCGAGCACTCGATGTGCCATCCTGGTCGCCCATAGCCCCAGGGCGAATCCCAACCCACTCCGTCATCGGGCGAGGCTTTCCATAACACAAAGTCTCTGGGATCACGCTTCAGCTCGCCAACTTCCACTCGCGCCCCATCGAGCAATTCGTCCATGCGTTTCTTGGACAATTTCCCATAGTCAGGGAAATTGCTTACGGCATAGTACACATCGCCATTGTCCGCACGATAGGCGAAGTCTTTTGCCATCAGTGTCTCGATCATCGCGACAATCTGGTCGATATGACCCGTTGCTCGCGGCTCCTGATCGGGACGCTTGATGCCGAGGGCTTGTTCATCCTCATGCATCGCCTTGATATAGCGCGCAGTGACATCGGTAAAGAGCTCGCCGTTTTCCTGTGCGCGATTAAGAATCTTGTCGTCAATATCGGTGATATTGCGCACATAGGTCACGTCGAATCCCCGATAGCGCAGGTATCGCGTCACCACATCGAACGCCATCAACATACGCGCGTGTCCGAGATGGCAATAGTCATAGACCGTAATGCCGCACACGTAGATGCTAAGCTTGCCTGGCTCGATGGGTTTAAATTCTTCCTTACGCTGCGTAAGCGTGTTGTAAATCGTTAACACAACAAATCCATTCAGTTAATTGGCTGACCACGAATCACGCAGAGTGATCGTGCGATTGAACACTGGCTTTTCAGAACTGCTGTCCTGGGCATCAATGCAGAAATAGCCTTCGCGTTCGAATTGAAAATTGCTGCTGTTACCAGACAGCGCCGCGGGTTCGACGATGCAATCGGTCAACTCACACAATGAGTCCGGGTTGAGGCAATCACGGTAATCGACATCCTTGCCTTCCGGTTTTTCCACATTGAACAGGCGATCATACAGACGCACATTCGCCGCAATACCTTTGCTTGCCGAGACCCAGTGAATCACGCCTTTCACTTTTCTGCCTTCCGGCTTCTTGCCGAGCGTGTCGAGATCCACACTGCATAGCAGTTCGCTCACTTCGCCCGCGGCATTCTTGATCACCTCGTCGCAGCGAATTACATAAGCGCCTCGTAGGCGGACTTCGCCGCCCGCGATGAGCCGCTTGAATCCGGGAGGCGGGACTTCTTCGAAATCAGAGCGATCGATGACGATCTCTCGGGTCAACGGGACGACGCGTTCACCCAGCGCCTCTTCTTTCGGGTGATTACTCATGGTCAGCTCTTCGAGATGATCCTCGGGGAAGCTGGTCAGGGTTACCTTGAGGGGATTCAGCACGCACATGGCACGGGGCGCGTTCTTGTCGAGGTCATCGCGTATCGCATGCTCGAGCATCCCCAGATCGACGACGCTCTCGGCACGGGCGAGGCCAACGCTTTCACAGAAATTGCGAATCGACGCTGGCGTGAAGCCGCGCCGCCGCATCCCTGCCAGTGTTGGCATACGCGGATCATCCCAACCCTGCACAATGCCCTCTTCCACCATCTCTCGCAGTGTGCGTTTTCCGACCACGGTGTAGTTGAGTTTCAGCTTGGCGAACTCGGTCTGCTCGGGCAGCACGTAATCATAATCGGAATCGGCGAGATCGCTGGCCGCACGCAGCGACGCCAGATCGAGATTGTGCAAAATCCAGTCATACAGTGGACGATGGTCCTCAAACTCGAGCGTGCAGAGCGAGTGCGTTATGCCCTCGATTGCATCCGAAATGCAGTGTGTATAGTCATAAGTCGGATAGATGCACCACTTGTCACCCGTCTGATGGTGATGGATGTGGCGAATACGATAGAGCACTGGATCACGCATATTGATGTTCGGCGATGCCATGTCGATCCTGGCGCGCAAGGAATAGCTGCCATCGGGGAATTCTCCTGCTTTCATGCGGGAGAACAAATCCAGACTGTCTTCGACGGAGCGCTCCCGATCAGGGCTGTTCTTGCCCGGCTCGGTCAGCGTGCCGCGATATTCGCGTGCCTGCTCTGGACTCAGGCTGCACACGTAGGCGTTGCCTGAATTGATGAGCTGGACGGCGAAGTCATACAGCGCGTCGAAGTAATTCGAGGAATAGCGCACCTCGCCGTTCCAGGCGAAACCGAGCCAGTTGATATTCTCCTTGATCGCGTCGACGAATTCCTGGCTCTCTTTCGCCGGGTTGGTATCGTCAAAGCGCAGATTGCACTGCCCCTGATACTCCTGTGCCAGGGAAAAATTCAGGCAGATGGATTTCGCATGCCCGATATGGAGATAGCCATTGGGCTCCGGCGGAAATCGGGTGTGCACGCGCCCGCCGTGTTTGCCAGACTCGAGATCCTGATTGATCATGTGGCGGATGAAATTGGATGGCGTTGCCGCCGAGTTCTTGTTGTCCGAATCGGAAGCCGTCATGAGATGATTCTGTAATCCATATTGCACATTGTCGGTTTGAATTGGGTCAGTTCGCACCCGGTCAGCATCAACCAAGTCGGGTTGCACAGGTCCTGATCACGTCCCTGGCCGTAAACTCGCTTGCGCTGATCGATTGAACAGAGATCAGACCCGACGTTTCGGTAGCGCCGAAACTTGGGTTAAAATCAGGGCTTTATGCGAGAGTTCGGATTCAGGACCAAACGCATATTATAGCCGGGGAGCTACCCGGCTTTCCAAACCAAACTGCAATTAAGCCACTCTGGAATCGCAATATGATTACTTTCAACACCAATATGGGTGCCATTACGATCGAACTGGACTTCGAAAAGGCGCCCAAGTCCGCCGCCAATTTCCTCGCCTACGCCAAAGACGGTTTCTATAACGGGACGATCTTCCATCGCGTTATCGACAATTTCATGATCCAGGGTGGTGGCTTCGAGAGCGGCATGGTGCAAAAGGACAATGGTGAGCCGATCGAGAATGAGGCAGACAACGGCCTGCGCAACATGACCGGCACTGTCGCCATGGCGCGCACGATGGAGCCCCATTCTGCAACTTCGCAGTTTTTCATCAACGTCAACGACAACGGCTTCCTGAATCATCGCGACAAGTCACCTCAGGGTTGGGGTTATGCCGTTTTCGGGCGCGTGACCGAGGGCATGGATGTGGTTGGCAAGATCAAGGGCTGCAAAACGACTTCTGCCGCTGGCCATCAGGATGTGCCCGCCGAGGAAATCATCATCGAGTCGACCGAAGTCAGCGAAGACGCTTGAGCCGGACCCTGCCTGACCCGTGAGCAATAGACTGCTGTTCATTTCCGATCTCCATCTGGAAGACTCGCGACCGGACATCACCGAGGGCCTGCTGAAGTTTCTCGAGCATGAGTCCGGTCGCTGCAGTGCGCTCTATATCCTGGGTGATCTGTTCGAGGTCTGGCTCGGTGATGACGCGGACGACGCATTGGCCAGGCGCATCGCCGCGGCGCTGAGTGCGTTTGCGGCAGCCGGCTCTGCCGTCTATCTCATGCATGGCAATCGGGATTTTCTGCTGGGCGAGGACTACGCAGCGCGTTGTGGCGCAACACTGCTGGCCGACCCGTTCCTGTTGGAGAGCGAGTTGGGGCCGGTGTTGCTGTCCCACGGCGACGCGCTGTGTACCGACGATGTCGACTATCAGGCCTTCCGCGCGCAGGTGAGAAACCCCGCCTGGCAACAGCAATTCCTCGCGCAGCCGCTCGCTGCCAGACGCGCTTTCGCCGAGCAGGCACGCGCACAATCCCGCACGGCCACGGCACAGAAAACGATGGATATCATGGATGTGAACCAGACGGCGGTCCGCGAGTTAATGCAGGCAAATGGCGTGCAGCGACTGCTCCACGGACACACCCATCGACCAGCAAAACACTCTCTCGACGCGGAGAACCCCGCGGATATCGGAAACTCCGACAGCGCATGGCGACTGGTATTGGGTGACTGGAATCAGTCCGGTTGGTACGCCGAGATCAGTGCAACCGGCGTTAAACTGGAATCCTTCCCGCTTTAGACATAACTCGGCCCGGACTCCGTCAGCGCTTATCCGCTTGCCCGCTCCGAAACAAAATAGCGCTGAAAGTGGGCGTCACTCAGCACCAGCAATTCTTCCTCGATCAACTCGCCGAGCTGCGCCACGCTGAGATCGGCATAGTCTGGCAGCACGTAGACACCGAACTCATGCAAAGGAATTGCCTCACGCTGCCGCTTCTTCAGCAGGTTGTGCAGCCAGCAGTAAGGGGACAGTTCGGGATTGAACGGGATGCGTTGCTGCTCCAGCCCCAGCCTGAGGTTGGGCACCGAAAAAATTCGCAGCTTGTCTTCCAGAATCTGGCAGACCAGTTTCTCAATGCGTTTCAGCACGGCAGCTTTCTCTTCATCGCCATAGGCATTCCAGTCAATCACTTCGAACGCATAGCGTTTGCAACCGCGACAGACGCGGTCGCCGAGCGACGTGGTTGAACAGATTCCGATGCAGGGAGTCTTCATAGAGCTATCAAAAATAGTGCTTACAAGCTGGCGATTCACAGCCGGATCAGCGGGTTACAGAAACGAGTAGCTGGCAGACTTGTTGCTGCGTGGAAACGGCCCGCGCGAGGGATCAATTAAACCAGTTTTGCACCCCGCTTGTCACAGGCAATATTGGCCAGAATCTCTGCTCTTGATTCTTAGATCGGAGACGACAGCACGAACTTTAGCTGACTCGACACGAGCTGCTGGCACGCGCGCTGTTAGCAAGCAATTCAGTCGGCAATTGCATGGCGGCGAGACTGACTGCTCACGAGCGGCTCAGCTGCAAGGGGTATGTTGCTCTCTGGTTTGAGTTCCAACTTGCTGAGCAGGATTGTGGGGCTGGTTTGAGGGTTGAGTTGAGGATTGAGTTGAGGGTTAAGTTGCTGGCAAAAGTCTGTCACACAACCCCCCGGCCAGACTTTCGCGGCAAGAGTTAATTATTCTCTTGCTGTTCTTCTGCTGCCTGACGGCGTTGATACACCTCGAAAGGCGTCAGGTGTTCCCCGTTCTCATTCAGCACATCGTAATCGGGCATGGTGTAGCTCGAGGCAATGGTCTCGGAAGGAGGAATCGCGTCAGAACCGAAGGCGAAATTGAAATTACCCTGCATGAAGCGCTGCCGATCATCTACGACTGACCACTCCACCGTGTAGTATTTTGCCGGCGGCAAGTCGGTCGGCATGGGAAAAACGAAGTTGTGTTCGCTCTGCCCCGGGTCGTACTGAAAACTCATATTGATCCAGTCACCTTCATCGGTATAGAGCGCCAGCTTCAGAAGGCGCACGTCGACGCGGAAACTCATGGTGAGCATGCGCGGTTGTTCCAGCAGCACGGCGTCATCCTGAGGGTACGTGACAGATGGCGTCAGCACGCCATGGCTGTGCTGCGCACTCGCCCATACCGGCACGCTGCTGATAACGGCCAGCAGCAGACGCAACGCTGTCGCGCGCAGGGCTGGCTGGATTCGGCTTCGCATAGTGCTAAACATCATAGTGCTTAATAGAGTGCCTAAAAGAGTATCTGAAAGAGTTCCATACCGTGTTTCTGATCAAGTTCGGGCTGCAATTCCTGATTCTGACCCAAAACCTGACTGTTAACGTAAAAATGATAGCCAAGCGCGCCGGAGCTTGCAATTCGCCCGCACAGGAAACAAGCCGAAAAAACAGGCGAAACGACGCGTTGACAGCATGAATTGACCCGACTTGTAACTGTTTATTACAGGATTAGCATTCAACGCCAATCTCGTTACAATGCACCGCCATGAGAAGAGAATTACTTGCAGCCGATCTCATACGGCGTCTGTCCGCAGTATTGCTCAGCAGCGCCTGCTTGTTGGCCGGCTTTGCGTCAGCAGCCCCCACCCGCGTCAGCGATTTCGCTATGCTCGACTACGCTGGCGAGTTTCATCAACTCAGCCGCTACCTGCACCGCGATGCGCTGGTGCTCATGAGCTACGATGCGGATTGCGCGGCGATGCCCGAACTACTCGCCGACTATGCCGCCCTGCAGGACAACTGGCAGCAAGGCGATGTCACCTTCCTGCTGATCAATTCCCGCGGCACAGCCCGTGACAAGATGGCTGTCCCGGACCTGCCGATGCCCTTGCTGGAAGACTCCGCGCAGCTGGTTTCGGAAACACTGAATATCACCCGCGCCGGCGAAGTGCTCGCATTTGATCCCGAACGCTCAACCCTGCTCTATCGCGGCGACGTAGACAGCACGCTGGAAACGACCATCGCTGATTTTCTGGATGGCGGCATCGACGATACAGTCAACACGGAGCCCCGCGGATGCACACTGGACTATCTTGCCGCCGAGAGCGCCGCAGAGACGCCCGACTATGCGACAGAAGTCGCGCCGGTGATTATCGAGAAGTGTGCTGGCTGCCACCGACAGGATGGTGTGGGTCCCTTCGCCATGGACAGTCACATTATGGTAATGGGCTGGTCGCCCATGATAAGAGAGGTATTGCTCAATCGCCGTATGCCACCGATTCAGGTGGACCCCTATCTGGCGCACTCGCGCCATGCCCGTTATCTCGAGCCCGAGCAGATGCGCACGCTGGTAAATTGGATAGACGCCGGCGCACCGCGTGGCGACAGCGACGTTGATCCACTTGAAGAGCTGGATTTCTCAGACACAGGTGAGTGGTTGCTCGGCGAGCCTGATTACATCGTCAATGGCCCTGCCATCAGCGTGCCGGCCACTGGCGTAATGGACTATCAATTTGAAATCGTGGACTTGCCGTTCGCTGAAGATCGCTGGGTGCGGGCCGTGCAATACCTCGCAGGCGATGAATCTGTGCTGCATCATCTGATGACCTATGTCGTCGCGCCCGATGAAGATTTCTGGGGCCCGGAGACCAGCGAAGAAACTGTAACCCGACGCTTTCTGGAAGGCTACGCGCCGGGCATGGTCGAGGCAGTTGAATTTCCAGCAGACACAGGTGTCTTTATTCCAGCCGGACATCGGCTGGCCATGCAATTCCACTATGTGACCAATGGTCGCTCGACAGTAGACGAAACCCGACTGGGCCTCTACTTCCATGAATCACCACCGAGTCACGAGAAACTTACCCAGGCGATCGGCAAACAGTTTACGCTGCCTGCCAACGTCAATGACTTCCCACTGCAGGCCGATTACCAATTCGACAAAGAAGTTATCATCACCGGCGTCCGCGCACACATGCATTACCGCGGCAAGAAAATGAAATTCGCCGTAACCTTGCCTGGCGGCGAAACGCGTGAATTATTCAGTGTGCCGGCCTACAACTATGGCTGGCAGCCACATTACGGTCTCAGTGAACCTGTCAGACTGCCCGCCGGTAGCATTGCACATGTTATCGGGGCGCTGGACAACTCGTCATCGAACCCGACCAATCCGAATCCGGACAATGCGATCGAGTTCGGCGTCTATAGCTGGGAAGAAATGTTTACCGGCTACTGGACCTATTACGAGCCCAATTAAACGAGCGAATGGCGCGCCATCGCGCGCCGGATACGTCTTCAAACTACGCTCTTTTCGACTACCTCAAATACTTCCTTTGACAGGCCGGCGTCAGACTTGATGCGTCGCAGTTGCACTTGCATCAACGCCTGACGGTCGCTGTCGTATTTCTTCCAACGCGTCAGCGGCGTGAGCAGGCGCGAGGCGATCTGCGGATTGAGCTTATCAAGTACCAGCGCCTGATCGGCGAGGAATTCATAACCCGCCCCATCCCGCTGGTGAAAATTGATATGGTTCTGCGTACAGAACGCAGCGATCAGCGAACGCACCTTGTTCGGATTGCGAATCTCAAAATCTGGATGCTCCAGCAAGGACTGCACACGCTGCAGGGTACCGGGCAGCAAGCAGGTGGCTTGTACAATCAGCCATTGGTCGACCACCAGTGCCTCGTGTTGCCAGGCATCGTAGAACTCAGTCAGTGCTTTGTCCGCGAGTTCCCTGGCACTCGGATGGCGGCTGTTAACCAGGCAGCGCAGCGCGGCAATCTGGTCGGTCATATTACTGGCGCCGTCAAACTGCCAGTAACAGCGTTGTATCCAATCCTCGTCGTCGCTACGCACTAGATAGGACAGGGCCAGATTCTTCAATGCTCGGCGTGCGACAGATTTCGCATCCACCTTGAATTCCCAGTTCGCGTCATTCTCTTTGTAGAGAGTTGCGAACTTTTCGTGATGCACTCTGGCAGTTTCGTTGGCGATGAACTCACGCGTTTCATGAATCGCCTCGACATCCGCCGGCGTTGCCTGCTCAATAAGAAAACTCTCGGTGGGCAGCGTGAGCAGATGGGCGATCATGGCCTTGTCCTGCTCAGGATTCCTGATCACTGAATCGAGCACTTTCTCATAAGCTTGCAACTGCAACTCGGGCAGTGCGAGCGCCTTGTCCGCCGCCCTGTCCGACTTGAGTGTGTCCAGGCTGTTGATGGCAAGTAGTTGGGCCGCATTCCAGCGATTGAAGCCGTCAGTGTCGTGCACCATCAAAAACAGGAGCTCCTCGGGAGAGTAGTCATGTTGCAGCCGGACAGGCGCGCTAAAGCCACGCAACAGGGAAGGCACCGGCTTCTCGTCCACATTGCTGAAAACAAATTCCTGCTCGCTCTCTGTGACCTCGAGTACACGATCCAGCGGTGCCTCGCCTGCATCATCACTCAGTAGCTGCAGCGGAATTTCACTCCCATTGCTGCGCAACAGACCAAGGCGCAAGGGAATGGTGAACGGGAGCTTGTTGCTTTGACCGGGCGTGTCCGGGCAGCTCTGCTTTACCTGCACTGTCAGTTGTTGTTGCTCAGCATCGTAGCTGGTATCGATCGCCAGAATAGGCGTGCCCGCCTGGGTGTACCAACGCCTGAACTGCGTCAGATCGATACCACTGGCATCCTCCATCGCCTTGACGAAATCTTCGGTAGTGACTGCCTGACCATCGTGGCGCTCGAAATAAAGATCGGTGCCCGCACGAAACTGCTTCGGGCCGAGCAGCAGACTGATCATGCGCACGACCTCGGACCCTTTCTCGTAGATCGTGACAGTGTAGAAGTTGGATATCTCCATATAGGAGTCAGGTCGCACTGAATGCGCCATAGGCCCGGCATCTTCGGCAAACTGGACTGTCTTCAGCAAATTGACATCCTCAACCCGCTTCACAGTACGAGAACCCATGTCGGCCGAGAATTCGGAGTCACGGAACACCGTAAAACCTTCTTTGAGACTAAGCTGGAACCAGTCGCGGCAGGTTACCCTGTTGCCGGACCAGTTATGAAAATACTCGTGCGCAACCACTGCCTCGACCCGCTGGAAGGCGAAGTCTGTCGTGGTATGGGGATTGGCCAGAACGCAGGAGGTATTGAAAATATTCAGACCCTTGTTTTCCATTGCCCCCATATTGAAATCATCGACGGCGACGATCATGAAGATATCGAGGTCATACTCCCT
Source organism: uncultured Pseudohongiella sp. (assembly GCA_965228725.1). Lineage (GTDB taxonomy): Bacteria > Pseudomonadota > Gammaproteobacteria > Pseudomonadales > Pseudohongiellaceae > UBA9145. Next base: position 211,593 of record OZ245834.1, on the reverse strand, counting down.
GCCAAACTTCTCCTCATCCCAGCGCATGGAATTCTTGAGCGAGCGCATGGCGTGATCGCATTTGTCGAGGTCTTTCTCCTCGACGAAGATCTGCAGTGCAATCTCGCGGCCGCTTGCGGTGGTAAAGCTATCGTCCAGGCTCACCAGATCACCGGCGACCAGGGCAAACAGATAACTCGGCTTCTTGAACGGGTCCTCCCAGCTCACCCAGTGCCTACCCGCAGCCCCTTCGACCTCGCCTGCGGCGATCTTGTTGCCGTTGGAAAGTAGTACCGGATACTTCGTTGCATCTGCGCGGATCGTTGTCGTGAATTTCGACATGACATCCGGTCGGTCCAGATAATAAGTAATGCGACGAAACCCTTCTGCTTCGCATTGGGTGCAGAACATCTTGCGCGATTTGTAGAGGCCTTCGAGCGCCGTATTGTTCTGCGGCTCGATGCGTGTCTTGATCTGTAGAGTGAAACGCCTGGCTTCGCCTCCCAGATGCGCTGCCAGATCCGGAATCGTAAGAAACTCATCATCGAGTAAATAGTCTGCAGACTGGAGCACCTTGTCTTCGAGTACCAGCTCCTCGAGCACCTGATCCTGGCCATTCAGCACCAGGGTGTTGGCACTCTCTGTCGTAGCCAGTTCATTGCGCACAAAAAGCAAACGCGCCACGACCGTCGCATGGTCCTCATACAAATCGAAATCAAGATCTGTCGTTTCAATGAGAAAATTCGGCGGCAGATAATCTTTGAGATAAGTGGTACGCGCCTGGGCGTTTTTCATATTGCATCCTGTTGATGTATTACAGCGAGCCAGTCAGTGCACTTGCTGGCCTTCAGTGTGGATCAGTGGCTTACCGTAACCTCATAGCCTGAGTAGCGGCGCAGATTTATCACACCACCATCGAAGATCAGGTATTGGCCCTTTATTCCCAGCAGTGTGCCTTCCACTACTGGCTCTTTGTCAAAATTGAATGAGTTGATCTTGCTCGGGTATTCACGTACCGGATAGTCGATGTCGACAGGCGCGATACCGTTGAGCACGCTGATCGCGAAGAAACCAAACCGCTGCTCCAACTCTGCTATCTCTTCCTTGCATTCGCCGAGCAAGCGATCCCTTTCAGCCGCCATGTCCAGGCGCTCCGCATCGCCTTTCAGCATGTCGCGCCAGTTTGTCTTGTCCGCTACATGTTGTTTGAACATCACCTCCAGCGTGCCCGACTGCAGACGGCTTCGCACACGCATGATTGCCAGCGCCTGCGTCGCACCCTGATCGATCCAGCGTGTTGGCACCTGGGTCGCCCGGGTAATGCCCACTTTGAGCCCCGACGAGTTGGCGAGGTAGACGATATGATCCTGCATACAGAATCGTTCACCCCAGGCTGGCTCGCGGCAGGTGCCCTGATCAAAATGGCACTTCTCAGGATGAATAATGCAGGAGTCACATTGCGCGAGAGACTGAAAACAGGGATAGCAGTAGCCCTGGTTAAAACTCTTGTTGGTCTTGCGTCCGCAGTGCACGCAATTGATCGTGCCGCTGTACTCTAGCTTCAGCGTCTTGCCGAGCAAGGGGTTTAACGCCACATCGCTGTCACCCGCGCGCAAGGCATAGTCGACCGGAGCGCCGAGGCGAGTTTTCATCTTTCGTAAAATACCGGTTGCCTGTGCTTTCATTGCTTCTTCTCATCACGAAAATGCAGGGGCTGCACCGAAGGTTCTGCATGCGACTCACATTGCTGTGCAAGCGGTGCACCTGTTCTTTCCCCTGCCGGCAGATTCCTTGCCTCGTACAAAATGACCACTTCCATGCAATGCTCAAGCTGCTCGCTCGAGAGGCGGTTACCATCCTCCCACTTGCCAAGTTCGATCGCGGTACGCAAGCGCTGATAAATTTCCGGTGTTAGCTTCGCCACCAGATCTGCGATGGAATCCGGGCGTTCCGGCAATTCGCTGATCGCCCCATCAGTGGCCCTTGAGCTGGCGTCCTGCGACGCATCGTTGTTTACAGTCATGTCCTTCTCTATCTTGCGCTTCTCTATCTTGCGCTGCTTACTCTTTATCAATATGGCTTTGGCCTGGTACCAGAGGTTTTCTAGCGACTGAAGCTGCCTCTTTTCAGCACCAGCCGATAATACGCTACCATGACCAGTCCCAGCAAAAGCCCGGCCACCAAACCGCCTACATGCGCAGCGGTCGCAATGATCGATCCGGCGAACAATTCCATCGCAAGCATCGCGACGACAAACATCGCGAACATGGCATTGTTGATCATCAATCGGGAGTGCGGCATGAGACTGTGAATAATCCAGGTATAGGAGACCAGCCCATATACCACGCCAGACATGCCGCCGAAGTTGTTGTAGCCCAGCACCAGATACTGTGCCGTGTTACTGAAAAAAGACAGCAGAAGAATCAGCAGCGAATACTGGACGACGGGCAGATTCGGCTCAAGCTGCTTGCCGAAATACCACAGCCACAACAGATTGAACACCAGATGAATCTCACCAAAGTGCAGGAACATCGGCGTCACGGTGCGGAGCAGTTCGGGCAGGCTATCGATGCTGCCAATGAGTTCTGTCACACCACTCGTGGCGAGCAGTGGGTAAAAAAGATACTCGACGTTGCCGGCTTGCCTACCAAGGTTGCTTATCACCGCAACAATGAGGCATATCACAGTAAGCACAAAGGTAATTGGCGTGTACCAGGCCTGACGAAACACCGCATTGAGAATACTGCCTCGCGGCCTGGACTGTTCACGGGCTTCCCATTGCTGGCTCAATTCATCCAGCAGTTCGGGTTGTTGCCGCCAGCGCGCGAAAGCACCACGCACTGCCTCAGCCTCAGCCTCTGACTGCACGCGCAGCACCTGCTGCCCGGATTCTTCGCTGATCTGATGCCGTACTCCCTGCGTGTGCAGATAGCGACTGAAGGGACGAAGATCGATAGTGAGATCGGCGCTCAGGGCTTCAATCATTATTGCGTACGAGTCGGCTGCCCCAACCCAGCTTGCTGCGGCAGGCCTGATAAAAACTGTAAGACGGGGGATGGATGAGCTTCAGGCTCACGGCTTTCTTGCGCACGATGATTTCGTCGCCAGCACTGGCACTATAGCGTTCTTCGCCATCACAACTGATCAAGGGCTGAAGTTTGCCGTTTTCCGCAATTCGCAGCATGATTTCACTGCGCCCATCGACCACCACAGGGCGGCTCGACAGGGAGTGCGGATACATCGGCACCAATACAACAGCGTCGAGGTCCGGGTGCATGATCGGGCCACCGGCACTGAGTGCATAGGCAGTGGAACCGGTGGGCGTCGCGACAATCAAGCCATCGGACTCCTGACTGTAGACAAAGCGGTCACCAACAAACAATTCGAATTCGATCATCTGCGCTGCCTTGCCAGGGTGCAATACAACATCATTGAGTGCCGATCCGAGGTAGGTTTCCTGATCCTCGTCACGCAGAAAGACATCGAGCAGAAAGCGCTTTTCGATGCTGTACTGGCCTGCCAGCACTTCATCGATTCGCAGCTGCAATTCCTCTGGAAGAATATCGGTGAGAAAGCCAAGGCGGCCGCGATTGATTCCAATGACTGGCACTTCATCAGTCGCCATGGCCTTGGCGACATTCAACATGCTGCCGTCACCGCCCACCACGACGACCAGATCGCAGTTGCGCGCCAACTCGCTGCGGGGACAGGTAGTCAGCGAACTATCGCCAATCTGTTGGGCTGTAGCCGAGTCGAGCACCACCGTCAGCTCTTTGCCGGTCAGATAGGACAACAGCCTGTTCAGCGTCTCTACCACGCCAGCGTGTCCGGGCCTGCCTACCAGGCCAATGGTTTTGAATTCAGTCATAGTGGCTCATGCTCTACCGCGTTCCGGGGCCTGCACAGATGGCCGCGAGGGCTCGTGCAAGGGCGGCTGCAGTATAGCATGGGGAATAGCGGGGTTTTATTCGCCGACGACGTTCAGCAAGAGCGGCTGCTGGTTATAGACGATCTCGTGGGTATCTTTCACCTGATAACCCACATAGACGACGACCTGCTCGCCGACGAGAAAGTCGGGCAGCATGATATCGCGCAAGATGCTGAGTCGCTCCTGCTTGCGCAGCACATCGACAGTACTGGCTGACGCGAGTCCGGCCAGGGAGCCGTCCCATTCGACGAACTGGCCGCTTGCGTCCATCTGCAGGTAGCCCTTGTTGGCAACCCCGACCAGCACGTGCAGGCTGCCTTCCCGCCCAACATGTTCACTACCGACGGTCACATCGGCGATCACGTCGAGCGCCTGGGAAACACTGACCTCATCACTGAAGCTGAGGCCGCCGTCGATACTCGCCGCCATCGCGATGCGCGCATCCACGCTGCCACCACTGGTATCGGTCACTGTAAGCGTTGGCAACTCGGGGACTGTCGCAGGGAAATAGTTGGCAATCTGGTGGCGCACGATGTTCAGAGTCTGCACGGCATCGGCGGCATAGGCCTCCCCTTCCGCGATTCCGCAGGCATGGCCCAGACAATCAAGCTGCGGACTCGAGAAGACCGGCAGACGGGTATCGGTTCTGAATGCGCCCGAATAGGCCATCACGGTAACAAACTCTTCCGGCACGCCGTGACCAGTCGCGAATTCAAAGGTGCCACCTCTCCCATCTTCAACGTGTGAGTGCGTCAAACCCATGTTATGGCCAAGTTCATGTGCGACAACCAGATCCACCGGGCAGTTGATTGCAATTGCCGAATAGGCATAGTCGCGCTCTTTTTCAGCCACGAAATAACCGTTGGTCTGATAACCGCCAACGGCTGCGAGTCCGCAACGTTCCGCATTGCTCTCCAGCGGCTGGAAAAGCATCACCAGATCTGCTCCGTAGCGCTCACGCAGAGCATCGATATTGGCGAAGGCCGGGTCAGACTTGCCAATCAGTGCATCCAACGCCACTTCCATATCCGTGCTCGACTTATAGTCTACGGCGCTGTAGTAAACCGGCCTCAGCCTGATCGCTACCCCGCTGTCGATATAAATCTGATTCGCCACACCGACAAGCTGATTGATGCGCGTCTCCGCCGCACCAGCGTAAAGCGTGTCGGCGGCATCAGTATAGAGCGCCATCACGTCGATCACTGTTGCCTCATTATTGACTGACGCCGCACTCGCAGGGTCAGTGTCCAACAAGCGCTCATTGAAATCCGAGACCCCGTCACCATCGCCATCCTGGCGCACGTCCTCGACGACATTGATCACCGCATCGTTGCGCAGGCCACCGATTATCGCCGTACTGAAAACATTCGGCATCGAGAGCTCGCTTGTATGCACTGAGTAGCTGAATTGCTTGACCTCACCCGGCGCGAATGTGCCCAGCTCACAGTACAGTACTGCCTGCAGGGACAGACTCAATTGCTCGCTGCAGGCGGCCGGCGCTGAGAGCAGGCTGCTGTTCTCCAGTACAAAATAAAACTCGACGCTCAGGTTGCTGTGTTGCTGCTGGCTGATATTGCTCAGTGTGACTGTAATCGTGGCAGGACTGCCCGCGACGACCGGATTTTGCAGCGGGCTCTGCACAATGCTGAAGTTGCCTGCATCGATCGTGGCCTGGGTTGCAGCCGCTGAGTGTGTTTCATTGCGCGTAGAACCGCCCTCAGCCTGAAATGGCATGAAGTTCTTAATGTCATTAGTCGGGTAGCTGATGCTGTCGCTATTGCGTTGTGGAATCAGGTAGTCATTGCCGAAATATTCAGGCGCCGTGCCCAGCGGCGCCGGCGTATACAGCCAACCTGTAAACTTGGCCCCTACCTCGCGGGCGACGATCTGACGTTTGACTGTGCCATCGAAGAGATAGCCAAATAGCGTGTGGTTGCTGTAGGTGAGAAGCAGTTCGAGAGCAGAATCACTGCCTTCTGCGAGTAAGGATTGCTCGCCATTGATGAAGCGGTTGATTTCGCTGACCTGAACCCGAAAGCTCGCCCCGGATTCGAGTTGCAGCGAGAACTCCTCATTTGGGGAGAGCGCGGCCAGGCCGGCAATATCGAATTGAATAGTATGCGCTGACGTGACATTGGCACCATCGCTGTACTGCGTTGTGTCGCCAACGGAAATCAGGGGGGCTTGCGCATGAACAGGCCACGAAGCTAACAAAGAGAACGCAAGCAGCAGCAGACACAGGCAGCGCGACGCTGCTGCGCGCACGAGCGAAACTCTGTCCAGTTTGGCTGTGTTCATTGTGACTTCGACCCTGTAGCTGCCAACACGATGCCCGGCAACAACCGGCTATTGCCTGATAAGGGCTCCACTATACGCTTTTGTGGGAATTTTTACCATTTTTTAAAAAATTCCCCCCGAATGCACAATAAAGCCGCAGCTATTGGGGGCGATGAGTTCGGCGCGGGCCAGCGCAAAGACGGCAAACAGCAGCTTGCCTGTATAAACCGGCTCCAGAGGTAGGGCGGAATGGCGTGTTGCGAAATCTGCAAGAAATCGCTGCAGAGAGGCGTTGCTGCGCGCATAACCTCCGCAGTGGTAGTTATCGAACACACGCCAGGGCACCCTGCGCGTCCCAGCCGGCGTGTTGTCCGTGGATAGCCATTGCGCTACCTGCTCTTCTATATAGCCAGGCGCTTTGAGCACCGAGATGCCTAGAACTTCCACCGATGGGAGTTCGTCACCAGCAATTTGCTGCTCTGCCAGCCCACTGATGAGCCCCGCCATGGTTGTGCCAGTACCGCAGGCCAGCGCCGCCCAGCGCTTCTCGCTAGCCTCTGCTGGCCATTCAAGCAACTCTGCCAGTTTCCGGCACCCTGCGAACCCCGCCTGATTGCTGCCTCCTTCGGGAATGAACAGATGCGGCCCCAGTTTCGCGCACAGGGCACGCACATAGTCAGGCTCGTGTCGGCGGCGATACTCGGCGCGGCTGAGAAAGCGCAATTCCATACCGCACTGCTCAGCGAAGGCGAGCACGGAATTGAGAGGCTCGACGCGCTCGCCCCGCACAAAAGCCAGCGTCGCGAAGCCAAGTTCCTTACCGGCAGCAGCCAGCGCACGCAGGTGATTGGAGTAGGCGCCGCCGAAGGTGACTGCCAGGGGCAAGGACTCGCGTTGTAGCAATTCGATGTTAGGCCGCAGTTTGAACCACTTGTTACCGCCCAGATGCGGATGCATTTCATCGAGGCGCAGCACAGAGACGCGGATATTTTTCTCGGCGAAGAGCGCACACTCGAGCGCTTGCAAGCGATGCGGTGCGAAGAGGTCTGAAGGAATTTGCGACACGGCGCTAAAGAGAGGAGATGTTGAAATGGCGGACCGGACGGGACTCGAACCCGCGACCTCCGGCGTGACAGGCCGGCATTCTAACCAGCTGAACTACCGGTCCGCGACTTACAACTTCATCTACTGCCCCTGCGTAACAGGATGCAGTTTTGGTGGGTGGTGCAGGGATCGAACCTGCGACCCTCGCCTTGTAAGGGCGATGCTCTCCCAGCTGAGCTAACCACCCGTCTCGAGAGACAGCGCATTTTACCGACTTAACTTGGCATGTCAACAAAGTTCCCCACCATCAAGTCAGTTTGTTGTGTTATTTGCTGGTGTGCACGAATGCTCCGTCCCAGTCCTGGGGCAAAGGGGTCTCACGCAGCTGGCTTATTCGCTCCAGATACACTTTATAGAGAGTGCATCCTGGTTCATTTTCCAACAATTTTCGCAGGCGCTTCTCCGCCTCATCCCAGTCCTGTTGAAAATAAAATTGCTGCGCTTCGTGAAAGGCAGCAACCCGCTTCTTCAGTGTTTTGCCAGCAGACTTCTCCCAGCAAATCGGCTCATAACACTCGACGGCCTTGACCTTGCCCTTCACCTTCACCTTGTCGATCAGCCGCAGCAGAAAACCATCGAGATCCTGCGCTGTCTTTTCACCGACCAATAATCTGATGCCATAGAATTTGGTCAGCCCTTCAAGGCGTGACCCAAGATTCACCGCATCACCCAATACGGTATAGGAGCGACGGTAGGTCGATCCCATGTCGCCGACGTTCATGAAACCGGAGTTGATGCCAATGCCGATATTCACTTCGGGAAAGCCACGCTCCTTGAATATCGGCTTCAGCTCCTCGACCTTCTCCAGCATTTCGAGTGCGGCAGCAACGGCATGCTGTCTGTGTTCGGGGTCATCCAGTGGAGCTCCCCAGAACGCCATCACCATGTCCCCGACATATTTATCGATAGTGCCGTTGTATTTGAAAATCACCTCGGTGACTGGCGTGAAGAATTCATTGAGCAAAGCTTTCAGCTGCGTCGCCTTGAGCGACTCGGAAATGGTCGTGAAATTCCGAATATCAGAGAATAGAACTGAGAGCTCCTTGCTCTCCCCCTCGAAGCCGTAGTCATCCGGATTCTGCAACATGGAATCAATATGAGCCGGCGGCACATACTGATCGAACATGCCCTTGATGGTCTTACGTGTCTGACTCTCGGACAGGAAACCATAGATCAGATTAGCGGCGGTGATGAGCACAATCAGAATCAGCAGATAGGCTTGCGCGAAATCCATATTGAATTGCGACCACAACTGAAAATTCAGCCAGATGCCCGCAGCCAGTAACGCGGTTCCGGTCACCGCGAGCCAACCTGCTCCCAGATAGGGAAACACGACCGACAGGGTTATGCCGAGCACAGTCACCATGAACAATTGTGCGCCTGGGGCCCAGTCAGGTTTATACGGAAATACGGCGCGGTTTTCGCTCTGAAAGCCGGCAAACAGCGACTCGGTATCGGTGCTGCCACCGGAGACTTCGGCAATAGGCTGTGATTCCAGCAAGGCGTGCAGCATGTTCGCGTGCACCTCAACACCTGGATAAACCGGGTCGAGAGGCGTAGCACGTATATCCTGCAAGCCGGGTGCACTGGTTCCGATCAACACCAGGGAATTTTCGAAAACTCCTTCTTCTTCATTGTCATTCAGAATATCTGTCGCAGAAACATACTTGAAGAAGGCGTCGTTACGCAGGGAATTGGGACCGAGATAGGGAACCAGCACTGCGGCTCTTCTATCGGTCGGAATATCAAAGGCCCCTGCTCCCCTACCAATTCGCACCGCGTAGACGACATCTTCATCGCCATAGCGATTGGTCAGCAACTCGTAGCTCTCGGCGAAGTTGTAGACTCGCATCATCTCGAGAGAAAGGGTCGGATATAACTCATTACCATAGCGCAGCATGAGAGGAACGCGACGCACTACACCATCGAAGTCTGGCAACTGATTCATGTTGCCACTGCCGCGCGCAGCGTCCTGCAGTATCGCAATGTTGCCCGTATAGCCACTCATGTCTTCCAGTGAGATTCTGCTGGCGAGATCCGGGTCGATTGCCACAATCGAGGGTGGCAATTCGTTATAGGTCACCGTTTCCTGACGGTTGAAATTGATCGCCAACACGACATCAGTGGCGCCCCGCATGGTGTTCGCGAAGTACTGGTCGGCATTGATATCCTGTTCGATCTCGGCGAGCGTCTCATTGAACACCACGGGCAATGCCTCGAGATCGACAGTCTCCAACAGATCGCGCACACTGCGATCCGCCTCCGGAAACGTCACATCAAATCCGATCACCAGCGCTCCCTTGTCGGCGAGCTTTTCAACCAGTTGCCCCACCTTGATGCGATTCCAGGGAAAGTGTCCTTCCTCCTGCATACTGCGTTCATCGATATCGACGATCACAATATTGTGTTCCTCATTGCGCTGCATGCGCGGCATAAAACTGATTCGCTGGTCGTACACAAGGTATTCAACGCGCTGCAGGATGGCGCGCAGCACCGCCGGTGGAGACAGTTGCAACCAGATCACGAAGAGAACAATGAGGAATCCCAACGCGGTGGGTAGTCGATTACCTTGCGTAATAAAGCGGGAAATTAGCCTGAGACGGGCTTGCAGCGACATGAGAGCCTCTTCTTGATTGTGCAAGCATTATAGGGCAATGGGTCTGTACATAAAATGGAACTGACGGTACCATGCCGCCTCCACGAATCCCGGACCCCGGCATGGAAATCTACAAGGAATTCACCTTCGAAGCGGCGCATCGCCTACCCAATGTTCCAGAGGGACATAAGTGTGCGCGCCTGCATGGTCACTCCTTCGCTGTCCGACTCTATGTGGCCGGAGACGTTGGTGAGGAGAGCGGCTGGGTTATGGATTTCGCCGACATCTCCGATGCCTTCAAGCCAGTGTGGGCTCAGCTCGATCACCACTATCTCAATGAAGTGCCTGGACTGGAAAACCCCACCAGCGAAGTTATTGCACAATGGATCTGGGACAAGCTACACCCTGCACTCCCACAACTCTCCTGCGTAGAAATCAGGGAAACCTGCACCAGTGGCTGCCGCTATTTCGGCCCGGCCAGCAAGCACTGATCCGGCACTGCTTATTTGAGCCAGCTCGCGGGTTCGACCGACTCGTTCTCCAGCGCATCCGCCGCGATCGTCGCACCAGTCTTCAGCAGTTGTTTTACCGCCATAAATTCCTTCGGCCTCGCCACGCAGTCAGCAGCCAATAATTTGCCGGCCTGCAAATAGAACGCTGCAAATCCCTCGCTTTCGGTAGCCGCAGGATCACCTCGCACGACACAGGCATCATAGCCGGTGAGCAAGCCTGCCGACTGCAGCTTGGTGGTGTACTGATCCGACCAAAACCAGGGCACTGCATCATAGGCCTGTTTCTTGCCACACAGATTGGCTGCCGCCACACGGGCCTGATCATTGGCGTTTTGTACCGATTCCAGACGCAGAGCGCGTTGATAGAGTTGGCTCGGGTGACAGGTGCAATCGCCTGCGGCCACGATGTCTGGATCACTGGTCTGCGTGAACTCATCCACCTGAATGCCGTTGTTGATCACGAGACCGGCACTTTCGGCGAGTTGTACATTGGGCAGGATGCCGACGCCTATTACTACCAGATCCGCGGCGATTTCTTCGCCTGATCCACAGACCACATGGGAGACACGATCTGCACCCGACAAATCGCTCACTTCAGTTGCAAAGCGGAATGTCACGCCATTCTTCTCGTGCAGGCGTTGGACATAATCCGCCACTGCCGGCCCGGCCACTCGCGGCAGCACAGTTGCTTCACGCTCAACGACAGTCACCTCAAGGCCGCTCGCGCGCAGCACCGAAGCGACTTCGAGTCCAATATAGCCCGCACCTATAACGACAGCCTTCTGCCCGCTTGCAATCTGCTCGCGCAGGCGCAGTGAGTCATCGGCAGAGCGCACATAGAAAACATTGTCCTTGTTTTCCCCCAGCGGCAGCCGGCGCACGGATGAGCCTACGCACAGTGCGAGCTTGGCGTAATCAAGCAACTCACCGCTCGCCAATTCAATCTGCCTTTCCTGCGCATGGATCTGCTTGACCGACTCACCCAGCCGCAGCTCAATGTCGTTGTCGACGAAAGCCTGTTCGGGACGCAGTCGTACTCCGTCCAATTCTTTTTTACCCGCTAGCAAATCCTTGCTCAATGGTGGCCGGTGATACGGCAACTGCTGTTCGGCACCGATGAGCGTGATTGGTCCTTGCCAACCTTCCTTACGCAGTTGCAATGCCAGTGTCGTTCCTGCGTGACTTGCACCGACGACAATGCATTTCCCATTACTCATATTACTGCTCCTGTAATGTGTTGATTAGACGGTTTCTTCCGAGACCGTTGTTGGCAACTGCCAGTCGATTGGAGACTGACCCTGCTGGATTAAATAGGCATTCGCTTTTGAAAAATGGCGATTACCGAGAAAGCCACGGCTCGCAGAGAGCGGTGACGGATGTGGCGATTGCAAAACCAGATGCCGATGGCGATCGATGGCGGCGCCCTTCTTCTGGGCGTAACTTCCCCAGAGCAGGAACGCGAGACCGGACGTGCGCTCATTGAGCAAGGCGATGATGCGGTCGGTGAATTGCTCCCAGCCCTTGCCCTGATGTGAACCGGCTTTGCCAGCTTCAACGGTCAACGTTGCATTGAGCAACAGAACGCCCTGCTTTGCCCAGGGCAACAGACAACCGTGGTCCGGTGCGGCGAAGCCCACGTCACTCTGTAACTCCTTGTAGATATTGCGAAGAGAGGGAGGCACCTGTACCCCGGGCAAAACAGAGAAACACAGGCCGTGTGCCTGTCCTGGCCCGTGGTAGGGATCCTGGCCAATAATGACCAGTCGCACGTCTGCAAACGGCGTGCAGTTGAGTGCGTTGAAGATTTGCTTGCCGGGCGGAAAGATCGTCCGCCCTTGAGCTTTCTGTTGCCTGAGAAACTCACTCAGGTTTTGCATGTAGGGCTGTTCGAACTCGGCCGCCAGCTCCTTCTTCCAGGAAGGCTCGAGCTGTATCTCGCGCGCGCTCCGGTCTGAGCCCATTGGCTAGTCGTCCTGATGCTGAGGTCGCAGATGCGGAAACAGCAACACGTCCTTGATCGAAGCCGAGTCAGTGAGCAACATAACCAGCCTGTCGATGCCGATGCCTTCGCCAGCGGTAGGTGGCATGCCGTATTCCAGTGCGGCGATGTAGTCGGCATCGAAATGCATGGCTTCCTGATCGCCGGCATCCTTCTGTTCAACCTGCGCCTGAAAGCGTTCCGCCTGGTCTTCCGGGTCATTGAGCTCGGAAAAACCATTAGCCAACTCGCGCCCCCCGATGATCAATTCGAAACGATCAGTCACATCAGGATTTTCTTCATTGCGTCGCGCGAGCGGCGATACTTCGATCGGATACTGGGTGACGAAGGTGGGCTGCTGCAGCGCGGCCTCCACTTTCTGGTCAAAAATTTCCATGACGATCTTGCCAAGCGGCCACGCCGGATCAAATTCGACTCCCAGATCATCCGCCAGTTGCGCCGCACTCTCCTTGCTGGCGAGTTGCTCGGCGGTAACACCGGAACAGTTCTCAACAATCGTTTCGATCACTGTCTTGCGCGCGAACGGCTTGGCGAAATCCAGCTCAACGCCCTGGTAATTGAATGTCGTGCTACCCAACACCTGTTGCGCGACTTGTCTGAACAAATCCTCAGTCAAGTCCATCAGGTCCTGATAACGCGCATAGGCCTGATAAAACTCCAACATGGTGAACTCGGGGTTGTGGCGTGTTGAAAGTCCTTCGTTACGAAAGTTTCTGTTCAGTTCGTACACTTTCTCGAAACCGCCCACGACCAGGCGCTTGAGATAAAGCTCAGGCGCGATGCGTAGATACATGTCTTGATCCAGCGCATTGTGATGGGTGATAAAGGGTCGAGCAGTTGCGCCGCCAGGTATGACCTGCATCATCGGAGTCTCGACTTCCATGAAGCCCTGCGCATCGAAGTAATCGCGAATCGTACGAACGATCGCGGATCGTTGGCGAAATACCTTGCGTGACTCTTCGTTCACAATCAGATCGACGTAGCGCTGCCGGTAGCGTATCTCTGTATCAGTCAGGCCCTTGTGCTTGTCGGGCAGTGGACGCAATGCCTTGGTGAGCAGTTTGAACTCAGCCACTCTGATAGAGAGTTCGCCTTTCTGGGTTTTGAAGACTTCACCACTGACGCCGATGATGTCACCAAGATCGAGCGACTTGAGCTCGGCGGCGAGCGCGTCAGGGAAAGACTTGTTGTTTATGTACAGCTGAATCTGGGCGCTGCCATCCTGTATCACCGTAAAGGGGCCGCGCTGGCGCATGATACGACCGGCAACCTGCGCCTGATACGCCGTCTCCTTGAGAGATTCCGCGTCTGCCTCGGCAAATTTGTCGATCAATTCTGCCGCCAAATGCTGGCGCTCGAAATCGTTGGGGAACGCCTGTCGCTGATCGCGAATCTCGGCAAGCTTTTCCCTGCGCAGGGCAACAAGCCGATTCTCTTCCTGGGCTTGTTCCCCACTCTTATCGCCATCGTGCTTCTGGAGTTGGGTATCGCTGTTCTGTTCGCTACTCATACTGTCGCTTCTGTTTGTCTTCAACCTGCTCTGTAACCAGAGCCCTTAATTGCTGCCTTGATCTCAATCTTGCGCGTTAGTTGACGTGGTCGTTACAGACCCATCTTGAGACTGGCCTCGATAAACTTGTCCAGATCACCATCCAGCACTGCACCGGTATTGGTCACTTCCACGCTCGTGCGCAAATCCTTGATGCGCGATTGATCGAGTACATAAGAGCGAATCTGACTTCCCCAGCCAATGTCTGCCTTGGCATCTTCCACGCTCTGCGCCTCTTCCTTGCGCTTCAGCTCTTCCATCTCATACAACTTGGCCTTGAGTTGCTTGATCGCCATGTCCTTGTTCTTGTGCTGTGAGCGCTGACTTTGGCACTGCACGACGATACCGCTTGGCTCATGAGTCAGACGCACTGCCGAGTCGGTTTTATTTACGTGTTGGCCGCCTGCACCGCTCGAGCGGTAGGTATCCACACGGACCTGAGACATATCCAGATCGACTTCGATGTCGTCATCGATTTCCGGCGAGATAAAGACAGAAGCGAATGAAGTATGCCGGCGATTCCCGGAATCAAATGGAGATTTGCGCACCAGTCGATGTACACCGGTCTCGGTGCGTAGCCAACCGAAGGCGAATTCACCCTGTATATGCAAGGTGGCACTCTTGATGCCCGCCACTTCACCGCCTGAGACTTCGACCAGTTCAGTGTCGAACCCTTTGTCTTCACTCCAGCGCAGGTACATGCGAAGCAGCATTTCTGCCCAATCCTGCGCCTCCGTGCCGCCTGAACCTGCCTGAATCTCCAGATAGGCATTATTGCCATCCATTGCCCCGGAGAACATACGCCGAAATTCGAGTAACTCGAGTTGGGTATTCAGATTGTCGAGATCTTTGTCTGCCTCGGCGAGTAATTCGCTATCGCCCTCTTCCCGAGCCAACTCGAGAATCTCTCGGACATCACCAACGCCCTTGTCCAGATTGGCGATGGTGTGGACTACTGCCTCCAGATTCGCGCGTTCCTTGCCTAATGCCTGTGCATACTCGGGCTTGTCCCAGACGGACGCTTCACCGAGTTCCAGTTCGACTTCAGCCAGACGCTCCTGCTTGGCTTCGTAGTCAAAGATACCCCCTGAGGCTGTCGGTGCGTGCCTGCAGATCTTTGAGTAGGGTAAGCTGAGCGTTGATTTCCATGGTTGTCTTGATTCCTGTGCAGCAATTTCGGCAAACGCGCATTTTAACGCATTGCGAGTCGGAAACCAGCACCGACTTGCCAGCAGCCGGCAATTCGCGTTTCCCGCGCCCGTCGAATGCGCTAGGCTTGGCAGCGGACAGCATGAGCTGGCAATACGCTGCACCGCCCTGAATCAGAAAGCAGTACGCATCACTCAACACAACGAATCCGAAGCAACCGTGCGAAATCTGAAAATAGACCCTGCCTCTTTACTCTGGCAGGAAGATGGCCGCCCCTATTCACCCGAGTTCGACGATGTTTATTTCTCACGCGGCGATGAGATAGCCGAGAGCCGGCACGTATTTCTTAACGCGAATAAGCTCGACGCTCGCTGGCAGGAACTCGCCGATGCAGCGCAGAGTTTTGTCATCGCCGAGCTGGGATTTGGTTTCGCGCTCAATTTCCTGAACACCTGGCAGTCCTGGCTCGCATTCAAGTCGAGAGCGCCACATTGCCGTTTGCGGCTGCACTATGTCGCATTTGAGAAACACCCGGTGCGCCATGCCGATCTGGCACGCATGCATGCGCTCTGGCCAGAATTTGCCGAATATTCCACGACACTGCTCAGGCACTATCCGGATCATAGCGCCGGGTGTCACAGGTTACTGCTCGCTGAGAACGTCATCCTCGACCTGCACTACGGTGAGGCACTGGACAGCCTGCGACGCCTGGCCACTGGGCGACGCTTCCATGCTGACTGTTGGTATGCCGACGGTTTCAACCCGAAATCCAATCCCGCCTTGTGGCAGAACGATCTTTTTGCCTTACTGGCAAAATGTTCCGATCAGGGATCTACCTTGAGCAGCTACAGCGTTGCAGGCACGGTGCGCCGCGCTCTGCAGGAAGCGGGCTTTGACGTTCGCAAGACACCGGGCTTTGGTCAGAAACGACACATGCTAAGTGCGTCCCTCGCAGCGCCTGGCGCCAATCCAGCCGCTGCACCTGGCGCGGCGCGCCTGCACAAGAATTCACCTGTACACAGCACCAGATCCGTTCCGGAATCGAAACACATCAGCATCATTGGTGCGGGACTGGCCGGCTGCACACTCGCCCACAGTCTGGCGACACGCGGATGGCAGGTTACCGTGCTCGAGGCACAGGAGGCCCCGGCACTGGGCGCGTCAGGCAGCGGTCAACTTAACCTGCGCTGTCAGTTTCTCGCCGAAAGCCAGCCTCTGACACGCTTCTATCTGCATGCCTTCCTCTTCGCTCGACGACAGTTTGCCGCGCTGCCAAACAATGAACGGTTCTGGTTTCCCAGTGGTTTGGTTCAACTCGATTCCTCGCTCAAGCCTGGCAACGAGCCAGCCAAAGTCGCCGCCTACAAGAGCAAACTACTTAAGCTCTATGAGCGTGCCATATTGGAATCCGCAGACGCCGAAACCTTGTCGGAGTTGGCTGGTATTGCAGTGCATCAGGAAGGCCTCTATCTGCCACTGGGTGGCTGGATAGAGCCGACAGCGTTGCTGCAAGCCTATCTGCAACATCCGGCTATAGAACTGCGCTGCTCACAGCGCATCGCCGGCTTCACTCACAGCGCTGCGGGTTGGCACTACTACGACGAGACGCAACGGGAGCTGGGCTGCAGTCCGGTGCTCGCGCTCTGTACTGGCGCCGGCATTCAGCAATGGCAGCAAACCCGTTCTCTGCCTCTGCAAGCACTGCGCGGCCAAACGACGCGTATACGTGACGACAGTCTCGCTGCCAAGGTGCGCACTGTACTGTGCGGCAAGCGCACGCTCTTCCCGGCATTGGATGGGCAGCAAATAGTGGCCGCGAGTTATCACCGGCATGCAGCGAATGCACTGCGCAATGTCGACGATGATGAGGAAAACCTGCGCCTGCTTAGCGAAGACCTCGCACCGCATACAGTGGATATGAGCCAATACAGGGAATCTACCGTAGGCATTCGCTACAACAGTATCGATCATGCTCCGCTCATCGGGGCGATGCCGAACCTGACTCCCGCGCGGCCGCCCTCTGGCGCTGCGCAGATCGAGTTTCTACCCGATCTCTACGTCAATACCGCGCATTCATCGAGCGGTCTGGCGACCTGTCCACTGGCGGGAGAACATTTGGCGAGTCTCATCAATGGCGACCCTGTTCCACTCGACCAGCAAACAGAGCGACAGCTCGCCCCTGCCCGTTTCCTGCGCAGGGAATTGCAAAGAAAAACTCGCTGACTAACGGTTATAGAACGCGGTAACGACTTTGGAAAGGGCCGCGGCGTCAGCGGCGCCTGCGAGTTCGCGAATGGAATGCATGGCAAAGGTTGGCACGCCGACATCGAGAGTGGTCACACCCAGTTCAGTCGCCGTAATTGGACCAATGGTACTGCCACAGGCCATGTCACTGCGCATCACGAACGACTGGCAGTCGACCTTTTGCTGTTTGCACAGGGCCGTAAACAACGCAATTGATTCGCTGTTGCTGGCATAGCGCTGGTTGGCATTGATCTTGATGACCGGGCCCGCGTTGAGCAGTGGCCGGTGTTGTTCATCATGTTTCTCGAGATAGTTCGGATGCACACCGTGTGCATTGTCGATCGACATGAGGAAGGAGTGATGTATCACCCGGTCGAGCGCATCGCTCGCACGGTGCAGGCTTGCCACCCAGCGGCTCAACACTTTTTCGAGGAAGGGCCCCGCCGCTCCGGAAGTCGACGCACTGCCTACCTCCTCGTGGTCGTTGCACACCAGAACACTGGCATGCTCGCTGTCACTTTCAATCAGGGAACGACAAGCCAGGTAACAACTCAGCAGATTGTCCAGGCGAGCAGAAGCTATGAATTGTTGCTGCAGACCGACCAGAGCCGGTGCCTGGGTATCATACAGAAACAGCTCATGAGAGAGCACACTGTCCGCTTGCTTGCCCGCTGTGCTCTTGCGAATTTCCTGCAACAACAGATCAGAAAAACTGAACTTCTTGCCTGACTTGTCATTGCCTGCTTGCAGCAGAATAGGCGGCAACTCTTTCTGGGCATTGAGCGCACGCCCCTCATTTACGCCGCGATCGAGATGGATGGCCAGACTTGGGATTGTCGCTATAGCCGCCTTGAAATCGATTAGCGCCGAAGCCAGTGTGCCGTTCTTCTTTTGATAGTGGACGCGACCTGCGATCGACAAATCACGATCGAACCAGGGGTGTAGCAAGGCGCCACCATACACTTCCACGCCAAGTTGCAGATAGCCTTGCCGGTTAAGTTCCGGCGATGGCTTGATCTTCAGGCATGGGCTGTCGGTGTGGGCACCAGTCATCCGGATGCCGGATTTGGTCAAATCCTTGCGCCCGGTCCTGAACGCCACAATTGAAGAGTCGTTGCGGCAAACATAGTAGGACTTCGCGCGCTCCAGTTTCCAGCTCTGTGCTTCGTCCAGACGCTCGAAGCCAGCCTTGTCCAGCATGGCTGACAGACTACAAACTGCATGGAATGGAGTTGGGGACTGCTGAAGAAAATTCAGCAGCCCCTTATTGAATTGCACCGCGGATGGTGCCTTGGCGTTTCTGCGACTCACAGAACTCGACTTCATAAATGTCAGATCAGCGTTGTTCGTGGCTCGCTATTGAACTTCCAGCAACTCCACTTCGAAGATCAGTGCTGAGTTTGGTGGAATGGCGGGCGATGGCGAGGCTTCGCCGTAGGCCAGTTCAGGTGGCAGATAAAGGCGCCACTTGTCCCCAACACTCATCAACTGCAATGCTTCAGTCCATCCTGCGATAACCTGGGACAATCCGAAAGTGGCGGGTTCGCCGCGCTGTACTGAGCTGTCGAACACACTGCCGTCTGCCAGCGTACCGTGGTAGTGGGCAAGCACCGAATCCTGCGCTGTAGGAGACGCACCATCGGCTGGACCCTCTTCGAGGATTTCATACTGCAGTCCGGAGTCCAGAGTCACGACGCCATCGCGCTGGCCATTCTCGGCCAGAAAGGCACGACTGGATTCGAGGTTGCCCGCGAGTGCTGCCTGCTGGGCTGACTGCTGGCGCTGCATGAAGTTTTGCAGCGCGGTCATGATGCCCTGCTCGTCCATGGCCACGTTGCCACTTACCGTATCAGTCAGGCCGGCGATGAAGGCATCCAGGGGCACAGTGTCGATAATATTTTGCTGCAGCAGGTTCTGGCCGATATTCACACCGATGGCGTAGCCAATGCGATTGTCTTCATTTTCCAGATCGACATCGCTCTGCGCGAAGACGGAAAATGGCGTCGCAAGCAAGCACAGGGCTGCTACCGGCTTACGCAGACTGAGGAGTGATTTCATAGTGATATCCTTGAATCTCGAAAAAATTAGGTGTGTGAACAGCTTACCTGCAATGCAGATCACAGTCCGCTGGGGACGAAGACAGGCATACTAACTGGGAACTTTGGCAAATAAAAGGGCTCTATTGGCACTCTGTCGCACTCTGCGTAATACTAGCTGCACCACTGATTTCAAGGCATAACAGCCTACTGGTTACCAACTTGAGTACACTTTTACGTTTTCTCCCGGGCAAGTCACACAGTCCTCGCGCGCGGCCTATCGCGCTGCATGCGGCATGCCTGACAGGCATTGCTTCGCTCCTGCTACTGAGCTCCTGTGCTCAGAATTTCACAGTCTCGGTAAACAGCCAGGCCGTCTACGATCCGCTCGGCAGGCTGCCGGGAAATGAAGTGATTGACGCCAGCCTGCAGGGCTGCATCAATCTGGCCATGCAGCAGCAAAACGTCGACATGCCGGCGCGGCTTACCGTGCTGTCCTGCGCTGATGCCGAGATCAGCAATCTGGAGAATATCGGTCAACTGAGCGCATTGCGCTTTCTCGATCTGGCCAATAACAGCATCCGCAACATCACTCCACTGGAGTCCCTGCGAGGGCTGGGCGGTCTTAATCTGGAAAATAATCGCGTGGTCGACATCGGCCCCTTGTTCAATATGCCAGCGCTGGCCTCAGTCAATCTCGAAGGCAACAACGAAATTCCCTGCGCCGATCTGGAGGCGCTGCGCGAAAATCTGGGCGAGAATCTTGTCGAGCCTGAAAGCTGTCGCGACTAAGGTGTTCAGGAAGGCACGCCGCTGTGAAAGCGAAATTCCTTGTCGGGCGAGGTAATCAGTTCTTCTTCCCTGCTCGCGAATTTGCGAATGCGCGCACTGATATCCTGTTTGCTGAGTTGCTGAGCAAGCGTGAGGTAGTCTTGATAGTGTCGCGCTTCTGACTTCAACAGACTCTTGTAGAATTTCTGTAGCTGCGCATCCAGTTTCGGGGCGAGACTGGCGAAGCGTTCACAGGAACGCGCTTCGATAAACGCCCCCATGATCAAGGTGTCTGCCAGCGTATCGCCATTATGATGATCGATAAGCTCGCGTAGTCCAGCAGCGTAACGTGACGGGCTCAATTGCACATAGCGCACGCCGCGACTCTCCATAATCTCAACGACTTGTTGAAAATGCAGTAATTCCTCGCGTGCCAGTTGCGACATCTTACCCAGCAAGTCGCTGTGGTGCGTGTAGCGGTACATCAGATTCATCGCTGTCGACGCCGCCTTCTTTTCGCAATTGGCGTGATCAACCAGCAACAGCTCCTGATTGGCCAGCGCGGCTTCTATCCACGACGCTGGCGTTGCACAGGGGAGGAAATCATGAATCGTTTGCATGAGTAATCAGCGCTTCTTTAACACTCAGTGCCGCGTGGAATCGTCAGCATCGACACCGTTGTCTTCATCCACATCCGGACCGCCAAGCTGTTCGACATCATTCTCCTCGGCCTGGCCCAGGAGTTCCTGATCGAGTTGCTTCGAAGTTTTTGCGCCCAGTTTCTTGAGTGTCTCCACGCGTCGCAGCAGATTTCCGCGGCCACTTTTCAGCTTGTTGAATGCCCTGTCATAGGTTTTCTGCGTTGCATCAAGACGTGTACCGACTTCCTGCAAATCGCTGACGAAGGCTGCGAACTTGTCATAGAGATCGCCCGCACGACGCGCAATCTCCGATGCATTCTGGCTCTGTTGTGCGAGCCGCCACAGGTTTTGTACCGTCTTGAGAATGGCTAACAGGGTACTGGGCACGACGAATACGATATTGCGTTCAAATGCAAAGGTGAGCAGCTCAGAATCGTGACGGGCTGCTTCCGCATAGGCGGCCTCAATAGGCATGAACAGACAGACATAGTCCAGCGAATTGAGTCCGGTCAGATTCTGGTAGTCCTTGCCAGCCAGATTCTTGACGTGGAGACGCAGGGACTGAATATGCTGTTTGAGATAGTCTTCGCGCTTCGCTTCGTCATCGGTAGAACAGTAGTCGTCCCAGGCTTTGAGCGACACCTTTGAGTCGATGATGATGTCGCGGGATTCCGGTAGATGCACAACGATATCGGGTTGCAGTTTACTCCCGTCTTCGGCACGCAGGTTCACCTGCACATCATATTCGCGCCCTTTTACCAGACCCGATTTCTCGAGAATGGATTCGAGAACAAACTCTCCCCAATTGCCCTGCGCCTTGTTGTCGCCTTTCAATGCATTGGTAAGATTCACTGCATCTTCGCTTATGCGCTTGTTCAGCTCCTGCAGATTTTTGATTTCATTGGTCAGCGAGAATCGATCCTTCGATTCCTTGTCGTAGGTTTCCTCTACACGCTTCTCGAATTGACTGATCTTCTCCTGCAAAGGATTGAGCAACGTCGACAGGCTGTCCTTGCTGACGTCGTTAAATTTCCTGGTCTTGTCTTCGAAGATTTCGTTGGCGATGTTTTTGAAGGCGATACTCAACTGCTCGCGCGATTCATTGAGCAGTTGCAGCTTCTCTGCTGTCTGCTCTTTTTCCATCTGCAAGCTGGTACGCAGACTCGCGTTCTCTTCCCTGCGTGCCTGCAACTCGGCCTCGAGCGAGTGTTGCTCTGCCAGTTGTTCGCGCAATCGTTCCTGCACGCCGGCCAATTCGTTCTGGCAAGCCGTCAATTTTTCCTCGGCCGAGAGCCTGGCGAGTCGCAATTTTTGCCCCTGCAGAAAAAGATAGAGAACCGCGCCGAAACTGCCGAACAGAATCAGCACAATGACGAGTAAACTGCTAGCTTCCATGTCTTACTCCGACCCGTAATGGCCGTGGTGGGAGGATTAGCTGAGGTTGTCGTTAATCGCCTGCAGCAGGTCAACCGCGAGTTGGCTTTCTACGCCTGCGCTGACCAGTGCCTCGGTGACAACGTTGACTGCAGAACCGGTTTCCAACAGGCGTACAGCGAAATCCTGGGGCTCACGCTCGGTATCGTCACTGCCGCCGCGGAACAGGCGACCGAAGAATCCAGGCTCATCCTGATTCTCTGCACTCAGTCCTGCAAAACGTACGTTGATGAAATTTTGATCCCGATTGCTATCGAGGATTTCGATCTCTGCATCTTCCAGCGCCTGGCGCACCTGTACCCAGGCACGGTCATAGTCGAGACGCAGTTCGAGTACCCTGTCGCCTTCCGCCGTTTGAATGATATTGGCCTTCCTTGCGGCCTCGATACTGCCTGCTAACAAACTCGCCGACGATGCTTGATACACATCATTGCGATCGGCAAGATACTGAGAGATCGAATTCATGACGTCCAATTCGAGATCTTCCGAGACAGAAGTCTCTGGCCAGGTGATCACCACAGGAATCGGCTCAGAACGCTCCTGCTGCAGATGAGTCACATAGATCTCCGAGTAACCAGAGTGCAATCCAGGCTCGATCGAGAGGCGGTATTTATGGCGCAGGGTTTCGTCCGATCCGATCTCCAGCCACGAAGTCTCCATGATGCCGGTTCCGGGATTTTCATAATCGAGTGCGATCTGCAACTCAGTCCAGTAATCACGCACCAGCGGCCAGACCTGGCCGGGCGTTGCATCGATCAATACCCAGGAAGTATCTGATAGACGCTGAATCACAACACCTTCGCGACGCCTGGGTTCGATCGGTTTGGGCAATGGAGTTTCTTCAAACGTGCTGGCAGTCAGATTAGCTTGTTCGGGGATCACATAAAGCTGATCCAGCGTGTAGCTGTCCAGTTCCGGCGGCACTCTCAGGTCTGGCGTCATCTGCGCTTCCTGGTAGGTCGTGCGGCGATCAGGGAACAGGCCATCGTCACCCGTCAGGTAATTGCAGGCGCTCAAGAAGAGTGCGAGTACTGCGATGCTAAGATTTCTTGCTGTCACGTTCGTATTCCGGTTCCGATTCTGGCCGCCTGAAGTGTGCGGCCTCTGCTCAACTCTCTGGGATTAGTCTCTCTGCTTACGCTGCCATCACAGCTATTGCAACGCAACACCTGCACTGCTCAGCGCTTCTTCTACTTTGAGGTGATACTCCGGCGCAAGTTCCACGAGCGGAAGACGAATGCCATTGCCGATGCGACCCATGCGCTGGAGAGCCCATTTTACCGGGATAGGATTCGCCTGTAGAAACAGGTTCTTGTGCAGTGGTGCAATGCGCGCATCCAGCGCTTCGGCCGCGGCGAAGTCACCCGCCAGGGCGAGGTTGCAAATCTCTGCCATTTCGGCTGGAACGACGTTTGCCGTGACCGAGATGCATCCTGCTGCTCCACCCTTCATGAGCGCTACGTTCAATGGATCCTCGCCGCTGAGTATCGCAATGCGATCGCCGCAGCGCTCTACGAGTTCCACTCCACGCTGCAGGTTGCCGGTGGCATCCTTGATGGCAACGACATTGTCCAGATCCGCCAGCCGTTCAACAGTCTCCAGCGCGAGATCGCACGCGGTGCGGCCAGGAACATTGTAGAGAATCTGCGGAATATCAACCGATTCTGCCAGTAGCTTGAAATGCTGATAAAGTCCTTCCTGAGGCGGCTTGGTGTAGTACGGCGTTACCAGCAGACAGGCGTCGGCGCCGTTCTCTTTCGCTGAACGCGTGAAGTGCAAGGCCTCATCCGTATTGTTCGAGCCAGTCCCGGCAATCACTGGGACTCGACCTGCGACGGCATTCACGCAGTGTGCCACCAGGTCACAGTGTTCTTCAGTACTGAGAGTCGCGGACTCGCCGGTGGTGCCGACCACGACGATGCCGTGTGTGCCAGACTCAATATGCCATTCGATCAGGCGATCGAAAGCCGGCAGGTCCAGTTTTCCGTCACTGTCCATAGGGGTCGCAATAGCGACCAGACTGCCTTTAATAGTAGTTTTTGCCATTTTCAGCTCGTTTCCTTCTTTGCTTCTGACTTCGCCTGGCGCACTGTAGTGAGACTGCGGTCTGCACGCTCGTCTGTGCCACACCCACTCACTGAACGGTGTGCCGGCTGGCGGGCAACTTTAGCACACCCGCCACGTCTGAACAGGCGCTATTCGGTCTCCAATGCGGAAACCCGACTCGGCCATGCGTTGATAATGGCCTTGATGAAGGTAGCCAGCGGAATGGCGAAGAAAACCCCTGCCAGTCCCCAGATGCCACCGAATACCAAGACCGCCGCGATAATCGCGACGGGATGCAGATTCACTGCCTCCGAGAAAATCACCGGGACCAGTACATTCCCGTCGATAATCTGCAGAATCATATAAGCAATAAGCGTGGTATAGAACTCCCCGCCGATCCCCCACTGCACATAGGCCACCGCGGCAACGGGGAGCGTCACCACCGTCGCGCCGATGTAGGGCACGATCACTGACAGGCCGATCAGTACTGATAGCAGCAAGGCATAGTTGATGCCCAGCACCAGAAACAGCAGATAAGCGGCGCCGCCGACAATGATAATCTCCACCACCTTGCCACGCACATAGTTGGAAATCTGCTGGTCCATCTCCTGCCATATGCGGGTCATTAACGGGCGGTTGCGGGGCAGGAAATTGCCCGCCCAGAGTACCAGTTGCTCGCGGTCCTTCATGACGAAAAACACCAGAATCGGCACCAGCACGATGAAGATCACCCAGGAGAAAATACTTGGCAAACTGGCCAGCGAATACTGCAGCACCGCCTGCCCATAGCCTCCCAGTTCACCGCCAATGCCGGCAATAAACTGACGGACCTGCTCTTCGGTGAACAGATTCGGGTAATTCTGCGGCAGCAGCATCATGGCGTTCTGCCATTGATTGAGCAGGTTGGGAAACTCGTCAACCAGCCGCCGCAACTGATTGAAAACGCGCGGAATAAGGTACAGTAGCAAGAGCAGGAACAGGCCGATGAACACGGTGAAAACTGAGACAAACGAGAGCCGCGGAGACAGGCCGTAGCGCAGCAGAAGATCCACCAGCCCTTGCATCAGATAGGCGATAATAATGGCAGCGATTAGCGGCGCCAGGACCCCACCGAGCAACAACAGAACAGTCAGCCCGACCACCAGCAGGATGATCAGAATGATGGATTCTTCATCGTGGAAATAGCGATCGTAGAAATCGCGGAGCAGTTTTCTCATCGTTCCGTCAGCACTTAGTCCTTCAATTGCTCATTCTTGACACGCAATCCCGTGCATCGTGCTCAGCCTCGCCGGATCCAGTAGATATAGGATTGCTCGAGCTTCTCAAAATTGAGAATTTGGTGATTGCTTTGTTTGGCAAAAAGATGAAAATCTTTCTCTGATCCCGGGTCAGTGGCGACCACTTTGAGGACCTGGTCCGGGGCCATGCCATTCAGTGCCAACTTGGCCTTGAGAAGTGGCATCGGGCACTCCAGGCCAGATAAATCCAGTTCGATATCGACGTTTGCTTCCATCGCACTATGTTAGCAAGTTCGGGCTCGAATTGTCTGCCTTCAAACGCCCAAAATTCCAGCTAAGTTACTTAAAAATTTGGAATTATTTGTGATAGTCTGGGTCTATTCCCGGTGATGATCAAGCAAATGTTACAGCGAACACACAATGTCACATTCGCGCTCCTAGTGAGCCTGATGACCAGCTTTGCCGTGCACGCTCAGAACACCTTGCCGAGTCTGGGTGACCGCATATCCGGCACAGTCAGCCTGAATCAGGAATACGCGATGGGGCAGCAGTTCCTGAGCCAGATTCGCCGCAGTGCGCCGACCATTCCTGATGCCCTGCTCAACGACTATCTGGAGTTTGTGACTTACAAACTGGCATCCCGTAGCCAGCTTCAGGACCACCGTCTCTCCTTTGTCATCATCGACAGCGAAGAGCTGAATGCCTTTGCCGCACCCGGCGGTATCATCGGCGTCAACACCGGACTCTTTCTCAACGCGCAGACCGAAGCAGAATTTGCCTCAGTGATGGCGCATGAGATTGCGCACGTTAGCCAGCGTCATTTCGCACGCGGTGTCGATGAGGCGGCCAGCGCTCGCATTCCGCAGTTGGGTGCCCTGCTCGCCAGTGTACTGGTGATGGCCACCTCCGATGCGTCCCATGGCGCTGCAGCCGTGACAGCTGCGCAGGGCATGGCGGTAGAGAACCAGCTACGCTTCAGCCGCAGCAACGAAGCCGAAGCCGACCGCATCGGACAGGACACGATGTTCAACGCGGGCTTCGACCCTGATGCCATGTCCACACTGTTCGAGCGCCTGCTTGCGGCCAATCGTTTTGGCAGACGGCCGCCGGAGTTTTTGCTGTCACACCCGCTGACCGAATCCCGTATCGCCGATAGCCGCGGACGCGCAGTACGCTACCCGGACCGTGAATACGAACCCAATCTCGAATACCGCTTCATGCGCGAACGGGTCGTGGCCCACTACGCCACCAACAAGGCCTCACTGGTCGCCGACTATCGACGCCGCCTGCAGGACAGTGAAACGCGCTTCGACAGTCAGGCCAATCGTTATGCGTTGGCCGTGGCACTCTATGAGAATGAGCAATACGCCGAGGCCACCGAAACACTCGCGCCGCTGTTACAGGCTTATCCCAATCGCATCAGTCTGGTAGTGACGCAGGCGGAGATCTTCACTGCCCAGAATGAGCCTGGTCAGGCGCTGGCATTTCTCGAGCGACATCTGGAAATCAATCCCAACAATCATCCGCTGACGATGGCCTATGTTGATGCCTTGCTGGAAGGAAGGAATTACCAGCGCGCTGCGGAAATGATGGAGCAGCACACACGCAATCGCAGCAACGACCACCATCTCTGGTATCAGTTAGCGGAGACCTGGGGACAGGCAGGCAACATCAGCAAGGTGCATCAATCGCGCGCGGAATATTTTCTGCTGGTGGGAGATCTGGTGCGCGCCCGCGAACAATTGCAGTTTGCGCTACGCGTGAATTCCGACAATGAGGGCTCGCCCGCTGAGGAAGCCCGCCTGCGCCAGAAAATCCGCGATATCGAATCGCAACAGCGAGAACGCCAGAACTAAGTTCGCTTGGCGGCAGAACGCTGCTCGCTCGATCAGGCTTTACCCTGCACTTTCAGCCGCTGCTCCGCCGCAAAATTCAGCATGCGCTGCAGCGGTACCATCGCCTTCTCTGCCAACACTCCGTCGACATGAATCTCACTGCTCTCTTCCTGCAGCGATGTCAGCATCGCAGGCAAGGTATTCATGCCCATCCACGGACAGCTTGCGCAGCTGCGGCAAGTCGCGTCGTTTCCTGCAGTAGGTGCCACGATTAACTCTTTATCGGGCGCAAGCTGACGCAGCTTGTGAAAAATACCCTGATCGGTTGCGACGATCACCTGCTTGTTCGGGACTGTCTGGGCCGCCTTGATGATCTGCGTTGTCGATCCGACGACATCTGCCAGTTCGAGTACACCCGCTGGTGATTCGGGGTGAGCGAGTACGGCCGCGTCCGGATACATTGCCTTCATGTCGCGCAGACCTCGAGCCTTGAACTCCTCATGCACGATGCACGCCGCATCCCACAACAACATGTCCGCACCGGTCGTTTTTTCGATATAGGAACCAAGATGGCGATCCGGAGCCCAGAGTATCTTCTCACCCTGCGCCATGAGATGTTCAACCACATCGACCGCGATGCTTGAAGTCACCACCCAGTCCGCCCTCGCCTTCACGGCGGCGGAGGTATTGGCATACACCACCACCGTGCGATCCGGGTGCTGGTCGCAGAACGGCGCGAACTCTTCGATGGGACAGGCGATATCGAGCGAACAAGTTGCCTCGAGTGTCGGCATCAGCACTTTCTTCTCGGGACTCAGGATCTTGGCAGATTCACCCATGAAGCGAACCCCGGCGACGATCAGAATGTCAGCGTCACACTCCTTGCCAAAGCGCGCCATCTCAAGACTGTCACCCACGAAACCCGCACTCTCTTCGGCGAGTTCCTGGAGTACCGGGTCGGTGTAGTAATGCGCGACCAACTTGGCGTTCTTGGCCGCCATAAGCGCCTTGATCTGGCTTTTATAGTCAGCTTGCTCGGCACCGCTGAGCGCCAGAGGCTGCTCGGCATGGTCGAGATACTGGCGGACGATGGCAAGATCGGCTGCCAGGGATTCTGCGGGGGCTTTGGTGTTCATGGTGGTTGGGCAATTGATGGGTATAGGGGGATTTTAGCACGGATTCGGGGATGGGCTTAGTGTGTGGTGTGCGGGTGGGTGGGAAACTCGGGGCTTGGCGGTGCTCACTGGATAGAGATACTTTCTCGTTCTCCTCGTATGAGAATCACTGCCGACACTTGTACAGGATTGACTCGCGTTTTGGCTTGGCCAAAACCCTCGCCCTACGGGCAGCGCGTTGCGCTGTCTGCGCCGCTTACGCGGCTTTGACTCGAAATTTGCGTGGGCGCAAATTCCTTACCCGCATGGGCGGCGTTCCGCCGTCTGCGCCGCTTACGCGGCTTTGATTCGAAATTTGCGTGGGCGCAAATTCCTCACCGATTGGGCGGCATTCCGCCGTCTGCGCCGCTTACGCGGCTTTGATTCGAAATTTGCGTGGGCGCAAATTCCTCACCGCTTGGGCGGCGTTCCGCCGTCTGCGCCGCTTACGCGGCTTTCAAACTTGGCGGTTCGAATCTTATCTTGGGGAGTGATGTCGCTGAGGATTGCGCGGTGGTAGTAAGAAGAAAATGGTGGGTCGTGTAGGATTCGAACCTACGACCTACAGGTTAAAAGCCCGGTGCTCTACCAACTGAGCTAACGACCCATGTCTTCTTTAACCATTTGAAGCGTCGATGCTTCTTTAAAAAAGTCTGCTGGCTAACTGTCAGCCTGACTTTCGAGCCGCCCGAATTATAAAGTTCGTTTAGCTAAAAGTCTCCAATTCTGGAGCCCAATTGAAACCGATATATAAACTGCTATAAATCGTATCAATTTCTGCCACATTCCTACGAATCGAACTCTAAGTCGTTGAATCCATTGACGAGGACTCACATTAAAAGCCAACTGCTCTACCGACCCATGCATTCTTTTGCAGGTGTTCTTGTGGGGCTGTTTGATTGCTTGCGCTATACGTCCCACAGGAGGCGGGTATTCTACTGTCTAAACGGGAAAACTCAAGTCAAAATAAGGACTTTTTGCCGGAGTTGGCGCTATTTGGCTTGGTATCTTGTGGGGTCTTGCTGGCCGGCGTCTTTGAAGCCCTGTTTGCGGAAGCGGCAACTGTCGCAGAGGCCGCAGGCCCTGCCCAGGGAGTCGGCCTGATAGCAGGAGACGGTGAGCGAGTAGTCCACCCCCAGATGCGTGCCGGTTTTGATGATTTCGGCCTTGGTAAGGTCGATAAGTGGGGTTTCCAGGCGGATTTCACCGCCCTCCACGCCCTTTCTCGTCGCCAGGGAGACTACCTTTTGAAATGCTGCGATGAAATCCGGACGGCAGTCTGGGTAGCCTGAGTAATCTACCGCATTGACGCCGATGAAAATGGCGCTGGCGTCCAGTACTTCTGCGTAGGCCAGTGCATAGGAGAGGAAGATCGTATTCCTTGCTGGCACATAGGTTACCGGGATGCCGGTGCCTGCCTGCTCGGGTACTGCGATGTTGGTATCGGTCAGCGCGGAGCCTCCGAGAGCACCGATGTCGAGACGGATTACCCGATGCTCTTCTACGCCGGCAGCGATTTGCTTCGCCGCATCCAGTTCGCTGCTGGAGCGCTGGCCGTAATCGAAACTGAGTGCATAGCAGCTGTACCCCCTGGCCCTGGCAATGGCCAGACAGGTTGCGGAATCCAGCCCGCCGGAAACCAGCACGACGGCTTTGCTGTTCTGCTCAGTGCTCATGTGTTTCCTCTCTTGCTTTCCCTACTGCCACTTTTGTCTTTCTATCGCTGCGAGTAAATACCCTGCGACTAGCGACCGGGTTCATCACCCCAGATTATCTTGTGCAATTGCAGTTGCATGCGCACTCGCAAACCGTCGCTGAGTATCCACTGCGCCAGATCGGTCGGCTGCACCTGCCCCCATGATGGAGAGAACAGAATCTCACCAGCTCTGGCAGAGAGGTCATACTGATCGAGTTTCGCCCGCGACCAGTCGTAGTCCTTGCGATCGCAGATAACGAACTTCACCTGATCCTTGGGCTTCAAGTGCGGAATATTATCGTAGAGATTACGATCGACCTCTAACGAGCCAGGTGTCTTTAAATCCAGCACGATAGAGACCCTGGGATCGACATCAGCTATCGGCAACGCGCCCCCGGTTTCCAGAGAGACCTCCAACCCCGCATCGCACAATTGGGTCAGCAGTGGCAGACAGTTCGGTTGCGCCAGCGGCTCACCTCCAGTGACCGTAACATAGCCGGCACCAAGGTCTTTTACGCGCGCCACGATTTCGTCGAGGCTCGTCATAGTGCCGCCTTCAAACGCATAGGCAGTATCGCAGTACTGGCAGCGCAGAGGGCAGCCAGTCAGCCGGACAAACACCGTGGGCATTCCAACGCTGCGGGATTCACCCTGCAGGGAATGAAAAATTTCAGTGATTCGAAGTGCGCGAGGTTCAGTCATGATGGTGACCCCGCCAGAGAAATGAAAAGCGGAGAAGTCCTTACCGTTTAGTCCAGCGACAGCAAGCGGGTGTCAGCGAGATTTGCAGCACCCGTATTGGGATAGCGTCGCTTGATCTCATTCAGCAACTGCCGGGCTCGCTGAATATTTCCCATGCCCTGATAGGCCAATGCGAGACCGTACATTGCATCGGGCACCTTGGCGTTGTCAGAATACTGATCGAGAATAATTTCGTAGGAATCCCTCGATTCACCGAATCGATCCAGATAGAGAAACGCCTGTCCCTTCCAGTAGTGCGCATTGGTGACAAAGCGACCTTCGGGATAGATGCTCAGGTACTGATCGAATTCCGCGATTGAGCGTTCAAAATTACTGTTGATGACCGAGTCATAGGCCATCTGATAGAGCTGTTGCTCGCTGAGCACTGCGGGTTGCAGAGTACCCCTGCCTGCCCCAACACCACGCGGCGTAGCACCGCCGGCAATACCATTCGCCGGTGCGCTGTTGCCAATACCACCGCCTGGCGTGTTGCCGCTATTGGACGCGGCTGCAGTCGAAGCCGGAGCAGGCGTTTGCGACAAGCCGCCGCTTACCGGTGCGTTAAAACCGGTACCGGAAGCCTGGCTCGCTGCCTGCGCAGGAGCTGCAGGTATCGGAGCTGTTCCGACACCTGCTGCAGGAGCACTGACGGCAGCTGATTCCAGTGCCGTCAGTCTGTCATCGATATTGGTATATCGGCTGAGGGAATCGCGTTGCAGTTTACGGACTTCAAATCCCTGCTCTTCGATCATTCCTCGAAGTGCCTGTAATTCAGCGCGCAATTGCTGGTTCTGTTCCAGCAACAAAGCCAGAGCGTCACTATTCGAATCAGCACCGACTTGGGCCTGCAAAGACGTACTGAGCACTGCAGCGCTCAACGCCGCGAGCATCAGCTTGATCTTCCGGGGGGCTTGTCTATTCATAATTCGCTCTTTGTAGCTGTTACATTCACCAGAGTGCGCAGCAAGCGTTTAGCGTACAACCACCTCAACGCGGCGATTGCGGCCATAGGCCTGCTCGGATTGACCGGTAGCATCCGGTCTTTCTTCGCCATAGCTCACTACTTCAATCTGTGAACGTGACGCACCGTTTACGATCAGGTAATTAAGGATGCTGTTCGCACGTCGCTCACCCAGCGCAAGATTGTATTCCCGCGTGCCGCGCTCATCGGCGTGGCCTTCCAGGCGCACTCGTTTGCCAGAATTGCTCGCCAGATCGCGTGCGTGGTAAGTCAGGGTTTGGCGGTCTTCGGACTTGAACTCTGCGATATCAAAATCGAAATAGAACACATTCTGACGCAAAGCATTCTGCGCGCGAATTTCATCCTGTGTCAGGCCTTGATTGGCACCTGCACCAGATGACTGCGCGGAACTACCGGAACCGGATCCTGTTGATGAAGTCATGGCTGAATCTCCTGCTTCATCTGTTTCGCTGCTCGAACTACATGCCGCCAGCGCCAGCATTGAAATTACAACAAAACTCAGCTTTGTCAGCTTGTTTCCTTGCGTTACCACTCGTTTATTCCTCCGATAGCACTGAGGCTATCCAACATATCAAACATCAAAAATGAAGCACCAAAACCGGGCTTCCGTACTTTGCTAAAAACCTGCTTTTAGCGATCCAGCAAAAACATCTTTTGCATACCTCAGGGGCCAGAATTCTGCTCCCTGCTCCTGGCAACGAATCGCGTCGTCGAAGGCTTCAATCATTGCCAGCCTGTTACCAGTCATGAGGCGTCTCGCCCCGTATTTTTCCGGCCCTAATTGAAAAACGGCGACCATGCCGGTTCCCGCACGTCGCCTCGGGAAGATGGTAAACGGAACTTCACGCGACCGTCAATGGACACCGCGTCCAACACGCCGCGATCACCGAATTTCGTCGCATACATGATCATGCTGCCGTTGGGCGCAATACTGGGCGACTCATCCAGTGCCGTGTCGGTAAGCGTGATCACGCGCAAGGTCTCAAGATTCATGATGGCAATCTGGTAATTCGGGTCCTGTCTCGTCTCGCGTCTGACGTGCACCAGATTGACACCATCGGGCAGAAATTTCGCCTTGAGACACTGGAAACAATCATAGGTGAGGCGCTCTACCTGATATGACGGTGCGCCGAGCTCCAGCTGATAAATCTGTGGCTGACCGGTGCGGTCGGACATAAACACGATTGCGCTACCGTCCGTAGACCAGCTCGGTTCCGTATCGATAGACGGATGATCGGTGATCCGGATTAACTCGTTGCTAATCAGATCCTGCACGTAGATATCCGGACTGCCATCTTTGGAGAGCACCATCGCCAGCTTGGTGCCATCGGGCGAGAAGACCGGCGAGCTGTTGATGTTCGGGTAATTGGTGATCTGGCGACGCTGCCCTGACACAATGTTCTGGATATAGATTCTGGGCAAGTCTGTCTCGAACGAGACATAGGCGACATCCTGACCGTCCGGCGACCAACTCGGCGACATGATAGGCTCTTCGGATTCCAGCAACACCTGCGCACGTTGCCCATCGTAATCGGCTTTCTCGAGACGGTAGCGCACCTCACCACCCTGGCCATAGTCGGCCACGATGTAAAGTATCTGCGTTGTAAAGGCGCCACGAGTCCCAGTTACTGATTCATAGATTACATTGCTGATCTCGTGACCGATATCACGCAACTGGCTCACGCTGCCGGTAAGAATTTCGCCCGCCAGCTTCAGTTCCCGGTTGATGTCGAAAAACTCGTACTGCACCTGCACGAGTTGGCTGCCTGGTGCACGGTCGATCTTCCCGACCAGCAAGTAGTCCTGAGCCAGTACGCGCCAGTCTCGATAGAAGACTTCCTGTTCCTCGCTGGGCATCGAAAGCATGTTGCCCGGCGACAAGGCACGAAACTCACCGACCTGCTCCAGATCATTAATGACAATCTGTGCAATGTCTTCACTCAACACGCCATCTCCCTGCCAGGAAAAAGGCACGACGGCGATTGGAATGGGATTATCAACACCCTGGGTAATCTGAATACTCAGCTCAGCGAACACCGCTGCAGAATACGTCGTCAGAACGAGAGACAATAAAAAATTTCGCATGATTAATTCAGTAGATCCTGAGGTTCAAAAATGAGTGAAAGGCTGCGGAAATTGGCATTAAACACATTGATCGGCAAATCCTGCAGCTCGGTAAAAGGAGCAGCCCTGTAAACGGCGTTCTCTGCGGAACGATCAAACGCAGGATCGCCGCTCGACTGTGTAATCGTTGCGTCGATCAACTCACCAGTCGGGAGCATGCGGATCTGAATGACCGCGCGCATGCCGTTACGAGCACTCGGCGGGCGCGACCAGTGATCCTGCACCAGTTGCTGGATTAATCCCGTCGCGCTCTGCACCAGTTCAAATTCGTTGCGTGCCGCTTCAGCAGCCGCCTGCGCAGCAGCTTCTGCCTGCCGTGCACGCTCGGCTGCTTCGCGTTGGCGTTGCCGTTCGGCTTCAGCGACCTCCTGCTGACGACGCTGTTCCGCCTCGCGCATTTCCTGTTCGCGCTGCTGTCGCATTTCTTCCGCGCGTCGCTGTTCGCGCATCTCCTGCTCACGCACTGCAGCCTGGCGTTGTGCTTCGGCTCTGGCCTCTTCCTGCCGTGCCTGTTCCGCGGCGGCTTCGCGTCGGGCTTGTTCCGCCTGCTGTTCTTCCCGACGGCGCTGCGCCTCGGCCGCCTGGCGTTGTTCTTCTATGCGCTGCACACGGCGCTGCTCGATGAGACGCTCGTTACGCACCTGCGGGTTTTCATCAATGAACAGCGCTTTCACGACGGTAGGCTGAACCAGTTCCAGTGCTTCCACCCGATTGCCGGACTGCAGATAAAGCAACAACATCAACAATCCGGCATGCATACTGACCGCGACCACAATCGCCAGCGGATAGCCGTTAAAAATCACCAGGTTGTTTAATGTGTTGTTCATAGCTTATTGCAGCGATTCCATCGGCTGCGTAATAAAATTCGGGTTGCTCACGCCTGCCTGCTGCAGGGTCGTAATGAGATTGATCATCGCCCCCCAGTCGGCGCTGGTATCGCCTTCCACCAGCACCTGAATCTGCGGATTGGCAGCTATGATACGTCCCACCTGCTCGCCCACTGTGTCCAGCGTCACGGATTGCCGATCTTCTCCGGTGGCGCCAATGCTCAGAAAATACTCCCCATTAGACGTGATGGAGACCACGAGAGTTTCGAGATTCTCATCAATATCCAATGGTTCGTTGTTCGCTTGCGGCAAGTCGACTTCAATCCCCTGATTCAGGAGGGGTGCTGTCACCATAAACACGATCAAAAGCACCAGCATGACATCAATATAGGGCACGACATTAATGTCAGCCATTGGCTTGCGCTTTTTGCGTACCATTGTTTCCACGGTCTAGAGACTCCCGGTCCGCTTAATTGCTGTGCACCTGACGGTGCAGAATGCTGGAAAACTCGTCACTGAAGGTCACGTAGCTGCTGGTGATGGCGTCGAGCATGGCGGAGTAACGGTTGTACGCCACCACCGCTGGAATCGCCGCGAACAGGCCCATGGCGGTGGCGATAAGAGCCTCGGCGATGCCCGGAGCAACCACCTGTAACGTCGCCTGGGACTGACCCGCCAACCCGATAAAGGCATACATGATACCGATTACCGTGCCGAAAAGACCAATATAGGGAGAGACTGATCCGACCGTTGCCAGAAAGGGCAGATGCCTCTCCAGCTTGTCTTCCTCACGAGCATAGGCGACACGCATTGCCCGCTGGGCCCCTTCCATGATCGCTTCCTTGTCGACCGACGCCTGTTGGCGCAGTCGCATGAATTCCTTGAAGCCGGCACGAAAGATATTTTCCATGCCCACAATCTGTAATTCTTCTTTCTGCATCTGAGTCCCTTCCTTATACAACTGACTCAGATCCATGCCCGACCAGAAACGTTCTTCGAAACTGTGCACGCCTGATTTCGCGGCGGTGAGCACCAGATAGCGCTGCACGATAATCACCCAGGAGATAACGGACAGTGCCAATAAAATCAGCATGACGACCTTGACCTCAAAACTGGCGTCAAGAATCAATTGGATCGGACTTAATTCGTTCACTCTAATGCCTCTTCAACAGCGTACTTCGCGACTAGCGCCATTCAAATCATGTTCTTTGAGGAACTCAGTAGCACTTAAGTTCCTGTGTGTTGGAAACCCGCGAGTCTAAGGCATTAATTCGGCCAAATGATGAAATAGTTTCGGGAATTGGCATTTAACTGCGAAAAACTTGCCGTGAAGCGATCAATTAGGGCAGAAAACAGGTTAATTCTGGCCTAATTGTGGCAATTCGCCAGTAACGGGCGCTCATTCAGACGAATCGGAAGCAAACAGATCCTGAGCCTGGCTTGAGGGCTGCAATCCAAAATGACGATAGGCGAACTGTGTCACCACCCGCCCTCTCGGAGTGCGCATGATAAAACCCTGCTGGATGAGATAGGGCTCGATCACATCTTCCAGCGTATCCCGCTCTTCACTGATCGCTGCGGCGAGGCTGTCGATGCCGACCGGCCCACCGTCGAACTTCTCGATCATGGTCATGAGCAAGCGCCGGTCCATCTGATCGAAACCGTGCGTATCGATGTTGAGCATGTCCAGCGCCTGCGATGCGGCATCGAGATTTACACAACCGTCGCTCTTCACCTCGGCATAGTCTCTGACTCGCCGCAGCAATCTGTTGGCGATGCGCGGTGTACCGCGTGAGCGTTGCGCGATCTCCCGGGCACCGGACTCGTCGATCTGCGAGCCAAGAATTCTTCCCGAGCGCATCACGATCCGGCTCAATTCATCGACCGAATAAAACTCCAGCCGCTGAATAATGCCGAAGCGGTCACGCAGGGGTGATGTTAATAGACCCGCGCGTGTGGTTGCCCCCACCAGAGTGAACGGAGGCAGGTCCAGCTTGATCGATCTGGCTGCAGGGCCTTCACCGATCATGATATCCAACTGATAGTCTTCCATCGCCGGATAGAGGATTTCTTCGATCGCCGGACTCAAGCGGTGGATCTCATCAATAAACAACACATCCCCGGCTTCGAGGTTGGTCAGCATGGCAGCGAGATCACCTGCCTTTTCCAGTACCGGGCCCGATGTCGTTTTTATAGCCACCTTGAGTTCATTGGCGATGATATTGGCCAGAGTCGTCTTACCCAGTCCGGGAGGGCCAAACACCAGGGTATGATCCAGGGGCTCGTTGCGATTCCGCGCCGCATTGATGAAGATGTCCATCTGCGCCTTCATCTCTTTCTGCCCGACATAGTCTTGCAGTGTCAGGGGACGAATCGCCCGATCCTGGGAATCTTCCAATGGCATCGAATCTGGAGCGACCAGACGATCTTCTTCCATCATCACAGCATGCTCTTCAATGCGAGACGAATCAGCGCTTCGCTGTCGTTAATCTGCGGGTTGTCTTTCAGTATCCGGTCGATGGCGCGCGCTGCCTGTTGCGGTTTATAGCCCAGACTCAGCAACGCCGACTCGGCTTCCTGGCTCATCAGTTTGTTGTCCGCGCTGCTACCGCTAGCAAGAGGAGCGTCGCCGTCCTCACCATCGCCCCACTCGGCGAGGCGATCGCGCATCTCGATAATGAGTCGTTCAGCGGTCTTCTTGCCGACACCAGGCATATTGACCAGCGCGGCGACATTGTTGCTACGCACAGTGCGCACAAACTCATCGGCTTCCATCCCGGAGAGTATGGCCAGTGCCATCTTCGGGCCTACGCCATTCACTTTAATCAGACTGCGAAACAGCGCCTTGTCCTTGCTGGCAATGAAGCCATATAGAAGCTGTGCGTCTTCACGCACTACGAAATGCGTATGCAAGGTAACTTCCTTGCCCACCTCAGGTAACTGGAACAGGGTATTCATCGGAACCTGGATTTCGTAGCCGATACCGCCGACCTTGACGAGAATTTCCGGCGGCGTCTTGTCCACCAGTATCCCTGTGATTTGTCCTATCAAACCTGCCCTGCTCCCGTAATGCGCGTTCTGTTCAACTGGCTATTCAACTAGCGAAATCGTTTGCGGCTGAATGCCTTTGCTCCGGCCATGCGAATCAGGCTGGCCTGAGTATTGGCATGGCAAATTGCAACAGCCAGTGCATCAGCTGCGTCTTCGGCCAGTGTATCACTGATTCCCAGCAGGGCTTTAACCATATGCTGCACTTGCGCCTTGTCCGCTGCGCCCGCGCCGACTACCGCCTGCTTTACCTGCCGCGCTGAATATTCGGAGACTTCCAGTTGGTGCGACAGGCAAGCAACCATCGCGCTGCCCCGCGCCTGACCCAGTTTTAGCGCCGACGACGCATTCCTTCCCATGAAGACTTCTTCGACCGCGGCTTGCTGTGGCGCATGGCGTTCGATCAGTGCATTCAATTCATCGAAGATTGTGTGCAGGCGCTGTGGAAAGGATTTGCTCTCGGTGCGAATACAACCGCAGTCTACGTACTGCAGTTTATTGCCCACACTGTTGATGAGTCCGTAGCCAGTTACTCGAGAACCAGGATCAATACCCAGAATAATGGCCATGCAGAGTCAGTCTCGTTAGCGGCGCTGCACCGAAAGCCTCGATACAGAAGTGAATGGGTTCAGCTCAGAGCTGGGCAGCAATCTCGTCGGAGATGTTGCCATTGGTATAGACGTTTTGCACGTCGTCCAGTTCTTCCAGATGCTCTGTCAGCTTCAGCAAGCTCTCAGCTCCGTCCAGATCCAGATCGACTTCCGTTGACGGCAGCATCGTCATCTCGGCACGCTGGGGTTCGAGACCCTTTTCTTTGAGGGCATCCAGTACTGCGCCGAAGGTTTCAAGCGTCGTGTGCACTTCGATGCTGCCATCCTCATAACTGACGACATCGTGCGCACCGGCTTCCAGCGTCACTTCCATCAACTGCTCTTCACTGCTGCCTGCCGGAAAGGTAATGACCCCGGTTTTTTCAAACAGATAAGCTACCGAACCGTTCGTGCCGAGTGATCCGCCAAACTTGTTAAAGCCATGGCGAACTTCCGCGACAGTACGATTCTTGTTGTCGGTGAGACATTCACAGAGTACCGCAACACCGCCGGGGCCATAGCCCTCATAGACCAGTTCTTCGAGGTTTTCGCTCTCCGCAGTTCCTGCACCACGAGCAATCGCGCGATCAATCGTGTCTCGCGTCATGTTCGCGGCGAGCGCCTTGTCGACTATTGCCCGCAATCGCGGATTGTCGGCGATACTGCCTCCACCCAGCTTCGCGGCAACGGTCAATTCCCGAATAATCTTGGTAAAAACCTTACCGCGCTTGGCATCCTGCCCCGCCTTGCGGTGTTTGATATTGGCCCATTTACTGTGACCTGCCATGGTACTCTCCGATCACGCCTGTCGCGACGCTACTTCTTTCCTCTTGCTGTTCTACCTTTAAAAGATTTGTCTCAGCGGTTGCTATTGAGCTGGCTCGCGCAGTCGGATGTTCAATTCCCGCAATTGCTTGCTGGAAACCGCACCCGGAGCGTCCGTCAGTGGACACGCCGCAGACTGGGTTTTCGGAAACGCAATCACATCGCGAATCGAGGTTGCACCGGTCATCAGCATGATGAGTCGATCCAGACCGAAGGCAATGCCGCCGTGTGGCGGGCAGCCATAACTTAGCGCATTGAGCAGAAAGCCAAACTTTTCATCAGCCTCTTCTTCACCGATACCCAGCACCTTGAACACCGCCTGTTGCATCTCTGGCTTGTTGATACGGACTGAGCCGCCGCCAAGCTCGGTGCCATTCAAGACCATGTCATAGGCTCGCGACAGGGCCTCTGCAGGTTTCGCAGCAAGCTCTTCGGCGCTGCATGACGGAGCAGTAAACGGGTGATGCAGAGAGGTCAGGCCGCCCTCACTATTGGTTTCAAACATCGGGAAGTCGACAACCCACAGCGGCGCCCATCCGCTTTTAACAAGACCAAGGTCAGCAGCAACCTTCAGGCGCAGCGCACCGAGAGCCTCATTGACCACGTTGATCTTGTCGGCGCCGAAGAAAATGATATCGCCCGTTTGCGCGCCAAGCTGCGCAACGAGATTGCTAACAACCTCCTCGCCGATGAACTTGATGATGGGCGACTGCAAGCCTTCGATACCAGCGCCGAGATCGTTCACCTTGATCCATGCCAGACCCTTGGCACCGAAAATACCGACATAGTCGGTGTATTCGTCAATCACCTTACGACTGAGACTCGCGCCGCCAGGCACGCGCAGGGCAGCAACACGACATTCCGGGTCGTTGGCCGGGCCACTGAAAACCTTGAAATCTACCGACTTCATCTGCTCGGCGATGTCGACCAGCTCCAGGTCGATGCGCAGGTCTGGCTTGTCGGAGCCAAAGCGCTGCATGGCTTCTGCATAGCTCATACGCGGAAATTTTCCGAGATCGATATCGAGATGGGTCTTGAACACCGAGACGATCAAATCCTCCATGATCGACATAATGCCCTCTTCGTCCATAAAGGACGTCTCAACATCGATCTGGGTGAATTCGGGCTGACGGTCAGCGCGCAGGTCCTCGTCACGAAAACACTTGGCGATCTGATAGTAGCGATCCATACCCGCCGCCATCAGAATCTGCTTAAACAGTTGTGGTGACTGTGGCAAGGCGAAAAAGCGGTTGGGATGGGTGCGACTGGGTACGAGATAGTCACGCGCGCCTTCCGGTGTCGCTTTGGTCAATAGCGGAGTTTCGATATCGAGAAAGCCGTTCGCATCGAGAAAATTACGCACTGTATTTACAACTTTCGAACGGAAGCGCAGCCGCTGCAGCATTTCAGGACGACGCAGGTCGATATAGCGATGCCGCAGGCGGACGTCCTCACCCACGTTTTCATGTTCGTCGAGTTGCATGGGCGGCGTATTCGCAGCGTTCAAGATCTCGAGCTGCTTGCCCAGTACTTCGATCTTGCCGGTCGCCATGTCGTTGTTAACAGTCCCTTCAGGGCGCAGCCTTACCTTACCGACAATCTTCAACACAAATTCATTGCGCACACCTTCAGCAGTCGCAAAGCTCTCCTCCGTGTCCGGATCGAACACCACCTGGGCGATACCATCCCGATCTCGCACATCGAGGAAAATCACTCCTCCATGATCTCGTCGACGGTGCACCCATCCACAGAGTGTGACTTCCTGGTCAACGTGTGACTCGTTTAATTCACCGCAATAGTGACTACGCATAGTGGTTTCCTGTCCTGTTTTACCGTCCGGGCAGCGCTACTGCCGGATTAAACTCATTAATTCTTTGCTGCTTCGGAGCTCGTTTTCTTCGTCACAGTTTCTGTTTTCGTGGCTGTTTCACCGCCGCTCGCAGCAGTCTTGGTCTTGCTGCCTGTCGTTTCACCGCTCTCCTTGCTAGCCGGTGCAGACGAAGAATCAGACTCAGCGAGTTGCTTCCTGCCCTCTTTCTTGAAGTCTGTCTCATACCAGCCACCCCCTTTCAAGCGGAAACTGGCGGCTGAAACGAGCTTCTTCAATGCGGGCTCATTGCAGGCAGGGCACTGGCTAAGAGGGGCATCGCTGAACTTCTGAATAGCTTCCAACTGGTGCTCACATTTTGAACATTGATATTCGTAAATTGGCATTGCTCGAAATGATCCTGAATCCTGTTCCTCAATACTCACTCTGCACTCAAACTGCGAGAGCAGGTCCCGACTGGCACCTTGGGCAGGCCAGCCAAACTGCGAAAACCGGCGATTATACCTTATATGTTTTTTGCCACGCACCCTGTTTTCCAGCGTATTTGGGGCCTTTGCGGCCTTCTACCGCGTTAGTTACAAGGAACTTGTCAGCAAGAGCGCATTCTGAACTCACCTGGCAATCATTCAATAGCTCAGCAAAACCTGCGACAAATGCGTGTCACCTCCCCCCGCCAAGCGGGATAGATTGGCGAAAAGTCTTTCGATTGCTCAATGGCCAAATCGACTGACGCAGCAATCGCCAACAAAACCCACTCAGCCGAAATGAAAATTCCTGCGCCATTGCGATTCATTGGGCGGCGCTTTTGCACCATTTACGACGTCGCGAAAAGCATCGGGAACCTGCGCAGAAATGACCCGGCAGCAGGCAAAATCGATAGCGTGTTTTACAAAACTGGCAGAGGATTGTTTGAGCGCACTATCGTGTAATCAATAAACCGGCAGCGTCCGCTTACGATTGCAAGTCGCCGAAAGAATAAGACTTAAATTCTCGACATTTTTGTCTCTCACCAATTCCTTCAATATGCCTTATTCTACTTGCTTGGCATGGGTGAATGTTTTATAACTACACCCCCTGACGGCCATGACACATTACCCTTTGGTATTGTCAATGGCGCAGCAACAAAATCACTGATCAGGCGACTTTACGAATCAATCGAATTATACTTCTCCCATTGCTTGCGACTGAGCTCACCAAAACCTCAGA
Organism: uncultured Pseudohongiella sp.; assembly: GCA_965228725.1. Taxonomy (GTDB): domain Bacteria; phylum Pseudomonadota; class Gammaproteobacteria; order Pseudomonadales; family Pseudohongiellaceae; genus UBA9145. Next base: position 169,234 of record OZ245834.1, on the reverse strand, counting down.
AACAACTTTAAGTTGAAGTGTGATGAGTGTCTCGATTACTCAAAGAGTTAATTATAAAAACGGGACGATCGTGATTAAGTTAGGCAAAAACAGGAAAGTTGTAAGAAAGCAAAATGGAGTGGCAACACCCGCTGATTTACCACTGACCAACAACCGGTAGCATTCTTGTCGACTCGCATTTGTCGACACGCGCTGCCAAAGACTCGTTAACTGGAAATAAAAAGAGACTGGGCATGGCTGTAAAGAAAAAAACCGCTAAAACCGCTGCTAAGAAGAAAGCAGGAACCGCAGCGCGCAAAGCGCCTGCGATCCAAAAGAAGTACACCAAGACTGAGATTCTGAACGAAATCGCGCAGAATACTGATGTCAGCAAGAAAGAAGTGGCTGCAGTTCTCGATGAACTCGCCGTTTTGATCGAGCGCCACATCAAGAAGCGTGCCGTAGGCGAATTCACTCTGCCTGGCTTGTTGAAAATCAAGTCTGTTGTTCGTCCGGCACGACCAGCACGCAAGAATGTACCTAACCCCTTCCGTCCAGGCGAAACCATGGACATCCCAAGGAAGCCAGCTACTACTCGCGTCAAGGTTCTGCCGCTGAAAAAACTGAAAGAATTTGCTGTATAAAGGGTTGGCCCGCGGGTTTCCACTTGCGGGCCTGCTCAAGCAAACTCGAACAGTACATCGTAGTAAGAAAGGCAGCCTCAGGCTGCCTTTCTTTTTTTGGATAGGATAATCAATGCGCACCAGTCAATTCCTGCTGGCTACCGTCAAAGAGACGCCAGCCGATGCCGAAACCGTTAGTCATCAACTCATGCTCAGGGCGGGTCTCATCCGCAAACTTGCGAGCGGCCTGTACACCTGGCTGCCGATGGGCCTGCGCGTCTTGCATAAAGTCACCAAGGTAGTGCGCGATGAAATGAACAAGTCGGGCGCCATGGAAGTCTCCATGCCCGTGGTACAGCCTTCTGAGTTGTGGCTGGAATCCGGCCGCTGGGACGCTATGGGCCCGGAACTGTTGCGCATCAAGGACCGGCATGACCGGGATTTTTGTCTCGGGCCAACACACGAAGAAGTCATTACTGATCTGGTGCGCGGGGAGTATGCGAGCTACAAACAACTGCCTGCCAATCTGTACCAGATTCAAACCAAGTTCCGCGATGAACGACGACCCCGTTTCGGTGTTATGCGTGCGCGGGAATTCATTATGAAGGATGCCTACTCCTTCCATATCAGCGATGCCTGTCTCGAAGAGACCTATCAGCGCATGTTCGATACCTATTGCGCGATCTTCACCCGACTGGGTCTGGATTTCCGGCCCGTGCTGGCAGACACCGGTAATATAGGCGGTAGCACCTCACACGAGTTCCATGTATTGGCCGAATCCGGCGAAGATGAAATCGTCTTCTCCAGTGGTAGCGATTACGCGGCCAATCGGGAACTGGCTATTGGCACGCTTCCCGATGCGCAAGCGGCAACAGAGCTGCTCCCGACAGAAACCATCGCAACCGGCGATGCGCACAGCATCGATGCCTTATGTACCCTGCTTGGTATTCAAGCGAGTACAACACTGAAAACACTGGTAGTACACGCAGCCACTGATGAAGGAGAACGTAGCGACGATCTGGTTGCTCTGGTTCTACGTGGCGACCAGGAACTCAATGAGACCAAGGTCGAGAAAATCAAAGGCATCGCTGCGCCATTGGAGTTTGCCAGTGAAGAAGCGGTCCGCACTGCGTTCTCCTGCGCGCCGGGGTGCCTCGGCCCACTTGATACTCCCGAGCTCAGCGTGCGCGTGATCGCCGACACCAGCGCAGCACAAGCGCAAAATTTCGTCTGTGGCGCAAACAAGGAAGGACAGCATCTGAAGAATGCGAATTGGGAGCGGGACTGTAAATACACAGAAACGGCGGACATTCGCAAGGTCAATGAAGGCGATTTAAGCCCCGACGGCAATGGCACCCTGGCAATCAAGCGAGGCATTGAGGTCGGTCATATTTTCCAACTGGGTAAAAAATACAGCGAAGCCATGAACGCGTCCGTACTGGACGAAAATGGTAAATCTGTTCTGATGACTATGGGCTGTTACGGCATCGGTGTGACCCGCATCGTCGCCGCCTGCATCGAGCAGAACAATGATGACCGCGGCATTATCTGGCCCGATAATATTGCGCCATTCCACCTGATCATCATCGTGCTGGATGCACAGAAGTCGGAGCAGGTTGTGGAATTCTCGGAAGAGCTCTACGAGCAAGCCAATGCGGAAGGCATTGAGACCCTTCTCGATGACCGTGACAAAAAGACCAGTCCGGGGGTTAAATTTGCGGAATCCGAACTGCTCGGTATTCCTCATCGCCTCGTCATATCGCCCAGAGGATTGGCTGATGGTGTCGTTGAATACACCGCGCGGCGTGACGGCGAAAAGCAACTCATCAACAAGGACGCGATCCTCGATTTTCTGCGCGATGCCGTGCAGTTCGACGCGCGCGCCTGAGCCATCGCCTAGCGAATATCGAAGCCGGTCAATCCCGGATCGTCGCAGGCCCGTAAGTCGACTGCGTCGACCCGGGCTCGGGGCGGTCCGTGTTGCAGCCAGCTTCGCATCTGCTCAAGCATTGGCGCAGTACCTGCCAGCAGTAGTTCCACATCGCCGTCATGACAATTGCGCACCCAGCCGGTCAGACCGAGTTGGCGCGCCAGTTTACAGGTTTCTGCGCGAAAGCAGACTCCCTGGACCCGCCCCCGTACTCGTCCGGTAAAGGCCTGTATTTCAGTCATATTGGCATCCTGTCAATCAATCGTTGCAGTCACAGCCGCCGCTGTGAGCCTCCCAGGCAGTCTGCCTCAGCACTGGCTGCATCAGGACTGCTTTGCCTTATAATAGCGAAATCTACTCAGCAACGGATCACCTGACATCGATGCAACTCGCTGAAATCCAGAACCGCGCCGGACGGCTCTTCAAGCGCCTCCGCGCCTTGCTATGGCAACCGCAGTCACAGAACGCCCCACTCTGGCGCCGTATTCTGCTACGTGCCGCGCAAATCACCGTGGCAATCATTCGTGACCTGTTCCAGGAACAACTCTCACTGCGCGCCATGAGCCTGGTATTCACGACTCTGATCGGATTTATCCCGCTCTTTGCACTTACATTCGCCGTGCTCAAGAGTTTTGGCGCTCACAACGCCATGGAACCAACGCTGTTGACTCTACTCGAACCGCTCGGCGAACGCAGCACGGAAGTCACGACTCAGATACTCTCCTACGTCGATAATTTACGGGTCGAAATCATCGGCATCACGAGTGTGGGTCTGCTGCTCTATTTCGTTATCGACATGATGCGCAAGATCGAATCGGCGTTTAACTATATCTGGGCCGTTAAAAAAGGTCGCACCTGGGCGAACCGGATCAGCGAATACATGTTTGCTGTCATCGTATCCCCACTGTTGCTTTTCATCTCCATCAGTATCACTTCTTACGTCAACACCAATTTTTTCGAAGTGTTTCTCGAGAACCTCGTCTACGGCAGCCTGATCATTCAGGTAAGCGCGTTCCTCGCGCCGATACTCCTGATGTCGCTGGCGTTCGCCTTTGCCTACAGTTTTCTGCCCAACACGAAGGTGGAGTTCGGCTCCGCATTTATCGGCGGCCTCGTAACAACTTTCATCTGGAAAATGATGGGGACCTTTTTTCAGGAATATTTCGTTTCGTCGGCACGGGAGTCGATCTATCTCGCCTTCGCTTCACCAATTGCCATTCTGCTCTTTCTCTACATTGGCTGGTTGGTCGCCCTGATCGGCAGCAGCATCGCCTTCTATCATCAGCATCCAGCGAAAGCACGCACTGGCCGCGAGAAGCTGAACATGAGCATGGCACAGCGCGAAAGCATTGCGCTGGCAGTGGCGGAAGCAATCATTCGACAATTTAACAGCGGCGGCGAACCCTTCGATGAAGAAGACCTGCTCGAACTGCTCGACAGTAATCCCGCTGCGCTCGAACTGGCTCTCAATTCGCTACTGGAAATTGGCATGATTAGCGCGACGGCAGGCGATCCGCCGCGCTTCTTGCCGTCCCATCGCATCAGGAACAATTCCATGGTGACGATATGGAAGGCGCTCCGTGCCGCCAATTCCGATGATATCGATCCACTAGGCAATTCTCCGGAAATGCAGCGCATTCGAGAGTTTCAGGCGCAATTGGATGCTACCATTGAGGAACAACTCGGCAATGTCCGCATCGCCGACTAATCACGATACCCTGCCAGCTGAGGTCATCAATGACTGACATTACTCTGTATCACAATCCGCGCTGTTCGAAATCCCGAGCCGCTCTGGCCCTTTTGGAAGAGAATGACATCAAGCCGCGTCTGGTCCTGTATCTGGAAAAGCCGCCCAGCCCGACTGAACTCCAGGCATTACTAAAAAAGCTGGGAATGACTCTGGACGAAATAATTCGCAATGGCGAACCGGAATTCGAAGAGCTGGGGCTGGGCGACGGTACCTTGAGTGAGAGCATCAAACTCGACCTCGTGTGCAAGCATCCGCAGCTTATTCAACGCCCCATCGCCATTCGCGGGGAACGGGCAATTATCGGCAGACCGCCGGAAAATGTGCTGCAACTACTGGAAGATTGAGAATGGATTCACCCTATGTACTGGTGCTGTATTACAGCCGCTTCGGTTCAACTGCCCAGATGGCGAAATTGATTGCACGTGGCATCGAGTCGACCGGCGTGTTTGAAGCACGCTTGCGCACCGTACCTGCGGTGTCAGCGGATACCAAAGCCAGCGCCCCTGCTGTGCCAGAAGAGGGAGCCGTTTATTGCTCAGAAGATGACCTGCGCCACTGCGCCGGATTGGCGCTGGGTAGCCCGGCACGCTTCGGCAATATGGCAGCGGCATTGAAATATTTCATTGAGAGCACTGGCGGTCTCTGGACGTCCGGCGCCTTGATCGACAAGCCGGTGGCTACCTTCACTTCCAGTTCCTCACTGCATGGCGGCCAGGAAAGCACCCTGCTCACCATGGCCATTCCCATGCTGCATCATGGCATGCTCTACTGTGGAATTCCTTACACTGAAGCCGCGCTCAACACAACGCGAACGGGAGGCACGCCTTACGGGGCGAGTCACCTTGCGGGCGTAGACAGCAAACTGCCGATCAGTGATGAGGAGCGCGAGCTCTGCATTGCGCAGGGTAAACGGCTCGCGCAACTCGCGCACAAACTGGCCTGATACGCTATGCCTGACCCCAGCACCTTTCCGGCCAAACTGGCCCAGACGCGACTAATCATTCTGTCTCTCTATAGCGCACTGCTCGCGTACTTCGCTGTGAACAGTTTTCTTGCGCTCGGCGTCAGCGCCGCCCTGCCTGTGATCTGGCTAGTGCAGACAATCCCTCTGCTCATCTTTTTGCCCGGGCTGCGTAGCGGCAAGGCACGGAGTTATGCCTGGCTCAGCTTTGTTATCCTGCTGTATTTTATCCACGGCGTGCTTTTGGCATTCGATGCACAGCGCAGAATCCTGGGCATGATCGAGGTGCTGCTTTGTGTACTGTTGTTTGTCGCACTCATTTTCTTTATTCGCCAGTATCGCGAACATTTCAATACCAGCATCTAGGGAGTTGCTGATTATCTGGGTGCAGTGCCTCACCAGTTCATGGTGTCTTTAACGAGCGGGATGGTGAGTGGTCGTTGGTTGGAGAGTGAGCTGGCGTCGAGTTGATCGAGCACTGAAATCAATGCGCCCAGACTGCGTTCTGTGCGGGCAACTATATAGTCTGCCACCGCCGGGTTCAGATTCATGCCCCTGACCCGGGCACGTAGCTGCAGCAAATCCTTTTTCTCATTGTCAGTCAGGTCATGCAGTTGGTACACCGGTGCCAATTGCAGACGCGACTGCAAATCTGCCAGAGCAAACTGCACGTTACCCGGTGCCTGCTTGCCCGCAAGTATCAGCTGTCGTCCCGCAGCGGCAATCGCATTGAATGCGTTGAATAGCCCTCGCTCCCAGTCTGCATCGCCGGCGATGCTATCGACATCGTCGAGACAGATCAGTTGTATGGAATCGAGCCCCTCTAGAATCTCAGGACTAAAGCCAGCTCTGTCAGCGAGTGGCAGGTACAGTGCAGAGTGGTTGCTAAAATTGCTCTGGTGGCAGAGCGCCTGCAGGAGATGGCTCAATCCTACTCCCGGGTTGGCGCGCACATACAGCAGAGTTGGCTGGGTCAATAACTGATCTACCAGCGCCTGATTGCGCTCCGAGATTAGCGTATTTTCAAAACGGGCTTCATCATTCAAACGAATCCCGAGTGGGAGTTGTGCGGGCTGCTTGTTCACGGGGTAAATCGAGGCGTTCCTAACGTGTCCAACGGTAATGCAGCATACCCGCATCGGGCAGTGCAAGTGCACCAACCGGCAACAGACCGCGATCCAGTGCAATCAACTCATTGAGTTGCATCGCATTGCCAATCAGGCCGAGTGTCAATTCAACTCGTTCGCCATCCAGTCCAGTCGTCGCCACGGATTCCACCAAGCCAAGATTGCCTACGTAGTTGATCAGCGCAGAGTACGCAGCGAGATCATCGATACCATCGATGCGCATAAGAACCGTCTCGCGCAAGGCAGCTTCCGGTGTGATTGCAAAATAGGCAGAAAGATTGTTGGTAATCCGGTTCAGTGGCGCATACAGATAGCTCTGCAACTCGGTATCCACGCCATCGAACATGTCCACCTGATCCTGAAAAATAAACTGCCACAAGCCAACCATCTGCCCCGCGGCGGTAAAATAGACGCGTCCGGCCAACATGCTGTCTGCCCCATAGCGGGCACTCGCCTGTCGTATGGCATCGGTCTCCAGCGCCCAGACCTGATCTTCGTTCAGCGCGCGCCGATCTTCGAAATCAAGGACGGGAAAAATAACAGGCAGTCCGCGCTGCTCAGCAAAGTCCTGCATCAACGCAATAATCTCGGGATTGCCGTCAGCGGTCAGCATGGTTCGCTCGCCGCCCGGGTCTTGCAACACCATCCAGACCAACACACTGGGTCGATTGCTGTCCCAGATGGGTATGTCCGCCGAAACCAGCAACTGATTGATCAGATTGTTCGCAAAATCGACGCTGATATACCGTTGTTCGCGCTCTGTCGGCAGCGCGTTGGCTGGATTCACTTGCCCTGCATCCGTTGCCTGTTCGGGAACCGTGGCATCGCCGGCATCCGGCGCCGGCACAGGCTCGCTTGCTGCCTGCTCTGATTCCGCTTCTGCCGGGTCCACAGGAACCATCTCACTGCTGTAACTGATCGCTTCCACATAGCTCTGGGCATTGGCAGCGGCAGACTGTACTGCCGGATGCTCCAGCCAACGCGGGTCACCGGTGACCTTTAACACCACGGCTTCAAAGGCTTCTCGAAACGCCCTCGCGCGCTCTCCGTCGCTCTCATTGGCAACAGCAACTCGCTCGCTGTAGAGACCCGTCACTGGCAAGGCCATGCCGGGCAGCGGCAGGGCGACAATGAGCACAGCCAACAACAGACTCGCTGCACGACGCATGGGGGAATAAGCAATCAGGTTCATGGCCGGGATAATACTGCACCGCACCTGTACTTGCTATTCCGCCCGCCTCTGGCGGGTACCCCCAGCTTCAGCCAGGGTTCATGCAAACTCTGTTGCACTGTCATGGCAATGCAAGATTCCTGACTCAGTGCGTGCTTCTTGATAAACTTCACGCCTGTTGCGCATGGCGCGAAATCAAGTAAAGGAAAAATGGCATGGCGAGTGACAAGGACCCCACGCAAGTGGCTGCAAAACAGGCCCTGAGCTACCGGGATGCAGGCGTGGACATCGATGCTGGCAATACGCTCGTAGATGAAATCAAACAGATCACCAAACGCACGCATCGGCCAGAGGTGCTGTCGCAATTGGGCGGTTTCGGCGCATTGTGCGAGATCCCTGCCAAGTACCAGCAACCGGTGCTGGTCTCTGCGACGGACGGCGTCGGAACGAAATTGAAGTTGGCTATGCAAATGAACAAGCATGACACCATCGGCATCGACCTCGTCGCCATGTGCGTCAATGACCTCATAGTCTGTGGCGCGGAGCCCCTCTTCTTTCTCGACTACTATGCTACCGGGGGGCTCGATGTTGGCGTTGCCAAATCAGTAGTCAGCGGCATTGGCGAAGGCTGTGAACAGGCTGGCTGCGCCCTGATCGGTGGTGAGACTGCCGAGATGCCAGGCATGTACCAGCCGGGTGATTACGATCTGGCAGGGTTTTCGGTAGGTGTCGTCGAAAAGACCAAGATCATCGACGTGAGTGATGTCCAGATCGGCGACTGCCTGATTGGCCTGCGCTCCTCAGGCCCACACTCGAATGGCTATTCACTGATTCGCAAAATTCTCGAGGTCAGCGGTGCCGATCTGCAGCAGCCATTTGCCGACAGCACGCTGGGAGAAACGCTGCTCGCCCCCACTATTATCTATGTCAACACGGTGCGGGAACTGGCAGCGACGGTAAACATACACGGTATCGCCCATATTACGGGTGGCGGGCTCATTGAAAACCTGCCGCGCGTTCTACCGGATAATGCCTGCGCAGCCATCAACAAACAGAGCTGGTCACGGCCCGAGATCTTCAATTGGTTGCAGGAACAGGGCAATGTCAACGAGCATGAAATGCTGCGCACATTCAACTGCGGCATTGGCATGGTGTTGTGCATTCCAGAACAGGACTGCCAGGTTGCGCTGGATGTGTTAAACCGCACGGAAGAATCTGCGTTCCTGATCGGTCAGATAGAAGAACGTGACGGTGACAAGGAAGCCGTCAGGTTTATTTAAAGGCAAAGAGATATGACAGGACAAAAATGTCCAGTAGTCGTCCTGATCTCCGGGAATGGCTCCAATCTGCAAGCGCTGATTGACGCAAGCGCTGAAGCGGACTTCAGCATCAGCGCCGTGATATCGAACCGGCCGCAGGCGTTTGGTCTGGAAAGAGCGGCGCGCGCCGGCATTACGACGCGCGTGATCGACCACAAAGACTATCAGGACCGCAATCAATTCGACGCCGCGCTGCGCGAGGCGATCGAGGAGTATCAGCCCAGATTGCTCGTGCTGGCTGGCTTCATGCGCCTGCTCGGCGCTGAATTCGTCAATCACTTTGCCGGGCGCATCATCAATATCCACCCCTCACTACTCCCCAAGTATCCAGGCACCAACACGCATCAGCGTGCAATCGAGGCTGGCGACAGCGAGCACGGCGTGTCAGTACACTTCGTCACTGAAGAGATGGATGGCGGGCCGGTCATCGCACAGGAACGTGTGCCCGTGTTTGGCGATGACAGCGCCGAGACTCTGGCCACCAGAGTATTGGCGAAAGAGCACCAACTCTACCCCGCCGTGGTTAACTGGTTTGCAAGCGGACGGTTGCAAATGGCAGACAACAAGGCAGTACTCGACAATACCGTGTTGCCTCCACAAGGGGCCGAGGCGAATCTGCAATGAACCTTCTGCGCTGCTCATTCGTGATTCTGTTGGGAACCAGCTCCCTGGCGGGGGCGAATGAGCTGGAGGAATTCTCTGCCTACTATCAGGCGAATACGAACGGGCTACGCGGCAAAGCCGAGCGTCATCTCATTCGTCAGGAAGACGACCACTACCGACTCAACATTTCTCTCGAAGCCAAGCTCGCGGCAATCAGCATCGGCGATCTCGAGCAGAGCAGCGAATTTAGCATTGCCGATGGCAGGATTATTCCTCATAACTACAGTTATTTGGTAAAAGGGATCACGCGCGAGAGACAATCAGTCAGCTTCAATTGGGATGCAGAAGTCGCGCTAAGTACGGAAGATGATGAGAGTTGGTCTCTGCAACTGGAGTCGGGCGTTCTGGATCAGCTCAGCTATCAGGCCGCACTGGCGTTGCAACTGAAACAACAGGCTGGCGAAGAATTCGAGTTCCGATTAGTAGATGGCAGCGATATAGAGACGCACCGCTATCGAGTTCTTGGCAGCGAAAAGTTGCAAACCCCACTCGGCGTGCTTAACGCCACCAAGCTGGAACGTATACGCGAGGAAAGCAATGGCCGTCAGACTCTGATCTGGCTTGCCGATGACTGGGATTATTTGCTGACGCGCATCGAACAGATAAACCCTTCTGGTCTGCGTATCGAACTGGAACTGGAAAACGCACTGGTCGCGGGACAGCAAGTTACCGCGCTCGTCGAATAGTAGTCAGCCGATCAGTTTCCAGATCGCCCAGTCGCTGACGCACTGGCTGCAGTTCCGCCCTCTACTGCTTCCTGCGCAGACTCTTCCCTGGTTGCAACTGCATCATCTGCGGCTTCGCATTGCTCCGTGTCATCAAACTGCTGTTTGCTGAGATTAAACTTGCGCATCTTCTCCACCAATGTGGTGCGCCGGATATGCAAACGATCTGCCGCACGCGCGACAACTCCCTCGCTGTCATTCAGCGCCTGCTCGATCAAATCTTTCTCGAGATTGGTCAGATACTCTTTCAGATCAATTCCATTGAGCGGCAAGAGTGACGAGCTCTCTAACGGCACGTGCAGTTCTTCGACATCGAGTGGCTCCACTACCTCAGAAAGACTCGTCGCAGCGGGCTCGTCAGGGACCGCTGCGCTCGCAGCCAGGGTGGCGTCAGGAAGATTTCTGAACTTGTCAGGAAGATCATTCACTCCGACGATGCCGTGCGGATAAAGAATAGCCATGCGTTCAACCAGATTGGCCAGCTCACGCACATTACCGGGCCAGTCGTAGCGGCGCAGGCAATCAATCGCGGCCGAATTGAACCGTACAGACCCACGCTGCTCGCGCTCCATGATTGTGAGCAATTCATTGAGCAACAGGGGGACATCCTCTGTCCTGTCACGCAGCGGCGGCATCTCGATCGGGAACACGTTGAGTCGATAGTACAAGTCCTGACGGAATTCACCCTGACTGATCATCGCCTCGAGATCCTTGTGGGTCGCAGCCAGAATGCGCACATCGGATTGAATCGTCTTCACGCCACCGACACGCTCGAAACTTCGTTCCTGTAATACGCGCAGCAGCTTCACTTGCATGCTGAGCGGCATGTCTCCAATTTCGTCGAGAAAGAGCGTGCCACCATCGGCCAGCTCAAAGCGCCCGGCGCGATCGGAGATGGCTCCTGTGAATGCACCTTTAACGTGCCCGAACAATTCACTTTCAAGCAACTCTCTGGGAATTGCACCACAGTTAATCGGGATGAATGGTTTGTCTGCACGCGGTGAATTCAGGTGCAGGTTGCGCGCTACAACTTCCTTGCCGGTACCGGACTCGCCTGTAATCAGTACACTCACTTCCTTCGCGGCAACCTGCCCCATCATGTGTCTGATCTTCTGGATAGGTTTGGATTTCCCCACCAGACTATGGAACATGTTGAAATCTTTGATGCCACCAACATCGCGCAGACGATTGTAGTGCTCGTGGAACAGCTTCGCCTTGTGCAATGCATCGAGTAGTAGCTGATAGCTAAGCGTGCCATCCAGCGTCGCAGTAATTCGGGTCAGCAACGGTGCAGGCAACTCAGACTCCGGTTGCTCAGCGCCGACCAACACAAAGGGAATCCCCGCACACCAATCATTAAGTTGCGCCATGACGGCAGTCAGCGGCACGTGTTCGCATGCGGCCAGCAAGGCGACGCTAATTTCTGTAGGAGAAGTGTCTGACTGTTCGCACGCGACTTGCCAATCGCTGCTCTGGGACGCAAGCAGATTTTCGCCGAGGAAATTGAGAATGGTACTCAGATCGTGACGATGACTGGCATCATCATCAATGAGTAGAACTTTGGTTGCGGAGCTCATCTATCGGTGAATGGCGAACGGTGTATGGCGAAGTCAGATTCAGTGCTGGCAAATCGAGCACCACAGATTTACTGCCATTAGAACCGCAAGAGAACCGATAGTCAACGCGCCAGCGAGCAGTGAACTCGCGGATTGAACAGCCGCTATTGCGAATAGGAAACGCGAATCTTGGTGCTTGCAGAGCCACCAAAATTTTTCAGTTCCAGCGCAGCGGAGGGCAAGATCTTGCCACCAAGATCGAAGTAGGAACAGTGCCGTTGCTTGCTGAAACGTATGGCTCGCCAGAGCATTGTTTGCAAGACGGGCAGCGACGAAGATTGACCCGGCGCATCGGCAATGACCAGATGGCAGGTATGATTATTGTGAACGAATAGTGCCCTGTCCTGTGACTCCAGGCCACTCTGTACCAGAAATCCCTGCTCGTCTGCCAATAGCTTTTTGCAGGTCTGAAAGAATGCATCACCACATTCAGTGGTAGCACAGTAGGCTGCGCAGAGTTCTGCCAGCGCATCGTCTACAGACGCGGCATTTGTTTCGGTGCTTACTTCCGTGGCGATATGTTCAGCACCCCAGGCGATTTGTGTCGCAAGTTGTTCATCCATACACGAGAGCATCGCTTTCTCGGACAGCGCCAGGCGAATCACCTGACTATTGTAGATCTGTGGTTGCGCGCCCTTCTCTAACAGGATCTGAGTGAGCGGCGACATTAATCCACAGCTCACTGGATCGAGATACTCAAGCACATCCGGACTGATGTCTTGCATAAGCCGAGTGAAATGCTGCATCAACAGTTCAATTGCTTCGGGTTCGAAATTATTACTGGGCGCCGCCAGCTGACCACGGTTGACGAGCGTAGATGCCTCCCTGCCGTAGAACCCGAGTCGGCGCAAGCCATTGGTGTCTGTGGTGGAGGTCATCGAGCAGCCGAAGACAGGTTCCTGCTCCCGCACGACCATGAAGGAATGGTTTTGAAAACGGCCTGATCGGTTGTCAGTGCTTCCGGTTGCCGCGAGTGATGGCGCATAGAGAGGATTCTGCAAGGGGTCAGACGCGACCAATTTGTTCCAGTACTGTTGGAATTGATTGTCTGTTGACTCGATTACTGCATGCACGCTGGCTATCCTCTCCCGATCTTTGCACTGTGTTTTAATAACTTCATTCTGACCACTTGCGCTTTCCCCAAAGCCTCAGATCTGACGGGCAATTCTCCAGCAATCTGCCCACGGAATCTGTGATGGACACAGCAATCGGCGCAATTGCCGGTGATAGCAGTGACACACTATGGCGCGCACTACGCCTCTGCCTGCTGGTGGGCCAGTAGCGGCCCAATTCATTGCTATCCTCAGCAATCCTCCGCAATCTACTCTAATCTGCGAAGAATCTGCGAAGAACTTGCCTGCACTGAGAAATCTCCTACGCCTCGTACGGCCCGCCCCTATAACTACGTCTGTTGCGGCAAAACTATAAGCCAAGAATCGCACAGATCAGCAATCCCGTAACAACAGAGAAAAGAATTAATCGGGAAAAAGAAGCGTTTTCTACCCGGGTTCCCCCCATTGTCCCGGAGCAGAGGCCCAATCTCCGGGGTATACGGTAGAATCCCAGCCGCTGAGGAGGAGTCACTATGCAATGGGATCATGCCAATCCCCATATCGAGCAAATCGTCGTGAGCCAGGACGACATCGATAATATGGGGCACACAAATAACGCCTGCTACGTCGTGTGGTGTGAACAATGTGCGTGGTCGCATTCCCGGAAACTGGGACTCAGTGTGACTGACTACCGCCGCCTCAATCGGGGTGTGGCGATCAGGCATGCCCACTACGACTATGAACTGCCCAGCTTTGTTGGCGAGGCGCTTGAAGTCGGGACCTGGCTGGTTCATTGCGACGGGCGCTTGCGTCTGGAGCGGCGCTTCCAGATCAGGCACCGCGACAGCGGTAAAACTGTGCTGCGCGGACACTGGGTGTTGGTGGGAATCAACCTGGAGACCGGGAAGCCAACGCGCTTTCCGCCAGAATTTGTGGCGATCTACGGCGGAGCTGTCGTCAAACCCGAGGGTTAGCTCTTGGCACTGCTGCACAGGCACCATTATGGTGAATCCTGCTGTCAGGGCACAGGCGATGCGAGAGATGCAGGTAAAATGACCGGCAATTTCATCCAGGCACAGCCATTTCCCGGGGCCGCTATAAAGATATTATTGCACCAGTCGTTATAGATTTAACCCGCCACAGAGCAGCAGCACGGCGCGGAAAATCGGATCCTGGCAATGCAGTTCATTCGCCGGGTTCAGTCAGCAGCATATTTCCAATACGTATCGGCGCAGTGAACAAATCGGATTCCCCAGCAGCGAAATCGGCACGCCAGCGCTCCAAATCCGCCGTGGTGACCGCATTCAAGGCCAGCCGTCGACGAGTGGCTGGACAATCGGTGGCATCTGATTCGCAAGTGGATGACGCGACAAGGACTGTATCCAGTGAGACGCTCCGGGAACTGAAAGAGACCATCGATCAGCTGCCGGAAATCAATGCGACGCGGGTGGTGCAACTGCACCAGCGCATCATGGCAGGCGAGTATGTCGTTGATCTGGAGCGATTGACTGACAAGCTGCTGGCACTTGAAGCACAAATCGAGGCCGATACGCCAAAGCGGTAAGCCGGCAGATCTGATTGCAATCAGCTCTCGGCGAGGAATCCGAAGCGCTCGGCATCCAGCGCCAGCAAGCGTGGCAAATCTTCTGGCCTGTCAACATCCCACAGCACCGGGAGTTGCTCAGGCGTCAGACCGAGTTCGGCGAAGCGCCGCATGGTGTCTTCAAACACCCGTTCCTTTCCCCATTCGATTCCAGTAAACAGATGCGGCTCCGCCTTACGAAGGCCGAGTAGTACATAACCACCATCCTCCGCCGCGGCGATGCTTGCCGGCGCCCCTTCATGCAGTGCGTGAAGCGCGGTGTGCAGGTGAGTCGTATCCAGCGCAGGGCAATCTGAACCGATTAGCAGAACGGAATCGACCGTCTGGCAGCACAGTGCCAGGTCTGCGGCATGGGCCATGCGACACCCAAGATCAGCCCCTTCCTGAAGAAAGATATCTTCAGTATTACAATATCTTAGGAAATCTTCATGATGCGGGTCCTGATCAACCCAGAGTTGCACGGGCGCGAGCCCAGAGGACTGCACCCTGGACAGCGTGCTCTCCAACAACTGGCGATAGAGCCTATAGCATCCCGCATCACCCAGCACCGGTTGCAGCCGCGTCTTGACCTGCCCTGCTCTGGGCGCCCTCGCGAAAACCAGAATGCGAGCGCGTGGAAACTGCCACTGACTCATGACTGCTCGCGGCGCATGCTGCCGTTTTCAGGATAATACTGCGCAACCAGTTTGGCGGGAGAAACCCCTAAAAAATAAAGCAGCCGCAGGCGCCACATGAGCAGAATCGTTCTTGCTACACCATGCTTTTCCCAGCGCCTGCTGGACGTGGTGACCCTGCTCCCCAGCACACGCGGAGCAGCCTGCCTGCGCAGCTGTTTGCTGAACGCCACGTCCTCCATGAGGGGCAATACCGGAAAACCACCAACACGCGAGAACAGATTTCGGCGCACAAACACTGATTGATCTCCGGTACACACCCTGGTGACACGCGCACGCAGATTCATGGCGGTCGCGATCATGCGGTAAGGCCAGCGTGGGTTGTCCAATTGCACATCAAACCACCCCCACTGCACACCGGGCCTGGCCAATTCGGCGAGCAACGACGCGCAGGCTGGAGCAGGAAGCTCTGTATCGAGATGCAGAAACAATAGCCAATCACCACACGCCTCAGCCGCCCCGTAATTCATTTGCCGGGCGCGCCCTCTCTGCGACCGGAGCACCTTGTCGGCAAGAGGCAGTGCCTTTTCCCGGCTTTCATCATCGCTGCCGCCATCAACGACGAGCAATTCTGCGCCCTGCGCGCGTAGTGGCTGCAGCCGTTGCAGTCGCTCCTCGATGAGTTGTGCCTCGTTGAGTACCGGGATTACCACGCTAAGTTGCTGCGCCGCGGTCATGCACCGAAACCCTTCGAAACGTGGCAACAGGACTGAGCGCAACCCGTCAAGATTGAGAGTTTCGGCACAGCTAAATTCGTCGCTCGCTGGCAGATGAGAAAAAAATCGATCAATTTTCCTGAACCTAAAAATGTCTGGGGTCGTAATGAGCTATAAGAGACCAATTCTACCGACTTTCGCTTCCCATACGCAGTCGTGTGATGCGGGACACATCGACGAGGCGAAGACGGAGTTAAGCTTCGATTCATCGGTGCCGACAGACACTGTAATTGGTAAGTAATTAAGGTTAGAAAAGTCTCGATTTTCAGGTCTATATTTCTTGTATTACAGGGGCTGTTGGTTTCTAATACGCGGCCGATAATAGCCGTAAAGCCGCCAACAGTAAGCCTTTAGCTAGAAAGATTTCTCGGCCGGCAACACACCCGATTTCAGTGATCCGGCTGGTGGTAACCAAGTCAGTGAACGCAAAGAATTTTTACATAGTCGCATCCGCTCCCAACGAGCCCAGTCTTCAGGTCAAAATCTCAGGCCCTTACCTGACGCGTCAGGCTGCCCAGGCAGATCTCGCCGCGGCTATCGATGAGGCCATGGGTATTGACCCCTGTGCCAAGGACTACACCTACACGATCTCGCACGTCGAGAGCCGCAAGCCAGGTGTTATTCAGCACATGG
Source organism: uncultured Pseudohongiella sp. (assembly GCA_965228725.1). Classification (GTDB taxonomy): domain Bacteria; phylum Pseudomonadota; class Gammaproteobacteria; order Pseudomonadales; family Pseudohongiellaceae; genus UBA9145. The sequence goes on along the minus strand of OZ245834.1, from coordinate 152,692 downwards.
CTGCTCACGCCTGAGACCAATCAGGAAAAACGCACTCCCTTTGCGCACACCGCGCAGCAAAGAGCCGTGGCGCATCTCTAGCCCCGTCCGTTTGATCGGTGTAAACTGACAGACAGTGCCGGCGATCCCGGCTGTGAGAACGAGCAGCAATTCCAAACTCGCGAAGTGACTTTCCGTTCTGGAATCCTTCGTAGCTTTCTGTAGTAGTCTGTAGTAGTCAGCCACGCCTGAAATATCAGGCTTTTCATTGACGACCAAGATTGACAGCGAGGTTCTCGTGAAAAAACTCAGCGCACTTCACCATATAAGCATTATCGAGTCCCGTGGCACCAATTGCGCCTGGGTGCGCATCAAGTACGACGGGAAAAGCTTTCAACAGTCCTTTCCGTTCAAAAAGTACGGCGGCAAGCAAAAAGCAATCGCTGCTGCCAAAAAGAAACGGGATGAAGAAGGCCGCAAGATTTACGGCAGCAATTGGCCCTATGCAAAGTACAGCCCACGGCGAATTTCCCCACTGAACTCATCGGGTGAAATCGGCGTGAGCTACTCCGAAAAAGATCACTCCTGGGTCGCGACCTGGCAGGAAGGAAAAGGCGCCAGACGCAAACAACGCAACGCCTATTTCTCGATCAACAAGTATGGCGACAACAAAGCGAAGCGGCTGGCAGTTGAGAAGCGGCGGGAATCTGTTGCAGCCAATCGCATTGCTTGAACCCAGCAACGCGAGACTGGATTTTGATCCGGGTTATTTATCCGGGTTATTGATCAGCATTATTGATCATAGTTTCCAGAACTTTGTCTGGTCCACACAGCGGCCTTGTCCAGCGTAGCGGCATGCACAATGCTCGCATCGAAGTTCATTCGATCGACGCCGTAGACTTCATAGAGCGCCTCGAAATTGGCCATTGATTCGTCCGTGTCATCGTCGATGGATGCAGCCAGCTCATTGATCAAACTGAAATTCGAGAGGGCCTGCGCGGTATGCATCACGCCGGCGTCACGCATTCCCGAAATCAGGACGACATGACTATAGGCGCTCGCTGAGAATGTGGAGAATAAACCGTAGTCGCGAAAGCGCTGGCCTTGCTCCGGCAACCCTGCGTCGCTGGTATAAAACTCCAGAGTACGCTTGTTAACCAATTCGTCGTAACTGCGGCCGATGCCGAGTTCGGACCCGGCGAACATCAGATCCGAGAGCTTGTCCAAAGCAGACAGATAGCCGATGTAAACGATGTGGTTGTTGCGGATATCCGCCATCGTCAGATCCGACATCATTGTGATATTGACCGGCTTGTTGCTCGCTTCAAGAATCGGGACGATCTTTGTCAACGCAAAGGCACTGCTCTCAGGCATATAACTCAGATCGAGATCGAGATAGTTTTCCGCTCGCGAAATATCACTGAAGCGCATCTCTTCCAGATCGCTGCTGGAATTGACATTGAACTCCCGCACCATTCTGGCCACATTGCCGTTGGCGTTCAGCTCGCCAAAAATGTAGTAGTCGCCCATAACAAGCAAGATAGGCTGATCATCGCCCAGCAACGGCTGCCACACTGGATGAGCTGCCGTCTGAGTCAATTCGTGATCAACCGGCTCACCGCTGCGCTGCAGGAGAATCGCCAGGTTCAACAACAACAAGGCGGCGACTATCGTCATGAGAACAGAGTTGAGATTCCAGACAATCTTCGCTGTCCCCTCTTTCCCTGCCGCAGCAAGCTGTTCCGATGACTCGATGGCGATGCGGTATTGCCCTTTCGGGATCACTATGCGCGACGTCGCGTCGGGTTCATGCTGCTTGTAATAGAGGTCCAGCTTCTTGCGCAATTGATGGATATAGACTCGCACCGACGAATCTGAACCGACGTCGTAGTCTTCGCCGCGACCCAGTCCTTCAACCGCCAGATCGATCTCCCGCGGGGAGCGGCCTGCGACCGTGCAATCAATCAGGAAAGTGAACAGACGGGTATAGTGCCGCGATCGCCCCAGCACACCGCTGTCGATGATCCGCTGCTTGAGCGTCAGAAGTTGCTCGGTATCCAGCGCATTGAGAGCGTGCTCGCCGCTGGTATTGCTGGTGAGAGTTGAGGTGTTCACAGGATTTCGCGCACTTACAGGATGTTCCGAAAAAGGTGCCAATTGTATCAGCAAAGCCCCCAGCTTGCCGGCCGATGCGATCAGCCGAGTCGCTTTCAGAGCTTAAGCAGCAGGGACTTCAGTTTATTGTTGTATTCGATCTTGCCCTGCCCCGCATAGGCCTCGTGATTTTTTTCGATCTGGGCGGGATCGTAGAGATAATTCACCATGGTTCCGAATGACTGCAGCATCCCCTTGTCACTCAGGTCAGCTCCTGCATGCAGGCGATGAATCGAGGCGCCGTTCCCGAGATGGAAACGTGCCACCGGATCCAGCGGATGCTTGCCCCGTTTGGCATGGTAGAGGTAGTTAAACACACACTTGCGTAGCACTTCCTCATTGTCGGCAATCACGCTTTCGTTGCGGTCAAGCGCCAGCACCTGGGCTTTCATCGCCCGCAGTTCCGGCGCATCTGTCGCATCCTCCGATTTGAGCCAGCGATTGAAACCGGGAATCGGCGACAGGGTCACGAAATTCTTTATTGCTGGAAATTCGCTGCGCAGTTCCTGCACCACTTGTTTAATGAGGAAATTGCCAAAAGACACGTTGGCCAAGCCAGGCTGACAGTTACTGATGCTGTAGAAGGTCGCAGTGGTGTACTCGCCCTGCGGGTCTTCATCGACGCTGGCGCGATCAAGGATGGTAGCAATTGAGCCCGGAATCTCCTGCCCCAGAGCAACCTCCACGAAAATAAGGGGTTCATCGACAAGCGCTGGATGAAAAAACGCAAAGCAACGTCGGTTGGGGGGATCGATCCGGCTACGTAGATCATCCCAGTCGCGGATGGCATGGACGGCCTCATAGCGAATAATGCGCTCAAGTATTGCCGCTGAGGTCGACCAGTTTATTGTCTGCAGTTGCAGAAATCCGCGCCCGAACCAGGAACGAAAAACGCGCTGAAAATCCTCATCTACCGCCGCTAGCTCGGGATGCTCTTTCAACAGACCGAGCAAATCCGTGCGCATCGCTACCAGATCGTGGGTCGCCCCGGGTGTCTGATTGAGCCTGCGCAGAAGCGTTAGCCGGGATGGCTCGGTTGCGCGCGACAGCTTGTTGAGATTGATGCTTGAAGGATCTTTGGCATAGGCATCATAAGCCACTTTCACCAGTGCCTCATTGGCATTGAAATTCGCCTCTAGGTTGGCAAAGAATTCAAGACGCTGCTCCTGGTCTAGCTCTTGATAGTGGTCCAGCACCTGACGGGCCAAGACGATGGCGGAAATCTCGCCCACGCTGCTCATCAACTTGTCGAGCAACTCTTCTATCGGCGATTGCTCGCTCCCTGAAAAAAGCGCTCTCTGACGGCTTACCAGCCCGCTTAGAAAATCCTGAAACCCGGCAAACGCCACCTGTCATTCTCCCTGAAATCAGCCCACGGCAAACAGCGCGCGTGCAGGCTGCTAAATTAAACAACAATCCATCGTGAATTGCTCCTGCATTTCTACCGGGCTGCTGGCTGGCGCTGCTCTCGTGCGATCATCCAAAAATCAGCTTACTGCCCGGTGCAATCGTGAGAATAGCCGTCTGATTGGGCAATACCGCTGGATTGTCAACAATTCTCTTGAGAAATCCAGCTTATTACCCGATAATCGCCAAATTACTCGATACATTGTCAACAATCCAACGGCGCAATGACAGAATCCGAAGCACCAGCTTCCGCAACAAGAGCCGACGAGGCTTTTCGCCAGATTCGCGCCGCCATTGTGCGCGGAGACATTGCTCCTGGCTCAAAAATCAGCGAGGCCACCCTGGCGAGTCAGTACGGCATCAGCCGTGGCCCTCTTCGGGAAGCGATTCGCCGCCTCGAAGGCAGTAAACTGGTACAGATTCAGCCCAACATAGGGGCTAAGGTTGTTTCTCTTAATATCCCCCAGGCTATTGAAATATATGAAATAAGAGAGGCTCTGGAAGGGCTGGCCTGCCGTCTGGCGGCAACCCGCGCCAACGCCCAGGATTGCGCCAGCCTGCGCACGCTGCTTGCGCGCCACGAAGCCCAGATTCGTTCCGACAACTGGATGTCCTACCATCAGCAGGAAGGCGACCTCGATTTTCACTATCAGATCATCCAGCTGAGCGGTAATGCCCGCCTGTTCGATCTTCTTTGCGGCGAGCTCTATCATTTATTGCGCCTGTACCGGCGACAGACCGGCGCCCAGCCCTCGCGCCCGGAGCAGGCCCTGAAAGAACATCAGCAGATTGTCGATGCCATCGAAGCAGGCGATGAGGAACTGGCAGAGCTACTCATGAAGCGCCACATCTCCAGTGCCAGAAAAACCTTATTAGACAAATTAAATCAAACTCTTACAGATTAAATATAAAGCAGAAAGGTATTCTCATGTCCCGACTCTCGAGCAGCGCTGGCCAGCGCTTCCGAACCGCCCTTGCGGAAAACAAGCCCCTGCAAATCGTAGGCGCGATCAATGCCTATTGTGCCATGCTGGCGGAAAGTGCGGGTCACAACGCAATCTATCTCTCCGGTGCGGGAGTCGCCAATGCCTCGTATGGCCTGCCCGACCTCGGAATCACCAGCCTCAATGATGTCGCCATCGACGTGGAACGCATCTGCTCTGCGTCCGAGCTGCCTCTGTTGGTTGATATCGACACAGGCTGGGGCGGCGCCTTCAACATTGCGCGCAGCATTCGTACACTGGAACGCGCAGGAGCAGCCGCGGTCCATATCGAGGATCAGGTGGCGCAGAAACGCTGCGGGCACCGCCCCAACAAGGCAATCGTGTCCAAAGAGGAGATGGTCGACCGGGTCAAAGCAGCAGTCGATGCGAAAACGGATCCCGATTTCGTCATTATGGCCAGAACAGATGCCCTGGCAGTCGAGGGTATGGCAGCCGCGATCGATCGGGCAGTGGCCTGCGTGGAAGCGGGCGCCGATGCCATCTTTCCAGAGGCGATGCAGGAACTCTCGCAATACCAACAGTTTACGGACGCTCTCGATGTCCCGGTGCTAGCCAATATAACGGAATTTGGCCAGACCCCCTTGTTCAACTGCAGCCAGTTGCAGGAAGTCGGCATCGCCATGGCGTTGTATCCGCTCAGCGCCTTTCGTGCGATGAGCAAAGCGGCACTGGATGTCTACTCGAGTATTGCGGCACAGGGAGATCAGAATGCCGTGCTCTCACACATGCAGACACGAGCTGAGCTGTACGAGGTACTGGGCTACCACGACTACGAAAATAAACTGGACGAGTTATTTAAAACCAAATAAATACAGATAGTTAAAGGATTTTATTAATTCACTGCATCATCAAGCCGACGGGCTTTGTGCTGATCAGACAGCTCGGATCGATCAGGCCAGGCGGCTGCATTACGGGGGAGAAATAACATGACAGAAAAGAAACTTAGCGGCGCAGGCCTTCGCGGTCAGGTAGCTGGCGAAACCGCACTCTGCACAGTCGGCAAATCCGGCACGGGACTCACCTACCGCGGCTATGACATTAGCGTACTCGCCGACAAGGCGAGCTTTGCAGAAGTCGCCTTCCTGATCCTTCGCGGCCACCTGCCGACGCAGGAGGAACTCGATAGCTTCAATAAAAAAATCATTGGCTTACGAGAGCTTCCTGACGCTTTGAAAGAAGTTCTCGAACGCCTCCCGGCCAGCGCTCATCCCATGGATGTGATGCGTACTGGCTGCTCGGTACTTGGCAATCTGGAGACAGAAACCAGCTTCGCCGAGCAGGATGATGCTATTGACCGGCTGCTCGCCACGCTGCCTTCCATGATCTGCTACTGGTACGCCTACTCTCACGAAGGCAAACGAATTGAAACCGCTCTGGACGATGAGTCCATCGGCGCGCATTTCTTGCATATGTTGCACGGCGAGGCACCCAATGAGCTCTTCACCCGGGTCATGAATGTGTCACTTATCCTGTACGCTGAACACGAGTTCAACGCCTCTACCTTCACCGCCAGGGTCTGCGCCTCGACGCTGTCTGACATGCACTCCTGCATCACCGGCGCGATCGGCAGTCTGCGCGGACCACTGCACGGCGGCGCCAATGAAGCGGCCATGGACATGATCGCGCAGTGGCAATCTCCTGACGAGGCGGAAGAAGCTCTCATGGGCATGTTGCAGCGCAAAGAGAAGATAATGGGCTTCGGGCACGCGATCTACCGCGAGTCAGACCCACGCAACGTCATCATCAAACAATGGGCAGAGAAGCTCGCCGATCAAGTCGGTGACTCCGTGCTCTACCCTGTCTCTGTTCGCTGTGAAGAGGTGATGTGGCGTGAGAAGAAGCTCTTTTGTAATGCAGACTTCTTCCATGCGTCGGCCTATCACTTCATGGGGATTCCAACCAAGCTGTTCACCCCCATCTTCGTGATGTCTCGCCTTACTGGCTGGGCTGCACATGTTAAGGAGCAGCGCGCGAACAATCGCATCATCCGCCCAAGCGCCGACTACACTGGCCCGGAGAGCGCCACCTGGGTTGATATCGCCCAACGCACGGCCTGAGCCAAGAAAATTCACATTAATTATAAATTCTATCTATCTGTTATATAAGGATTATTATGAGCGCAAATGTAGACATGAACCAGCGACCCGAGCCAGATCAGGTATTGGTCGATATCGCCAATTACGTCTGTGACTATGAGGTCGATTCCAGCGAGGCTTACAACACGGCGCGTAATTGCCTGATGGACACGCTCGGTTGCGGCCTGCTGGCACTGCGCTTTCCTGAATGCACCAAGCTACTGGGCCCGCTGGTCGAAGGCACAGTAGTCCCCAACGGCGCGCGCGTACCTGGCACCCAGTTTCGTCTCGACCCGGTGAAAGCGGCGTGGGATATCGGTTGTATCGTCCGTTGGCTGGACTATAACGATACCTGGCTTGCCGCGGAATGGGGTCACCCCTCTGACAACCTGGGCGCCATTCTCGCCGTGGCAGACTACCTCTCCCAGACCCGAATTGCCGCTGGCAAAGCGCCTCTGAGCATGCGGGATGTACTGACCGCCATGATTAAAGCCCACGAAATACAAGGCGTTCTGGCTCTCGAGAACAGTTTCAACCGGGTAGGACTCTGCCACGTGCTGCTGGTCCGCGTCGCGTCAACGGCAGTGGTCACCCGCATGTTGGGCGGCAGCAAACAGCAGGTTATCGATGCCCTCTCCCAGGCGTGGCTCGACGGCTCGAGTCTGCGTACCTACCGCCACGCTCCCAATGCCGGGCCTCGCAAGTCCTGGGCCGCAGGTGATGCAACGTCGCGTGCAGTGCGTCTGGCGGATCTCACGCTACGCGGCGAGATTGGCTATCCCAGTGTGCTGACAGCGCCGACCTGGGGCTTCTATGACGTCTCGTTCAAAGGAAAATCATTCAGCTTTCCAATGCCTTACGGAAGCTATGTGATGGAAAACATCCTCTTCAAAATCTCTTTCCCAGCCGAGTTTCACTCTCAGACTGCGGCCGAAGCGGCGGTGCAATTGCACCCTCTGGTCAAAGACCGACTGGACGAGATTGAAAAGATCGTGATTCATACGCACGAATCCGCCATCCGCATCATTAGCAAATCCGGACCGCTCAACAATCCGGCTGATCGCGACCATTGTCTGCAGTACATGACCGCAGTGCCCCTCGCCTTCGGTAATCTGGTGGCGGAACACTACGAAGACAGCTTTCACGAAGCGCACCCCATCATCGATGAGCTGCGCGAGAAAATGGAAGTTCACGAGAACCCGACCTATAGCAAAGAGTATCTGGAGCCCGAGAAGCGCTCGATTGCCAACTCCCTGCAGGTCTATTTCAAAGATGGCAACAGCACCGACAAGGTGGCTATCGACTACCCAGTCGGACACCGTCGCCGCCGCGAGGAAGGCATCCCTCTGCTCGAGGCAAAATTCCGCAGCAATCTGGCGACACGTTTCCCGGCCAGTCGTAGCGAAGCCATTTTCGCGCTGTGCAAGGATCAGCAGAAGCTTGAGCAGACTCCTGTCAATGAGTTCATGGAGATGCTGGTTATCTGACCTTGCCTGGTCAGCAGCGGCCATCACCGAACAAGCTGGCGCGTCAGTCCTCGGTCCCGGCAACGGGGCTGAGGCACGCGCCTGCTTTCAATCACGTTCGATCACCCTACCTTACAGCCTGTTACCTGCGAGCCTGTTCATTTCGCCACGGAGCTCGTCGTGCCTATCCGACTTGAGCCCGTCCGCGCGAACTGGAATGTCAAAATTTTCAATTCTGCTCTTGAAAAGCTGAAACACGCCCCTACCTAAGTACTCAAGGAGCGCTCAAATGAGGCTCCGGAAACCTCGCCCGATCTTACGATGGGCACATTTCATATTGCTTTTACACTAGAGGATATGTGTTATGCGTACTTTAGATTTTTCACCCCTTTACCGAAGCACTGTCGGCTTTGATCATCTCTCTTCCTTGCTCGACGCCGTTAACCGCAGTGACAATTCCAATGGCTATCCGCCCTACAACATCGAGCTGCTCGAAAAAGATCAGTATCGAATCACCATGGCGGTCGCCGGGTTCGACCAGGACGAACTCAACATCCAGACAGAGAAACAGACACTGACTGTCAAAGGGCAGAAAGCCCAGGATGAAGTGGAGCGCAACTTCCTGCATCGCGGAATTGCAGCACGCAATTTCGAACGCCGCTTTCAACTTGCCGATCACGTCGAAGTGAAAAACGCACGCCTGGAAAACGGCATGCTGCACATTGAACTGGCAAGAGAAATACCGGAAGCCGAAAAGCCGAAGTCCATTCCAATTAACAAGGGTGGCAGCAAGCTAATCGATATGGCGAAACGCTCAGCTGCCTGAAGCCGCAGTAAAACTGCTTCAACTCCTTGAATTGAAAAGCCGCGGTCGATGCCGCGGCTTTTTTTATTTCCGACTTACTGCAACACAGCGCTGTCAGTCGAGGACGTGCACCACCAACCCGCTCTTGAGTTTGGGCTCAAACCAGGTGGACTTGGGCGGCATCACTTCATTCGCATCCGCAATTGCCATCAGACTCTCAATTGACGTCGCATGCAGCGCAATAGCGAGCTGCCAATCGCCGCTATCAACGCGTTTCTCCAGCTCCTTGAGGCCACGAATGCCACCAACGAAGTCGACTCGTTTATCAGTACGCTGATCCACAATACCGAGCAGCGGCTCAAGCACAGTGTTCTGCAAGATACTGACGTCCAGACTCTGCACCGGGTCGTTGTCGTCTATACTCGCTTGCAGTGTTGCGTTTGCTGTCAGGCGATACCACTGCTTGTCGAGATACAGCGCAAATTCACGTGCTTTTTTGGGTTTCGCCGAATCGCGATCAGCCACCGCCTCGACATCGTATTGCTCTGCCAGAGCGGCAAGAAAATCGGCCGCTTCCCTGCCGTTTAAATCCTTGATGATGCGATTGTAATCAAGAATCTGCATCTGGTTATGAGGAAAGAGCACGACCAGAAAATAGTTGAAAGACTCACTGCCATCACTGCCGGGATTGCGCTGCTGTCGTAACTTCTGCACTCGCGATGCGGCAGCAGAACGATGATGGCCATCAGCGACATAAAGCGCTTTGAGATCATTCACCGCATTCTCGATTTTCTCAACGAGCGCTTTGTCATCGATTACCCAGAACACATGTCGCGTATTATCGTCCGCCTGAAAATCATAGACGGGTTCACCTGCGACGACGCCGGCAATCATGTCATCAATCGCCTGCTGCGACTCATAGGTCAGAAAGACCGGTCCGACCTGGGCTGACAAGGTATCAATATGATTGACCCTGTCATCTTCTTTCTCTGGCCGGGTGAATTCATGTTTCTTGATCAGGTTCTGGTCATAGGCGTCAACAGAGGCGGCTGCAACCAGTCCTACCTGCTCGTGATCCCCCATGACTTGCTTGTAAACATAGAGTGTTTCTTCCGAATCCCGGTGCAGGATGCCCTCATTGATAAAGCGCTGCAGATTCTCGCTGCCTTTCTGATAAACCCGCGCATCGTGCACATCGATGGCGGGATCGACGTCGACTTCAGGTTTGTTGATGTGCAAGAAACTGTAAGGATTATCTTTCGCCAGTTCATAAGCCTCTTCCCTGTTGAGCACGTCGTAGGGATGGGCGGCGACACGAGCAGCGAGTTCCCGAGTCGGGCGAAGGCCTCGGAAGGGTTTGATCAATTTCATTCGTTAGTCCATTGGTTTGCCGCAGTAAAGGGCATGGTTAATCGATTGCCTGATTCGAATTCAGTGTCGGAATCGAACGCTATTACTTCTTGTCGAAACTATAGATCCCGCGCCAGTCCGGGCCGGGCGGGTTCGACACAAAGAAATCGATTCGATCAAGGAATATCTGACAGAGTTTGCTATTGTCGCATGATCCATGCAGTTGAATAAACTGCTCACGCGCAGACTGCCATTTCTGGGCTCGGTAATATTGCAGCGCTGTAGCATACTGCTCAAGTTCGGCACACCGAGTCGCCGTCAGCGCATCCTTTTCGCCGATAAGCTCGTAGATTCTGACCGGCTTCTGCTTCCCTGCGACAACAACTTCATCGAGCTCCCGATAGACAAATTCTGGCGCCGCTTCGACACTGTCCTCGCTGACGATCGATGCCGTGCCATAGTAGCGGGTGAGGCTTTCCAGGCGCGCCGCCAGATTGACAGCATCACCGATGACAGAATAATTCAGGCGGTTACTCGAACCCAGATTACCGGCAACTACGAGCCCCGTGTTGATACCAACGCAGGCACTGAGTCGGGAGTCGAGTTGCTCCAGCGACTGCACAATCTCCAAAGCGGCCGAGATCGCATTGCTTGCATCCTCGTTGCCTGTAACAGGAGCACCGAATAACGCCATCACTGCATCGCCCTGAAATTTGTCGACGACTCCGCTGTGCTTCTCAATGATATTGCTGATACTGCTCAACACCTCATTCAGCGCAGTCAGTACTTGCTTGGGAGGCAAGCCCTCGCAATACGAAGTGAATCCGCGAATATCCGAAAAGAGCACCGTGACGACTCTCTCCTCGCCGCCGAGCTCGACCGGGTTGTTTAAAAGCTCTTCCGCAATCTCCTGCGAAACAACCTTGCCGAGCAGATCGCGAACCTTTTCCTTTTCTGCCAGACCACTCGCCATGTTGTTGACTGACTCGGCGAGCTCACCCAATTCATCACTCGACGCGATGGCCGCGCGTTCCTGATAGTCTCCGGCCTCGATCCGCCGAACGACACTGGCGAGGGTGACCAGCGGCTGTGAAATTGACCGGGCGAGCAATAACACGGCGAGCAGGCTCAGCGCGAAGAGCAGCAAATAGAACTGGATCAACAGGCGTCGAAACTGGACCACGTTCTCCTGATTCTCATCGTAGGAGCGCTGTATGACAGCGAGCACTGAACTGCCATCTGCTTCAGACTGAAACAAGGGGCGCAACAGCGTGCTCCATTCCCCGTTGGAGTAACGAACCAGTTGGATGCCCTGCACTCCGGCATCAACTTCAAGCTGATTTGCCAGCGAGGCACGTTCAGCATCGGGTAGTGTCGAGGTGATGACTTGCACCCGACCGTCGGACTGCTGACGCACAATGCTGACTTCTGACAGGACACTTTCCTTGACCCGCTCAACAAAGGCATCGTCCAGTGCAAAACCGCCGATAATCCATGCGACTTGCCTGGGCAAATACAGCCCCAGAGCGATGAGTTGATACGGCACACCATTCACCGCGGCAATGGTTTCGGCGCGGAAGTCATCGGAGTTTTCAGCGCGTTCAAGAAGCTCTGCGAACGAACCTTCGAGCCTGCCAAATCCTTGTAGCGCCGTGTCGATTATCACTTCCTGATTGAGGTCGACTACCATGATCATATGCGTGCTCTGCATCGAGCGCTCAATGACATTGAGCGACGCATCAAAGAGCGTGGCCGGGTCCTGCGCTGCAAACGCAGTTCGGTAGCCATAGTCCCAGGTGAGACTGGAAATAATCGAACTGAGCTTCTCGGCCTCCTGCGCCCGCGTATAGTCGAACACATCGGCACCAAGGCCGAGATAGCTGTTAATGGTTTCTTCGGTGTACTCGGTGTTGTTGCGGTTCACGTAGTACAGAGTTCCGCCGAGGATTGGTACGAGCAGAGCGCAAAGAAAGGTCAGCAGGCGCGCCCGGAAAGAGGTGAAAGCAAGGTATTTTTTAAATGCGTTCACCCCGGCCGTACCCGCTATCGGTAGCGCGTGCGATTCGCCGAAGGTGCGCGGCGAATGCGTCGGTCGCGCTGCAGTGAAACCTGCAGGCTGACACTGCTCGCCTGACCCGCCTGCAACGAGAGGGGTGTCTGCATCAGATTTCCAACTGCATCGAGTCGCGCGTGCCAGATGCGTAATTGGAATTCACCCTCCGGCAAATCGTGCAGTACCACCTTGCCTTCATCATCAGTTACACCCATCAGGGTAGTTTCACCGATGTAGATGTAGGCGAGCATCCAGTCATGGATATTGCAGCCTATCTCTACGACACCGGGCTCAGGAAAGGTTTCGAAAAATCCGTCGTTCTCGCCGCGTCCATAGAGTGGAATATTGAATGTGCGTGCGGGAGAAAATGAATAGACATGATGCAGAATCGCGTCACTGTTGGGAAAACTGATTTCACTTCCAGCAACCGCAGTCGTGATATGGGGCACGAATTCCTTATCCTGCTGATCGATGGTGAATGAGGCAGAGCTCTGGTAATTGCTTCGCTCTGACTCCGGCAGCAAGACTTCGATGACTGCCTCACTTACTGGCTCACCATTATCATCGCGCAGTGAGAATTCCAATGTTTGTGCGCTGAGCTCTACGTGCCACAACGCAAGAACAAGCAGACTTGTCATAACAAATCTGCCAGCGTCTCGGGTTCCGATTACTACTACTGACTTCATCAATCAAAATCCCCAGGTCAGGCCGATAGCAATTTCAGAGTTGTCATAACTCTTCCCTGCCGGTGCGGCGATGTCAAACCAGCTAGCCATCAAATCCACTGCCATATCTTGTGCAAGCGGCAAACTGATCGCAGCAGAGAACACGTCTGTATTCGACTTGAGTCGATACGCATACCAGTCATTGGCGAAGGCGGGTTCGATATAGAAAGCCGAAGCGATCTTGTAAATCGACTCTGAAGGGTGAGATGTACTCGAAATGGAATACCCATTAAGGCGCGAATACTGGCCGGTGAACATAAGCCCATTGGCAAAAGTGTAGTCTGCTCCGGCACTCACTGACTCGCCATCGTAATCAACTAATTCGAATGGCAGTGTGACTTGCGGGCTGTAGCCCAGGTTGCCTAGCCGGTGCTGTGCAGGAAGATCATCGCTGGAATTGCGTTCTGCCGATACCGATGCGAATACAGCCCAGGCTGGAGTGAGGCGTTTGCTCCACGCCAGACTGAGGGTAGACGTCTCGCGGTCGCGCGCTGCGCCTCGTGCTTCGAGCCACTGATGCTCTGCACTCAGATCAAGCTGATGCGCATAGGCTCCAAAGCCGAATTTGTGACTTAGCGTCGCCGACAGAGAAGCTGTTAGCTGATCGAAGCCCGAAGTTTTGCCGTAGCGCCTGGTTCCGAGCGTAGCCCCGAGTTGCAGGGAATCGCTCACACCCAGTTGCAGCAGCTTCCCTGCCTGTACTCGTGCGGCGATAAAGCCAGAAGGCTTGATGTGTGGATCGTGCAAGCCTCGAGTGACATTGCTTTCACTTCCAGCGAGCAAGGAAAGCTGTACCGTTTCATTGGCCCATACGGGATTGCATACCTGGCTGAGACCAAACATCAGCAACGCAGTACGGAGAGTCCTTTTTCTTGAATCCATCTAATCAGTCCAGACCAGCGACGAGCGCCCAGTATAGTTGATTGACAAGGGGCTCGCAGCAGTTCAACAACACACGCTTTATGGCGTCACCCGCAAGCGCAGTCAGCAGCCTGCCATGCTGAAGACAAACCGTACCGAGGGGACCGGGCTAAGTGATTCTTTTGTCCAGAACCATGCGAATCTCTTGCGTTGCGAAGCCTCGCGACTGCAAAAAGCGCATGTGGCGTTGGTGTTCCTTGCTGCCGAACTGAACTGGCGAGTCTCCCAGTTTGCGGACAGTGAGCTCTTCTGCAATTGCCAGCCAGTCCTCATCATCGGGGAACAGGTACTGGGCAATTAACGCATCGGAGACTAAGCGACTCTGTAGATCAGACTGGATATGCAACATGCCGAACCCCCGTGACTTTCTGTAGCGCACATAGGATTCAACAAAGCGTTCATCGGATTGGAGATTTTCTTCGCGTAATGTATTGAGTACAGCAGACAGCATTTCCGGTTCTGCATCCGGGAATTTGCGTGCGAGCTTCTGCTGTAGTTCGAAGAGAGAGTGTTCCCGGCGGGCCAAGAAGTCCATGGCGGCCCGCCGGAGAACGGGGACATCGATAATCTGTGCTGTGCTAGCCATGGAATAGCAGCTTGATTGGCCTGTGCATGCAGCCTTGCGGCTCGTCGCGACGACAATTCGCCGCGACTCTCAGGCCAGTGGCATCAGCCTTTTTTGGATTTGGCTTCTGCGAGAACGACTACATCGTCACTGCCCTCGACAGCCTCTTCCTCGTGCTTCGATTTGCTGGGTTTAAGCAATTGCGCACGGATCTGGGTTTCAATCTCGGTGGCGATTTCCGGGTTCTCTTCCAGATACTGCGCCACGTTTTTCTTGCCCTGACCGATCTTGTCGCCTTTATAGGCATACCAGGCACCGGACTTGTCGATCAGCCCCTGTTTGACGCCGAGGTCGATGACTTCACCCAGGTGATGAATGCCTTCGCCATACATAATCTGGAACTCGGTTTGCCGGAAAGGAGGTGCTACCTTGTTCTTCACTACCTTGACGCGGGTCTCGTTGCCGACCACCTCATCGCCTTCCTTGATGGAGCCGATGCGGCGAATATCCAGACGTACGGAGGAATAGAACTTGAGCGCGTTACCCCCGGTGGTGGTCTCCGGAGATCCGAACATGACACCAATCTTCATACGAATCTGGTTAATAAAGATCACCAGCGTATTCGAGTTCTTGATATTGGCCGTCATCTTGCGCAGGGCTTGCGACATCAGACGTGCCTGCAGTCCCATGTGACTGTCACCCATATCGCCTTCGATCTCTGCCTTCGGGGTCAGCGCAGCAACTGAGTCAACGACCACGACGTCCACGGCACCTGAGCGTACAATCATGTCACAGATTTCCAGTGCCTGTTCACCGGTATCTGGCTGGCTGACCAGCAGATTATCCACATCCACACCGAGGTTGCCCGCATAGATCGGGTCCAGTGCGTGTTCCGCATCGATAAAGGCACAGCTTCCACCCGCCTTCTGCGCTTCCGCGATAACCTGCAGGGTGAGCGTTGTTTTACCAGATGATTCCGGGCCATAAATCTCCACGATCCTGCCCCGCGGCAGACCACCGATGCCGAGTGCAATATCGAGCCCCAGCGAACCGGTAGAAATGGAAGGTATTTGCACGCGCTCGGAATCGCCGAGGCGCATCATGGAGCCCTTGCCAAACTGACGCTCAATCTGTGACAGCGCCGCGGCCAATGCTTTTTCTTTGTTTGCGTTATCTTCGATCATAGTTGTTTCCTTGTAAGTAACACTACAACTGATCCTGGTTCCTTGAGTAATGCAGTTGTCCCCGCGCCGTGTGTTTTTTCAGTCTTGCAGTTCTGCCTTTTCACATTCCTGCAGTCGTGCCACACAGCACATTGCTTTGAGTTAAGAATAGTCCAATCCTAACTACTTGCCCGGATTCCCCGGAAAATCTTTCTATACAGAGGCGGTCGGTTGCGGCGCCAGAGTGTACCTGTTTATAAGCTGCCAGGAACTGCCAAGGGCTGCCAGGAGCTACGCCTGATTGCGCACCGGGCCAAACCACTGTATATCCAAACAGTAAAAATTAAAACAGAATTTTACTGTATATACAACCAGTATATTGGCCGCCGCAGGATTTCCTTTAGACAGAATCGCAGAATCTTTTCAGACTCCACCTGCAAGCGTCTCCAGCAGGCCCTGCAAGGCTGCTGCCTGGGTAGCCAGGCGTACCGCTGCGCGGTCTCCGGGGAAATGAAAACAGCGCGCACTGCCCCTACCCTGCCAATGCCAGGCAATCCAGACCGTACCGACGGGCTTTTCCGCGCTCCCTCCGTCGGGCCCGGCAACACCGGTTACCGCGACTGAGAGTTCGGCCTGACTATTCGCCACGGCGCCTTTGGCCATCGCCAGCGCCGTTTCCTCACTGACCGCTCCAGGACCACATAAATCGAAGAGGGATTCAGGAACATTCAGCAAGCGCGACTTTGCGGCATTGGAATAGGTGACGAAGCCGCTATCGAACCAGCGCGAGCTGCCCGGCAAGGCAGTTAGCGCTGCCGCTATGCCGCCGCCAGTGCAGGATTCTGCAGTCGCCACGAAAATCTCATTAGCCAGCAGCGCCGTGGCTAGTTGCTCGGCGCAAACCTGTATTTGTTCTTCAATAGTGGCGGTCATCTTGCCATCTTAACGCCAGACCTCGGTCTGGCAAATGCTCCGCCAAAAAAATAAAGACGAGGAATTAGCGTCCCATGGGAGTCCAAGAAAGGCGGCAATGTGTGTAAAATCGCTAGCTTCGACTCTTTGCCATCAATTCAACACTGGAACCCGCGCCAACCTTGGCTGACTTGCAATCCCACACTCCAATGATGCAGCAGTTTCTGCGCATCAAGGCCCAGCACCCTGATGACTTGTTGTTCTATCGCATGGGCGACTTTTACGAGCTGTTCTACGACGACGCCAGGCGCGCTGCCGATATTCTCGACATTACCCTGACCGCGCGCGGAAAATCCGGTGGCCAACCTATCCCCATGTGTGGCATCCCTTTTCACGCGGCAGATCGCTATCTCGCGAAATTGGTTGAAGCAGGCGTCGCTGTCGCCATCTGTGAGCAGATCGGGGATCCCGCGACGAGCAAGGGCCCGGTCGAACGACAGGTTGTAAGAGTTATTACGCCGGGTACGGTCAGCGACGAAGCGCTTCTCGATTCGCGGCAGGAGAATTCACTGCTTGCGATCGGCAGCAGTACCGGAGAGCAACAACAGACAGTCTATGGTCTGGCGCTGCTTAGCATCAGTAGCGGCAGACTCGTACTGAACGAAGTGCAGTCTATTGAGGCAGTACTTACTGAACTTGAACGCATCAAGCCCTCCGAGATACTGCTGGCAGACGAATTGCTGGCGCTAGGCGAGCGCATTCGACACAGCGCCTTGCGCAAGCGACCGGTCTGGGACTTCGAACTGGACAATGCCCGGCGACTGCTCACTCAGCATTTCAAGACGCGCGACCTGAGCGCCTTCGAATGCGAGCACTTGCATGCTGCACTCGGCGCGGCCGGCTGCCTGTTCAACTATGCCCGGGAGACCCAGAAATCTGATTTGCCACACATCCAGGGCATTCAGCTCGAGCGACAGGACGACGCCGTGATTCTCGACGCTGCCAGCCGCCGCAATCTCGAGCTCGACATCAATCTCGCCGGCACTCGCGACAATACTCTGGCCTCAGTGCTGGATACCACCACAACACCCATGGGCGGCCGCTTGCTGGTGCGCTGGCTCAACCGTCCGCTGCGCGACCGACAGCTGCTCTTGGACAGGCAGGAAGTCACTACGGCTTTGATGCAGGATTTTCATTACGAGGCGGTGCGCGACACGCTGGGCAGCATCGGCGACCTCGAACGTATTCTGGCCAGGCTGGGCCTGCGCTCGGCGAGACCACGCGACCTCGCGCGACTCCGCGATGGACTGCTCCTGCTGCCTGATCTGCAACAGCAACTGGCGCGCATAGACAATCCGCAAGTTGGCACTCTGGCCAGCAGGATCTCTCAATTTCCCGAACAGAGTGCACTCCTGGAGCGGGCGATTATCGAGAATCCGCCAGTCGTCATTCGCGAAGGCGGCGTCATTGCCACGGGCTACGACGCAGAGCTCGACGAACTCCGTGATCTGAGCAGCAACGCCGGTCAGTTCCTCGTCGACCTGGAACAAAGAGAGAAAGCCCGTACGGGCACCTCGACCCTCAAAGTGGGTTACAACCGCGTACACGGCTACTACATTGAAATCAGCAAAGGTCAGGCTGCAGGCGAGCTGCCAGCGGAATACGTCCGTCGCCAGACACTCAAGAATGCAGAGCGCTTCATCACACCGGAACTCAAGGAATTTGAGGACAAGGTACTGTCGGCCAACAGCAAGGCACTGGCGCGGGAAAAAGCGCTCTATGACGAATTGCTCGAAACACTGGCTGCCTCATTGCGCGAACTCGTCGCCAGCGCGACAGCGCTCGCAGAACTGGATGTCCTGACCACGTTCGCAGAACGCGCCATCACATTGGACTACAGCCGCCCTGAGCTCTGCGAGGAGGAAGGCATCAGCATCACTGGAGGACGCCATCCTGTAGTTGAAACCGTGACGACGGAGAGCTTTGTTGCCAATGATGTAGACCTCAACGAGCAACAACGCATGCTGATCATCACTGGTCCAAACATGGGGGGTAAATCTACCTACATGCGCCAGACCGCGCTGATTACCCTGCTGGCCCTCTGCGGCAGCTATGTCCCTGCACAGAGCGCGAGAATCGGCATGGTCGACCGGATTTTTACGCGCATCGGTTCGTCCGACGATCTGGCAGGAGGCCGCTCAACCTTCATGGTGGAGATGACGGAAACCGCCAATATCCTGCACAACGCCACCGCCAAGAGCCTGGTATTGATGGATGAGATCGGTCGCGGTACCAGCACGTTTGACGGACTCTCCCTTGCCTGGGCGGCTGCGCTGCATATCGCCGAGCAAGTGCACTGTTTCACCCTGTTTGCTACCCACTACTTCGAGCTGACGTCACTACCCGATAGCTATGAGGGGATCAGCAATGTCCATCTGGACGCAGTTGAACACGACAATGGCATCGTCTTCCTGCACGCGGTGAAACAGGGCCCGGCCAATCAGAGCTACGGCCTGCAAGTGGCGCAACTGGCCGGCATCCCCGCGTCGGTCATCAGCCATGCCAGGCAGAAGTTGCAGCAACTCGAGACGGATGCTGCGAAGCCCATAACACAGGGCACTCCAGAAAAACCGCAGCAGGCCGAACTCTTTGGGAGTGAGCCTCATCCTGCGGTCGACTTTCTGCAGCGCCTCAACCCGGATGAGATCACGGCACGCGAAGCGCTGGATATCCTCTATCAACTCAAGAAGAAGACCAGCTAGCTGCCTCGAGAACGAGCTCCCGGGCCACATCTGAGGTTGGGTAAATCAGGGCAAAAGCTGCTAGAATGCGGGTCCTGGCGCAGCAGCAGAGACTGACGGCGGCTGGCAAATACTGAATAGGGAAGAACGAACATGACATTCGTAGTTGGTGATAATTGTATCAAGTGTAAACACACCGATTGTGTGGAAGTCTGTCCTGTGGATTGCTTTTACGAAGGCCCCAATTTTCTGGTGATCCATCCGGATGAGTGCATCGATTGCGCCTTGTGTGAACCCGAGTGCCCGGTAGATGCCATCTACGCGGAAGACGAATTACCCGAAGATCAGGCAGAGTTCCTGCAGCTGAATGCTGAACTGGCTGAAACCTGGCCCAATATCACCGAGAAGAAAGATGCCCTTCCCGATGCCGAGGAATGGACTGACAAGCCCAACAAACTCCAGTATCTGGAGCGCTAGTCGCTAGCGGGCTCCCTGCACTTTCGCTCGCGCGGAGCCCGACTACCCTCTCACTGAAAGCTCACGTCCGACAAACTCGCTACCGGTATTCTCACTGGCAATTCGCTGTCTCCAGCACGGCGTGGCAGGAGCTCACCGAGACTCAGGGTAGCAGCGAGCCAGGATTGATCGATTTCCCTTCTTCCCTGATCTCAAAGTGCAACATTGGGATACCCGCTGCATTTTGCCCGACCTCAGAGATTTTCTGCCCCCCGGTCACGTGTTCACCCTGTGCTACCAGAATGGCGCTATTGTGCCCGTAGGCACTCAGGTAGCGATCGTTGTGGCGAATGATGATGAGTTTGCCAACGCCCGGCACACCGCGCCCTGTGTAAACAACGTCGCCATCACCAGCGGCCAGAACCGGGTCACCGACTCGGGCATCGATATCGATCCCCTCGTTGCCACCCACTGCGAACCCTCGCAGCACCGACCCCGAATGCGGCCATTGCCAACGCGGCGCCGAGGAACCTCCGATTGGCTGCCGAAATACTCCGCCGCCGCCACTCGCTGCCCGGGTTGTGACCACGCCTGTCTCAGTTACCGCCGCATTGCGACTGCTTCCTGAGCTACGTGCCGGGGAATTCGCAGCACCCGCATCCAGGCGTAATTCCTGATCGACGAAAATGGTGTAGGGCGGACGCAGGTTATTTGCTATTGCGAGGCTGCGGAAGTCGAGGTCATATTCGAAGGCAATTGAGAACAGTGTTTCTCCAGGGCGCACGCGGTGCACTGTGCCATTCTGCGCCGTCGTTCTGCCCGCAGGCACCGGCGCTGGTGTCACAACCGGTGTACTGTTGTTGACTGCCGCTGCAGCATTTCGCGCAGGGCGGCTGGCCTCGCCGCGAGAACTGACGACGATCTCCGGGGGCACCCTGACCTGGCGCTCGCTCGCCTCCGTGACAGGCGCCTGATAATTATTGCCACAACCCAGCAGCAGGAAGCAGCAAGCCAGTACGCAGATAACACGTTCACCGCCAGCTGCAAGCGTTTGCTTCTGCCTATTCGATAACATGCTTATTTACCGTAGCGATTGGATACAAAATGCAGGGTCAGGACCAGCGCTGCCCCTGCAATCATCAGGAGCACAGCCAGACCGAGGCCGGCTTGCGCATCACCTGCCCCTGCATAGGTTAGCGGCCAGACAGGCTCACTTCTCAAGGGGTGGGACACACCCGCCGCATCCGTGTAACTGCTGACTACCTGTTGCCAGGGCCAGAGTATGTAGAGCGAGCCGAGCAAAAGTCCGCTAATAAAGGCATAGGCCAGGGCGTGAAAACGACTCAGCAACCAGGCAAGAAGCCGGGAAAAAGCCAGTAGTCCACAGGCAGCGCCACTGGCGAAAACAATAATGCTCAGCCATTGGAAGCCAACCAGTGCCTCGAGCATGTGCTCGTAGGCGCCGAGCAGGAGCAGAATAAAAGCACCGGAGAGTCCCGGCAAGATCATTGCACATATCGCCAGAGCCCCGCAGAAAAACAGATAGGGGACGGAGAGAGTCGCCTGCAGACCATCGAGGAGTCCCACGCCTACCGTAAGCAATACACCCAACAACAGCGCGAGCCAGGTCGTCACGCTACGCAAGGAATAGTGGTGACGCAGGAGAAAAACAGAGGCGAGCACCAGACCGACAAAGAAGGCGAGCAACAATTCACGCTCTGTTTCCAACAAATACAACACGGTGTTGGCAGATAACAACAGGCCACTTAACATCCCCAATGCAACCGTGAGCAGGAAGAAGCCATTGATGTACTGCCAGCCCTCTCTGATCCTGCCTTGACCGAGTAGCTTCAGCGCGTGCAGATCCAGTGCACGCAGGGAATAAATGAGCTGATCATAGATATTGGTGATGACGGCAATCGTACCGCCGGAAATCCCGGGCACAGAATCACCAAGCCCCATTGCGAGACCCTTGCAATACAGCGCCGCACTCGCGTAAAAATTATGCGGCGAATGCTGTTGCGACTGATTCGATTGATTGGCTTCAGCCATGTGCAAACCGATTAGTGTTGTACCTGCCCCCTTAACAAAGGAACGAAGCGCACCAGATCGAGCGTCTGGGATTCAAAGTCATTGCCACGCCGGGTTATGAGTTTCAGCTCTTGATGCTCATCCGAACCGACCGGGATTACCAGTCGCCCGCCATCGGCGAGTTGTTCCAATAATTCTGCCGGAATCTGCTGCGGGGCGGCGGTGGTGATGATGGCATCAAAGGGCCCGCGCTCGGGCCAACCGAGACTGCCATCGGTGTGCTTGGTATCGACATTACGTAAGCCGAGCAACTTGAGATTCTTGCGCGCCCTGTCGAGCAATGGCTTGATGCGCTCTACTGAATAGACCTTGTCCGCTAGACGGGCAATAACAGCGGTCTGATAGCCACAGCCAGTGCCGATCTCCAGCACCTTGCCGATCGGCCCACTGTTGACGATCGCCTCGGTCATGCGCGCAACAACATAGGGCTGAGAAATGGTCTGATTGTGCCCAATGGGCAGTGCGACGTCTTCGTATGCGCGATGCGACAGGGCCTCATCCAGGAAGATGTGCCGCGGAGTAGAACGAATAATATCCAGCACCTGCATGCTTTGTATGCCCTGATCCATCAGGCGCCCCAGCAGGCGCTCCCGCGTGCGTTGCGAGGTCATGCCGATGCCTCGCAGATTCTTCTCGTGATTCAATGTATGTCCCTTCTGCTTCTAATCAGCTTCTCTCACCGGCGCCCTTTGCTGGCTAGCCGTTGGTTTACGAGAAGCGGGGTCTTCTCTGTCAGCTCGTTCTTCCTGGTTGCGTCATCAGTCAGCCTCTCTGAGTTCGCAAATCTCGCGCAACAAACTCGTCGCATAGGCGCCACGCGGCAAGGTAAATTCGATCAGTAATTGCTGCGGCTCCGGCCAGTTCCAGCGTAAATCGCCTACCATGCAACGCAGGGCTCGTCTGCCCGCATCAACACGCCGCGCTCGCAGACCAGCCAGCAGCTGCGGATATTTGCCGCACACCGCATCTTCAATATCGGCAGCCTCGCTTACAGTTAGATACCTGTCTTGCGCTTTAATCACGCCAGGCAAGAGCCCGGTTGGATGGATGTCAGCCTCCTGCAATCGACCTTGCAGTGTGGCATCCCAATCCCCAAGAGCGACCGCAAAATAGCGGTCGGTCCCTTCCAGATTGAGCACATCCCCGGCGACATACTGGTTCCAGTTTTCAGCAGCGACCCGAAGCGAGAGAATCTGGTTGAATAAATAGGACCGGGCTGCCGAGTACAGCATACCCTGCCTGCGCTGCCGGTTCTTTTGCGCCGCCGGTTTCTTCGTGGCCTCTCCGGCCTCCTGATCACGCTGGTCCTGGGCAAACAATGCCTGCACTTGATGCAAATTACTCAGTTCCCGGCCGAAGCGCTGCGGACCGAAATAATTCGGCATGCCAGTGACCGCAAGTTGGCGCAGGCGCTGCTCAAAAGCATCCTGCTCCCCTTCGCAATCCCGAAGTAGGAGTTTGAAGCGATTGGCACGATGACTTCCGATGCGCAGCTTGCGCGCGTTGCGTTGCTGGTCAAGCAATTGAATCTGCTCGGATTCCAGAGCCTGCAATGCTGCGCGGGTTTCGTCCTGCTGTCCCGGCGGGAGTTTGATACTGAACCACTGACTGCATTCGCCACGCCTGTCCTTCATGCCCGAATAGCCAACGTCCCGGGAACTGATTCGAGCTGTCTCCGCCAGCAGCCGTGCCACCTCTGTAGTCCCCATGTCTTTCTTGCGCAGGCGCACAAACAAGTGCTCGCCTGAGCCGCTGGGGGAGAAGCCCAATTCTTCATCGACAATGAAATCGCTAAAGGACTGCTTCAGCACAGCCGTCGTTTGCGGCTTGCCACAGGCGTAAGCCAACTCGTCCATTGCCAGAAAGGCGTCTTGCTGCGTCGACATCTCCGATTCTCTGCCAGTATCAGCCGCTCACCATAGCGGCCAACAGCACCACCGCATGACAGGCGATACCTTCTTTCCTGCCGATGTAACCCATACCCTCTGTGGTGGTTGCCTTGATATTGACAGTGCCCTCGGCCATCGCAGCAAGTTCTTGCAGGCGTGCACGCATGGCCTCCTTGTGTGGGCCGATTCTGGGCTGCTGGGCAACGATGGTGATATCAAAATTGATTGCCTTGAATCCTTTTGCAGCCAGCAGCGCCAGCGTGCGCTCGAGAATCCGCACGCTGTCAATGCCGGCGATCGCTTCGTCAGTATCTGGAAAGTGTTCGCCGATATCGCCCAGCGCCGCGGCTCCCAGCAGCGCGTCGCACAATGCATGCAATACAACATCACCATCCGAGTGTGCCAGCAGTGACAACTCATCAGGGAGGCGGCACCCACCGAGTATCAGCGGCTTGTCTGCATCATATTCCGGAGCAAAGCGATGCACATCAAAGCCATGCCCAATTCGCATATCAGAAACACTCATGGCATACGCTCCTCTCAATGCTAACAGGCCCAGCGATCCTTGCTCGCTTGCTGCATACTGAAAAACCGGTCACTGCGCCTCGTCCTGCCGCAATAGCATTTCCGCAAGCGCCAGGTCTCCCTCATGTGTAATCTTGATATTGTATTTGTCAGCAAAGACGGCTTGCGGTCGCAAACCCGCTTGTTCAATTGCCGATGATTCATCAGTAACCTGCAAGCCCTTACGTTGCGCCGTACGCAGTGCATCTAGTAGTACACTGTAGCGAAACATCTGCGGAGTCAGTGCATTGCAGAGCACATCGCGATCCACAGTCTCAAGCACTGCATT
The DNA here is from genome assembly GCA_965228725.1 of uncultured Pseudohongiella sp. Taxonomy (GTDB): domain Bacteria; phylum Pseudomonadota; class Gammaproteobacteria; order Pseudomonadales; family Pseudohongiellaceae; genus UBA9145. The sequence goes on along the minus strand of OZ245834.1, from coordinate 128,083 downwards.
GTCTTGCGCAAAGCGCTTGACCGTATTGTCCACCGAGCTGACCAGAAGCCCACCTACGGGATGGTTTGCGAGCTCAGTCAGCAAACGCTGGATATCCGCAAGACGCACACAAGGGCGCACCGCGTCGTGCACCAGCACCCAATCATCCGTTGCGGCATCGAGGGAGTGTAATGCGTTCAATACCGAATCCATCCTCTCTGCACCACCGGCTACCGTGACAACCCGCTCACTCGCCGCCTCAGGAAGCTCGGACCAGTAGTCATCAGCCTCACCGACAGCGACTGTGATGGAATGAATCTCGGAAACTTGCAAAAGTTTTTCGAGGGTATGAGATAGTACCGCCCTGCCTAGCAGAGGGCGGTACTGTTTCGGGAAGTTCTGATTGTTGCCGCTTGCCATGCGCGAGCCGACACCGGCTGCTGGCACGATAGCCCAGATAGTCATAGTGCTTGCGTTGCTGTACTCGAGAAGATCGACACTACCAGGCCGCGGGGCTCAGTCGATGATCAGATAGAAAGTTTCGTTTTCGCCGATCATGCCCAGCTCAGAACGGGCACGCTCTTCAACCGCTTCCAGCCCATTCTTGAGATCCAGCACTTCGACCTCAAGCACTTCGTTGCGCGCAGACAGAGCGGTATTGACCTCCTGCTGCGCGCGCAGTTCCTCTTCCAGCAGATTAAGCGCGCGCACGCTGTCCTCACCCAACCACAGTTGATACTGCAGGGTGAGGATGATCATGCCCAATGCTGTAAAGAGTATTTTCATTGCGTGTTAGCCACTGTGCCCTTGCGCCAGCTGAACTTATTACTTTCCCTGGCCAGATTCTCAATATGAACTTGCAAGGCTGACAGCGATAAACGCCACCAGGCAAGTGTCAGCCCGTGAAGCGAGCAAACTCACCAAGGCCGCGATAAACTGCCGCCTGCCCTAGTTCTTCCTCGATACGCAGCAAGCGGTTGTACTTGGCTACGCGATCAGAGCGACACAGTGATCCGGTCTTGATCTGACCAGCCGCTGTCGCCACTGCAAGATCGGCGATAGTGGTGTCCTCAGTCTCTCCCGAACGGTGCGAGATGACTACAGTATAGCCCGCCTGCTTCGCCATATTGATCGCCGCCAGTGTCTCTGTGAGCGAGCCAATCTGATTGAATTTGATCAGAATCGAGTTGGCGATGCTCTCATTGATACCGCGCTGCAGAATACTCGTGTTGGTGACGAACAAATCATCGCCAACTAATTGAATATTATCGCCTATTTGCGCAGATAATTTAGCCCAACCGTCCCAGTCAGACTCGTCCATGCCGTCCTCGATTGACAGAATCGGGTAGTCCTTGCAGAGCTTGTCGAGGTAAGCAGTAAAGCCGGCAGCATCAAAATCCTTGCCTTCGCCGGAAAGCGAATAGCGGCCATCGCTGTAGAACTCGGACGACGCACAATCCAGTGCCAATCGAATATCGCTGCCCACCTTCAGGCCAGCCTTCTCAACGGCTTCAAGAATGGCATCGAGCGCTGCGGCATTAGAGGGCAAATTGGGCGCAAAACCGCCTTCGTCCCCTACTGCGGTGTTCAGTCCCTGGCTGGCCAAAACCGATTTCAGGGCATGAAAAATCTCTGCGCCATAGCGCAGTGCTTCGGAGAAGGAACTCGCGCCAGTTGGTTGCACCATGAATTCCTGGATATCGACATTGTTGTCGGCATGCTCGCCGCCATTCACGATATTCATCATCGGCACGGGCAAGGTGTATTCCCCTTCAGTGCCATTGAGCCGCGCGATGTGCTGATAGAGGGGTACATTGGTGGCCGCGGCACCGGCCTTGGCCGCCGCGAGAGAGACTGCCAGAATCGCATTCGCCCCCAGCTTGGATTTATTGTCGGTACCGTCGAGGTCCAGCATGACCTGATCCAGTCCCTGCTGGTCTGTCGCTGAATGACCCAGCAAGGCGTCGCGGATCGGTCCGTTTACATTGGCAACAGCGTTCAATACTCCCTTGCCCAGATAGCGCTTGGGGTCCTTGTCGCGCAGCTCGAGTGCTTCGCGTGAACCCGTTGACGCACCGGATGGTGCACAGGCCGTACCCCATTCGCCACTGTCGAGATAGACGTCTGCCTGAACGGTAGGATTACCACGCGAATCCAGTACTTCGCGCGCCTTGATATCCTTGATTGCTGCCATTTCTTTACCTTAGTTAGTTTGATGAATCGTAAATTGTCTATGCGGTGTCGAGCGGTGCAAAGCCTTTGACCAACGTATCGATCGCCTGAATCTGCTGCAGGAACGGTTCCAGCGTTGCCAGTCGCAATGCACAAGGGCCGTCGCACTTTGCTTTGTCCGGGTCGGGATGCGCCTCGATAAACAGGCCAGCGAGCCCTGTCGCCATCCCGGCCCTGGCCAGTGTAGTGACATCAGCGCGCCGTCCGCCAGCGCTCTGCGCCAGACCGCCAGGCTGCTGCAGGGAATGAGTCACGTCAAACATGACGGGCATTCCCAGACTCTTCATGACCGGGAAACCGAGCATATCGACAACCAGATTGTTGTAGCCAAAGCTGCTGCCGCGCTCACAGAGGATTAACTTGTCATTACCAGCCGCTCGGAACTTGTCGGCGATATGCTGCATTTCGCGTGGCGCGAGAAACTGCGCCTTCTTGATATTGATCACAGCACCGGTCTGCGCCATTGCCACAACCAGATCGGTTTGCCGTGAGAGAAACGCCGGCAACTGAATCACATCGGCAACTTCAGCAACAGGCGCTGCCTGCGCCGGCTCATGCACATCGGTAATAATCGGTACCGCAAACTTCTCTTTGATTTCCTGAAGCCAACTCAGGCCCTGCTCCATGCCCGGGCCACGGAACGAATCCTTCGATGAGCGATTGGCCTTGTCGAAAGAAGCCTTGAAGACATAGGGAATATTCAGCTTGCTGCAAACCTGCTGAAACTGCTCCGCGACCTCGAAAGCGAGGTCGCGCGATTCCAGCACATTCATCCCGCCAAACAACACGAAAGGGCGATCGTTCGCGACCACGATATCCGCGATCGAAATAGAGGCTTCAGTCATGATGCTTGGGGTATTCCTTGCGTTGTTCTAATTAATTCCAGGCTGGCTCAGGCGCTGGCCGTTGTCGCACTACCGAGTTTGGATGCCACCTGTCCCAGGGACTGGTCAACCGCGCTGCCATCTTCCTGTAGTGCACGACGAGCTACTGCGGCCTTGATGAAGCCGGTGAACAGTGGATGACCATTGCGTGGCGTCGACGTAAATTCCGGATGGAACTGGCAGCCAACAAACCAGGGATGATCCGCCACTTCGATAACTTCTACGAGCATGCCATCGACGGACTTGCCGACCAGTTTGAGACCGGCCGCTTCCAGCCGCTCGATGTAGTCGTTGTTGAACTCGTAACGATGGCGATGGCGCTCGACGATCTGTTCCTTGCCGTAGCAGGCAAAGGTCGTAGAGTCTGTGTCGAGAACGCAGGTCTGCCCACCCAGGCGCATCGTGCCACCGAGATCTGACTCGGCATCACGTACTTCCTTGCCGCCAGATGCAGTAGTCCATTCGCTGATCAATGCGATCACAGGGTGGTCACAGTCCGGCTGAAACTCTGAGCTGTGCGCTCCTTCAAGCCCTGCGACATTGCGTGCGTATTCGATTACTGCTGCCTGCAGTCCCAGACAGATACCCAGATAGGGGATTTTATTTTCGCGTGCATACTGGACGGCTTTGATCTTGCCTTCCACGCCGCGCTCGCCGAATCCGCCAGGCACCAGAATCGCGTCCATCTCGGCCAGCGAATCGACGCCCTTGGTGCGCAGCTCAGCAGAGTCGATGTAATGCACATTGACTTTGGTACGCGTGTGAATGCCCGCATGGATAATCGCTTCGCTGAGCGACTTGTAAGCATCCAGCAGTTCCATGTATTTGCCCACCATCGCGAGATTCACTTCCCGTTCCGGGTGCAGTTGTGACTCTACGACGCTGTCCCACTCGGAGAAATCCGCGCGCGGACAATCAAGCTGAAACTTGCGTACAACAATCTCGTCGATACCCGTGGCACCGAGCAGCGAGGGAATGCGATAGATTGAATCGGTATCCGGCAATGAGATAACCGCGGGCTTGTCGACGTTAGTAAAGAGCGCGATCTTCTCGCGCGAAGAGGCATCGATCTCCTGCTCAGAGCGGCAGACCAGAATATCGGGTTGGATACCAATCGAACGCAACTCCTTCACGGAGTGCTGTGTGGGCTTGGTCTTGGTCTCACCGGCCGTCGCGATGTACGGCACGAGCGTCAGATGCAGAAACAAGGCGCGATCTGAACCAAGTTCCACGCGCAATTGGCGCACCGCCTCCAGAAAAGGCTGGGACTCAATGTCACCTACCGTGCCACCAATTTCCACCAATGCCACATCGGCATCGCCAGCGCCATCGATCACGCGACGCTTGATCTCGTCGGTGATGTGGGGAATGACCTGAATGGTCGCCCCCAAATAATCGCCACGGCGCTCTCGCTTAAGGACTTCCTCGTACACCTTGCCTGTAGTGAAATTATTCTTCTGTGACATCACGGTACGACTGAAGCGCTCGTAGTGACCGAGGTCGAGATCGGTCTCGGCGCCGTCTTCCGTGACAAACACTTCACCATGCTGGAACGGGCTCATCGTGCCAGGATCCACATTGATGTAAGGGTCGAGTTTGAGAAGAGTAACTTTGAGGCCGCGGGCCTCAAGAATTGCAGCAAGGGATGCGGAGGTAATGCCTTTGCCCAGCGAGGAAACTACGCCACCAGTAATAAAGATATAACGAGTCATCGGGGCTCCATCTAGCAGACTCGAGTCGAAGGGTTCGACTCATACAGATGGAACTACAGCTTACCAGAAGCCCCTTCTGTTAACAATTGAATGTTACCGCAATTACTCGGCCTTTGGCTCGCGTGTCTGCAGCAAATCTGGCTTTCGCCAGGCAATTTCACACCCGGCTTCGTCGGCAACAGCAGTAAATTCTGTTGCCACGCCGAGCCCGGGAACACAGGCCAGACGGCCATCCACATAGATCAACGGCGTGCGTTCTCGCAACCACGGAGGGATGCGTTGTTCCTGAAACAGTTTCTTCAGACTCTTGTCTGGTCGATCCGGCAAGCGCAGGGACTCTCCCCCTTCGCGATAGCGAACCTGTAATTGGGCGCTGCATGCGCTGCGTAAACCCGAGCCGGTTCGGGCATGCATACTGAGTTGCCCATTGCCTGGCAACAAGAGCTGGCCCTGTTGCTGCGCGTTCCACTCAATGGCAGCCTGGCCTTCCTCAAGCGGCGAACTCCGCAATGCAAACAGCTGCTGCTGAAAGCGCTGCAGGTAGAAATTACCGAGATCCAGGACGCCGGAGTTGTCACCGGGCGCCACGATAAACTCTTCCTGTATCTGCCGTAGCAGCTGCCAGCCTGGCGCTGACAAGCCCAGTTCCGACAACCAGTGTCGCAATACATTGCGCTGCCGCGCCGGGCTCAGCTGCAACAATTGGACGCAATCGATGCCACCAGAGGAATCGAGCAACAGCTGCAGATCTGCGCTGGCCAGCTCTGTCACCAACTCGGCACTCTCGGCCAGTAGCTGCTGACTCTTGCTCCAACTTTCTCGGTAGGCAGGCCAGCGCTGTTCGATGCGCGGGAAAATTTCGTTGCGACAAAAATTGCGATCATAGGCGGTCCCGGCATTCGAGACGTCTTCCACCCAGTCCAGAGCTTCCTGCTCTGCATACTGCAGCAGCGCGCTCCGCTTCAGGCTCAACCAGGGCCGGAGCAGTTGCCCCGCACCGAGTGCACGCTGCCGGGGCATGCCACGCAGACCAGCGCTACCTGCCCCACGCAGCAAACGCAGCAGCAGGGTTTCGAGTTGGTCATCAAGATGATGCCCCATGAGCAGGCATTCATCGGCCTCAAGCAGCTCGGCAAAAACCTCATAACGTGCTCGGCGTGCCACCTCTTCGCTGGCATCGGCAGCGAGCTCGACACGCTTGCAGATCAGGGGCACTCCCGCAGCGGCACAAACGCGCTCACAATGCGTTTGCCAGGCATCACTCTGTGCCTGAATACCGTGATTGATATGGCACACACGGAGCGGCAGCGCGTCGGCCTGCGCCACCTGGATCGCCGCCTGTAACAAACAGGTGGAATCGAGTCCGCCGCTGTAGGCCACTAGAAGACGACGGGCAGCACTTTCTTGCAGTGCCGCCCGCAATTCACTTACCGGGAGTTCCATGGCGTGAGTCTATCAATAAGCGCGCCCTGCGTCAGAGCGCTGCGCTGAACGTGGGGCCTCAGGAACTGATGCCGTAACTCATCAAACGCTGGTAGCGGCGCGCAACCAGATCATCGATTGGCAGCGCCTGCAGCTTGTCGAGCTGCTCATTCAGGGCCTTCTTGATGTTGGCCGCTGTCGCGGCCACATTGCGGTGTGCTCCACCCAATGGCTCTGCGATTGTCTGGTCGACAATGCCCAGCTCTTCCAGGCGTTTGGATGTCACTCCCATCGCCTCAGCCGCGTTCGCTGCAAAGTCTGACGACTTCCAGAGAATGGTCGCACAGCCTTCGGGGGTGATGACCGTGTAGGTAGAGTACTGCAGCATGTTCAGTTGATCGGCGACGCCGATTGCGATCGCGCCACCGGAATTAGCCTCGCCTGTTACCGTCGCGATGAGCGGAGTCTTTACGGCAGACATCATGGCCATGTTCTCGGCGATGGCTTCGTTGATTCCGCGCTCTTCTGAATCCATACCCGGATAGGCGCCAGGAGTATCAATAAAGGTCAGCACCGGCAATTTATAGCGCTCGGCCAGTTCAACCAGACGTCGTGCCTTGCGATAACCTTCGGGACGCGGCATGCCAAAGTTGTGGCGCACCTTGTCTTTGGTTCCACGACCTTTCTGATGACCGATGACCATCACCGGACGCTCATCGAGCCAGGCGACTCCGCCGATAATCGACAGGTCATCGGCGAAGAGACGATCGCCGTGCAATTCATCGAAGTCGGTAAAAATATGATCGATATAATCGAGGGTATAGGGGCGCAACGGATGTCGCGCCACCTGTGAAATCTGCCAGGACGAGAGGTTGGCGTAGATCTTCTCGGTCAGGCGAGTACTTTTATTTTGCAGATTCTGGATTTCTTCATTGATATCCAGTTCACCATCGCTGCCAACGAGGCGCAGCTCGCGAATTTTGGCTTCCAGCTCGGCGATCGGCTGCTCGAAATCGAGGTAATTCGGGTCCATTTAATTTCCAACTAGTCCAGTAAATCTACTAATTTTCGCTTGTTTCTGTGTCTCACCAGCAGTTTTCCGCTGCATGGCGTCTTAATTCAGTACCGCGGCCTTGTTGTATTTCAAACCAACCTGGGTGCGCCCGAACTCTGATTTTAGTCGCTCAATCAGCTCATCGGCCGGGGTCACCTGCCACTGTTCACCGAGCATTATACATCCTTTGGAAGTCGCTCGCTGAAGGTCAATCATCACTCTGCAGGCCTGTGTGGGACTGGCTTCAGCAGGAATGCCTGCTCCCTGAACCAGTGGTGGTGCTGTTGCATGCCCTCCATTGGTACCCGTGGCATTCAGCCCAGTTGCCTGACGGCAATAGGGATGAAGAATTTTCTCCAGCACATCGCAGAAATTGCCAGGCAACTCAGCACTATCCAGATGCAGTGTGAGTTGCTGGGCATACTTGTAGCGTGCCTGCTCCAGCGTCATCACCTGCCGTGCGCGCCCTTTCATGCCACCGCTGTAGTCATCTACGCTGACACTGCACTCGATAATGAGAATCTCGTCTTTCTGAATGAGATCGCGATACTTCTCATATTCCTTGGCAAACAGCGAAATTTCAAAGCGGGCACTGCGGTCATCGAGTGTCAGAAACGCGATCGTATCGCCACTCTTGCTCTTCATTGTCCGAAAGCCGTGCAGCAGACCAGCCGCAATCTGCCCACCCCGTTCCGGGCGCAGGTTCACGAGGCGGTTCGGTGCAATCTGCTGGAGCTCTGCCAAATGCTCATCGATTGGATGGCCTGACAAATACAGTCCGAGTGTTTCTTTCTCTGCAGTCAGGCGCTGCTTCTCACTCCAGGGACGAAACTTGACTGCGGCATCGCCGGCTATTGCTGGTTCGGCCGGCGCGATTTCACCAAACAGGTCTTCCACGCCGCTCGCCTGATTTCTATTGCTCTGTTCAGCAGCCTGCATCGCGTCGCTGAGTGTCGCGCTGAGCAAGCCGCGCGAGTAGTCGTAATCGCCTTCTACAAAGTTGTCCAGCGCTCCGGCTCTGATCAACGCTTCCATAGTACGCTTGTTAACCGTTTGCGCGTCTACTCGACTACATAGGTCGAGCAGACTCTCAAAGGGGCCTTCCTGACGCGCAGCAAGAATTCGCTCAACCGGTCCCTCACCGAGCCCCTTGATCGCTCCCAATCCGTAAACAATTTCACCGGCGTCGTTCACCGTGAAATTAAAGCGGCCAACATTGATATCGGGCGGCAGGATCGTCAGCTTCATCGAGCGGCATTCGTCGATCAGCGTCACAATCTTGTCAGTGTTCTGCATATCCGCCGTGAGAACGGCCGCCATAAAGTAGGCCGGATAGTGTGCCTTCAGCCAGGCCGTCTGATAGGAGACGAGTGCATAGGCTGCGGAGTGAGATTTGTTGAAACCGTAGCCAGCAAACTTCTCCATCAAATCGAAAATCGATTCAGCGAGCGACTGGTCTATTCCTCTTGCGACTGCGCCCTCGGTGAACGTCACGCGCTGCTTCGCCATTTCCTCGGGCTTCTTCTTGCCCATGGCCTTGCGCAGAATGTCCGCGCCGCCCAGCGTGTAATTCGCCAGTACCTGCGCGATCTGCATGACCTGCTCTTGATAGAGAATCACGCCATAGGTATTGCCTAGCACTGGCGCGAGTTCATCATGCGGATAGACGACTTCCTTGCGGCCGTGTTTGCGATCGATAAAGTCGTCCACCATCCCGGACTGCAAGGGGCCCGGACGGAACAGGGCAACCAGCGCGATGATGTCTTCGAAGCTGCTCGGCACCAGGCGTTTGATCAGATCCTTCATGCCACGCGATTCGAGCTGAAACACCGCTGTGGTTTCACCGTTCTTGAGCAGATCGAATACCGATGTGTCGTCCAGCGGCAGGGTGTTGACGTCGACTGGGGTCGCACCCTCGGGCAGCTTCGCGTTGATCATCTTGACGGCCCAGTCGATGATCGTGAGTGTGCGCAGCCCAAGAAAGTCGAATTTGACCAGACCCGCCGTTTCCACATCGTTCTTGTCGAATTGCGTGACCAGCCCCTGCCCCGCCTCATCGCAGTACAGAGGTGTAAAGTCTGTGAGACGGGTGGGTGCGATGACGACGCCACCTGCGTGCTTGCCGACATTGCGGGTGATGCCTTCAAGCTTGTACGCCATCTCCATGATTTCCTGGGCGTCTTCATCACCATCGACGAATTGACCAAGCTGCGGCTCGTCTTCGAATGCCTGACTCAGGGTCATACCCGGCACGAAAGGAATCAGTTTGGAAAGCTTGTCCGCCAATGCATAGGGCTTACCCTGCACTCGCGCTACATCGCGCACCACGGCCTTGGCAGCCATGGTGCCGAAGGTAATGATCTGGGAGACGGCTTCGTTGCCATACAACTCCGCGACATGCTGGATTACCCGGTCGCGGCCCTCCATGCAGAAATCCACGTCAAAGTCAGGCATCGAGACCCGCTCTGGATTAAGAAAACGCTCGAAGAGCAAGTCGTATTTCAGCGGATCGAGATCGGTAATCTTGAGTGCGTAGGCAACAATCGACCCTGCTCCGGAACCACGGCCGGGTCCTACTGGAATGCCATTGTCCTTGGCCCACTGAATAAACTCCATCACGATCAAGAAGTAGCCCGGAAATCCCATCTGATTGATGATTCCCAGTTCCATGTCGAGACGATCGAAATAGGGTTTTCGCAAATCGGCATCACTCGCGCGCTCGCCAAACAGGGAGAGCAGCCGGGCTTCGAGACCCTCACGGGACAGCTCGGCGAAATATTCCTCCATCGTCATGCCTTCCGGCACGGGATAGTTGGGCAGGCAGGGTTCACCGAGGGTGAGTTGCAGATTGCAGCGCTTGACGATCTCGCCGACATTGGCGATCGCTTCCGGAATATCGGCAAACAACGCCGTCATTTCTTCCGCAGTTTTCAGATACTGTTGATCGGTATAGTTGTGCGGTCGACGCGGGTCATCCAGCGTACGCCGCTCATTGATACAGACGCGCACTTCGTGCGCATCGAAATCATCCTGTTGCAGAAAGCGCACATCGTTAGTTGCGACCACAGGACATTGTGCGGCCAGCGCCAGGCGCACCGCCGCTGCGATATAGGCTTCTTCCTCTCGTTTGCCAACGCGTTGCAGTTCCAGGTAAAAACGATTCGGAAACAACGCCTGCCAGCGTTGCAGACACTGTTGCGCCAACTCCTCATCGCCCGCCAGCAAGGCCTGGCCGATGTCGCCCTTCTGCGCACCAGAGAGCGCGATCAATCCCTCACCCAATTCCTCCAGGCGCGCCTGTGGCAGAACGGGTTCGGCAATGGAATCTCCGCGGGTATACAACTCGGAGATCAGTCGCGTCAGATTGAGATAACCGGTAGCGTCCTGCACCAACAGCACGATCGGTGAGCGCACGCCTTCCGCATTCTCGATGAGCACATCACAACCACTGACCGGTTTGATGCCGTTCTGGAGAGCACTGCTGTAAAACTTGATGAGCCCAAACAAATTGGCGAGATCAGTAATGGCCACGGCGGGCATGTTGATCTTCCGCAGCTGTTCAATCAGGGGGCCGATAGTCACCAGACCATCACTGATTGAGAATTCGGTATGAAGGCGCAGATGCGCGAAATGATGCGAAGGGTGAGCGGCAGGCATGGACGTCATTATTCCGGACAGCAACGCTTGAGACAATAGGCTTGGCTATGCCTGAGGCTCAATCTTTCAGCAATTCAGCAACCGGTGCGAAAGATCGTCGATGAATGTCGCAGGGACCCTGTTTGCGCAGCGCACTCAAATGCTGCGCGGTGGGATAGCCCTTGTGTTGGGCGAAGCCATACCCGGGATAGACAGATTCCAGTGCGGCCATTTCTTCGTCCCGGATAACTTTCGCCAGTATGGAGGCAGCAGCAATTGCAGGGATGCGCGAATCCCCTTTCACCACAGCCTGACTTGAATAGTCCCACTGTGGACAGTGCCGCCCATCGACATAGACATGATCCGGAGTCATACCCAGACCCTGCACGGCACGCTTCATGGCCAACAGACTGGCTTGCAGGATATTGAGGGTATCAATCTCAGCAACACTTGCACGGGCGACACACCATGCGCGCGCCTGATTCCTGATCAATTCTGCGCAATGCTGTCGCTGTTTGTGACTCAGCTTCTTGGAGTCATCGAGACCAGTGATCACCGTGTCGCCGTCCAGAATCACGGCGGCAGCCACCACATCGCCTGCGAGAGGTCCGCGCCCCACTTCATCTGTGCCTGCACACAGGGTTAGCGGATTACTTAGTTCCGGAAATTCACATTGCGCTTGTTCAAACATGCCGCTTACTTGCCTTCGTTGTTCGCCGTTGCCCGCGTGTCCAGTAAGTCACGAATTGCCATTGCTGCACTCGCAGAGGCGTTTCTGCGCAGATCCCGATGAATCGATTCAAAGTGAGTCAGTATGCCCTGCTGTGCATCAGGGTCAGAAAAGAAGGTGACTATTTCATCGCGCAGCACAGGAATCTGTACCTGCTGTTGAATATACTCCGGGACCAGGCGCTTGCCTGCCAGCAGATTGGGCAAGGCAACATAGGGAATCTTGACCATCTTGCGGGCCAACCAATAGGTTAGCGCGGCGAGGCGATAAACGACGACCATCGGGCGGCGTAGAAGCAAAGTCTCGAGCGTCGCGGTACCCGACGCCAACACCACGAGATCGGCTGCAGCGATGGCCATATGGGAGTCTTCAACAATCTGGAAGCCGTTACTGCTCAATACGCCCGCCTCGCGCAAAAGTTGTTGCAGCTGCGCGCGGGCTTCCGGTCCGGCGGCAGGAATCAGGACGCGGAGTCTCGGGATATGTTGCCTTGCCTCCAATGCGGCGCCTATCAGGTCCGGGCCAAGGCGCTTGATCTCACCACTCCGGCTACCTGGCAACAAGGCGAGTACCGGCAGATCGGTTGCCAGAGCAAGCGTCTCCCGCTGTCGGGCCTTGGCATCTTCAAATCCGATTTCATCCGCCAGCGGATGACCAACGCAACGCGCTGCGATGCCATGCTGATCATAGACCGCAGTCTCGAAGGGAAACAGGGTCAGCATCAGGTCGACCGATTCTTTGATCCCGTGGATACGTTTTTCCCTGTATGCCCAGACAGAGGGACTGACATAGTGCACAGTTGGAATGCCATTCGCGCGCAGGCGGCACTCAATACGCAGATTGAAATCCGGCGCATCGATGCCGATGTAGGCAGTTGGGGGATTGCTGAGAAACTCTGTTTCCAGCGCTTTCTTGATGCGGAGCAATTCGGGCAGACGGCCAAGCGGTTCAACAAACCCCATCACGGCGAGCCGCTCCATATCAGCGAGGCTGTTAAATCCCGCTGCAATCATGCGCGGCCCACCGACACCGAGAAACTCGGCATCGGGATACTGTTCGCGCAGGGCTGAGATAAGACTCGCTCCCAGAATGTCCCCGGACTTTTCTCCAGCGACAATGGCGAAGCGAATGGGTTTGTTCATGACGGCAATTAGCCCTGTGTAGCAAGGCTAACGGTGAATGCCTTTTTCTGATGACTCCAGAGACTCGATCAGGAGATTAAGTGCGTCACAATTTTCACTGAGCGCCTTGAGTTGATCGATCGCTTCCTGGAGACTGAAATTGCGCTTGTAAATAATTTTGAACGCTTCGCGAATCTCGGCGATGGTTTCCTTGTCGAAACCGCGACGCTCGAGACCGACTGCGTTAATGCTTCGCACTGTTGCCGGTCGACCAGAAACGATCATGTAGGCTGGCACATCGTTGGAAATGTGGGTCATGCCACCAACCATGGCGTGGGCGCCGACTTTCAGAAACTGATTGACGCCGGCATAGCCGCCGAGCACGGCCCAGTCACCGACCTGTACGTGGCCAGAGATGCCGACGTTGTTTGCGAACACGGTATGGCTTCCGACGATGCAATCGTGAGCAATATGCACATAGGGCATCATAAGATTATCGTCGCCGATGCGGGTCACACCACCTCCGACACCGGTACCGCGATGCAGGGTCACACCTTCACGGAAAATGTTGTCGTTGCCGATTTCGAGCCAGGTCACTTCGCCCTCGAATTTCTTGTCCGCCGGATCTTCGCCGACCGAACTGAACTGATAGAAGTGATTGTTCTTTCCGATCCGGGTATGCGACCGCATGATGACATTGGGTTCAATGACGGTGCCCGACCCGATTTGTACTTCAGGGCCAATGACACACCAGGGACCGATTGTGACGTTCTCGTCGATCTCGGCTTTGGGATCAACTCGGGCGCTGGAATCAATCGACATTGACTTGCCTCTCAGCACACATAATGGTCATGGTTCCAACCAGCTCATCGCCAACGGTTGCTTTGGCAGCAAACTTGTAAATGCCTCGACGATTGGTGATCACTTCCGCATGCAGCATCAGCTGATCGCCAGGCACCACAGGACGGCGTAGTCGGACTTCGTCTGCTCCCACAAAATAATAGAGGTAACCATCCGCCGGCTTTTTTTCCTGACTCTTGAAACCCAGTACGCCGGCAGCCTGCGCGAGAGCTTCGATAATCAGAACGCCAGGCATGATTGGCTGGTTAGGGAAATGTCCTTCGAAGAAGGGCTCGTTCACCGTGACATTCTTGTACGCCACAATCGACTTGCCCAGTTCCATCTCCAGCACCCTGTCCACCAATAAAAAGGGGTAGCGTTGCGGGAGATATTCTTTGATTTCTTCTACATCCAATAACATGTTGACTCTCTATGTTCGGGCACCGGTCGCGTCAGGCTTCCTGAGCGCCAAATTGAATAACAATGCCGTTTACAGATCCGCTTTCCCGGTGGGAGGATGTGGCATTGCTGGCGGTATTACTCTGTATCGGTCTTTTTCTCTAATTCTTTCAGGCGGCGGGCAATGTTGTCCAACTCGCGGAACCTGACTGTACTTCTCTTCCATTGCGCTGTTTTCATGAAGCCTGTCCCGGAAGAATAGACTCCGGCTTCCTTGATTGTGCGATCTACCAGTGACATCGCACTAACCTGCACACCGTCGGCAATTTCGATATGGCCTACGACTCCTGTTGCTCCGCCCAACACGCAGTATTTGCCAATCACGGCAGAACCGGCGATTGCCGTACAGCCACAGATTACAGTGTGCTCACCAATACGACAGTTGTGGCCGATCTGAACCTGATTATCTATTTTGACTCCATGTTCTATAACGGTATCTTCGATCGCGCCCCTATCGATCGTAGTGCCCGCACCGACTTCCACATCATCGCCGATACTGACTGCACCAAGCTGATGAATCTTGACCGAGCGCTTGCCGTCAAAGGCATAACCAAAGCCATCCGCACCTATCACTGCGCCGCTGTGTATAACAACGCGCTTGCCAAGCCGTACTCTATGATAAAGCGTAACATTGGGCTTTAGCGCGCTCCCCTCGCCAATTTCCGCGTTCGCTCCGACATGACAGCTCGATGCGATCGAAACGTTCTCACCCAAGCGTACGCCGCTTTCAACAACTGAATTGGGGCCGATAGATACCGAGTCAGGCACCGCAACGTCATCAGCGACCACAGCACTGGGATGTACTCCAGGCGCCGCCTTGACCGTTTCTGCAAACAAGGCGGAGGCATGCGCAAATGCCACATAGGGGGCCTCTGAAATCAGCGCATTGCCACCCCATCGGGACGTGAACTTCTTCGAGAGGATGACTGCCGATGCACGGCAGTCATTCAATTGATCAATATAGGAGGGGTTGCTCAGAAAACTCAGCTGGCCAGTTCCTGCATTGGCCAGTGTACCAAGACCATCTATCTCGCAGTTTTCGTCACCAATCAGTTTCAGGTCAAGTAGCCTGGCCAGCTCGCTAAGCTTGTAACATTTTTTTTGTGTCACCTGGCACCAACCTGGGCCGAAACTCGATTAGTCGTTCGCCTGTGAAGTGATCTCGTTGAGTTTCGCAGTGACTTGCGCAGTAATATCGAGAACCGGCGCAAAATAAGGAACTGCTTCGGCATTCAGAATGAGGTCATAGCCGCCTTCTGCCACGACTTCAGTCACAGCGGTACCGAGTTCATCCTGCATGCTTTGAACGAAAGCCTGCTGTTGTTCCTGTAACGCAGTCTGAACACGCTCCTGAATCAATTGCAGTTGCACCTGAATGTCCTGTGCATTTGAATTCATGCGGCGCTTCTGCTCATCCGTCATGACCGCTTCGTTTTGTTGATACTCAGCCTGCAGCGACTGTAACTGTTGTCCGAGGCTGGTAGCACGCTCTTCGTCTTCGGCAAACTCTTCATCCAGTTCCTGCTGTACCGCTCGTGCGGCGTCGGAATTGAATAGTGCCTGCAGCGCATTAAGCACACCAATCTTGGTCCCCTGTGCAAAAGCACCCTGGGCGACGAGCAGCAAGCTCAGACTGGTAATCAGAATCTTGATCGTTTTCACTTTAACTCTCCAAATCACTCACCGATGACTGGGCTGCCAGTCAAAGGCATGAATTCCGTGGGTTTATTTGTGCAGGCCTTTGCTCTGCACTCTGTCCCACATTCTCGCTTTAGAATCCGGTTCCGACTGTAAAGTCGAACTGCTTGGTGTCATCGCCATCTTTGCCGAAAGGCTGGGCCAGATAGAATGTCAAAGGCCCGAACGGCGACAAATAGGTAATACTGACACCCGCCGCGTACCGTAATTCCTTGAAATCGAAGTCCGTACAATTGTTCAGCAAGCGCTGACGGTCGGTGCAATTTGACGAGAAAACATTTCCAGCGTCAATAAAAAAAGCCGATCTCACTCGACTTGTATCTTCAACAAAAGGCAGCGGGAACAGCAGTTCCAGCGATGCTGTGGTCAGTATGTTACCACCAAAACTGTCATAATCCTCGTCGAGGATAAAATTCTGTACAGCCAGTTGCACCTGCTGATTGCCATTGGCATCCAGCACTGGGTCACCGTTGTCATCGAGAACGGGAATCGTCTGATAACCGAACTCGTTACTGATAGACGCAAAGCCATCCAGGCCGCGCACAATATTGCCATCCTCATCCTTGACCAGGCTGATTCCTCGCTCGGTGAGATAGCGTGCTCCCGGAGTACTCTGCGGACCGAGGCTATTCTCATCGAAGCCGCGGACCTGCCCGCCACCGGAAATCAGACCACCAGCAAAGAAGTGATTGAAGAAAGGCAGTTCTTTCGAATCGCCGTAGCCGAAGCCATAGCCGAGGTTGGTACGAAGCGCGATTACCCACTCTCGATTCTGGGTAATTGGCCAATAAATCTGATTGGAGTAGCTCACACGCGCGTATTCCAGATCGCTGCCTGGCAAGGTCACCTCGACGCCGATCTGATGCAGTGAGCCATCTGTAGCCAGTTGACCGCGATTCAGGGTGAACCGTGACCAGTTCCCTGTGATCGTGAAATTGTCGAAGGTGTCACCATTGCGGTCAACGAAGCCTGTCTCCAGGTTGCGCTGCAACTGAAAATCGCTGAGGTCAGAAACATCGCCGAGCACGGAATCCACTACAGGCCCATTAAAGGGATTGGCATTCGCTGGACTGATGATGTACTTGTCCACGCCGTCGAACAGGATCGGGCTTGAAATAATCTCCTGCACGGATCCAAGACCTGCGCTCAGCTCGGTGTGGCTATACCCAAGATCGAAGCCGAGTACCTGAATCTCGCTGAGCGGATAGCTGAAGCTGACCGTGCCCCCGTACGACGAGGTATTGAAGTTGGATACGTTGAACGGCGAGTCAATTTCCTGCGCGAATATGTTGAATCCGCGGCTTACACCATCGAGCGTATAGAAAGGATCGATATAGCGGAAGTTCAGCCCTTTCTGAAAGCGTGACTTGTTCACACCGATACCGATCGTTCTGCCCGTGCCAAGAAAGTTCTGCGCCTGCAGATTAGAGCTGATGAAGAAATCGCCGCTTCCGCCGGTACCAATCTGGAAGCTGACCGCGCCGAAATTCTGCTCAGCAACACTGTAATTCACATCGATCTGATCTTCGGTGCCAGGCACCTCATCGGTTTCCACTTCGACTGTTTCGAAATAGCCGAGTTGCTCAAGACGCACTTTGGAACGTTCAATCGCCTGACTGGATGCAGGGGCACTTTCCAGTTGGCGCATTTCCCGTCGCAGCACGTCGTCAGCAGTAGACAGGTTGCCAGTAAAGCTGATGCGGTTTACATAAGTGCGGTTGCCGGGATCGATGAAGAACGTGACATCAACGGTCTGATCCTCTTCATTGACTTCGGGTACGCCCGTCGCTTCAGCGAAGGCATAACCCAAATTTCCGAGGCGCTGCACCATGATTTCTTCAGTACCGGTGACCAGGCCCTGTGAGTAGATTTGACCTTCTCGCACGAAGATCGACGCACGCAACAGGCCCTCTGCATCCACAAGATCTCCAGCCAGATCCACTTCGTTCACGACATACTGGTCGCCTTCCGAAACATTAATCGTGATGTAGACTTCCTTACGATCAGGCGTAATAGAGATCGGCGTGGAATCAATATTGAATTCAACATAGCCGTTGTCGAGATAAAATGATTCGAGTCGTTCCAGATCACCTGAGAATTGCTCGCGCGAATATCGGTCGCGACGGCTGAGAAACATGTACCAGGGCTTGGTGCCCAACTCCAGCAAATCCAGCAGTTCGTCTTCAGGGAAAGCAGTATTGCCGACAATATTAATGTGACGTATACGCGACTCTTCGCCTTCGTTGATATCGAGACTGATGGCAACCCGGTTGCGTGGCAATTCTTCTACTTCAACTTCAACCGCCGCACCATAGCGACCGCGTGATGAATACACATCCTGAATACCCTGCTGAATTGCCTCCAGAGCTGCGCGCGTGAAAATCTGACCTTCAGCGATACCGGCACCGGCCATGTTCTCAATAATATCTTCGGTTTCGAGTACGCTGTTGCCAGTGATCGCAATCTCGGCAACCGAGGGTCGCTCGAGCACGGTGACGATCAGGATATTCCCTTCGCGGGATACTTCGATCTCGTCGAAGTATTCTGAGGTAGAGAGAGAACGGATGATTTCCGCTGGTGTCGTGGCAGTGACTTCGTCGCCTATTCCGACTGGCAACAGATTGTAAATGATGCCGGGAGAGATACGCTGGTAACCGTCGACAATAATGTCGGCGATAGTGAATGTTTGCGCGACCGCAGGATTAACCAGGCCGACAACCAGCAACAAAGAAAAAAACAGTTTTTTCATTTCTAACAACAACTCAAATCGTACGTTTTTTTACTTGGCGGCGGGTTCTGCAGTGAATGAATTCTTATAATAAGCGGCTAACATCATTGTAAATCGCCAACATCATGATTCCGGAGATGATTAACAGGCCAAGCTGCAATCCCCAGGCCTGAATCCGTTCCGGAACCGGCCGTCTGGTAACAGCCTCAATCGTGTAGTACAACAAATGCCCTCCATCGAGAACAGGTATCGGCAACAGATTTAATACGCCCAGCGAAATACTCAGCAGCGCCAGGAACCCCAGATAGATATCCAGTCCGTAACTCGCAGTTTCGCCGGCGACCTGTGCGATGGTGATCGGACCGTTGATGTTCTTCACAGAAATCAATCCAACAATCATCTTCTTCACTGAGTCCAGAACGAAAACTGACTTGTCCCAGGTTTCTTTTAATGCCGGACCGACTGCGCTGATCACGCCGTAGCGAATCTCGCGCTGCATCTCTGGTGGAACCAATTCTGCGTAACTCGTGTCCTGCACATACGCACCAATCTGTCCGATGGCAGTCCCATCATCCATCTCGGTTGCCGACGGGGTCAGTTGCAATTCAACCCTCTCGTCCCCCCGTTGGACAGTCACATCGAGGGTGAGTTCCGGGCTCGAACGGATCACGCGAACCCAATGCGACCAGCCGCGAATTTCCTGTCCATCAACCGCGAGGATCTCGTCCCCGTAGAGCAAGCCACCAAGCTCCGCCCTGCCTCCCGGAATCACATCGGCGATACGCGCAGGAATTTGCAGTTGCACGATGCCGAGAGAACTGACCGGATTCGGCTCCGTCTCATTGCCGAGCCAGGCGGTAATCGGAATTCTGATTTCTCTGGTGGCATTGGAATCGGCTGGATCGACAGTCAATTCCAATATTCCCGTCTCGCCCATGCGCGAGAGCATCTGCACTGTGACCTGATTCCAGAGAATGGTTTCAACACCATCTACGGCGAGAATCTCATCGCCTTGCTGCAGCCCTGCACTGGCGGCGGGCGAACCCTCCACCACATCACGTACCACGGGAGCGACTCCGCTAACCCCGAAACCTACGTGCACAATCCAGTAAACGAAAATGGCCAGCAGAAAATTAGCTGCCGGACCCGCAGCAACGATAGCCATCCGCTGCCAGAGTGGTTTATGCGCAAAGGAAACCGAACGCAGACTGTCGGGAACATCATCCGTGCCGCTGACTGCCGTGTCTTCCTGGCCAAGCATTTTCACGTAGCCGCCCAGTGGAATGGGAGCGATGACATATTCGACGCCATCTTTGCCGATCCAGGTCTTGGCCGCCTTGCCGAAGCCGATCGAGAAGCGCAGCACTTTGACACCACAACGACGGGCCACCCAGAAGTGACCAAATTCGTGAATCGTCACCAGGATTCCCAGTGTGACAATCAGGGCAACGATGCTTATTAGGATTTCCAGCATGGTGTAGTTTGGATATTGTCCAGATGTCTGAGCAGACTAATGAAAGTGCTTGATTATCAATTCTTTAGCCAAGTTTCGGGCTCGTAAATCGCAATCCTGAATAATAGCGAGACTTGACGGGGCTTCACAAGGTATTTTCTCGACAACCTCGGCGATGAGTGCCGCAATTCGGGTGAATTCCAGCTGTCCGTCGAGAAACGCCTGCACAGCGATCTCATTCGCCGCGTTGAGGGCAATCGGCGCCCCTCCCCCACTCGCAGCGGCAGCCATACCGAGCGCGAGACAGGGAAAGCGCTCTGTATCCGGGTGACTGAATTCCAGGGGCTCTTCTTTTGCCAGATCCAGAAAACTGACACCGGAGGCGATTCGCGTCGGCCAGGCGAGGCCGTGGGCGATGGGCACACGCATGTCGGGATTGGCCATCTGTGCGAGCACGGACCCGTCCTGATAGTGCACCATCGAATGGACGATGCTCTGCGGATGGATCAGTACTTCGACACGTTGCGGGGCTACAGCAAACAGAAAGCAGGCCTCAATAAACTCGAGCCCCTTGTTCATCATGGTGGCTGAATCGACAGAGATCTTGCGGCCCATAGACCATTTCGGGTGCCGACAGGCCTGCTCCGGGGTGACTGAAGCCAGCAATTGGCTCGGGGTGTTGAGAAATGGCCCGCCTGATCCGGTGAGCACTATTTTCTCAACCATCTGTAGCTGATCCTCGGACACGCCGGATGCCGACTCGGGCAGACACTGGAAGATTGCATTGTGTTCGCTATCAATAGGAATAAGTGTGGCGCCAGATTGCCGCGCGGCGGCCATGAACAATTCACCCGACATGACCAGCGCTTCCTTGTTGGCCAGCAACACTTTCTTGCCAGCCAGCACGGCTGCGAGACTGGCAGCAAGGCCCGCGGCGCCGACTATCGCGGCCATCACAATATCGGTGCCGTCCGCACTGGCTACGGTGTCCAGTGCTTCCGCTCCGGTCAGTAGCTCGGTCGGGCAATTCGCCGACTTTAACTGAGCCGCCAGCTCAACCGCCCCTGCAGATGAACTCAAGACTGCCACTTCAGGCCGATAGCGCAGACATTGCTCTAGAAGGAGTTCGGTATTGCTGTGTGCAGTCAGCGCGAACACCCGATACTCGGGATTCGCTTCTATCACCGCCAGAGTGCTTTGCCCTACGGATCCGGTAGAGCCGAGAATGGTTACTGCTTTTCTGCCGCTCATACGTCACCAAGACCCGCGAGCGCGAACAATACAGTCAGGACGAAAATCGGCGTAACCGCCATCAGGCTGTCGACCCGGTCGAGCAGACCACCGTGACCCGGAAGAATGGCGCCGCTGTCCTTCACATCACAATTGCGCTTGAGCATGCTCTCAACGAGATCACCCACCACGCCGAAGAACGACACCAGAATGCTGAGCGCGAACAGAATCAGGAATTGCACTGCCGTGAGGGGCATAATGAACAGGTGCAGGAGCGCGGTGAAGATAAGGCCCAATACGATACAGGTCAGCAAACCGCCCCAGACTCCTTCCCAGGATTTGTTTGGGCTGAGCTGCGGTGCGAGCTTGGTGTGACCGAAAAACGTTCCCACGAAGAAGGCGCCCACATCGACCGCCGCCACCATGATGATCAAGGCCAGTACAAGATACCCTTCGAGCATGATGTACTTCAGTTGCACCATGCCAGCCCAGGTGGGAACCATCGCACACAGCCCCATGAAAGCGATCTTCGAGCGCTGACTCCAGGCGGGTGCATTCTCGGGATAGCCGCGCAGAATCAAATAGGCGAAACACCAGAACAACAGCCCCAGAGCCATAATGGCGGCGACGCGGACGCTGGCAATGCTTTCCACTTCCGGGATGACGCCAATAAACAAGCCCGTAGCGCCGAGTGAACAGGCAATAGATGCCATATAGGGCACTCGCTCCCTGCGGCTTTCCAGATCCAGAAAAGCGGCCCATTCCCAGGCTGCCAGCAGCACTACAAAGGCGACAAAGAGCGAAAACAGAAAGGGTGAAAGCAGTGTGGAAATCAACACCAATGCTGCCATCAGGATCACGGCCGTGATTACCCGGAGTTTCAGAGGACTACTCATGTCTTGATCGCCTCTTCCTCATGCCCACCGTAGCGGCGTTTGCGCTGCGCATAGTCAGCCAGCGCCAACTCGAATTGCCCTGCATCGAATTCTGGCCAGTAGCAATCGCTAAAATACAATTCAGTGTACGCGAATTGCCAGAGCAGGAAATTGCTGATGCGCTTTTCACCTCCCGTGCGTATGCACAAGTCCGGATCAGGAAAGGCGGCCAGACTTGTCAGTGAGTGCAGGGTATCGACGTTGATCTCTTCGACTTCGAGTTCGCTGGCAACTGCTTTTCTGGCGGCAGCCTGCGCCGCCTGGGCAATATCCCAGCGACCGCCGTAGTCAGCGGCGACGATGACGGTAGTTCCCGTGTTGGCAGCGGTCAGCTCTTCCGCTTCTGCCATACCTTCCTGAAGCTTTTGCGAGAAGTCACTTCGCTTGCCAATAAACTTGAGCCGCACATTATCGTTGTGCAGCTGTTTGATCTCGTGACGCCGCAGGACTGACAGAAAGAGTGCCATCAGGCCTTGCACCTCCTTGCTCGGGCGCATCCAATTCTCACTACTGAATGCGAATAGCGTCAGGTAGCTTATATTGCGCTCAACGCAGGCATAGGCGATATCGCGCGCCACTTCGGCGCCGCGGCGGTGACCCGCCTTGGTAGGTAGGCCCTGAGATTGGGCCCAACGATTATTGCCATCCATGATGATGGCAATATGATTTGGAGTCTTTTGATTCGAATCAGGTGTCATTAGCTTTTATTGATACGACCAGGAACAACCTGATACGACGTGAATCACGTGATCAGAATGGCAGACTTAGATTTTGAGCAGGTCCGCTTCTTTTTCCTGATAGGTCGCTTCAACTTCGGCAACGTATTTGTCTGTGAGCTTTTGCACTTGCTCTTCAGCGCGTCGTTGCTCATCCTCACTGATCTCTTTTTCTTTCTCAAGATCCTTGAGATCTGAATTTGCATCACGACGAATATTACGGATTGCCACGCGCGCATTTTCGGCTTCCGCCTTCGCCTGCTTGGTAAACTCTCTGCGCGTCTCTTCTGTCAGGGGCGGCATGGGAACGCGGATCGTATCGCCGTTGTTGGACGGGTTCAGCCCGAGATCGGATTTCATGATGCCCTTTTCAATCTCGCCTATCATGGGTTTCTCCCATGGCGAAACGACGAGAGTACGGCCCTCTTCGACGGTGACATTGGCGAGTTGATTGAGCGGCGTCTCGGCGCCGTAGTAGGACACCATCACGCTGTCGAGCAGACTGGGATGCGCTCTGCCAGTACGAATTTTTTTGAAAGCCTCTTCAAGAGCACCCAGACTCTTCTTCATGCGATCTTCAGCGTCTGCAATGATGTCTTTAACCATGTTGCTCTTTACTCTCCTTTGACTGGCTTTCTCTGCATGTCTGGTGGTGTTCCTGCCCTACTGGCTCCAGACTAATTAATCAATGTACCGTCCGGCTTGCCCATCACATTGTCCAACAACGCGCCAGGGCGAGTCATGTTAAATACCTTGATCGGGACCTGGTGATCCCGGCTCAGGCAAATCGCGGTGAGATCCATGACGCCCAGTTTTTTATCAATCACATCGTCGTAGGTAAGCGAATCGAACTTGATCGCTTCGGGATTGAGGATCGGGTCTTCAGAATAGACACCGTCGACCTTGGTCGCCTTGAGAATAAGGTCGGCATCGATTTCGATGCCGCGCAAACAGGCGGCTGAATCAGTAGTGAAGAATGGATTACCGGTTCCGGCAGAAAAAATGACTACGTCACCGGCGTTCAAATAGCGAATAGCACTGCGTCGGTCATAGTGTTCAACCATGCCGCTCATCTGCACAGCAGACATGACACGGGTGGGAATATTTGCCCTCTCGAGTGCATCGCGCATCGCCAGGGCATTCATCACAGTGGCGAGCATGCCCATGTGATCGCCGGTAACTCGCTCCATGCCAGCGGCATGGAGCAGAGCACCGCGGAACAAATTACCACCACCGATCACCATTCCAACCTGAACACCCAGTCCGATCAGTTGTCCAACTTCGACCGCCATGCGATCAAGGACTTTAGGATCAATACCAAAGTCTGCCTCACCGGTGAGAGCCTCACCGCTAAGTTTCAACAGAATACGGTTATACGGGCGTTCTTTCTTGGGCATATAGTGTCCGTTGTGATGGTCTGGAATTTAGCCGTTTACCTGAGCTGCTACTTCTTCAGCGAAATCGACTTCTTCCTTCTCAATTCCTTCACCTACTTCGAAGCGAATGAATTGCACGATATCGGCTCCGGCTTCCTTGAGCAAATCGCCCACTTTGGAATCCGGGTCCTTCACGAATGCTTGTTCAGTCAAGCTGACTTCAGCGATGAACTTCTGCAAGCGACCGCTGATCATCTTCTCGATAATCTCTTCTGGCTTGCCGCTCTCGCGAGCCTGCGCAGAGTATATTTCAGATTCCTTGGCCAATACATCTTCAGGCACATCTTCTGCGCGGATGCACATAGGATTCACCGCAGCGATGTGCATGGCGATATCGCGCGCCAGCGCTTCATCACCACCAGTCAGCGCGATAATGACGCCGATACGGCTGCCATGAACATAGCTCTCGACGATACCGGCATTGGCATCTTCGAATCCGACACGCTCAACGCGGCGGAGGTTGATGTTCTCACCAATCTTTTGTACCAGTGCCTGACGGGCATCTTCCAGACCACCTTCCAGAATCGCAGCAACATCGGCGTCCTTGTTGGCGAACGCCTGATCCAGCGCCTGCCCTGCGAAAGCCAGGAAATTGTCATCGCGGGCAACGAAGTCAGTCTCACTATTCACTTCGATAATTACGCCATAGTTACCATCTTCAGCTACTTTGGTCAGCACGATGCCTTCCGCAGCCACGCGGCTCGCTTTCTTGGCCGCTTTCAGTCCACTGGCTTTGCGCAGGTCTTCAATCGCCTTATCCATATCGCCGTCTGCGTCTGCCAATGCCTTTTTGCAATCCATCATGCCAAGACCGGTGCGCTCACGGAGCTCCTTAACCATACTTGCTGTAATGTTTGCCATGTCTAGTGCCTCATTCTGTTCAATCACGGCTCACGCCGTTTAAAAAATCGCTTGTGAAAAGGGGGCGGTGCGCCCCCTTGGATATGATGTGACTCCTGCCCGTGTAGCAGGCCGGAGTTGAGGGAGTCGCCCTCGCTTAGCCAGTCTTACTCGGCATCATCCTTATCGGCAGCTGCCTTCTTCTTGGCAGGTGCTTTCTTCTTCGCAGGAGCCTTCTTCTTGGCTACTGCTTTTTTCTTGGCAGGTGCCTTCTTCTTGGCAGCCACTTCCTTGCCTTCTTCAGCGTCGCCTTCTACTTCGGCCTTTGCTTCTTTGGCTGGCTCTGCTGCTGCAGCCTCAGGCTCAGCAGCTGCTTCAGTCTTGGCTTCGGCAGGCTTGGCCTTCGCTGCGGCCTTGGGCTCAACTTCGGCTTCATCATCGTCGATTTCGATAAATTCGCTGTCGACGGAACCAGGCCCGCTGCGCTTCTGACCTTCGAGGCAAGCATCTGCCACAGCCTCTGCATAGAGTTGAATCGCACGAATCGCGTCGTCGTTGCCAGGAATCAGGTAATCGACTCCATCCGGGTTGCTGTTGGTATCGACCACGCCAATCACCGGAATTCTCAGGCTGTTGGCTTCAGTAACTGAAATGCGTTCGTGATCCACGTCGATCACAAACAAGGCGTCAGGCAAGCCGCCCATGTCCTTGATACCACCAATACTGCGCTCAAGCTTTTCCTTGGCACGTTTCAGCATCAGGGCTTCTTTCTTGGTCAGCTGACTGAAAGTACCGTCAGCTTCCTGCGTCTCGAGCTCTTTGAGGCGCTTGATGGAACCGCGAATAGTCTTGTAGTTGGTCAACATGCCGCCCAACCAACGATGGTTGACATAGGGCATGCCTGCACGTTCTGCTTGTTCGCGGATGATCTTGGCAGCGGCTCGCTTGGTGCCGACGAAAAGAATTTTCTTTTTCTTTTCAGCCAGATCAGCAACCTGCTCCAGCGCACTAGTCATCGCCGGTACAGTCTGCTCGAGATTGATGATATGAATCTTGTTTCTGGCGCCAAAGATGTATGGCTCCATTTTTGGGTTCCAGTATCGACACTGGTGCCCGAAATGCACTCCAGCACGGAGCATTTCTTTCATGCTTACGCTCATGGTCTTTCCTTTTGCTTCGGGTTAAGCCTCCACACACCCCATGGATCAACCCGAACACTCGAGAGTGTCAGGCACCCAGACCACATGTGTCGGTGCGTGTGCGACGTTAAATTATGAATAAAAAGCTAAATTCACCTGACTGCTCCGGCAGGCCGGATTTCAGGCGCCGCGCTTTATACCATAAACGGATAAAAACTAAAAGATTTTCGCTGCTTGGACAGCATCCTCCCCGCCTTCACAGAAACTATGCAATCCCGCTAGCCTATTGGCCTTGAGAGCGGTCCAAAGGGCTCTTCAGCGCAAATCGATCTGATGGTGCGCATTTCCATGCCGTGGCGTCATTTCCAAGCAGTTTTGGACAGATGCTGGTCATTTGCTCGCCAGGTTCACGTCACACTGTGCCGACAAGCGCGACTGTGGGGAGAAAGTGTTCCCGGGACGGGCGCAGAGAGTTGGCGGCGCCCCCCTTCTGCCCGGCACGACCACACAGCGCAGGAAGGCACAGCAAACCGACTCCCCCGAAAATGCCAGCGCCTTGTCGAACTCCAGTAGCTCGGGGAAGTACCTAAATTATGACATCTCTGTAATTGCCGGCCCGTGATGCTTTACAATAACGACCTTTTGGCCCCGCGCTTGGCGCAGTATCGCGAGTCCCTATGCCTATACATATCAAGACCCCTGAAGAAATCGAAAAAATGCGCGTTGCCGGCCGTCTGGCAGCCGAGGTGCTCGAAATGATAGGGCCCCGCGTGGTGCCGGGTATCAGCACCGGTGAACTGGATCGCATCTGCCACCGCTATATCGTCGAGGAGCAGGACGCGATTCCTGCGCCGCTGAACTATAACGGCTTCCCGAAATCCATCTGCACTTCAGTGAACCATGTGATCTGTCACGGCATACCCAGCGACAGCAAGATTCTGAAGAACGGCGACATCATCAATATCGACATCACGGTGATCAAGGACGGATTCCACGGCGATACCAGCAAGATGTTCTGCGTTGGCGAAACGCCTGAGCATGCGAAGCGTCTGATTCGCGTCTCCCAGGAATGTCTGTACAAGGCGATCGAGATCGTCAAGCCGGGTATCACGCTGGGCGATATCGGTCATGTCATCCAGCAACATGGTGAAGGCAATCACTATTCCATCGTACGCGAGTATTGCGGACATGGAATCGGCAGAATCTTCCATGAGGAACCTCAAGTATTGCACTTCGGCAAGCCTGGCATGGGAACTCGCATTCAGGAAGGCATGACTTTTACGATCGAGCCGATGTTGAATGCCGGTAGCCGCTACACCAAACTTTCAAAATCAGATGGCTGGACAGTGACCACCAAAGACCGCCGTCTTTCCGCACAATGGGAGCACACTCTGGCAGTAACCAGCGATGGCTGCGAAGTGCTTACACGCAGGACTGAAGAAAACTTGTGACCTTTGATAGCCTGTCCATAACCGACCTCAAAGTCGACGCTGAGCACCAGCCCGATAGCGAACTTCTGGATGTTGAAGCGCTAACAGAACAGGCCAAACAGGCCAGCAATCCCATCGCAGCGCTGCGCGCAGCAATCGAAAAAGCCAGCGACGTGCTAGACAATCGCTATAAGCAGAATCTCAATATCGCTGACATCGTCAAGCGACGCGCCTGGGTAATCGACGAGATCCTGCGCATCGCGTGGCGCTTCCAGCCCTGGCCAGAGAGTGACGATATCTCGCTCGTTGCCGTCGGCGGATATGGACGTGGCGAATTGTTGCCGCATTCGGACATTGACCTGCTCATTCTCACGCGTCGCGATCGCAACAAGCAGTTTCAGGAATGCATCAGCGGTTTCCTCACCTCGCTCTGGGATATCGGACTCGACATTGGCCAGAGTGTGCGCAGCATCAAGCAGTGCAAACAGGAAGCCGCCAAAGACATCACCGTAGTCACTGCGCTGATGGAATCCCGAACTCTCATTGGCCCTGACGAACTCAACGCCGAAATGCAGAAAGCCATTAGTGGTAAGCGCATCTGGCCCATCAAGAAGTTTGTGCAGGCGAAAATTGAAGAGCAACAGGCGCGCCACAAGAAGTATCACGATATCGACTACGCGCTGGAACCCAATGTCAAAACATCGCCCGGAGGATTGCGCGACATCCAGACCATCGCCTGGGTTGCGAAGCGCCATTTCCACGCAAGCGGTTTCAAGGATCTCGTCGCCCTCGGGTTCATCACCCAGGCCGAAGAGACCATGATCAATCGCGGCCAGCAGTTTCTGTGGAAGCTACGCTATGGCCTGCACTATCTCGAAGGTCGCTGCGAAGACCGCCTGTTGTTTGACAAGCAAAAGGAACTCGCCAAGCTCTTCGGCTACGAAGACGACGACAAGAGTCTCGGTGTTGAGAAACTCATGAAGCAGTACTATCGCGCGGTTGCCAATCTGCGCGAGCTGAATGATGTGCTCCTGCAACACCTCGATGAAGTTATTCTGAGAGCCGGCGAGCGGGAGAAGATCAAACCGCTTAACAAGCGCTTTCAGATTCACAACGACTACATCGAAGCCGTGCACAGCAAGGTCTTCGAGCGCACCCCCTCTGCCCTGCTGGAAATTTTCGTGCTTATGGCGCAGAACCCGGCTATCAAGGGAATTCGCGCGACAACTATCAGGGCGATTCGCGACCATCGGCGCCTCATCGATGATGAGTTTCGCAACGATATTCGCAACGTAACGCTTTTCACCGAGCTGCTGCGCTCGCCGCATCAAATGACACTGCAGCTAAGACGCATGTCCCGCTATGGCATTCTCGGACGCTATCTACCCGAGTTCGGCCAGATCACCGGACAGATGCAGCACGATCTTTTTCATATCTATACCGTCGACGCACATACCCTGCAGGTAGTGGAAAACATGCGCCGCTTCCTGCTGCCCGAAGCGGAAGAAAACTTCCCGATTGCAGCCCACATCGTGCGCCATCTGCCGAAAATTGAGTTGCTCTATATTGCCGGTCTCTACCACGATATCGCCAAGGGCCGCGGAGGCGACCATTCGACGCTGGGTATGGCCGATGCCGAAGCATTCTGCTCACGTCATCGCCTGAGCAAATGGGATAGCAATCTCGTGTCCTGGCTCGTGGAGAATCATTTGCTGATGTCCATGACCGCGCAACGAAAAGACATTAGCGACCCGGATGTAATTCGGGATTTTGCGGAAGCAGTCGGCGACAAACTCCACCTTGAATACCTCTTCACGATGACTGTGGCCGATATCTGTGCCACCAATCCGGAGCTATGGAATAGTTGGCGCGCCGCGCTACTCCGCCAGTTGTATTACAACACACGCCGCGCCTTGCGCACCGGACTCGACAACACAGTCGATCGCGAAGAGCGGATTGCCGACAAGAAAGAGTCGAGCCTCGAGTTGCTCAAGAAAAGCAATCTTGATGCAGCTCAGGTCGAAGCTATCTGGCAAAACGCGGACGACGAATACTTTGTGCGGGAATCCGCGGAGAACATCGCCTGGCATACCGAGGCCATAGCCAATTTCAAGGGCGATGGACCACTGGTTTCCTTTCGCGAATTGGGTAGCAATACCCCGGCTGTCGGTGCAACGCAGGTATTCATCTACACGCCCAATGCTGACTTCATTTTCGCCAATAGCACCGCTGCGTTCGAGGAATTGAATCTGAATATCCACGGCGCACGGATCTTCACATCGGCGAATGATTTCTGCATGGACACTTATATCGTTCTCGAAGACAGCGGCAAACCGGTGGGCAATCAGCCAGGCCGTCTGGAAGAGATTCGCCGCAAACTCACCGACCATCTGAAGCTCGGTAATCAGGCTGTGAAGCCGGTTCACAAGCGACGCTCGCGCAAGGACAAGTACTTCAGCAAACCGATTGAAACCTCAATCCACAATCCACAGAACAAGAATTACTCCACACTGGAAGTAAATTGCCCTGACCACCCCGGCATCCTCGCCTGCGTCGGTAAGGTATTTGTAAACAACGACATCAACCTGAAGGATGCCCGCATTACAACGCTCGGTGAACGTGTAGAAGACTTGTTCTTCATCACCGACAAAGCGGGCAGACCGCTCACTGATACGGCAACGATCGACAAGCTTCTGGCCGACATCAAGTCAGAACTCGAAGCGCGTCTCGCCGACTGATCCACAACAGGACACTCTATGATTACCCTCTTTGGCATTGCCAATTGCGATACTATTCGTAAAACGAGAAAGTGGCTGGAACAACAGCAAGCTGACTACGACTTTCACGACTACAAGAAACTCGGTTGCAGTGCGGATCTTGCACGCACGCTGATCGACACGCTTGGTATAGAGCAGGTCATTAACAAACGCGGTACAACGTGGCGCAAATTGCCTGAAGAAGAGCGCGAACCGTGTAACCCGAAAACCGCGGCCCAGCTGATGCAGCAATATCCATCGCTCATCAAGCGCCCCATATTGCGAGTCGCTGATCAATGGCTGGTAGGCTATGATACAGACCGCATGACCACCCTGATCGCTCAGGACCGCAAGTAACACAAGGAAGAATCCCCATGACTAGCAAATCCCTTCACAGCTTTGGCATCGGCATAGCACACAAGAACTCAGCTGGTGAAATCATCGAGGTGTTCTACCCTCAACCGGCAATCGAAGCGAGCCCTGCAGTGGCAGAGCAGCTGTTGGCAACTTGCCAACTAAAAGCCGACGAATGCGGCTATAGCGAGCTGAGCTCTGAACAATATCAGGAAGTTGTGGCACTGCTTCCTGAGACACTGGCCGCCGCAAACTCGTCATTGCAGAGCGCAGGCACGCACACTGCTCTCGTGCTTTGCGTACTGGGTTCAGACAAGGCACCCGCGTCGATTCCGGAAGTATTCCTGAAACTGCAACTGCTCTCCCATCGCCTCGTAAAACCTCACGGGCAGAATCTGGATGGCATGTTTGCGGTATTGAAAAATCTGGCCTGGACCAACGAAGGCCCGATCGATCTGACAGATCTGCCAGCGCGCCGCATCGCGGCTCGCAGCGCCGGCCGCACGCTTGATGTTGCGTCGGTCGACAAGTTTCCGAAAATGACCGACTACGTAGTGCCTGACGGAGTGAGAATTGCTGACGCTGCACGTGTTCGTCTTGGCGCCTATCTCGGCCAAGGCACGACAATCATGCACGAAGGGTTTGTTAATTTTAATGCCGGAACACTGGGTACCGCCATGATTGAAGGCCGTATTTCGGCCGGCGTCGTCGTTGGCGAAAACAGCGACCTCGGCGGCGGCTGTAGCACAATGGGCACGCTCTCCGGCGGTGGCAAGGAAATTATTTCGGTCGGACGCGACTGTCTCATCGGTGCCAATGCTGGAATAGGTTTTCCACTTGCCGACGGCTGCACCGTCGAGGCAGGACTCTATGTGACCGCAGGCACCAAAGTACGACTGCTTGATGCATCGGGCAAAGAAATTAAGCAGGTCAAAGCACGAGAGCTCAGTCAATTGCAGCACCACTTGTTCCGTCGCAATTCCATCACCGGCGCGGTCGAATGTGTGCCACTAAAAACAAGCGTGACGCTGAACGAAGCATTGCATAGCCATAACTGAGATCACTATGAGTTCTGTACTCGACTTTACCAAGGAGTTGGTCTCCCGGGCATCAGTGACACCAGAGGATGCTGGGTGCCAGGACCTCATCAGCGAGCGCCTGCAATCTCTCGGCTTCCACGTCGAAGAGATGCCCTTCGGCGACGTGCGCAACCTCTGGGCTGTCTACGGTGACAGTGGTCCGCTGTTGGTCTTCGCCGGACATACCGATGTCGTACCCTCGGGACCAGAGAAGGATTGGTTGAGTCCGCCATTCACTCCGGAAGAACGTGATGGCTACCTGTTTGGCCGAGGTACCGCCGACATGAAGGCGAGCCTGGCGGCAATGCTTGAAGCCTGCACTGAATTTCTGAGCGCACGTACACCAAAAGGGCGCATCGGCTTTCTCATTACCAGCGATGAAGAGGGTATTGCGATCAATGGCACGAAAGCCGTCATGGCAGCGCTGCAGGAGCGCGGCGAGCAAATCGACTATTGTGTGGTCGGCGAGCCGAGTAGCAGCGAAAAGCTGGGTGATGTTATTCGTGTTGGACGACGGGGTTCGCTAAGCGCTCGCCTTTCCGTGAAGGGTATTGAGGGACATGTAGCCTACTCGCACCTGGCCCGCAATCCTATCCATCAGGCTATGCCTGCACTCGCTGCACTGAGTCGCGAAGTATGGGACGAAGGCAATCAGGATTTTCCGCCAACCGGAATGCAGATTTCCAATCTCAACGCAGGCGTTGGTGCCAACAACGTCATTCCTGGCACCTTGACCGCAGACTTCAATTTCCGTTTCTCAACGGAATCGACTGCTGACGCACTCAAGCAACGTACGCACGACATACTCGATGCCCATGAACTCGACTACCACGTAGACTGGCACCTGTCTGGTGAGCCTTTCTTGACGCTGGAAGGCGCATTACGCAGTGCTGCGCTTGCGGCAATTGCGGAAGTCACCGGCCTGGAGAGTGAGTGCTCCACCGCTGGAGGCACATCGGATGGGCGCTTTATCGCTCCTGGTGGCGCTCAGGTTATCGAGCTTGGCCCCTGCAACGCGACAATCCATAAAATCAATGAGTGTGTCCGCATTGCCGACCTGCAGCCTCTGGCAAAAATCTACGAGCAGATTATCGCGCGCCTGCTCTGACCGAGCTGGCCTCAGGAACCCTCTGACGCGAACTGCAGATAGACGTCAAATCGGCTGCTACTGCCTTTGAAGGAAATATCGGGCCTGGACTCCGCCAGAAAGCCCGATCGCTTCCCGCGCTTGACCACTACGCGTTTACGGGCGACTTTGCGCGCCTTCACTAGCATGTCCTCTTCCATGCAATCGATGCCTAGCAGCTCCTGCAGGAGATACATGCCCTTTCCTGAGCGCGCGGATTTTTTCTCTGCTGGAAACATCGGATCGAGATAAACAACGTCAAAGCTGTCAGCTGCAAAAGGAGCAACCAGGAAGTCCTCTCGCTGCAACACCATCCTTTCTGCTGTTGCTTTGACAGCGCTCCCTGTATGCGCTCTCGCACGCCGCAACGCATCGTCGAGCAGCGCATGGACAATCCCGGAGCGTTCCAGCATAGACACTTCGCAGCCCGCGCTCGCGAGTAGAAACGCATCACTGCCGAGACCCGCGGTCGCGTCCAAAATCCTCGGCAAGGGTTTCTTTTTCAGTCCGATTGCCTTGCCCAATCCCTGTCTGGTCAAACCATCCAGAGCGCGATGTTGCAGTGCGGGCGCTGTGAAATCTATGGCGAGCGCTCCGGGTGCGTTGCTGGCCAAACTCATCAGACTCAATTGCTCGTCGCGCCAACACAGCACAAACTCGATGCCACTTGCCGGCAATTGTTCGCGCCGCAACATTGCACACTGTAGTAATGCAACGAGCTGCCGCTCCTGGTCAGTCGCAACATCCTCGCTTTGCAGTACGGCAAATCGGCTCTGTGGGGACATTGCCAGCTACCAGAAGAAGAGCAGTAGCACGGCGCCTAACACGAGGCGATAGACTACGAAGGGCAGAAAGCCTATCCGGGTAATAAGGCGCAGGAAGTAATGGATACAGGCATAGGCAACTACTGCCGACAACGCGGTCGCGTAGGTCAAAAGCAGCAGATCTATGGACTCAACGTCCTCGGTGAGCAACGCAATAGCGCGCAGCAGGCCTGTCGCTGCGATTATCGGGATCGCCATGAGAAAGGAGAGTCTGGCGGCTGACTCCCGAGACAGGCCACAAAACAGTGCGGCAGTCATCGTGACGCCAGAGCGCGATGTGCCGGGTATCAATGCCAGCGCCTGTGCCAGGCCCACCAGCAACGCTCGACGCCAATCCAGTCCGGCCAGATCTGCGCTACTAGACTCTCTGGTGACACTGTTGCGATCGGCCCACCACAACAAGAGACCAAAGAAGATTGAGGCAGCGCCGATTACCAGAGCCGAACGTGCGTACGCTTCGACCTGGCTTTGCAAAAGTACGCCAGCCAGGCCGGCGGGAATTGTAGCGACGATCAACAGCCACGCGAGGCGCGCCGACTCTTCATCTGTGGACCTGCCAAGCACACTCTTCCCCCAGGCCAGAGTGAGATCGACGACCTCCTTGCGAAAATACCAGATAACCGCGAGTAGTGAACCAAGGTGAACAGCCACATCGAAGGTCAATCCCTGATCGTCCCAACCCAGAAGAACAGAGGGCAGGATCAAATGCGCCGATGAAGAAATTGGAAGAAATTCAGTGAGGCCCTGAATAAAGGCAAGCACAGTGACCTGCAGTGGACTAAGTGCTAGTTCGGGCAACGTGGTGACCTAGTTGTAATGCATTTGTTCTTTGACATAGTTTGGCAAAGCCGTTGCTGCGCCGAAAGAACGGTCGCTGGCGAGACTCTGCTGCATCAGCAACAGAAAAGCCTCCATCGTGATGCGCACGTCAAATAACTGCCTGGTATCTGCAATTGCTGAGCCCGTAAGACTTCGCAGTTCTTCCGCGTCAAGATCGCCCGCATAGCCCCAGAGTTCAGATTGCTCCAGTGTTGTTATGATTTCCGCGCTGTTTGCAGGCGTAATCACCTGCTCCTTGATTAGCGCTCTGACGCCGACGTCTGCAAGGTATTCGAAACCGCCCACATAGACCTCGTCCTCGCGCGCCTTGAGGCCAATGAGGAAGTGACTGATGTTGGATTGCAATGCCGCACTACACGCGAGGACAGCCAGGCTGCTTATGGGTACAACGGGCAGCTGATTTGCAAATCCGAGCCCCTGAGCGATCGCCACGCCGATGCGCATCCCGGTAAACGACCCGGGACCACTGATAACGCCAATCCCACCCAACTCGCGCTGCGTAATCTGCTGAGTCGCCAGCAGCTCATTGATCAGCGGCAGGACTTTTTGCGCCGATTGTCTTTCATGGGCAGCACTACGCTGCTCTATGCGCTTGGCGTGGTAAAGACCAACCGTACAGGTTGCGGATGCGGTATCAATTAGCAGTAGAGGTTTCATGACGTGTTATCTGGGATTTTGGGCAGTGATTAAAAGCAAAAATCCCCCCTGATTCAACTCAGGGGGGATTTTTTTTGAGAGTGCATCTACTACCCGCAAGCGGACGGGCGAGTAGCAGATGCTGGCTAAAGCAAGGATTGAAGTCAGGAATTAAGCCTTTTTAGCGGCTTTCTTCCTTGCCGGGGCCTTTTTCTTGGCTGCCGGCTTCTTCGCTGCTGCTTTCTTTGGGGCTGCCTTTTTCTTCACAGCCTTTTTCTTGGCTACCTTCTTCTTGGCAGCGGGTTTCTTCGCAGCCACTTTCTTCTTGGCTACTTTCTTTTTGGCTACTTTCTTCTTAGCGACCTTTTTCTTGGCTGCCTTCTTGGGAGCCGCCTTCTTCTTGGCTACCTTCTTCTTGGCTGCCTTCTTAGGAGCCGCTTTTTTGGCTACCTTTTTCTTGGCCACTTTCTTCTTGGCTACCTTTTTCTTGGCTACCTTCTTGGCAGCTGCCTTTTTAGCTGCAGCCCGTCGTTTCACTACCTTCTTCTTGGCAGTTTTCTTCTTGGCTGCTGCTTTTTTGACAACTTTCTTCTTGGCTACCTTCTTCTTTGCGACCTTCTTTTTAGCTACTTTCTTCTTGGCCGCTTTCTTTGGAGCAGCCTTTTTCTTGGCTACTTTTTTCTTTGCGGCTTTCTTTGGCGCAGCCTTCTTCTTCGCTACTTTCTTCTTAGCGACCTTTTTCTTGGCTACCTTCTTCTTCGCTACCTTCTTCTTGGCAACTTTCTTCTTCGCTACCTTCTTTTTGGCAGCCTTTTTCTTAGCGACCTTTTTCTTCGCTACTTTCTTTGGTGCCGCTTTCTTGGCTGCGGCACGTCGAATCACCTTCTTCTTGGCTGCTTTCTTCTTCGCTGCCTTCTTAACGACTTTCTTCTTTGCTGCCTTCTTCTTGGCTACTTTCTTCTTTGCCGCTTTCTTTGGAGCAGCCTTTTTCTTGGCTACTTTCTTCTTTGCGGCTTTCTTTGGCGCAGCCTTCTTCTTCGCTACCTTTTTCTTAGCGACCTTCTTCTTCGCCACTTTCTTGGTAGCTGCTTTCTTCGCTACCTTCTTCTTGGCGACTTTCTTCTTGGCTACCTTCTTGGTTGCCGCTTTCTTAGCCACTTTCTTCTTGGCTACTTTCTTTTTAGCTACCTTCTTTTTAGCTACCTTCTTTTTAGCTACCTTCTTCTTGGCAACCTTCTTGGGGGCGGCTTTTTTGGCTGCTGCCCGGCTTTTCACTGCTTTCTTCTTGGTAACTTTCTTTTTAGCTACCTTCTTCTTGGCAGCTGCTTTTTTCTTGGCGGCGGCTTTACGGGCGGCTGCCTTGGCTTTTGCGGCGGCTTTCTTGGCCGCTGCTTTTTCTTTCTGAGCGGCTTTCTTCGCTGCGATTCTGGCTTTCAAAGCGTCTTTGCGAGCCTGTTTGGCTGCCTTGGCGGCATCGGCTTTCGCACGCTTCTTCTTCCATTTAGCGGTAAATGCCGCTACTGCTTTCTGCAGATCGGCTTCAGCTTTGGCTGCTTCAGCAGCTTTCTTCGCCTTGGCTTTTGCAGCAGCTTCTGCAGCGCGTGCTCTTGCCTTGGCTGTGCGAATCTTGGCATTGGTTGCAGCTACTTTCGCTGCTGCCTTACGTGCCGCATTCTGTGCAGATGTTGCTACTTTCTTGCTTGCGGCGGTTTTCAGCTTGGCTGCCTTCTTCTTGGCAGCAGCTGCTTTCTTCCTGGCAGCGCCAACTGTTTTGGAAGCAGCCTTCGCTTCTTTTTCCAGTTTCGCTAACGCAGCGTTCGCTTTATCGAGAGCAGGACTGCTAACTTTGCTCGCAGTCGCTTTCTTTTTAGCAGGTGCTTTTTTCTTTGCCTTAACTTTAGCCATACTCGTTTCTCTCCTAGGTAGTGAATCGTGCCCGCTTAAGACCTTTTATTTGTATCCACTGCTCGCCCGGAACATATCACAAAAATTCTTTGGCTGACAGCAATGCTAATACAAACCGAATTACGCAAACAAAATCCTTTTGTTTGCCCATGCAAGACACCCACTTCTCAGCGGTATCAATTTCATATTTCGCTCCTTGATAGCAAAACTTTAAAAAAAGTTGATTTTTGTTGTGCATATTTAAGGAATAAAAGATCAATAAAAACTGCAATAACTCTGCCAATTTTGTTTCCAATGGGAACAAAACACACCGTCCGGGTAAGTTAATCGCATAAGATTTGCTTGATCATTCCTGAAATGCACTTTATTCGCGCCAAAAAAAAGCCCGCGATGCGG
This sequence comes from uncultured Pseudohongiella sp., assembly GCA_965228725.1. Taxonomy (GTDB): domain Bacteria; phylum Pseudomonadota; class Gammaproteobacteria; order Pseudomonadales; family Pseudohongiellaceae; genus UBA9145. The sequence continues at coordinate 90,493 of OZ245834.1, read as the reverse complement.
GCTTTTTGATTGCGAGATGAAACAGATCAGCCAATGAGCTCTGCGATCTGATTTTTTATGTCTTCAACTGGTGCAACGCCATTTACGCTGATGACTTTCACACCATTACCATTCGCTTCCTGGTTTTTATAGAAATTCACGAGTGGTTTGGTTTGTTCGTGATAGACAGAAAGCCGATTACGCACAGTTTCTTCCTTGTCGTCATCGCGTTGAATCAATTCCTCACCAGTTTCATTGTCTTTTCCGGCAACCGCTGGCGGATTGTAGTCAACATGATAAACGCGACCTGAGTCCAGATGTACGCGTCTTCCTGATAGGCGTTTTACGATCTCTTCGTCATCAACATCAATCTCGAGTACCAGATCGATTTCCACGCCCGCTTCAACCATAGCTTCAGCTTGTGGAATGGTTCGCGGGAAGCCATCAAAGAGAAATCCGTTTTGACAATCAGCCTGGGTGATACGCTCTTTGACCAGTGCGATGATGATTTCGTCGGTCACCAGGCCACCACTATTCATCACTTGCTCAACCTGTTTGCCCAGTTCAGTGCCTGCTTTGACTGCAGCGCGCAACATATCACCTGTCGAAATCTGGGGAATACCGGCTTTTTCAGTAATGAACTGTGCTTGCGTCCCTTTTCCGGCGCCCGGGGCCCCGAGTAAAATTATCCTCATCGATCAGAGTCTCCTAGTCCTTCTCTATAATAATAAATTTCATAAGCCGTGTTGTTTGGCCTGATCCCAGAGTGAGTCCAGCTCGGCGAGGGTCAGGTCATCGATTCGTTGATTACGGGCGCTCACCGCATCTTCTATCCAGCGGAATCGTTGTTCGAAGCGCTTGTTGGCATCACGCAAGGCGATTTCAGGCTCAAGATTAGCGTGTCGCGCAAGATTTGTCGCAGCAAAATAGATATCTCCCAACTCATGGTGAAGATGATCCTTGTCCTGCTCCTCAAGCGCCGCTTCGAACTCAGCGACCTCTTCTTTCAGTTTCGCCAGCACCGGTACAATGCTTTGCCAATCGAAGCCATGGTTCGCTGCGCGTTTCTGCAGTTTTCTGGCTCGTTCCAATGCGGGGAGTGCACGCGGCACGTCTGCCAGAATACTCTGTCCGGTACTGTCGCGTTCATCATCATGCGGCTGCCCTGCTTTTTTGGCCTGCTTCTCTGCGCGCTCCTGTTTCTTGATCTCTTCCCAGTTACTCACCACCTGATCAGGTGAAAGCGACGACTGTGTGCCAAAATTTGTCACATCCCCAGCGGGAAAAACATGCGGATGACGCCTGACCAGCTTGCGGGTGATGGCGGTCGCTATGTCATCGAAATTGAAATGCCCGTCTTCCTGCGCCAGTTGTGCATAGAACACGACCTGAAACAGCAGATCGCCGAGTTCGTCCTCGAGATCCACCATATCGTCCTGTTCAATCGCATCGACTACTTCATACACTTCTTCCAGCGTATAGGGAACCAGCGATGCAATTGTCTGTTTCAAATCCCAGGGGCAACCTGCCTCACCGTCGCGTAGCATCGACATGACTTTGAGCAGTTTTTCTATGGCGCTCAAACCCTCATAATCTCTCCCATCTTCCAGATGTCTATGCGCTGCCATTACTTACGCTCGAAAATCGCCATTGATTCAACATGAGTGGTGTGCGGAAACATATCCATTACACCGGCGGATTTCAATTCATAGCCATTTTCTCGCAGTACGGCTGCATCTCTGGCGAGCGTGATCGGATTACAGGAAATATAGGCGATACGGCTGGCGCCAAGCGTGGCAATCTCGCGGATTATTTCCAGCGCCCCGGAGCGCGGAGGATCCAGCAGAATCTTCTGATACTGGTTTTTGGCCCATTCGTGCTCTGTGATTGATTTGCTCAAATCGGCGGCATAAAAACTCACATTTGCCAACGCGTTGCGCTCGGCGTTCTCGCTTCCCCGCGCTACCATTTCATCACTGCCCTCGACGCCAACGACAGAGGCAGCACGTCGTGCCAGCGGCAAGGTGAAATTACCGAGCCCGCAAAAGAGGTCGAGTACCGATTCATCAGAACCCACATCGAGCAACTCCAGGGCCCGACCTATGATTTTCCTGTTGACGTCACCATTCACCTGAGTGAAATCCATAGGGTGAAAAGCGAGTGACAGATTTTCGTCAGGCAGATAGTAGTACAGGCGTGGCGGTGCAGGTTCTTCAGGAGGAAAAATACGGTGTACGGTATCCGTACCTCCGGGCTGCAGATAGCAATGGACTTGTCGGGCACGACAAAATGCCACAAGTTGCGCTTCATCGTCAGCCGAGAGTGCTTGCAGGTGACGGAAAATCAAGGCGACCTGCAGATCAGGTTCGGCTGCTGCATCTTGTTCGCCAACGGCAACTTCAATTTGCGGGATCGCGTGCTTGCCTGCGAGAGAATTAAGTAATTCCCGCAGGGGTTCGATCAAATCGGCAACTTCCACCGCCAGAACATGGCAATGCCGCATGTCGGTTATAAAGGAGCTGTATTTCTCTCTGAAGCCAACCAGCACACCTCCCTTTTTCTGCACGACACGCACAGCGAGGCGCGCTTTACGGCGATATGACTGCGTCTTGCTTTCTATTCTCGGCAGCAGGGTAAACGCCTCACTCTTCAAGCCCGTTGCCTGAGCGATATGTTCCAGTAGCACCGATTGTTTGAAGAGCAACTGCGCGGCGGTATCCAGGTGCTGCAGCGAACAGCCACCGCAGATTCCTGCATAATCACAAGGCGGTGTGACACGCTCCTGTGCCACGTTCAGGACCGACTCGGTTTTCAACTCATCAAGCTGACTTCGGCTGCGCACATAGAGCGCCTGCACAGTTTCCCCAGCCAGCGCACCATCAACAAAGGCAACTTTCCCCTCGATGCGGCCAACACCGCGGCCCTCATGACTCAGTGAATCGATGTCGACTGTTACTGCCTCAGTTGGCAGGCGTTGTTTGCGGGTGCGGCGTCGGGACATAAAAAGCTGGCTTGATGAGTCAGTAAGGAAGCAGCGGCCAATACATCAGCCTGCCGAATAGACTCCGGTGGATAGGTAGCGGTCCCCGCGATCACAGATGATGGCGACGATGACAGCATTCTCGAGTTCTGCACTGAGTTGTAAGGCGGCATGGACTGAGCCACCTGAAGAGACTCCGCAGAATATACCTTCTTGCACGGCGAGTGCGCGCATGGTGTTTTCAGCATCGCGCTGATCAATGTCAATCACCTGATCGACGCGCGAACGGTCAAATATGCTCGGCAAATAGGCTTCCGGCCAACGCCGTATGCCGGGGATACGCGAGCCGTCTTTGGGCTGCAATCCGACAACCTGCACAGCAGGGTTCTGTTCCTTAAGGTAGCGCGACACCCCCATGATCGTCCCTGTTGTTCCCATCGAGCTCACAAAGTGGGTCACTTTGCCGCCAGTATCGCGCCAGATTTCCGGGCCCGTGTGCATATAGTGCGCATTGGGGTTATCCTGATTGGCAAACTGATCAAGCACCTTGCCTTTGCCTTCGGCCTGCATTTTCTGCGCGAGATCCCGAGCCCCTTCCATACCTTCAGACTCTGTTACCAGAATCAGTTCCGCACCGTAAGCGCGCATAGACCATTTACGCTCATCGCTTAAATTGTCGGGCATGATGAGGGTCATCTTGTAGCCTTTTACGGCTGCCACCATCGCCAGGGCAATACCAGTGTTGCCGCTGGTCGCTTCGATCAGGGTGTCGCCCGGCTTGATATCGCCCCGTATTTCGGCCTGCAGAATCATGTTCAGTGCAGGTCGATCTTTAACTGAACCGGCCGGATTGTCCCCTTCTAGCTTGCACAGCACCGTATTGCTGGTTGCGCCCGGGAGACGCTGCAATTGCACGAGTGGGGTATTGCCAATCAGTTTGGCGATGGTTGGATAGCTCATGAGGCATGCACAGAGAGAGAAAGCGCAGCATTCTACACGGATTGTAAAGGCGGTTAAAGCAAGCGCACAGGGGCTCAGACTCGCTGCACGCGCCGCGAAAACAGGGCCCGACTAGCTAGCGGTTTGTCACCCAACAGGCGTGCGAGCGCGATGCGCAGGATGCGCTTGGCAGATTTTGCGACCGCCGGATCGTCTAATTCCAGTTCACGCAGGGCGAGCAAATGTGCGCCACTGAACAAAACGGCGGCGTCACTGTCCTCGCCGGCTAGTACCTCTCGTGAAAAACCGAGGTCCGGCGAAAAATAATAGTGCTGAGACTCGGCGAATGGCTCGTGGCTCAGACAGTCGGAGTCGAGATTGAGTCCATAGCCCAGATCGGCCAACAGGCTGAGCTCAAACTGTCGCAACACACGCTCAACAGGTTGCTGAGACTGCATAGCGAGCAAACTACTCTGGTAAGTCTTGTAGAGAGCGCTGTGCTCCTCGTGGTTGTGCAGTAATCTGGCGAGCAGCTCGTTGATATACAGCCCACTGAACAAATGCTGACCCTGCAAGGTAATCGGGCTCAGTTGGGATTCCACACCGGTGACTGTCTTGATTTCACTGCGTCCACTCAGGGAAACGAGGATGGGTGAAAAGAGTTGCAGGAGCGAACGATGCCTGGACTTGCTGCCCCGCGCCCCTTTCGCGATCGCTCGCACCAGTCCATAGTCGAGCGTGAAAAAATCGATCAGTAAACTGCTGTTCTGAAACGGTCTACGATGCAGTACGTAGGCAGGTTGCAGGGCGACTCTGTTTTCCATAGCAGTCCAGCCTGCGGTAATAGCACCAATTAGTCCATATAGCCGAGGCTTTGCAGAGCCCGTTCATCATCGGCCCAGCCAGCTTTCACTTTCGACCAGAGGTTGAGCATCACTTTGCAATCGAACGCCTTCTCCATATCTTCTCTGGCTGCCTTGCCGATCTGTTTCAGGCGCTCACCTTGCTTGCCGACCAGGATTTTTTTCTGTCCCGGCTTATCGACCAACACCAGTGCATGAATGTGCAAGATGCCACCCTGCTGACCGAACTCTTCGATTTCGACGGTCACTTCATAGGGGAGCTCGTCGCCGAGTTGACGTGTCACCTTCTCCCGGATCAATTCTGCTGCCAGAAATCGCGAACTGCGATCAGTGACCTGGTCTTCCGGATAGAAAAAGGGGCTCTCAGGCAAATAGCCGTGGATCAGCTCCTGGAGCGCCTCAAGATTATGCCCGCCCAATGCAGAGAGCGGTACGATGTCGGCAAACGCATGCCGTTCCGAGAGCTCCTTGATATGGGGCAGCAATAGTTCCTTGTCTTTAAGCAGGTCAACTTTGTTTATGACCAGAATGATGGGAGTTTTGGAGTTTTCCAGCAGGCGCAGAACCAACTCGTCTCCTGCATTGAATGCCAGCCGTTCGACGACAAAAAGAATCAGATCGACATCTTTAACTGTTGCCGCAACCGTCTCATTCATGACTTTGTTGAGCGCCTTGTGCTGCTGGGCATGCAGGCCGGGTGTATCAACGAAGACGCTCTGGTGCGTAGCTGTGGTATTGATACCCAATATGCGATGCCGAGTCGTTTGCGGCTTGCGCGAAGTGATGCTGATCTTTTGTTGCAGCAAGTGATTCAGCAATGTGGACTTGCCAACGTTTGGCCGACCCACGATGGCAACATAGCCACAATGTTGTGGCCCGGTTGGCTGCTGCTTTTCTGATTCACTGCCTGTCATCATTCTGTTCCATTGCCTCTACCGCCAGCTGGGCGGCGTTTTGTTCTGCGCTCCGTTTGCTCTGACCCTTGCCCCGCGTCGCGGTTTCCAGCGCAGCGCATTGGCACTCGACGTGGAAGGTCTGTTCGTGAGCTTCGCCTGCTACCTTCAGCACTGTGTATACCGGAAGCGGCAGACCCCGTGCCTGCAAAAGCTCCTGCAGGCGAGTCTTGGCATCCTTACGCTGCGCTTGCTGACGCGGGTTGGCCAGCAGGTCGGCACTGATGCGTTCGACCACTACTTTGCAGGCGTCCAGTCCACCATCCAGATAGACCGCGGCGACGAGCGCCTCGACCACATCCGCAAGTATCGACTCGCGCTGCTTACCCCCACTCTTGGCCTCTCCTGCGCCGAGCTTCAATAAAGCGCCGAGCTGCAGGTTCTTGCCCAGGCTGGCGAGCGCCGATTTGTTGACGAACTTTGCCCGCAGGCGACTAAGCTCTCCTTCACTGGCGTCCTTGAAGCGAAAATAGAGTATCTCGCCGATAATGAAATCCAGCAAGGCGTCGCCGAGAAATTCCAGGCGCTCGTAATTTTGCTTGCTCATGCTGCGGTGGGTTAACGCGAGTTGCAGCAATTCGGGTCGGGAAAACTGATAGCCGAGTGCGTTTTGCAGGGTTTCCAGGGATGCGGACATCTACTGCAGTTCGGTGGAGAATTTTGCCACCACATCGAGGTTGGCGAACAACTCGACTCGTCGCTCATAGTCGATAGAGATCACCGGGACATTGTTTTCCATGCGCTTGCGAATGGCAGAAAGATCAAAGCCGGTGACATTATTGATGCGCAGGCTATTCGAGACACGATTGCGAATATCACCAACGCTCATATCAGCGGCTTCACCGTTGTCGATCAATTCCTGGCAAATGCCCGTAATCAGGTTGTGATCCACATAGAGTGGACCGACCTTCAGCCCAATGGTGAAGAACACGGTAATCAACAATAGCAGAGTGGCTATGCCCAGCTTCGACACACCGCGTTGTTGCAATGGTGAATTAACAGTTAATTGTTTCATGGTTCAATTCTCAGCGACTCGACTCAGAATAGTTTGCCTCAGATAGCCTTAATTACGCAGTCTCGCCTTGGCTATCCGCGACCTCAATCACACTATTTATTCGATAAACTGGTTGCGGGAGAACGTGGGCAGGCGGAATCCGGGTTCCTTGTGCATCCAGACGGCGATAGCCTTCCCGACGATGTCTTCCTCGGGAACGGGTCCCCACTCGCGGCTGTCACTACTATTGTCCCTGTTGTCGCCCATCATGAAGTAGTGACCATTGGGGATTACCCACGTCGTTCGCGCTCTGTTGCGACCCGCTGCATCGATGTGCTGCGTCAGATGCTCCACACCCCCAATTGTCTCGGTGTAGAGTGAACCGGGCAAATCACCGATGCTGGTGTCCACCAGAATATCTTCCATAAACTCTTTATCGATCGCTTCGCCATTTACATAGAGCGTTTTATCTTCATAACGAATCGTGTCACCTGGAAGGCCGATAACACGCTTGATGTAGTACTTGTTCTCATGTGGCGGAATAAAGACCATGACTTCCCCGCGTTGCGGATCAGCGACATCCACGATCTTGGTGCCGATTACGGGCAACCTGACGCCATAGGCATACTTGTTTACCAGAATGAAATCGCCCACTTGCAGCGTCGGTATCATCGAGCCAGTTGGTATCTGGAACGGCTCTACCAGAAACGAGCGCAAAACGAGCACGATCAACAACACCGGGAAAAAACTTTTTGCGTACTCGATGACCACGGGCTCCTGAGAGAGCTCCTCGATCTTTGCTGTAACCTGCTCTTCGCGCAGGGAACGGGCAGGCCCTTGGCTGAACTCTTCGATGGCGGCGAGGCGGGGTTTCTTCAGGAGCAGTGAATCGAGGATCCACAGCAAGCCGCAAAAACCGACCAGCACAACCAGAACCAGAGAAAAATCAATATTCACAACTAGCTTTCCATTTTCAGTACGGCTAGAAACGCTTCCTGCGGCACTTCCACGCTACCGACCTGCTTCATGCGCTTTTTTCCAGCCTTCTGTTTTTCGAGCAGCTTTTTCTTGCGCGTCACGTCGCCACCATAACATTTCGCGGTGACGTTTTTGCGCAATGCCTTGACCGTCGAGCGAGCGACGATCTGTCCCCCGATTGCCGCCTGAATTGCGACATCGTAGAGCTGCCTCGGAATCAGTTCTTTCATCTTCTCAACCAGAAGACGGCCCTTGGACTGGGCGTACTCCCGATGCACGATCAACGCCAAGGCATCTACTCTATCGCCATTGATCAGGATATCCAAACGCACGAGACTGGCCGGCTCGAATCTCACGAAATGATAATCCAGCGACGCATAGCCTCGGCTGACGGACTTCAGCCGGTCGAAGAAATCCAGCACGACCTCATTCATGGGCAATTCGTAGCTGAGCGAGACCTGTCGCCCCATGAACTGCATGTCTTTTTGCAGGCCGCGCTTTTGCTCACACAGCGTGATGACGTTGCCGAGATGCTCCTGGGGCACCAGAATATTGGCGAGCACAATTGGCTCACGCATCTGTTCGATATCATTGGTCGCCGGCAGATGCGATGGACTGTCTACGTTGATGACTTCGCCACTGGTCAATTGCACTTCATAGACCACGGTCGGCGCAGTCGTGATTAGCGACAGGTCATACTCTCTCTCGAGCCGCTCCTGGATGATTTCCATGTGCAGCATGCCGAGGAATCCGCAGCGGAAACCAAAGCCAAGTGCGTCAGAATTTTCCGGCTCATACTGCAGCGAGGCGTCGTTGAGAGTCAGTTTCTCCAGCGCATCCCGAAAGTCTTCGAAATCGTCCGAGGATACCGGAAACAGACCGGCGTAGACCTGGGGTTTGATGCGTCTGAAGCCGGACAGCGCGGCGACATTCGGCGTCGAGGCGAGGGTCAGCGTGTCACCAACTGGCGCACCGTGAATATCCTTGATGCCGGCAATGACATAGCCCACTTCGCCGGCAGCGAGCTGCGGCAAGTTGCTGCGTTTCGGTGTAAAGACGCCGACGTGATCCACTACGTGAGCTTTGCCAATGGTCTTGGCGACAATCTTGTCGCCCTTCTTCAGGGTACCTGCCACCACGCGCACCAAGGAAACGACGCCGAGGTAGTTATCGAACCAGGAGTCGATGATCAGCGCCTGCAGGTCAGCCTCTCGTTCACCCACTGGAGGGGGAATCTTCGCCACGATCTGCTCAAGAATGTCTTCAACGCCGAGCCCTGTCTTGGCGCTCGCGAGCACCGCGTCGCTCGCATCGAGACCGATGATGTCTTCGATCTCAGTCTTGACGCGATCAGGCTCCGCCTGGGGCAAGTCAATCTTGTTCAGTACCGGAATCACTTCCAGGTCTTGTTCAATCGCGGTGTAGCAGGTTGCCACCGACTGGGCTTCAACGCCCTGCCCGGCATCCACAACCAGCAAAGCACCTTCGCAAGCGGCGAGTGAGCGTGACACTTCGTAGGTGAAGTCGACGTGCCCGGGCGTGTCGATAAAGTTCAGCTGATAGCGCTTGCCATCTCTGGCGTCGTAATAGAGCGTGACGCTATGTGCCTTGATGGTGATGCCGCGTTCGCGCTCAATATCGAGACTGTCGAGGATCTGTTCGGCCATCTCGCGCTCACTGAGACCGCCACAAACCTGAATAAAGCGATCGGCCAGAGTGGACTTGCCGTGATCGATATGAGCGATGATGGAAAAATTTCGAATATGACTTAGATCAGACACTGTGTAGCGCGACTCAAAAGAGGCAGAGACTCTCCGCCGGGTGAAAAAGCAAAGCGCGCAATTCTACAGCATTCACTGAAAACTGTCAGAAATATCATTGGCTTCGCGGGATTGTATGGCCCGGCGGCGGATTCCGATCAGGGACGCAACTCGAGCGCCAGTGTCGTGCCCTGACCTTCCCGAATAATGCGAATCGGCACAAATCCGGCAACCGGTAATTGCGCAGCAACTGCAGCAAATTCCTCGGTCGACGTAATGTCCTGACGATTCAGGGAGATAATGACATCGCCTTCAACCAGGCCGGCTTCGCGACCGGGACCCTCATTGATTTCCGCGATACGCACACCGCTGATTCCCGCCACCTGTCTGGTCTCATCGCTGAGTTCAGCGACGCGGAAACCGAGCGGATTGCGGCGGTCGCGAACGGCCGGTTGTGCAGTGCTGACGACTTCATTGGTAGGTGAATCCCCCAACACGACAATCAACTCATGCAATTCACCGTTCCGGTATAACAAGACTTCTGCCGAGGTGCCCGGCTTGTACTGTCCGACGTAGAAAGGCAGGTCGGTGAAGTATTCGATCGAATGCCCGTTGAATTGCAGAATAATATCCTCGTTCTCGATGCCTCCGGTAGCCGCGGGGCTGCCCTCCTGCACTTCATCGACAAAGGCACCCAAAGGACGCTCCATGCCAAAAATTTCCGCCAGTGCAAAATCCACCTCGCGCATGCGGACGCCCAATAAACCGCGTTCTACGCGACCAGTCTCCTGCAACTGATTCACGACATTCATCGCGACATTGCTTGGGATCGAAAAGGAAATACCATTCGATCCGCCGGTGCTGCTGAGAATTTGCGAATTGATCCCGATGACCTCGCCTTCCAGATTGAAGAGCGGCCCGCCGGAGTTGCCCTGATTGATCGCTACATCCGTCTGGATGAAAGACATGTAATTGTACGAAGACCTGCCGGGAATTGAGCGGCCCATGGCACTGATGATGCCGGCGGCGGCAGAAAACTCCAGACCAAAGGGGGAGCCGATGGCCAGCACCCACTCGCCGACGCGCAGAGAATCCGAGTCTCCAAAGGTCACATGGGGAAGCTCCGAGCCATCGATCTTCAGCAGGGCCAGATCTGAAGGCTCATCCAGACCAACGATTTCCGCTATAAACATGCGGCGGTCGTTCAGGTGAACCTGAATTTCGTCGGCCCCGACCACAACATGGTTGTTGGTAATGACATAACCATCAGCCGAAATCAGAAAGCCAGACCCCACGGCACCGGTGCGGCGTCGCTCGGGCAGCGGATCCAGGTCGAAATCCGGGTCCTGTCCAGGATTGAGGCGGCGCAGCAGGTTTTCCAACTCTTCGTCATTGACTGGCGCAGACGTGGTGATGCGGCGCGTCGTGGATATCTCGACGATCGTCGCCGCATTGTCTTCCACCAATTCGGCGAAATTGGGTAACTCGGCAGCGTGCAGACTGCCAGCAAACCCGCACAGGCACACAGCCAGCAAGCCAATTGACGCCTTATAAATGGAATTCAGCATAGTTTCGCTCGACCTCTGGTAAATCTTCTTGCCGCCCTGAGCGCCTCAGAATTGCGCAAACCGGCAGCGCGCTCGTGCAGCGTGTCCGGCAAGTATAACAGGGAGGAATCAGTACAGATCAACGGCAACTCGGTTGCGGTTCTGAAGTGGAATTGGCTCAGACAGGCCTGAACGAGCCAGAAACAGGTTCAACTGGCACAAAGTCTCCCGCCAGTAGCCGGGTATTCGTGGCAGATGCCCGAAAGAGCAGGAGGTTGATTAATCCTGAATCTGATTAACCAGTCGGAACAGAGGGGAATCCTTGATCTGTTCAGTGACAATCGGCTCAGACACATCAATGGAGATGCCTTCCAGAAAGAGGCGCAGGCGTGCTTCAGCAGCAGGATCGACTGCAACTGGCTCGCCTACCGCGACTAGCGCCGGGCCGGCTTCGAGTTGCGGGTTCTGATCGGATGTGCCGTCGGCAGAGTCAGCCACCATGGAGGCTGGAGCTGTGGAGTCAGGATTGACCTGCAACGCAATCACAGCAACTACCGCGACACACGCAGCAATTGCCAGCCTGGAAAGGGTGTTCTGCCAGCCAGTTTCGACAACTTCTGCAGGCTGATGCGGCTCTTCCTGCTCCAGTTGCTCGGAGATTCGCGTCAGGAGTGAGTCTCCAACCGGAATGCCCCGATCATGCAATACATCTTGCGCCAGATGATAGCGCTGCCACTGGCGCAGCAACTCTTCTGCATTCCCGGATTCTGAATCCAGGGATTTCAGCAAACGGCGAAGCTCAAGATCATCGGCTTCCCCGTCCAGAAGTGCAGAAAGTGATTCATTTCCAGCTTGATGCATGCACAAACCCTCTATCTATTCAGTAACCAGTGCTATCGGCATTCTGGTTGATTGACCTTATCGTGCAGGGTGATCTTTCAACAGCTTACCCCATTCGTTGCGCGCGCGCAGCGAATCGTTAGCTATTGTTCCACTCTTATGACAACCTGCCTGCACAAAAGTTCACCGGATTGCGATTTTTTGGCAATTTATTGTTGCCTGAATGATCAGCGCCTTTCCAAGCCTCGCAGTCAGGCCGCGAAGCCAACAATTAAACAATTGATACCTATATGATTTCCTTGATTTTTTTATCAATTGCCTCGCGCGCCCGAAAGATCCGTGAGCGCACTGTGCCCACCGGGCAATCCATCACTTCAGTAATGTCCTCGTAGCTCAAGCCGGAAAATTCTCGCAAGGTGAAAGCCGTACGCAAATCGTCAGGGAGCTCTTCGATGGCATCATGGATGGCCTGCTTCAACATTTCGGTCTGCAGGCTTCCTTCGGGATTTTCTATGTCGCGTAATACAGAACCGATTTCGCTCACTTCGGCTTCATTTACATCGACATCGCTTGCCGGTGGGCGGCGATTGCGGGAAACCAGATAGTTCTTCGCGGTGTTCACAGCGATTCGGTAGAGCCAGGTATAAAAAGCACTGTCTCCGCGGAACAGCGGTAAGGCCCGATAGGCTTTGATAAAGGCTTCCTGACAAACGTCTTCGGCTTCCTGGGGATCATTCACGAAGCGACTGATGAGCGCGGCAACACGATGCTGATAACGCAGTACCAACAAGTTAAACGCGTTTTTATTGCCTGCAAGCACCCGTTCAACAAGTTGTTGATCGGTAACTTCTGTCATGAGTTCCAACTCCGTTTCGCGCCGCCATCCATCCGATTCGCTAACGCGATCCTGTCGGCTTCCGGGCCGATCGATATGGAACAGATACACAAGTCATGCTGCATAGACCAGCCAGTGATGCAAAAGTTCTCAAAATCGTAAAGAATACGCTACCTTCGCTGTCAACCAGGGATGTCGTCGTTCAGCGAACCACCGTTCTCGCGACACTACTTCCTGATTGTGAATGATAACGTGACGGCCACTTCGTGGCTCGTATTCATTGATTGAACAACGCTATGCCCAATTCGCCTAATACGATGCACACGGACACCGACCTGCTGGTTATCGGCAGCGGTGCTGCCGGCCTCACTCTGGCTTTGCGAAGCGCCGACAAAGCGCGCGTCACCGTTCTCAGCAAGGGCAACCTCCGCGAAGGCGCAACATTCTATGCCCAGGGCGGTATCGCGGCGGTACTCGATGAAACCGACAGCATTGAATCGCATGTTCAGGATACGCTGACAGCAGGTGTCGGTCTCTGCCATCGCGATGTGGTCGAACACACCGTCGAGCACAGTGCAGAGGCTGTGCGCTGGCTCGTAGACCAGGGCGTTCCTTTCACCACGCGGAGTGAGTCTGCAACTACCAAACGTAAAAACGGACTCGAAGCCAGCGACCTCAGTTCACTGCATCTCACCCAGGAAGGTGGCCATAGCCATCGGCGAATCATTCACGCCACCGACGCGACCGGAAAAGCAGTGTTCGAAGCACTGCAAATGCAGGCCGAGAAACATCCCAATATCGCTCTGCTCGAAAATTTCACGGCGGTAGACGTGATCACTCAGGCAGTGGGCGAGAACGGTGCCAAGCGCTGCGTCGGTGTCTACGTTTTGAATCAGGAAACCGGTCGAGTGGAAACGATCCGCGCGCGCTTCGTGGCGCTGGCTACAGGCGGTGCGAGCAAGGCCTACCTGTACACAACCAATCCTGATGGCGCGAGTGGCGACGGCATTGCCATGGCATGGCGCGCAGGCTGTCGGGTCGCCAACATGGAATTTAACCAGTTCCACCCTACTTGCCTGTACCACCCGCACGCGAAATCTTTCCTGATTACAGAAGCCTTGCGCGGCGAAGGTGCAACACTCGAACTACCGGATGGCACACGCTTTATGCCACAGTTCGATAAAAGAGAAGAACTGGCACCCAGGGACGTAGTCGCGCGCGCTATCGACCATGAGATGAAACGGCTCGGTTGTGACTGTGTGTTTCTCAACATCAGCCACAAGTCACCGGAATTTATCACACACCATTTCCCGACCATCTATGAACGCTGCCTCGATTTTGGCATCGACATCACGACTGATCGTATCCCGGTTGTGCCTGCTGCTCATTACACCTGCGGTGGCGTAGTCGTAAACACCAATGGCGAAACCGATATCGAAAATCTCTACGCCATCGGTGAAACCTGCTTTAGTGGGCTTCATGGCGCCAATCGCATGGCGAGCAATTCCCTGCTCGAATGCTTTGTGATCGCCTTCGGTGCCGCACAAAACATCAGCGAAAAGATCGCGCACACCCCCCTGGTGGAGCACCTTGCAGCGTGGGATGAAAGTCGGGTCACCGATTCCGATGATGAAGTCCTGGTGTCACATGACTGGGACGAGATACGGCGCTTCATGTGGGATTTCGTTGGCATCGTAAGAACCACCAAGCGACTGCAGCGCGCCGAAAGCAGAATCCGCCTGCTGCGCGATGAAATTCGCGATTACTATATTCGTCACCGCGTCAGTAACGACAATCTGGAACTACGTAATCTGGCTCTGGTCTCCGAATTGATCATTACTTCGGCCTTGCAGCGAAAAGAAAGTCGCGGCCTGCACTACACGCTGGACTATCCGGACATGAATGAGATCGCAGTCGACACCGTGTTGACGCCACCACGCTAGCCCGCCTCACATTGCGTATCAATAACGCGATGCGACATCATTGCAGCAAGAGCGATCAGGCTTCATGCTGGAGTGCTCTCAGATAGCGACGCAGCTGCCACTCATCGTTTCTGCTGCAGGAGCCCGGAACGATCAGAAGAGTCCGGCTCCCTGCCCTTCGCCGCAACCATGCAAGGCTCCCCTCTCTTCGCGAATTCCTCGATTTGTTCGACTGCTTCGATTTCTCCGAGCCTCGGACAGGTAGCAGTTGCAACACTATCAGCCATTCGCCAAGAAAACGCACGCGAGGCACGTGTGCTCGAAACCGCTCCGTGCCCTCTTCAACAATGCACAACTCACTGCCCAGCGTGAGCAATAGAGGCATATTGCGCGGCTGCCGAACGCGGCAGAAGATTTGCAGCAGCAGCGGGAGTGCGACCAGCACCACAACAATGAAGTGATCAAATGCACCGAGGCCGAAGTCTGCTTGCATAGATACAGGAATCAGTCGCCACAACGATGCCCAGGCCATGAACAGCAACAGGTACCAGACCAGGTGCTGCCATAGTGGGACATTGACAGTAATCTGCATGCTGCATCCTCCGCAGGCAGTTCGCTGTCTTCAGTCTAGGCCGAGTTTTGGTTGTGCTCCAAAATGCGGGCAATGATAGGCTTGAGGTGTTCCTGTTCGGGTTCTTCGCGCTGCATGAGCCAGCTGAACAGATCCTGGTCCTCCTGTTCAAGCAATTCGCTATATAACTGCTGCTCTGGGTCGCTTAACGTCTCGAAAACCTCGCGTGCAAACGGCATCAGCAGCAAATCGAGTTCGAGCATCCCGCGACGGCTGTGCCAATAGATTTTTTGCTTGTTCAGTTCGGGCATATAATAGTGAGTCACTGACGGGGACTTTATCGGAGGCGCGCATTATGGCGGATATTGCCAACTCTTGCGACTCTCACCGTTGCATCCCCAAGCGATCTGCCGGCAGGCTACGGCTCACTGCGCGCCGCCTGCAACCAACGACCAACATTTCGGAGCATGCATGTTTTACCTTGAGTTGTCCCACTATGAATTCATTCGGGTTAGTGGAGAGGACCGCCACAAATTTCTGCAGGGCCAAGTGAGTTGTGATCTCAGCCAGCTTGGTGCACAGCGCAGCCTGCGCGGTGCCTTGTGTAACCTGAAAGGCCGCGTGATCGCAGATTTCCGTCTGTTGGAACACGGGAATGACATCTGGCTCCAGACAGAGCAAGGCATGGCCGAGGTGATCAACAAAGTGCTGCAAAAGTATGCGGTGTTTTCCAAGGTGACCTTGCAAATGGAAGACAGTGCCGTGCGCTGCTTCGGCTTGATTGCCGGTGGCTCGGCCCAGAGCGATGCGCCCAGGCTTCCGGCGGCACTGGCAGAGTTGCTCCCCGCGCTTCCCGAAGATTCTGCTGCAGTGGCTGGCAATGCGAACACGCTATTGATGCGACCACACGCCACGCAAAATCGATTCGAAATCTGGGTAGTCGACGACAAGGACGCGGCAACTGTCGAGGCACAGCTCAGCACACTGCCCCAGGCGACAATTGACCAATGGCGCAGCAGTGAACTGCTGGTGGGCGAGATCCATGTGCAAGGCGCGATGAGCGAAGAGTACACACCGCAATTGCTCAACTACGATATCTCCGGCGTGATCAACTTCAAGAAAGGCTGTTATACCGGCCAGGAAGTGGTCGCACGCATGTTCTATCGCGCACAGGCCAAGAAGCGACTCTTCCTCTTTCAGTCTGACTCGATTCTGGATAAGACTGTTGTTCGCCTGACAGTGGAAGGCAACGATTACCCTGTACTCCAGTCAGCCCAAAACACGACAGACGAAGCTGTGTTGCCACTGCTGTTCGCGATAGTGGATATTGACGTGGCAGAGAAAATGGCAGAGAGAGCAACTGCTGTCACTCTCTATTCGGAAAAGGATGAAAAACTGGAGGCGCAGCTCTCGCTGCTGGCCCTGCCCTACTCCAGCGCGGCATAGTCTCGCCGACTCAATGCCAGTAGCAGGGCTGGCGAGGTGTTAGAGCTGTGATGGCGTACTGCGCGTAAACGAGCGCCACAGGCCATCCATCAGGCCGAGGTTGGCGTTTTCCAGCATCTGAATAAGATCGATCCGCTGGGAGATCTCTTCATCACTGATGTCTTCGCGCTCAAGAATCTTCTTGTTCAGCCAGATCGCGTCACGCACTCCAATCAGATGGAGAAAGGTGCTCGGCTGCTCAGTAAGCTGATGGGTCGTGATATTGCGAATCCCATAAGCTTCGATCTTCTCAAGGCAGGTATCACGGTCCGAAAAACCGACCGCGAATTCCACAGGTACCATGCTGTCGTTCAATTCTTCAACATAGCTGTCGAATCTTTGGCTGCGATAGCGTTCGAGACTAACGACTTCTCCCATGATGATGCCCTTTCTCTACAGTGTGGCTGGAGTCAGTGACGAAGCGCTCTGTTTTGCGTTTCGCCACCAAGGTTCGTGGGAAGAATTGTCCCGCCACCACGAAGAATGGTCAATACATTGATTTTACTAAAGTTTTTTTATTGAATTTTCAATTTAACGATTACTGATAACTGAAAATTGCAGGCCTATTTCAGATTTGAAAGGGGGTATTTCGGGAATGCATGGTGAGTTCGCGGAGAACGCGAAAAGCGTGGCTGTAGGACAATTGCCAGCACCGGAATTTGACTGTGAGACAATGGCTTACAAGAGTTCTATGGTATCACCATTGAGGATTCCAAATCCAAGCGTAAGAAGCACTCTTTTGTGACGATTGTTTTCAGGATGGTGGCAGCAGGACCCGAAGAAAACGGCATGCAATGCGAGAAGCTTTCACCACCAAGCACTCCTGAAAGAAAGCACTCATCACCAGTCTGGGTTTTTCGCTCCTCGCGCAGCCATTTTTCTTTCAGACAAGGCGCCTGGACCCGCAGGGAGGGAGCGTACACGTCAGTACGTGACCGACTGAGGAAGCCAGGCAACGCGGTATGAGAGAAAAATGGCATGCGAGAATTGAAGTCTCTACCAGTCTGGAATTTTCACTCCTCGCGCAGCCATTTTTTCCCTAGACAAGGCGCCCGATCCCGCAGGGAGGGAGCGTACACGTCAGTACGTGACCGACTGAGGACAGGGGGCAACGCGGTATAGGGGAAAAAGGGCCTGCGAGAATTGCAATCTCTACCAGTCTGGATTTTTCACTCCTCGCGCAGCCATTTTTTCCCTAGACAAGGCGCCCGATCCCGCAGGGAGGGAGCGTACACGCCAGTACGTGACCGACTGAGCAAGCCAGGCAACGCGGTATGAGAGGAAAAGGGCCTGTGAGAATTGCAGTCTCTACCAGCTTGGATTTTTCGCTCCTCGCGCAGCCATTTTTTCCCTAGACAAGGCGCCCGATCCCGCAGGGAGGGAGCGTACACGTCAGTACGTGACCGACTGAGGACAGCGGGCAACGCGGTATAGGGGAAAAAGGGCATGCGAGGTGGGAAAAATGGTGCCCCGGGCAGGATTCGAACCTGCGACCTGCCCCTTAGGAGGGGGCCGCGCTATCCAGCTGTGCCACCGGGGCGATAGTGCGCGCCGGAAGTATAGCAAAGACCTCCGAGTGAAAAAGCTAAACTCTCAACTAAGCTAGAGCCACTATCAAGCTGCCACCGAGGAAATAGTGCACACCGGGAGTACAGCAACGTGCCAGACTGCGAGAAGCTAAACTCTCACCAAAGCTAGAGCTCCTATGAACAGCGAAGTCGATCAAGTCTGTAAATTCAATGAAACTTAGATTGTCATCCTCAATGAACGCTTCCTCATAGCAAACAGCGCTCACACCCCACCCCCAAGAACATTCATCGTAAGGCTCCTCAGCAAGCTAAAGAATTAAAATCAACAACTCCGACGGCCCAATCAAATTGCCATCCAAATATAAATAGTGGCAATTATCACTACAGCGAAACTATTAATATGTATTAGTGAAGACCAAATCTGACACCTAGCTGAAATAGTGAGGGTTACCGGTTTTGATTGAAGGTGACAGATTTGGTCTTAACTAATACAACTAATGCACTAGGGAAACAAAGTTTAATTGCTGCACCAATAGTCAAAGCGACAAAAAGTAGAACAAAGCTTGCAATTATCTCAAACCGAAGTGAAAGCCGTCCGATTACAAAAGGCCGTCTGCATTTCGTTGGGTGTGCCCTGTCACTTTCGATATCTAAAAGTTCATTCACTAAATATCCACTAAAAGCGACCAAACCAAAAGTAGTAAAACCGATAGCTACTTCTACCAATAAATCGATATTGCCAATATTGTGGGATAGAATGAGAGGCCGGAAAACTATAAAGTTTTCGACCACTGGTGAAGCCTCATCACTGCAACCAAAGTAACAAGTTCATGCACTAGTATCTCTAAAAATACTCAGCGAGCTGACCATTGTAATTGGTAGCTTTGGAGATGAGTCGAATCATTGTCAATAACGTCAGAACTACCGCAAAGTCGCAAATAAGTGCTAACAACTCAGTTCTCAAATATAGATATAGCAGGTTCAATGTAACGGTGGTCGATTAAGGGCCAATGCTCTGTACATTTCTAGTAAACCAGCTTCTGGATGTTAGCCAAGCTTGCAACGCCAATGACCAGATAATTGCAGCAATTTACCCATGCGGAAATACATTCTGAATTTAGAAAGCAAATACTTTATTGCTTTAGGAATATTCTTAATAGTTTTCTCAGCTATAGCTGTGACCATAAATATTTATGGGGTTTCGATGCCGTTTTATGACGAATGGGATGCAGAAGCCGCCGCCATGTATTCGAATTTAGAAACAAAATCCTATTCGTTCGGTAATATATTCGATTCACACAACGGCCATAGGATAGTTTTCACAAGAATCACTCAATATATCTTGTATTTTCTTAACGGTGGCTGGGATCCAGAACTTCAGTTGTTTGTTAATGCGTTTTTGCATGCATTAACAGCTGCTTTTCTCTTCGTCTTTGTTAGTGCACATCAAAATAGAACCGAAAATATATTTAGCGCCATTGCCGTTCTGATTCTATTCGCTATTCCATTTTCATGGATGTCTATTCTCGTTCCATTTCAAACCCAGTTTTACTATATGATTTTTTTTTCCATAATCTCGATGTATGGGTTGTGTGAAAATAAATATTTACTTGGAATTATCTTCGCGTTGTTTGCGTATATGTCCATGACTCCAGGTGCATTCGTTTTACCAGCGTACATAGTTACAGCACTTATTGGATGTATCAGAGAAAAGTCAATTTGTAAAAAAGATATATTTACCTTGATTTTAATAGGGCTGCTTTTCTTGTTATTTGTATTAATGCAAGGATCGGATACTTCTACTTCCTCATATAGCTCTCATTCTGTTAGAGACTTTCTGGTATCACTTATCGCTGCATTCTGGTGGCCGTTCAACGCAAGCCAGTTGGCTGGAGTTGTTGTTCATCTGCCAATCGCTGCCTTAACATTGAAAGCTCTACGCGAATCAGCAGTACCAAAATTGTACTTAGCGATAGCCTGGTTTGTGTGGTTGCAGTTAATAGCCATGGCTCTATTCCGAGGTGCTGGGGGAGTTCCTCCAGCAAATAGGTACTGGGAACTACTTCTTATTGGAATGGTCATAAACTTAATAAGCGCCATTCATCTGATATACAAAAGTGAAAAGAATTTAGCAAAAAACGCCCTATTCTGCTTATGGCTTTCAATAGCAACAGTTGGAATGTATCAGTTGGCAGTAGAGTCGTTGACAACTGGACTTCAAACAAGAATGACTCAGAATCAGACTGCATTAGCAATGGTTGCAGAATTTACTGAGACTGGAGATGAAACGGTATTCGATGGATTCGAAGGATTGGACATCTCATACCCGGATAAAGAACGACTTATAACACTGCTAAGAAACCCGAATGTAGCATCAATACTTCCAACCTCGATAACAAAGCTAGGAACCAACCAACTTGCATGGTTCAAATCCATTATTTTTCAACTAAGCTGGCTAATCGCAGCTATTGGTACTCTTTTGTTTAGCGCCGGAATACTCAAAGCTTTCAATAAAAATAGAATCTAATCATTTGTAACAAAACTCAGCTTTTCTCACATGCACGATGGTGCTGTAAGAAATTTTTCCTGTGCAGCCCTTCTTTTCTTCGCACAGTAAATACTCCCGTGATAACTACAAAGTTCAGGTACGTGTTCGTACTAATCAAAGCAAGTTAAGCAATTCAATCGTCACAACATGTAAGAATAATCTCATATTCTTACGGATCGATATTTTGAATTGATCAACGACACGCCATTTGCGGATGAGGTGGCAGAGGGCTATCAACCACAGTCCGAACGTATACAGGACCCGAACTACAAGGTAGATTTGGAACTACAGAGATTGAAACGATCTCTATGAATCACACAACTAAGAAAGAGAAACAAACAAAGCAAGTCCCGACAAACCACCAAAATATGCTAGCTTGCTAATCCGTACCCATACCCAACAAGCAACCCACACCCAACCATGCCAAGCATCGAAACCACCTGTCTCCCCTTTCACGAACTGAGTAACACGGATCTCTACGATCTTCTAAAACTCCGTTCTGCCGTATTCGTCGTCGAGCAGGACTGCGTATTCCCTGACATGGACGACTGTGATCAGGAAGCGATGCATGTGCTCGTGAAAGTGGATGGCGAGCTGGTTGCTTACACGCGGCTGTTGCCCGCTGGCTTCAAGTACAAGGGTACTTCGATCGGCCGGGTTGTGACGGCGGCCAGCGTGCGGCGCGATGGTTATGGACGACTACTGATGGAGGAGTCGATAAAGCACTGTGTCGCTTTGTGGCCTGGCGAGACGATCATGATTTCCGCGCAGCAATATCTCGAGAAGTTCTATCGCAGCTTTGGATTCGAGACCAAATCAGAACCCTATCTTGAAGACGGCATTCTCCATATCGAGATGCACCTCGATACCAGCGCCTGACTCAGGACCTGCTGGTTACCTCGAATGACCACCAGTGATCGGGGCGCGGTGGGACTTCTTCCAGTTGCCGACCTGCCAGTCCGGCGAGCTTCTCAGCCCGCACCTCCCAGGCATGATCCAGCTCACTTGCCGTGCCGAGTCGCCGCAGGGTAATCGGATAGACTATGCCTTCGAGCCTGATGCGTGCGGCGGAGTTTTCGAGTGCCGCCGTTGACCACCGCTTGCCCTCGCACTGCGAGCAGCTCAGAAAAAGCTGACCTTGTGCATTCGCCGCGCAATTGAGGTTAATTGCATGGGGTATCAGGCCGGACCGGGTTTCAATCTGGCAGAGCGGAACTGCATTCGCAAAACCCCAGTCTGCTACCGCCTGCTCTGCCTGCTCACCGTGCAAGTAAGCGCCTGGCGTTCGCTCACAGGGACACATGAAGAACCAGGTCGTAACTGCGGCGATGGCGAGCACGGCAAGACCACCTGCAGCGATAGTGAGCACGCCGCCGATCATGAAACGTTTTGTGATTGCTTGTGTGGCTAATTGTCTGGCTGAGAGATCTTGAGTTAGTGCCTTTTTGTGGCTGAAGCCCCGGTTCACTTGCGACATGCTCGTTTCCTCACGATTGACCTGTGGGAAAGCTACTATTTCGATACGTCGCTTTGCAACAGCGTCTGCGCCGAGTCGAACTGTTGAAGTGTTTCTTCGTTGTTATCCGGAGACAACTTGCTCCCGAGTACGACTCCGAGACTCGCCAAAAGGAATCCCGGCACAATTTCATACAGGTCAAATATCCCGCCACTGAGGTTGGACCACACGACAACCGTCACCGCGCCGACGAACATGCCGGCTATCGCTCCGCCTGCCGTCATGTTCTTCCACATCAACGACAGCAACACAATCGGACCAAATGCCGCGCCGAATCCTGCCCAAGCATAGCTGACAAGATCCAGTACACGACTCTCCGGGTCGCTGGCAATCAACAAGGCCAGCAAGGCGATCGAGACAACCGCAATTCTGCTAACCAGCAACAGCTCTTTGTCAGATGCGCCTGGTCTGACAAACACCCGGTAAAAGTCCTCGCTGATAACACTGGAGGAAACGAGCAGTTGTGAATCGATGGTCGACATGATCGCCGAGAGGATTGCCGCCGTAATCACGCCTGCGACCCACGGATTAAAAAGCGCCTGACTCAGGCTGATAAAAACCGTTTCGGCGTTCTCCAGCGGCTGATCTGCAAAGTAGACCATGCCGGCCAGTCCCGTGGTGACCGAGCCAAACAACACGACAATCATCCAGGTCATGGCAATGCGCCGGGCCGGGCGCAAGCGCGCCGGCGACTCGGCCGCCATGAAGCGCGCCAGAATATGCGGCTGGCCCATGTAACCCAATCCCCAGGCAAGCAGTGACAGCAAACCCAGTAATCCAACACCGCCAAACAGGTTGGTACTACCAGGTGTCACGAGCTCCATCTGCTGCCAGAGTGCCACAGGGCCGCCCGCGGCAGATACGACAATTGCCGGCGTTACCAGCAGTGCAACCAGCATAAGCGAGGCCTGGATGGCATCGGTCCATGACACCGCGAGAAAGCCGCCGACGAAGGTGTAAGCAACGATAATGAAGCCGCCAATAAACAGCGCGACGAAATAGTCCATACCGAAACTGTTGGCAAAGAGGATTGCCCCTCCTACCAGGCCAGAGGCGGTATAAAAAGTGAAGAACAACAGAATTACTGCAGCGGAGAGCAGGCGCAAGATGCGCGTGCGGTCCTGAAACCTGTTCTCGAAATAATCCGGCAATGTGAGAGAGTTATTGGCGAGTTCGCTGTAGACCCGCAGCGGCCTCGCCACGTACCACCAGTTAAAGGCAGCTCCCGCGATGAGGCCAATCCCGATCCATATTTCGCTGACACCGGCGAGATAGATCGCACCAGGCAAGCCAAGCAGCAGCCACCCACTCATGTCTGATGCTCCGACACTCAGCGCGGTGACAACGGGCCCAAGCCGGCGGCCGCCGAGAATATAGTCGCCAATGTTATGGGTGCGTTGATAGGCACGCACCCCGAGGTAAAGCACAACGGACAAATAGATCAGAAAGGTAAGCAGTAACGGCGCGTTAGCTGACATGCAATAAGGCTCTTGGGCTCTTGCGGAAAAGAAGTTAAAGCTACTGCTTTGCGCTGCGCAAAGCAAAGCTGGCAGCAAAAAACTACCAGCTACCGCTCCCTGACCACTTAACAAAGTAAACACTTTGCTTATAATGCCGATAGCCTTTGCACAGAGTGCCGGAACCAGCATTGAACCTAGCCGCCAGCCAGATCAAAATTCTTAATCGTCTGAAGACCCGTGGACCGCAATCGGTGCGGATTCTGGCCAGCCAACTGGGCATGACCACCATGGGAGTGCGCCAGCATCTGGCAGAACTGCAAACCCACGCTCTCGTAAAACAGACGGAGGAAGCGCGGCAGACCCGCGGCAGGCCCGTTCATTTGTGGAAACTCACTCCCGAGGGGCACCGTCAGTTCCCCAATAGCCATGAGCAGGTCGCGCTGGAATTGATTGCGACTCTGCAGGCAGATCTGGGGCAGACTCACCTGAACCGACTCATCGATAGCCGCAGCCAGCGCTTGCAAACACGCTATGAACAGGCACTGGAGCGCAGCGGACCTGCGTTGGAAGACAAAGTGCGCGTGCTGACCGAACTGTTGGAACACGATGGTTTCATGCCGGAGGTTCGCCTCTTGCCGGACGGCTGGCTTCTGATCGAGAATCACTGCCCGGTTTGTGCAGCCGCTGAAAAATGTCCCCAGTTCTGTCAGTCTGAGCTCGATATGTTTCGCTCCCTCCTCGCCAACTATGCCGATGTAGAACGCGTTGATCACCTGTTTGCGGGTGGCAGACGCTGTGCCTACAAAATTATTGTGACCCACTCATGAAGACTACTGTGCGCAACAGTATCGTGATCGGAGTATTGCTGGTGCTCGCCGCGCACTTGCTCGCCAGCTGGATCATCGGCTCTGAGGTGAGGACGGCCATGCTCAACGCCGTGGAGACGCGCCTGCCACCACAGAGCAGAGAAAGAATCTCCATCGAGGAACTCAGCTACCAGCGCGGTCTCTACTCGAGCAATGCTGCCTACCGAGTCGAGTTGGGCATCCTGGGCGGCCTGCAAATACCGCCGCTGGAATTGAATACGACTATCCTGCACGGGCCGGTGTTGTGGGTAGATGACGGCATCAGATTTGCTGCCGCACGCTTCGAATTCGCACCTCTGACGGAGGACAATCAGGCGCTGCAGTCAGTTTCGCTTGCCATGGACATCGGGTTTAACCAGCGTATTGATCTAAGCCTGCTGATCGAGCCTTTTGAACAACTCGACAGCCGCAATCAATTACGAGTGGGAGAAACTACTGCGCTTGCCGTTTTGCACGGGGACCAGTCTGCAGAATTTTCTCTCAACGTCGAACGATTCAATCTGCATAACCCCAATGCCAATCTTGAGGTTACCGTTGATGCGCTAAGAATAAAGAGTAATACCAGACGCCTCAGCGACATCGCGGCACCCAGCAAGGTAGAACTCAGCATACCGGGCGTGCAAAGCAGCGGCGCCATCAATTTCCAGCTTACGGATTTCTCGGCAGCAGCAGAAGTCACTGACTCTGAGTTGTCCAGCGAGAGCATCGACTTTACGCAGCAACTGCGCGTCGCTGACCTGGCCAGTCAGTGGCCCCTCCAATCTGTCAACTGGCGGTTCGAATTCGAGAAAATGCCGTCGGCTCTGGTCCGCGACTACAGCAACATGGCGGCAGAGTTACAGAGGCGAATCGAGGGTGGACAGCCCATGGATGCCGCCATGATGCAATCTGCTTTGACATTTGGCCTGCGCCTGATCAATACGGATTTTCTCGTCAACCAAACACTCGCCGTAAAGGCTCATGACGGCGAGCATGAGTCTGCCCTGCGAATCGAGTATAATGGCCTGCCCGAGTTAACCAACCTGGCCTACCTCGACCTGAATGAGCTGGTCGCGGCGTTGGAAATCGAACTGTCACTGGCACTCGACCTGGAGGCCGTGCTGCAAAGCTCAGGTGCCAACCTCATAGACCCCTATGTCCAGGCTGGCTATATCACCATCGAGGAAGGTCGTATTCTGCTGCAGTCGTCACTGATCAACAGCGAATTGCTGCTCAATGGCGAACCCAGGACACTTGACGAATTCTTTTAGAGACCGCTTACTCACAAGACGATGCCAGCCACTGCCGAAACCATTCAACAACCTCTCCGCCATGATGATTCGGTGCAGAAGCTCTATGCCTACCCAAAATACTGGGCAGAGTGCTTTGGAACCGCGCCCTATCTGCCGATGTCGCGTGCTGAAATGGATGCGCTGGGCTGGGACAGCTGCGACATCATCATCGTTACCGCTGATGCCTACGTTGACCATCCCAGCTTTGGCATGGCAGTAGTGGGACGCCTGCTGGAAGCACAAGGCTTCCGGGTAGGCATTATCTCGCAGCCCGCCTGGGACAGCTGTGACGACTTCATGGCACTCGGCCAGCCGAACCTGTTTTTCGGTGTCACCGGCGGCAACATGGATTCGCTCATCAACCGCTATACGGCCGACCTGCGTATCCGCAGCGACGACGCCTATACCCCCGGCGGTGTGGCAGGCAAGCGACCGGATCGTTCGGTGATCGTCTATAGCCAACGTTGTCGCGAGGCCTACTACGATACGCCGATCGTCATTGGTGGCATTGAAGCCAGCCTTCGTCGCATTGCCCAGTATGACTACTGGAGCGACAAGGTCCGGCGCTCCGTTCTGATTGACTCCAATGCAGACATCCTGCTTTTCGGCAACGCCGAGCGCGCTCTGGCGGAACTGGCTCATGAACTCGCTGCGGGAAAATCCGTTGACGAATGCTGGGACTTGCGTGGCACCGCACTGTTACGAGATCAGGTGCCTGCGGGCTGGACGGAAATCGATTCCACGCGCATCGACTGGCCATCCGGAATAGACAAGCTACCGAATCCCTATGAATTCCACGACACGTCTCCTTCGGGCAATGCCTATCAGCGAGACGTCTCAGGCGCAGAAGCAACACCCCAAAGTGCACGCGAGCCGGAAGCCGCACCAGTGCGTATTATTCCATTACCCTTGCAACGAAAATCCGAATTCGATAGCCGACTGAGTTACATCCGCCTGCCCTCCTATAACAAGGTGTTGAACGATCCCGCTCTCTACGCACATGCATCGAGGGTGTTGCATCAGGAAGCCAATCCCTATAACGGCAAAGTTCTGGTGCAGAAGCACGGCACGCAGGAAGTCTGGGTCAACCCGCCGCCCATTCCTCTGGAAACAGATGAGATGGATTGGGTATTTGATTTACCGTTCCAGAGACGCCCTCACCCTTCCTACGGTGACGCCCGTATCCCTGCCTATGACATGATCAAGACCTCGGTCAATATCATGCGCGGCTGCTTTGGTGGTTGCACATTCTGCTCTATTACCGAGCACGAAGGGCGCATTATTCAGAGCCGCTCTGAAGATTCGATTCTGCGTGAGATTGAAAAAATTCGCGACCAGGTGCCCGGCTTCACCGGCACCATTTCTGACCTCGGTGGTCCTACGGCGAATATGTACAAGCTGAATTGCAGCTCGCCAGCGATTCAGAAGACGTGCAAGAGACTCTCCTGTGTCTATCCCAACATCTGCAAACATCTGAACACAGATCATAGCCCAACAACGCAACTGTATCGCAAAGCGCGCGCTATCAAGGGAGTAAAGCGAGTCGCAATCGCTTCAGGCCTCCGCTATGACCTGGCACTTCGCGACCCCGAGTATGTCGAGGAACTGGTAACTCACCATGTCGGCGGCTATCTCAAGATTGCACCTGAGCATAGCGAAGAAAAGACTCTCGGCAAGATGATGAAACCCAGCATCAATGCCTATGATGAGTTCAAAAAAATGTTCGATCAGTTTTCACGCAAGGCTGGCAAGGAACAATACTTGATACCCTACTTCATTGCCGCCCACCCTGGCTGTGACGAAGAAGACATGTTGAACCTGAGTCTGTGGCTGAAGGAACATAAATTCAAACCTGATCAGGTACAGACCTTCTATCCTT
The DNA here is from genome assembly GCA_965228725.1 of uncultured Pseudohongiella sp. GTDB lineage: Bacteria > Pseudomonadota > Gammaproteobacteria > Pseudomonadales > Pseudohongiellaceae > UBA9145. Next base: position 62,778 of record OZ245834.1, on the reverse strand, counting down.
CGCCCATGGCACTCGCAACAGCCATGTATTACTCCGAACGCAATCCGCTGGAAAAGGTGCGCTACAAGAGTGAGAAGATGAACGTTGCCAAGGACATCGATCAGCGCAGGTTGCAGAAGGCTTTCTTGCGCTATCACGATGAGAAAAATTGGCCCATGTTGCGCGACGCCCTGCGCCGCCTCGGCCGGGAAGATCTTATCGGTCATTCACCGCGCGCTCTTATCCCACCCGCCGAGTCACGGGCTGGTGGCGGCAAGGCAGGCAACGGCAAAGCTGGCAAAGGAAACGCGCGGGGCAACAAGACACGCTCACGCAGGCGGCGCTAGTACGGCATGGCGAGAAGCCCTTCGGCCTAGACGCGCACTTCGAGATTGATCTCTTCGATGATTGTCCAGCCTTGCACAGAAGGGGCCAGAACTAACTTCTTTCGGGTCTGGTCCTGATAGGTGGGAGAGCGATAGTCCAGCCAGAAATGCACCTCGACTTCTTCCGCCTGTTCACTCACCAGCACGAAATCGTACATGCGCAACTCGATACCATTGGCGTTGCCAATAACCCGTTCCCGGTTGTCGCGCCAGGCACCTGACGAAGCGTGGTAACGTGGCACGAAACGCTCATGGTAGAACGCGAAGTAGGCAGGCAAATCCTGCCGTTGCCAGGCCGCAACCCAATCGCTGACCAGCGCTTCCCAGGTTGACAACTCGCTCTGTGCAAACTCAGTCGCTTCTGCCAGAGATGAGTCAGCTTGCTGTTCCGCACTCACTTGCTCTGGGACCGGCTCTCGTTCCTGGTCTCGCTCCTGGTCTCGCTCCGGCGCCGCGCCCGGCGTAGCAACTGACGATGAGACTGACGCGCTAGCTAGCGCAGGTTCAGCCGCAGTCAGCGGTTCTTCTGCCAGAGAAACCGCTGCTTCGACTACAGACGTCTGCACTTCTGTATCAACTTCTGCTGCTTGCTCAACCATTGTTTGATCTACTACTGGTTGATCTGCAACTGGTTGATCAACTACAGACAGCTCAACTGCAGGCACAGCACTCGGTTCGGGTGCTGGCAAGGTACCAGCCCGGGGAGCACTCGACTCTTCAGCCAGTAAATTCGTATATTCAGGTAGCGCAAAGTCGTCGCTATTTACTCCACGTTCGGACGCGGTGACCAGCACCAGGCCGGAGTCTGACACTGGCTCACCACTGGCCAGTTGTTCAGCAGCAAGGTTTCTGGCCTGGGTCAGCGCGGCCATCAGCGCTTCTCGGTTCAGCTGATCGTCACTCGCCGCTGCCATTGCCTGAGTTGCGCTGTCTGCTGTATTCACTGCTTCATTCTGTGCTGCACTTGCCAGTGCAAATTCGTCAGCTCCGGGTTGCGGATCTGCGGCGGTTGTAGCGCCATCTCGCATTCCTGGCTCAGTGCTCTCCTGACTGGCATCAGGCGCAGAGCGAGGCTGCGCGTCAGTGACAAACGGCGAAGACATGCTGACTGCCTCACCAGTCTGCACGACACTGTCTGCCGGTGGCGTTGCCAACTGCTGGTAGAGAAATATCAATGACGCGAGAACTATGACCAGCGCCGCAGGAAGCAGAGTTTTATTCTGGAGTCGATTGAGTGCAGCCCACTGCGATCCCGTGCCCTGCCCGGTACCAGCATGCTGTTGAGCAAACGCTTCAGCAACATGGCTTTGAGTTGTAGCGAGACGAGCGATGTGTTGTGCCGCGAGTCGTACGAGTGCACCAGGATAGCCTTGCGACGCTTTGTACAATTCGTGCGAGCCGTCACTCCCAAGCAGGCTGCCGCCAAGCCCTTTCTTCCTCTCGAAATCCTGCAACAATTCCGCACTTTCCTCAGCATCCAATGGACGTAGCTCCTGTCTGCAATCAGGGTGTGAGCGCAGGAGAGTAGCGATCTCCTTAAACAAGTCTCGGCCCAGCAAGCGGTCAACAAGCGTGGGTTCTCCGCTGAGCAGAATGCGCAGCGCGGGCAGTTCTCCGACGTGCGTATTCGCTAGTCGAGAGAGTTCATGTAAGGTCACATCGGAGAGCGTATGGGCGTCGTCTATAATGAGTATGGGTGGATTGAATTCGTCCGCTCGACTGCCGAGCAACATTTCGGGCAGAACAACGGGCAGATTAGCGGACATCGGGAGTCCCAGTTCCCGTGTCAGAAAAGTGCCAAGAATCTCTGGTGAATCGGGTGTCTCCTCGGGTGCCAGCACACGGTGATTCTTGCGCTGAAGATAGCCGCGGAGTTTATTGCAGAGCAGCGTTTTGCCCGTGCTCTGCTCCCCTGTCAGAACCGCCAGCCCATAGGCGAACAGGGAGCGATGAGCGCCTTCAATTGCCTGCAGATAACATCCGCCACTGAAATAAAACGAATCCTGTTCCATATCTTCTGAGCATAGTGTCAGCGTGAAGGGTTTTCCAGCCTCTGTCCGGCAGCCTGTCGAACAGGCGGCGGGACAAATCGCAACGACGTGGCGCGCAGATTATTTTTTCTTCGCACCGATGCGATGCTGAATATGCGTGAGGATGCCTCGGAGTATGTTCATTTCCATCGCATCAATGCGAATCCTGCCATACAGTCGGCGAAGTCGCTGCATGAGTTGACGCGGGTTCTCCCGGTCATGAAAATCGAGTGCGACAAGCACATCTTCCAGGTGTTGATAGAAATGCTCCATCTGGCCAGCAGTCGACAATTCCTGATCCCAGACCTGTTCTGGTTCAGACGTGGATTCAGCGCTCAGATAGGCAGAATACACTTCATAACTCAGCACCATGACCGCGGCGGCAAGATTGAGACTACTGTAATTCTCGTTCGCTGGAATCTGCACGTGAAAATGACAGAGCTGCAACTCGTCGTTGTTCAATCCGGAGTCTTCGCGGCCAAACACCAGAGCGACTTTGTGTGCTCGGGCTTCCGAAACGATCTTGTCGCCACATTCTCTTGGATTCAGCATGGGCCAGGGAATGCTGCGCGATCTGGCACTCGTCCCGATGACCAGCGAACAGTCTGCAATGGCATCTTGCAGCGTTTCAACCACCACAGCGTTCTCCAGAATATCCACAGCAGATGCCGCCCTTCCCACTGCGACGCCGCTAGGGAATTCCTCAGGCGCGACCAGTGTTAGCTGAGTGAGCGACATGTTCTTCATAGCCCTTGCTGCCGCGCCGATATTGCCCGGGTGCGACGTATTGACCAATACAATCTTGATATTTGCTGCCAGATCCACTGTTTGGGTCCCCATTAAAGCGAGGGCGGATTATAGCAGCCCTGTTCCGGCATGGCGCAGCCAATCTGCGTTTCCCGCCAGACCCTGCCTCGCGGTTGCGCTTCTGCTCGTTCTGCTCAACAGCGCCGAGAGTATCCCCGCAATTCGCTTGCTGGTATCATGCGCGACCTTGGCGGGATCAGAGCGTTTTCGCACCCGCGGTTCTTTAATTCATACAGGAAAGTCAACAATGCATGCACTGGTAAACATTGCCTTGCGCGCAGCCAGAGATGCTGCCTCAGCCATTGCGCACAGCAGCGATCGCCTCGACCGGATCACTGTGCTCGACAACACGCCAGGCAACTACCTGACTTCCATGGATGTCGATGCCGACAAGACGCTGCTCTATCATCTCGCCAAAGCCTATCCTGAACACAGTGTACGCTCACGCGTATCGGGGGATAAGCAGGGCGAGGAGAGCTCGACTGTCTGGTTATTGGACCCGCTCGCGGGAAATCGCAATTTCGCCGCTGGCTATAGTCAATTCGCCGTTTCAATTGCCTGCCAGGTTAACGGCAAACTTGAACACGCTGTTATCATCAATCCCATTACCGGTGAGGAGTTTATCGCTTCGCGTGGTAACGGTGCCCAACTGAACTCGCGTCGCCTGCGCGTTAGCAATAACACCGAGTTGCACGATGCCTTCATCGCGCTGGATAGCGACGAACTGCCGACCGAAGTTTTTCTGAAGTTGCAGAAGTCACTCACGGGAGAGAATGCCAATCTGCGCATTACCGGATGCGCCACGCTCGACATGCTGGCTGTGGCCGCGGGCAGATTACAAGGTGGCTATAGTGGCGCCTTCGCACAGTTGGAACATGCGGGTGCAGCCTTGATTTTGCAGGAAGCCGGCGGCTTCATCGGTGATGGGTCCGGCAGTCCTGACATTAAATCCGCGACGCAATTGGTATACGGCAATCAGAAAATATTCAAAGAATTAATCAAGCTATACAATCGGAGCTAGGCAAAAAGCAGGATTTTCCTTGCCGGACAATCCATACCGACACCCCTTTATCTCCGGTCAATATTCCAGGCAGTTACAGGGATAATCCGCTTTATGCCCGGCAAGAAAGCTAGTCCGCACAATCTGATCGAAGGATCAATCAAGCAGTCTCTTGTCCGCATGACCTTGCCAATGATTATTGGCATGTCGATGCTGTTCACCTTCTCCCTCGTTGACACCCTGTTCATCAGCTTTCTGGGGACAGAAGCACTCACCGCAATCAGTTTCACCTTTCCGGTAACCTTTACCATCATGAGCCTGGCCATCGGCCTGGGCATCGGCGCCTCCGCGGTTGTCGGCAGGTTTCTCGGTGGTTCTCAACTGGAGCGCGCGCAGGAAGCCGCCACAGTAATCAACTATCTCTCGCTGAGTCTGGCGATTGTGACTGTCGCCATCATCTGGTTGCTGAAGAACCGAATTTTTCTCGCGATGGGAGCGAGCGAAGATCTGCTAGCACCTATCAATGAGTATATGACGGTATGGCTGCCGGGCAGCGTGATGGTTGTTTGTATCATGACCGGCAATAGCGTGTTGCGCGCCTGCGGAGACACCAAGACACCCAGTATGTTGATGGCGGCAGCAGGCGGATTGAATGCCTTGCTCGACCCACTGCTTATATTTGGATTGGGCCCCATACCAGGCCTGGGTATTGCGGGTGCTGCCTGGGCAACGGTCATCGCCTGGTCAATTGGCTTTGCGTATTTACTGTATGTGCTGATCGTAAAGATTGAGATGGTGAGCCGGCACCTGCCTTCGCGTGCAGTGATGCGAGCATCCGGACGGGACATGATGCGCATTGGCATCCCGGCCGCAGGGGCGAATATGATGACTCCTCTTGCCGCTGGCATCATGACTGCCATTGTGGCCGGATTCGGCGACACTGCGGTCGCCGCCTTTGGCGTTGGTGCACGCATCGAACCCATCGCAACCTTGTTGGTTCTGGCGATGTCGTCGTCCCTGCCACCGCTGATCAGTCAGAATTTCGGTGCAGATCGTATCGATCGCGTGGAAGAGGCTTATCGGCTTTCCATTCGCTTCGTGCTGCTGTGGCAACTTGCGGTGTATGTGTTCCTCGCACTGACAGCTGGCGGCATAGCAGCCGTGTTTTCCAGTGAGCCCGAAGTACGGGAGACGATTCGCCTGTTTGTCTGGATCATGCCATTGGGCTACGGATTGCAGGGCATTATTATTCTGACCAATTCATCGCTCAACGCCCTGCATCAACCCGGCGCGGCACTCTATCTCAGCGTGCTGCGCTTCTTCCTGTTCTATGTACCACTGGCCTGGCTGGGGAGTCTGTTCTACGGCCTGACTGGCTTTTTTATCGGGGCAGTGGCCGGGAATGCATTGATGGCGGGCGTATCCTGGTTGCGCTTTAATCGCGCCCTCAGTGAATACAAGCAGAGCGCAGCAGACACTGCGGCGGGCGCAGTGACCGATTAATCAGCGTGTTTAATGGCGCAGGACTAACTGCGAAAGAGATTCTTGACGCTCTGCAGCAAGGAGGTTCGAGATTTCTCTGCGGCGATTTGCTCGACAGGTACGCTTGGCTTCTGCGCCAATTCCTCGTCTGAACGCAGCTCGAAACTCTTGTCCTCGACCGAAGGTTGCTCTGCAACAGGGTCGTTCTCATCGGTATAGCTGAGACGATTGTTCGCTTCCTGAAAGGCTAGCATCTGCATGCAGATCTCATTGTACTCTTCAGCACTGAGCAGCTCTGGACACTCCTTCATATTGAGCGTGAACTGACGGTCATTCGCCGCTGAGAGGTAGTGCAGGTTTTTCTTGTTGGTGAGCAGTAATCCTTCTTTCTTCGCCGTATCGTAAAGCGGCGTTCCCCGTAGAGGAATGTAAGGAAAGAAGAAGAAGTGTTCGGGCGCGATGGTCTGATTCAGCTTGAGAGTCTCGCGCATATTGTCCGCCGTCTCGAGCGGCATGCCGACAATATTGAATGTGAGACGATTGATGCCTGCTTTCTTGCAGTTCGCTGCAGCATCGATTACCTGCTGGTTGGTCATCTTGCGACCCAGCATCTTACTGCGATACTGCTCGTCCCCACTCTCGATACCAAACCAGATTGTGTGACAACCGGCCTCTGCGGCGGTCTTGCAGAACTCCTCGTTCATCACTTCCACGCGCGAATTGATCGAGAACGGAAGATGAATCTTTTCCTTGTAGATTTCGAAAAAAGCGCGCACGAACTTGAGATTGGAGAGGAACAACTCATCCCAGAATTCGAAATAGCCGACGTTGTATTTATCCCGCAGTCGAATCAGTTCATTCACCATGTCTTCGGGATCGTATTTACGCAGAAAGGTTTTCTTGGTCTTCCAGCCTTCCAGAATTGGCGTATTGCAGCAGTAGGTACAACGATAGGGACAGCCCCTGCCCGTCATGACCGGCAACACGAGCTTGCCTTTCGGACCAAAAATGGAAGAGTTCACATCCTTGAAGCCGTCTTCTTTGGAGAAGATGTCATAATCCGGAAACGGCAGTGCAGCCAGATCGCCAATCTGATGCGGCTCGGTCTTATACACCTCGCCATCGATCAACTTCTCCCACATACCATCTGCAGGCCCGTCCTTGCTGCCACGCAGATGCTGGACGATGTTACCAATAGCATATTCACCATCACCCACACAGATGTAATCGATGTTGGGGTTTTCGATGGTTTGCTCCTGAGAGAGCATTGCCTGATAGCCGCCAATCACGATCGGCACGTCCGGCATCAATTTCTTGAGCTCTTCGAAATAGGGCTCCATTGGGTACCAGTGTGGACTCATGATCGAGAACGCGATTACGTCAGGTTTGTGGGCCTGCATAAGTCGTGCGTAATTTTCCGGTGAGTACTTCTCCGCATCCCTGAGCGGAAGAACGGGCTCCAGCAAGGGATCTACCCAGGGGAAGTCGCGCTTGAGATACGCTGACATACTGGCAATCGGCATGGCAATCTCGTTGCCATCCGGCGAGTAAAAAGAAAACACAAGGCGTAACGTGTCACTCTTCACCGTACCGAAAAAACGAGACTTGTCCTGCGGGTACGGTGCGCGTTCGTTACTGACAGCAATCAGATCTGCCTTGGAATTCATTCTGTAGTTCCTGAGTCTATGGTTCGCGTAATGTTTGCCGGTAGTCCGGTTGAGCTTTGAACTGCAGCCAATAGTGCCAGTTGCACGCTGCAAATTAAAGCCGGATCCGCCCTCTTGCCCACAGTCTGTAGACTGCAGGCAGAAATTGCGAAAAAATCACAAAAAATCCTGCATAATCCGCCACTTGTTGGCGGGCGGCCATTCAGTTTATGTCGGCGGCAAGATGCGAAAGTATATCATCTGACAAGCAGTTTTCGGGACAATTTGCCGCTGCCATCCAGCCCTCCCGCGATCGGGTTCTCCGAGGACCCCCTGAGCAACTGTCATCCGACGCTGCAGCAAGGTACGACAGGCTCACCCTACGGGGCTGCAGCCGAGCCAGATCCCCGCGCTGCAGTTTTTCGACAGGCCGACGCAGGCCTGCAAAACTGCGCCTTGCAACCAAACTCGGCGGCAAGCCATAGCTGAACCAGGGTTGATCCGAGCTCCCCTGGCCTTGCTTTCTGGCAGGGATGCAATCAACATTATTGCCTTGTCACGTCATAGCGCACAGGGAAAGCCACAGCATGAATGCCATTGAGGCCCTCCACCACCGCAGTTCAATGCCCCGACTGGCCGAACCTGCACCTTCCGCGGAAGCTCTTCATAATATCTTCAAGGCAGCGCTACGCGCCGCGGATCACGGCCTGTTGCGGCCCTGGCGCTTCCTCGTTATTCAGGGGCCATCATTAGAGAAACTTGGCGATCTCTTCGTGGCAGCTGCGCAACACAAGAATAGTCAAATGACTGCAGCCGAACTCGAAAAAATACGGCTTAAGCCGCTGCGTGCTCCTATGATTATCGTCACCATCTCCTGCCCGAAAGAGCACCCCAAAGTGCCAGTTTTCGAGCAGGATCTTTCTGCTGCTGCAGCGACGCAAAACATGTTGTTGGCTGCCTACGCACAGGATCTCGGCGCCATGTGGCGCACCGGCTCCATGGCCTACGACCCGATCGTTAAAAAGGGGCTCGGCCTCACTGAATCAGAAAAGGTTATCGGCTTCCTCTATATTGGGGCGGCCGCGGCTCCAGGCAAGAAAATTCTCGACGAAAATCCCGATGACTATGTACAGGCCTGGTAAACATGGCGAGTCAGCGCATCACGATTCAGTGCTGGAAGTGCGGACAGAAACTGAAAGACCTGTTGCTGCCGTTCTCTCGCTATGAAGAATGCAGCCACTGCAAAACCGACTTGCATGCCTGCATCGCCTGCAAGCACTATGACGAGACCGTAAGTGATGCCTGTCGGGAAGATCGTGCAGAGTTTGTGCTGGATAAGGAGCGGGCTAATTTCTGTGACTATTTTCGAATCAATCCCAATTCGTTCCGTGGCAACAAACAATCCGAGAATGACCTGGCGCGTGCGAAACTGGCTGAACTTTTCGGAGAGGAACCTGTGCAAGCTGATGCAAGCGCCTCACCAGCGAGTGCCGCCGACCAGGCACTCGAGGAACTAAAACGCCTGTTTGGCGATGAAGATCAGCCTTCGAACTGAACCATGCGTACAACAGTTTTTTCCACTCCCATTATCACCCCGCTGCTACGCATGCTTGCCTTAGGTATTCTGAAGTTGATCGGTTGGCACGCCCGTGGCGAAGAGCTGAGCAGGCAACGCTTTGTGCTCATCGGCGCGCCCCACACCAGTAATTGGGATTTTCCACTGATGCTGCTCGTCGTCCTGAAGCTGCGACTGCGGGTGTTCTGGATGGGCAAGCACACTCTGTTTCCCTTCGGACTGGGCTGGTTTATGAAGTGGCTGGGTGGCATCCCAATCAATCGCTCGGCGTCACACAATGTGGTGCGGCAAACGGTGCAACAATACGAAGACAACGAACAACTTGTTGTGCTGATCCCTCCTGAGGGTACGCGTAGCAAAGTCGATTCGTGGAAGACCGGCTTCTACCATATTGCACACAGCGCTGGCGTGCCTATTCTGCTCGGTTATGTTGATGCCGAAAAAAAAGAAGCCGGTTTTGCCGACTTCTTTTACCCTACGGGTGATATCGATGCTGACATGCGCGAGATTCGCGCATTCTATTCAGGCAAGAAAGGTCTGAACGCAGACAACTCGTAAGACGCGCTCAACCCTGATTGACTGCGACACCGCGTAGCGGTGCTTTCTCTTCACTCCCGGCGGCATGCAGAGACACCAGCAAGTTCTGATATACGTATTCTGCATACTCATTCATGGTGGTATTACGCAGCTTGAACTTCCAGTGTTTCAGATACCATTGTTGCAACTGCGACGTAACGGTCGCTGCCAACAGTTCTGGTTTATCACAACTGAATTGACCTAGCTCGATACCGGCCTTGAATGCATCAATAAGAATTCTATCGAAGCGCAGCTCGAGCTCCATCGCCTGTTCCTGTTGCGCGCGATCCAGGCCTTTCAATTCCATGTAGCAAAAGTAGTACCACGGATTCAGGATCTGCATCATGTAGATCTCACCGTAGACTATGGCTTTCAATCGCTGTTTCGGTAGCAGGTTTTCAGTTGCGAGGCTGCCCACAACTTTGTCGATGTAGTGACGCAAGACCCCTTCAATTACTGAAGCGAGGTCGTTCTTGCTGCCAATATACGCATACAGCCCGCCCATGCTTATGCCTGTCTCACGACTCAAGTCGCGAAGACTCATGGCTTGAAATCCCTTGGAATTGGCGAGACTGAATGTCGCCTTGAAGATTTTCTCCAGATTTCCTATCGCCACTTTCGGATTCTTGATTTGCATCTTGTCACGATGCATATCAAAAACTGTGCGCCAAAATTGGTCACCCTCGAGCTCCCAAGCGTCGCGGAAGGCATCCATGTCAGTATTTACGGGCCATTTAATCATCACTTAATTCTCATTCTTGTCGACGACTAATTTGTAAGAGAACCTGAAGTTTATCCCGGATTGTTCTTGCTGTTAAGTTTTACGAGGGAATTGCGGCAAATCGACACAAATTGGTACAGAACTTTTACGGTGTGTAGCAGCGTCTCGCCGCAGTATTTATGCTGCGCAACAAAAAACCCCGGTTAATGCTAACCGGGGTTTCCAGAATTCCGTTGTGTTGCCAAGTGAAAGTTACAACATCGCGGCAAGTCTTGCTTTGGCTGCATCACTGGGAACGTGATTGATTCCCATTACGATTTCAGCCAGTGCTTTTGCATTGGCATCTGCATCGCTACCGGCAATTGCTTCGAGCGCTTCTTTGTCAGCTGCGGTAGCCGCGTGCTGAATATTGTGCACCGCACGAGCCACTGTCTTGTAAGCTTCACTGCTTGTTGAATCGTTCACGATCGCCATCAGGGCCGCCTTGTCACTGTCAGAAGGAAAGTGATTCAAGCCATTCAGAATGCCCGCTATTGTCTGTGCAGATGCAGCATCATCCGCCGCAACCAGGGGTGCGGTCAGACTCAACATTCCTGCCAGTATAATTCTGCTTGTCCAGCGTGTTTTCATGTCAGTCTCCTCAGGGATATTAAACACTTTGTGCACTAGAGCCATGGGCAGTGTAGCGCAACGACAACAAAGAAAATAGCGGGCAGCAGTGGACTAATGCGCAATTTCGCTGGACGCTAGAGCCAATAGGACGCAACGGCATAGGTGCCGGCGATCGCACACAGGAAAAGCGAGAAGGTACGCAAATTTTCCGGAGATATTTTGTGCAGCGTGCGCATGGCGACCCAGTAGCCCAACAGGGTGGCAGGCATCAGGGGCAAGGAGCGCAGGATCTCCTCATAACCAAAGCGGCCCACAAACGCCAGCATGATCAAGGACATGATGCAGCTTGCCACGAAAAAAGCCGCGAGGTTTGCACGGATAAAGTCACTCGCCTGATGCTGTAACACCAAAGCCATTGGCGGACCGCCGATTGACGAACTCGTCCCCATGAAGCCAGAAAGAAAGCCGGCAGTGAACATGGTTTTTCTATTGGGTTCCACAATGACCCTCTTCAGGCTGAGGGCAACTGCCGCCAACACAGACAGGCCGAGCCAAAGCGCGAGTTGACGCTGATCGATCCACAGCAGAAGCAGCCCACCGGCTATTGTCCCCGGCACTCTGCCCAGGACTGCGAATTGTAAACCCTGCAGAGAGATAGCATGCCGATGCCGCCGCGCGTTCGCCAACGAAAGCGTCAACGCAGACACGGTAATAGGAGCCGGAACAAACAGCGGATCAATAAAAAAGAGAACTGGCGCCGCTATCACTGCGAGACCGAAACCGATCGAGCTCTGGACATAAGAGCCAATAAAAATAACACCCGCCGCGATCAGCAAGTCCATTACTCAGTCCATGAAGTCGTTAGGGGAAGTGGTTTCACTAGCGGAATACGATGGTCTTGTTGCCATTCACAATTATGCGGTGCTCGCAATGCCACTTTAATGCTCTGGCGAACGCAGCACACTCCGCATCCCTGCCGATCTGACGCAGCTCTTCGATATTGAAATTATGATCAATCTTCTCGACCGCTTGTTCAATTATAGGCCCCTCATCCAGATCAGCCGTAACATAATGCGCGGTAGCGCCAATTATTTTTACGCCTCTGTTATAAGCCTGGGCATAAGGGTCGGCTCCCTTGAAGCCCGGTAGAAACGAGTGGTGGATATTGATTATGCGTGACTCCAGCTTTGCACAAAGATCCGCGGAGAGAATCTGCATATAGCGCGCCAGAGCCAAGAGATCGACACGCTCGTTCTCGATTATCTCAAAGAGCCGGGCTTCCTGATCCGCCTTGTTGTCCTTGTTGACCGGCAAATAGTAGAAAGGCAATCCATACCACTCGGTCAGCCCACGCATGTCTTCATGATTCGACACGACTCCAGCAACGGTAGCTGGCAGCACGCCGGATTCCCAGCGATGCAGAATATCATTGAGGCAATGCCCATGCCTGGAAACCGCGAGCAATATCCTGCAGGGTTGTGCCAGCTCATGGATCTGCCACTGCATTGCAAACGACTCTGCGAGCGCGGCAAAGTCCTGGTCCAGCTGGCTTGCTGACGGAAGCTCCGACGCACTCTCTTCGAATTCGACGCGCATGAAAAACTGATCGATGACCGGGTCACGATGTTGCGCAGCTTCGTAAATCGTTGCGCCACGCTGAAACAGAAAATCACTGACCGCACGCACAATGCCATTGGTTTCCGGGCAAGATACCGTCAGTACAAATTTGGCTGGTTCGTTAGCCTGCATAAATCCTCTCAACAATCGATCCCTGTCATTTTCCGCGTGCCTCGCTCAATCGGGGCGCAGCGGTTGCTCCTTTCTCCGGCACTCTTTTACAATGCGGAAAGATCGGACATCTTACAGGAACTACTCATGAAATCACGCGCTGCAGTCGCTTTCGCCGCTGGCAAACCACTCGAAATTGTCGAAGTGGACCTGCAAGGTCCCCGGGCTGGTGAAGTATTGGTGGAGATCATGGCCACCGGCATCTGTCATACTGACGCCTTCACTCTCTCTGGTGACGACCCCGAGGGGGCCTTCCCTGCGATTCTGGGCCATGAAGGTGCAGGCATCGTGCGAGAAGTCGGTGCAGGGGTAAGTTCGGTCGCAGTCGGTGACACCGTTATTCCATTGTATACCCCGGAATGTCGGCAATGTGATTTCTGCCTGCACCCTAAAACCAATCTCTGTCAGGCCATTCGCAGCACACAGGGTCAGGGGCTGATGCCCGACGGCAGCAGTCGCTTCTCTCTGGATGGCGAGCCCATACTGCATTATATGGGCTGCTCTACCTTCTCCAATTTCACTGTATTGCCGGAAATCGCCGTGGCAAAGATCAGGTCTGACGCCCCATTCGACAAGGTCTGCTATATCGGCTGCGGTGTGACGACGGGGGTCGGTGCAGTCGCCTTCGATGCCAAAGTAGAACCCGGCAGCACGGTCGCAGTGTTCGGCCTCGGCGGGATCGGGCTCAATGTCATTCAAGGCGCACGCATGGTGGGCGCGGATCGCATTATAGGTGTGGACCTGAATCCGGCGAAGGCAGCTCTGGGCAGCCAGTTCGGGATGACAGACTTTATTAATCCCGCCGAAGTAGACGATGTCACTGCGGCAATCATCGACCTGACCAATGGCGGCGTGGACTATTCCTTCGAATGCATCGGCAATGTGAAAACCATGCGCCAGGCTCTGGAGTGCTGTCACAAGGGTTGGGGTGAGTCGTTTATTATTGGAGTAGCGGGTGCGGGGCAGGAAATCTCCACACGACCGTTTCAGTTAGTGACGGGCCGCGCCTGGAAAGGCACCGCCTTCGGTGGCGCAAGGGGACGCACAGACGTGCCCAAAATCGTCGACTGGTATATGAACGGTAAGATCGAGATCGACCCGCTCATTACCCACACGATGCCACTTGAAGATATCAACAAGGCCTTCGACCTGATGCACGAAGGTGAGAGCATTCGCTCTGTAGTAATCTACTGAAAAAAGCAGGACACCGAATCGAAATGAAATATCTGCACACGATGGTCAGGGTGAGCGATCTTGATGCCTCACTGGATTTTTACTGCAATAAACTGGGGCTGAAACAAGTACGCCGCAACGACTATGAGTCAGGACGCTTTACGCTGGTTTTTCTGGCCGCCGAAGGCAATGAAGAGGCACAAATTGAACTCACTCATAACTGGGACCCCGAGCCTTACGACGAGGGTCGGAATTTTGGCCACCTCGCCTATGCGGTCGACGACATCTACGCCGTCTGCCAGCGCCTGCTGGATGCCGGCGTCACTATCAACAGACCACCGCGAGACGGACACATGGCTTTCGTTCGCTCCCCCGACAATATCTCGATCGAGCTATTGCAAGCAGGCCCTCCCCTGCCACCTGCGGAGCCCTGGCAGAGCATGGAAAATACCGGCAAATGGTAGCCTTACCTCGGTCGCTCGTTTATGATTACGGCCCTGCAAGATACCACCACGATACTCACCTGCCCCGCAACAGATTGAGTTAACTGAAACAACACTGGAACGAAACCATGGAACTACTCGACGGTAAGTCGTGCTCGCAAGCAATTCGTCTGGAAATTGCCGACACCGTGACGCAGCTCAAGGCAGAAGGCAAACGTGCCCCTCATTTGGCCGCCGTATTGGTCGGCGATGATGGCGCGAGTGAAACCTACGTTGCCAACAAAGTTAAAGACTGCGAAGAAGTGGGCTTTGAATCCACTGTGATTCGCCTCCCTGCAACGATCAGCGAGGACGACCTTCTGGCGGAAGTGGACAAGCTCAACCAGAACAGCGCCATCGATGGTTTTATCGTTCAACTACCACTCCCGAAACACATCAATGAACACCGGGTGACACTTGCTATCGATCCGCAGAAGGATGTCGATGGTTTCTGTCCTGCCAATGTCGGCAATATGTGTCTCGGCTTACCAACATTTGTCTCTGCAACACCGAATGGCATTATGGAACTGCTGGCGCGCTACGAGATCGACACGGCGGGTAAACACTGCGTCGTGTTGGGGCGCAGTAACATCGTCGGGACGCCCATGGCAATTTTGATGTCACGCAATACCAATCCAGGAAATTGCACCGTGACCATGGCGCATAGCCGGACACAGAATCTTGCCGAGTTGTGCGCGAGCGCCGACATTCTCGTCGCAGCAATAGGTAAACCAAATTTCGTCACTGCCGACATGGTGAAGCCGGGAGCAATCGTCATCGATGTGGGCATTACTCGCATTGAAGATTCTTCTCGTGCGTCCGGCTTCCGACTGGTCGGCGATGTCGATTTTGCTGCGGTCTCCGAGAAGTCTGCCTTTATTACCCCCGTACCCGGTGGCGTCGGCCCAATGACGCGTGCCTCCCTGATGCAAAACACCCTGAAAGCCTATCAGCGATAAGAGAGTCCATCATGTTTCAAACACTGCAAGCCTTGCCTGCCGATCCAATTCTGGGCCTCATGGCCGCCTATCGTGCCGACGACAACCCGAAAAAAATTGACCTCGGTGTTGGCGTCTATAAAGATCCCGCCGGCAACACACCCGTGATGACTGCCGTTAAGAAAGCAGAAGGGATTATCCTCAACTCGCAGAACAGCAAAAGCTATGTAGGCCCTATGGGTTCCGCAGGCTACAACGATTGTGTTGCGGAACTGATCTTCGGCTCTGAGCTCATTGCTTCTCTCGGCAAACGACGTATCACCGCACAGGCTCCTGGTGGCTGCGGCGGCTTGCGTCTGGCTGCAGAATTTATCCAGAAGGCCAATCCTGATGCGACAGTGTGGGTAAGCGACCCGACCTGGGCTAACCATGTCCCACTGCTCGGTACTGCGGGGCTCAAGATTCAGCAATACCCGTACTACGACTACGCGACCCATTCTGTCCGCTTCGATGAAATGATGAGCACACTGGCTCAGGTGCCGAGTGGAGATGCTGTGCTGCTGCATGGTTGCTGCCATAACCCCTGCGGTTCTGATCTCTCTCAGGAGCAGTGGCAGCAAATCAAAGATCTCTGTCTTGACCGCGGCTTCACCGTGTTTATCGATCTCGCCTATCAGGGACTCGGCGATGGCCTCGAGGAAGATGTCTATGGCGTACGGCTCATGGCAGAGGCGCTGCCAGAACTGATCGTGGTTAGCTCATGTTCCAAAAACTTCGGCCTCTACCGCGAGCGAACCGGTGCACTGTCAGTGATCTGTGCAGATGACGCCGCTGCGGCTATCGCAGGCACTCAGATTGCTGCTGCAGCGCGCGCTATGTACTCCATGCCACCTGATCACGGCGCTGCGATTGTGGAACTCATCATGAGTGATGCCAGTCTGCGCAGCGAATGGGATGCCGAGTTGACGGAAATGCGTGACCGCATCAATGGCCTGCGCGCACAATTGGTCGCCCAGCTTAAAGCCGCCGGTGTAAATCAGGATTTCAGTTTCATTGAACGGGAAAAGGGCATGTTCTCATTCCTGGGAATTAACGTAGAGCAAATCCAGAAACTGGTGAACGATTACAGCATTTATCTGGTGAACTCCAGCCGGATCAATGTGGCCGGCATCAATGATGGCAACATCGACTATCTGATCTCCAGTCTGGCTGACGTACTGACGGCCTGAGCAGATTCTTGCTCGTGACACAGGGTCGAGACAATTCTGTCTCGACCCTCTTGCCAGACTCTCGCCAGACCTTCACCAGACTCTCGCTAAACTACGACCAAGCTTGTCCTGCCTCCGAGCGACTACTCGCCACGGCACTACGACTCACCGTTTGACGTTTCCCGGGAAGCCGCTGTCCAGGCAGAGCGCTATGCCGACCCGAGTCAGGCTCGGCGCCGTTTGAGCGCCTCGCCAACAGAGTTGGCGAATACGGTGAGCGTCTCTTCGGTCGTTTCCCAGCCGATGCAGGCATCCGTAATCGACACACCCGGTTTAATATCAGATAAATCATCAGGAATTGGCTGATTCCCTTCCTGGAGATTACTCTCCAGCATGACTCCGATAATGGACTGGTTCCCCTGCTGAATCTGTTCGGCAACGGAGTCGAGCACATCGAGTTGACGCACCGGGTCCTTCCTTGAGTTACCGTGACTGCAATCGATCATGATATTGGAACGGTGACCCGCTTTCTCCAATTCTTCCTCACAAGCCGCGACGCTCTGTGCGTCGTAATTAGGTGACCTGCCCCCTCTGAGAATTACGTGACAGTGCGGATTGCCTTCTGTCCGGAACACAGCAACCTTGCCCTCTCCGGTAACTGAAATAAAGCTGTGTGGTGCGGATGCGGAACGAATCGCATTGGTAGCAACCAGCAAATCGCCGTCAATATTGTTTTTGAATCCGACTGCCGACGAGATACCGCTGGCGAGTTTGCGATGCGTTGGCGACTCGGTTGTTCTCGCACCTATCGCTGTCCAGCTCACCAGGTCCTGCAGATACTGTGGCGAAATCAGATCCAGCGCCTCAATGGCTATAGGCAATCCAATCTCGGCGATATCCAGCATGAGTTTGCGGCCAATGCGAATGCCATGATCAATGCGTTTGCTGCCGTCCAGGTGGGGGTCATAGATCAGCCCTTCCCAGCCAACAGAGGTGCGTGGCTTCTCGAAATAAACGCGCATCAGGATAAGCAGATCGTCTTTCACTTCGTCAGACAATCGCTTCAAGCGACGCGCATAGTCCAGCGCTTCTTCCGGGTTATGAATCGAACAGGGACCAACGACTACGATGAGCCTTGAATCTTCGCGGTCAAGAACCCCTTTCACCGCGCGATGCCCCGCAAGCACTGTCTGCAACGCGTTGCCGCGCAATGGAAACTCCTGCTTGATCTCGTCGGGAGGCGTTAATTCCTCATGTCCGATGATGTGATAATTCTCAATTTCTGAGGCATTTTTTTCCATGCTGATCTTCCTGCTGGTGGGCAATTCCAAGCTTCGATTGTTGAAGGGACAGGGATTATGGGCTATTCGCCAGCTGAACTCAAAGGGCGAGGCCCTGCTCCAGCCCCCCTGCCCGACCGCCTGCAGGTGAGCCGATGCCATAATGTGTGATCTTGCCAGTACCATGCCTCCCTGCTACCTTTCACGCCCGGAAATTAACCTCGCGGAGATAGCTCGGCATGCCGAAGGCCAGTGAACTGAAAAAAGGAATGATCGTTGAGATCGATGGTGCCCCTCATATAGTGCGCCAGGTGGAAGCTAAATCTCCCAGCTCGCGAGGCGCGGCGACCCTGTACAAGGTGCGTTTCAATAACCTGCTGACGCAGCAAAAACTGGATGGTTCATACAAGGGAGAGGATCTGCTCGGCACCGTCGACTGCCAGCGCGTCGATGTGCAATATTCCTATCTCGATGGCGATATCTACTATTTCATGAACAGCGAAGACTTCAGCCAATACGGATTGGGTGCAGACCAGATGCAAGAGCAGATCCCCTATCTGGTTGAGCAGCAGGAAGGGATCATCGCCTTGTTGGTGGATGGGCAGTTGGTCGCCATTGAATTGCCACAATCGGTAAACCTGGAAGTCATCGATACGCCGCCGCCCATTACAGGCTCCTCTGCCACGAATCGCAGCAAGACAGCCAGACTATCCACCGGATTGGAAGTGCAGGTGCCGGAATACCTGGCGCCAGGTGAAATCATCAGAATCAATACAGTAACCGGCAAGTTCATGTCTCGCGCCTGATCTGCAGCACGATGCGCTTTGGCGAATGATCTTGTGGTTCAGCAATCTAGAAAAACAGCCAGTTAACCACAACGAAAAACACCACGCCGGCCAGGATTCCCCACAGCAAGCTGAATCGGTCGCGCGTCGAGCGCAGGACCGCCGCACGCTGCTTTTTGGCAGCAGGCTGTCGCTCGGTCAGCAGATCCTGTAATACATCGAACTCCTCATCACTCAAGTCAGCGCCAACAGCGTTGCCCTGCTGTACTGAATTTGATTGCTCGTCGCCGGCTGTGACCGTCTTACCATCGAGGCCGCGGCGGGCAGCCCGTCGTTGCGCAACACTCAATGCCGTAGTGCCTGTTATGGGACTCTCATGGCCCGAAGTAGCGGACGAGGGCAGTGACAAATGACCGGATTGATGCAGGACTGCCAATGCGTGGCGGTAGGCTTTCGTGGTGTCGACCAATTGCTGCTGGGCAATATCTCTGCTGCTACCAAAGCGCACCAGACGGTTCTGTACCTCTTCAGAGCGCAGCACCAGGTTCAGCGATTGGCGGGCCGAACGGCTGCGAAGAAACACCTCCGCTAGTCGTTTTTGTTCCGGCTCTTCTACCCCGCTTTGCTGCGGATCGGTCCATGTTGCCGACCGTGCGTGCCGCAGAACGCTGAGCAGAAACCAGCGTGCGCTCTCTTGCTCGCTGCTGCCCTCCGATCCCGGCACCGCAGCTTCCTCACCCATCATCTGTACTACTGTCACATGCAGCCAGGCAGTTCCAGCAATGTGCAAAATGCGCCAGATTGTCTTCCTGACAATTGCGGCATTTCCAGTCCGGGCCCTCTTCCACAGTGTCCTGGTCGAGTTCCGTAATCAGTTGCGCGGCGCGCTTTTCGAATAGCACCGGCACCCACACTTCGGCCTGACACTCGGTGATCGGGATTTCACCCGCAACAGAATAGAGGTTCGCATTGCGCACCTCAGCCACAATATCGTGCTGTTCCAGCACATTGCGCACATGCCATGCCATCGGCACACTCTCTGTTGAATACACGCGTTTCACAAGTCGCTACTACCCAAGCCTGTCCTATCGATACATTTCCCGCCAGCGCAACCCGCACAGCAGCAGAGTCGCAATGTAGAGCCCCATGCCACCGAATACGATCGCGCTCATCTGCGTGACTCGTTCGAGTAAGGACCATTCCAGCCACTGTTGCCAATCACCGGCAAGCCACAACAGTAACGCTAGCATTGCCAGATTGGCGGCGGCAATCTGCAGGAGGAAGCGCCACCAACCCGGCTGCAAACCAAACACGCCATCGCGCAACAAGCCCCGGCACAGCAGACCCGCATTCACAAACGCGGCAAGCGAAGTGGCCAATGCCAGGCCGACATGGGCGTAGCCTGATAAATAGAATGTGATATTGAGCAGCATGTTGATGCTCATGGCGACTATGCCGATGCGCACGGGTGTCTTCGTGTCCTGTCGGGCGTAATAGCCTGGCGCAAAAATCTTGATCGACATGAAAGCTAACAAGCCGAAGGAATAGGCCCGTAATGAGCCAGCAGCATTGACCACATCGCGCTCGGTGAAATTGTCATTCTGGAACAGAGTTATCAATAGAGGCTCGGCCAATAAAATCAGTGCCAGACTCGCCGGTATTGCGATGAGGCAGACCAGCCTGAATGCCCAGTCCAGGGTCGCGCTGAACTCAGCCATCGATTGCTCCGCATGTTTGCGGGAGAGACTGGGCAGAACAACAATGGCAATTGCGACACCGAAAATGCCGAGCGGCAGTTCCATCAGGCGATCCGAGAAATAGAGCCAGGAGACACTTCCAGCAACCAGCAATGAGGCAATCAGGGTGTCCAGCAAGAGATTGATCTGGCTGACAGAGACGCCAAACAGGGCAGGAACCATAAGCTGTTTTATGCGCCGCAGACCTTCATGCGTAGCCTGGCGTTTCGGTAGCGGTAACAAACCGAGCCGCGCGATAAAAGGTAACTGAAACAGGAGCTGTACAAAGCCGGCAATCAGCACGCCCCAGGCCAGAGCCAGCTCTGGCACGTCCAGATGTGGCGCCAGATAGAATGCCGCGACTATCAGTGAGACGTTGAGCAGAGCTGGCGTAAACGCCGGCACAGCAAAGCGGCCGTAGCTATTGAGTACCGCACTGCACAACGCAGTCAGCGATATCAGCAGCAGATACGGAAACGTAATCCGCATCATCTGCACGAACAGCTCAAACTTGGCCGGCTCATCGGTGAAGCCGAATGCGATTGGCACAGCGATCAGTGGTGCCAGCAGTAGCACCAGCGCGGTAAGCAAGCTGAGAAATCCGCCCAGACTGGCCATCACGGCGCTGATCAGGCCACGCACATCGCTGTGCTCCCGCGTGCTCCGGTATTCCGACAACACCGGAACGAAGGCCTGATTGAATGCCCCTTCGGCAAACAACCGCCGCATGAAATTGGGAATCTTGTTGGCAAGGAAGAATGCATCCGCACCATCACTGGTGCCGAACAGTCTCGCAATCACGATGTCCCTGAACAGGCCGAGTATGCGCGAAAGCAGGGTCATTACCCCGGTAATGCCGCTCGCCTTCAGCAAGCCTCCCCGAGGTGGCGGCTGCTCGCCTGCCGATTGCATCGGGGCGTCGTTTTGTGGTCCTTCGCCTGTCACTGTCTTCCTCTTGCTGCTCGCAACTGCATGGCTAATCCCGGGCACGCCAGCCTGGGCCTGCCCGCCGGCGACTGCGAATACCGCTGCCCCAGACTAAGAGTATCGGGTTATTCATTGATTTAGTTGAATATTCCGGGCCAAAAAGCGCTTTTTATCTCACTGTCTGCTATTGACATCAAAAGTTGAAAACGGCATAGTGTCGCACCTTCAAAACCGGCCCCCGGATATCCGGATTATCAGCCACAAAGCTGATTTGCCGTGCAAAATACTGAATCTTGCTGTGCTCGCACAGCACCATTGAATTGCAATCGGCCCGGCTGGAACAGCCGCTGATTCGAAATACAGGATAACGAGGAGTCACAATTGGCTAATTTTCCACAATCCCGCAAGCGCGCACGTCAGGGCGAGAAGCGTCGTCGCCACAATGCGTCATTCCGTTCCATGGTTCGCACTTACATCAAGAAAGTGGACTCAGCCATCGCGGGTGGCGATCACAAAGCAGCAACTGAGGCATACAATGCTGCCGTGCCTGTTATCGATCGCATGGCCAACAAAGGCATTATTCACAAGAACAAGGCTGCTCGTCACAAGAGCCGACTCAACACTGCAGTCAAAGCGCTGCAGTAGACTCTGAGTTGATTCCCGGGCCTGCGCTCGCGAATCCCTTGCTCATGAAAACCGGCCCCTGGGCCGGTTTTTTTATGCCCGGTATTTGCATCCCGTGAGATCAGGAAAGTATGAGATTGTCCCGATGGATGATTTCCTCCTCACCGGCATAACCGAGCAGTTTTTCGATCTGTTCACTGCTGTTGCCTTTGAGAATATTCGCTTCCCGGGCATCGTAATTGACCAGACCGCGAGCGACTTCGCGCCCTTCGCCGTCCAGACAGGCAACCACGTCTCCGCGGTCGAATGTACCCTGCACGGCCTGAATACCGACTGCGAGCAGGCTCTTGCCTGAGTCGCGCAGCACGCGCACCGCACCGTCATCCAGTTGCAGGGCACCTTGCAGGCTCAACTGTCCAGCCAGCCACTGCTTGCGCGCGGCGACCGGTTCGCTCGCCGCACAGAGCAAGGTTCCGAGCGGTTCCGCCTGTGCGAGGCGAGTCAGTACCTGTTCAATGCGCCCATTCGCAATGACTGTGTCAGTGCCGGAGCGAGCCGCCAGCTGCGCAGCAGAAAGTTTGGTGAGCATGCCACCCCGGCCGAGACTGCTGCCAGAACCTGCCATGGCATTGAGCGTCTTGTCACCCGCTCTGCCCGCGCTGATCAGGCGCGCAGCACTGTTCTTGCGCGGATCAGCGTCGTAAAGACCATCCTGATCGGTAAGGATTACCATGACATCAGCATTGACCAGATTCGCGACCAGTGCCGCGAGTGTATCGTTGTCTCCGAAACACAACTCCGCCGTCGCGACTGTGTCATTCTCATTGACCACCGGCACCACTCCCATGTCCAGCAACGTCGTAAGCGTGCTGCGTGCATTCAGATAGCGCGTACGATTGGACAGGTCGTCATGGGTGAGCAGGATCTGCGCAGAGTGAACACCATGACGCTTGAAACAGCTCTCATAGGCCTGCACCAAACCCATCTGGCCCGCAGCGGCAGCAGCCTGCTGGAGGTGAATCTGTTTCGGACGCTCACGAAAGCCGAGCCGCTTGACTCCCTCGGCGACAGCTCCTGAAGACACCAGCAACACCTGCTTGCCTTGCTGCTGCAGCGCAACCAGCTGGTCTGCCCAGTGTGAAATCGCCTGCTGGTCCAGGCCGCGCCCATCATTGGTCACCAGCGAACTGCCTACCTTGACCACCCAGCGCTCGGCGCGCTGCAACACGTCGCGACTCTTCAAATCCAGTTGGCCCGCGCCCTCAGTCATCCCAGTCTTCCCAGTCTTCTTCGTCATCGAATTCCGCTTTCTTGCGTCGTGCCGGCTTGCTTGCCTCGATACTGCGCCTGATTTCAAAGGCCATTGCCTCTTCCCGCGCCTTTATCGCCTCACGGTAGTCTTCATCATCGCGCAATTGCATGCGGTGCCCTGCGATCGAATCCATGAGCTCATTCATCAACTCGTCACAGCCTTCTCCCGAAAGAGCTGCGATATGATAAATCTTCCCCTCCCACTGCAACGCGGCACGCAGGCGGCTTTCCAGTTCTGCCAGGGCATCGTTGTCGATCAGGTCAACCTTGTTCAGCACCAGCCAGCGTTCTTTATCGGCCAATGTGGCACTGAACTTCTCCAGTTCCGCAATAATCGTTGTGGCATTGTGCACCGGGTCGCTGTTGTCCGCCGGGAGCACATCAATCAGGTGTAACAGGTGCCGGGTTCGTGAGAGATGCTTGAGAAAGCGAAAGCCAAGTCCTGCACCCTGCGACGCGCCTTCGATGAGCCCCGGAATATCGGCCATGACGAAATTGCGTTCCAGGCCGAGACTTACGACACCGAGATTCGGCGTCAATGTGGTAAACGGATAGTCAGCGACCTTGGGGCGCGCGGCGGACACCGAACGAATCAATGTCGATTTGCCTGCGTTGGGGAGACCGAACAAGCCCACATCGGCGACCAGGCGAAGCTGGAGCTGCAGTGTACGGAACTCACCCGGTGTGCCGTTGGTGGTTTTACGGGGCGCCCGGTTGATACTGGATTTGAAGCGCGTGTTGCCGAGCCCGTGGTAACCACCCTTGGCGACCATCACCACTTTACCGGCGGTATCCATATCGGCAATCAATTCCTCGGTGCTGACATCGATGACGCTCGTGCCGACCGGTACCTTGACAGTCAGATCGTCCCCACCTTTGCCTGTGCAATTCCTGCCCTGGCCGGACTGGCCAGACTGGGCGCGGTAACGTGGCTGAAAGCGAAAATCTACCAGCGTATTCAGCGCAGCATCGGCTTCGAGGAACACGCTTCCGCCATCACCCCCATCACCGCCATCCGGGCCACCTTTCTCGATGTACTTTTCGCGCCGAAAACTAAGACATCCATTTCCGCCCTTGCCGGCTTCGACGGTGATTTCAGCTTCATCGACAAATTTCATGATTTCATTTCCTGCTCAGTACATCGGCACCGTGGGACTGTCGGTTGCCAGTTCCAGCCCGTGATACCAGCTCAAGATTCCAGCACAAGATTATAGTGCCCAGAAACAAAAAAGCCCCGTCGAGAGACGGGGCTTTGGGTATCCGGTTGCTTCGGATCAGGCCGTTTCGACGCTTACGAATTTGCGATTATTCGGGCCTTTTACTGCGAATTTCACAACCCCGTCTGCCTTGGCAAACAGCGTGTGGTCTTTACCGCAGCCTACGTTCTCACCAGGGTGCATACGCGTGCCACGCTGGCGAACGATGATATTACCAGCGCGAACCTGTTGCCCACCGAACAGCTTGACGCCAAGCCGTTTGGATATGGAATCGCGACCATTATTGGTACTACCGCCTGCTTTCTTATGTGCCATGGATTACTCCTGATTAACCTTTGATTCCGGTGATCTTCACTTCAGTAAACCACTGACGGTGGCCTTGCTGCTTGCGTGAATGCTTACGGCGATTGAACTTGATGATGTGCACCTTGCGGGCACGGGCCTGTTTGACCACCTCAGCAGTCACTTCCCCACCATCAACATAGGGCGTGCCAATTTTGACAGACTCGCCTTCGCCTACCATCAGAATCTTGTCAAAGCTGACTTTCTCACCCGTGGCAGCTTCCAGCTTTTCCAGCTTCAGGACTTCGCCTTCCGTTACCCTGTGCTGTTTGCCACCACTCTCAAAAACCGCGTACATAACTGTCTCCAGACCAATTCAAGGGGGGTTTTAAACCCCATTCCTTACAGGGGCGTGGATTGTACGGGAACAAGGGGTCTCTGGCAAGTGTAATCCGGCTTTTCCAAGGCAATCTCCGGAATTGGCAAAGCTCCCTAATTTTCCCCGCTTTTCAGCGCCTTGCGTACTCTTGACAGGCCCCTAATGGCTCCCTAGCATGCACTCCCTCGAACCTGCGGCTACGCCCGCGTTAATCAGCTTCGAAACCCATTTGGCGAAATACCACTTCCTTCGCTTTGGACCCTGGGGAACCCCGTATTCATGTATCAACAGTTCCGCGCCGCCGTTGAGCCCGATTTTCAGGCGGTTAACAAGTTTATCGTCGAACAGCTCCATTCCAATGTCCCTCTGGTTGAGAACATAGGTCATTATATTGTCGACGCTGGCGGCAAGCGGCTTCGTCCCCTGCTGGTCCTGCTGGCAGCACGGGCCTGCGGGATACGCGATGAGCAACACATCCCCATGGCGGCCGTCGTCGAGTTTATCCATACGGCGACCCTGCTGCACGACGATGTAGTGGACATGTCGACACTGCGCCGCGGGCGTCCTACCGTGAACGCCGAGTGGAACAATCCGTCCAGCGTTCTGGTCGGCGACTTCATCTATTCCCGGGCCTTTCAGGTGCTGGTGCAGATCGGCAACATGCAGATCATGGAAATCATGGCGGACACCACGAACCGGATCGCAGAGGGAGAGGTTTTGCAACTGATCTCCAAGACCAATACCGATGTGTCTGAAAGCACCTATTCGCAGGTTATTCAAAGCAAAACTGCCATTCTCTTCCAGGCAGCCGCACAATGCGGAGCGATCCTGGGTGGCGCCGATGAAGAGCGCTGCGACTTGTTGAAGACATTTGGCAATCATCTGGGCATCGCATTCCAGCTGATAGATGACGCGCTCGACTACGACGGTGACGCGGAAGCCATGGGCAAAAACGTCGGCGATGATCTGGCCGAGGGCAAGCCAACACTGCCGCTCATCTTTGTGATGGAAAACGGCAGTCAGGTCGACAAAGACCTTGTCCGGGCCGCCTTGGTAGCCGAAAGCCTCGATAAAGAAAATTTGCAAAATGTGATCCAGATCGTTCGCAATTCTGACGCACTTTCCTACACTCGCGACAAGGCACAGAAAGAAGTTGATAGTGCCCTGCGCTGCCTCGAGCCGCTACCGGACTCGAAGTTCAAAGACAGCATGCGCGATCTCGCTCATTTCGCGATGAGCAGAGACAACTAGAGCGCCTCACACCAATCAGGCGGAGGAAAAAGGAGATATCCTATGAGCAAACTCTTAACGCTAGCTTTTCTCTCGACCAGTCTGTTTACTGCCTGTACTGCTACCGGCTTGACCGGGGATACACCCGATGAACGCCGCGCTGCCATTCTGGAGATGCGCGAAGAAGTTCTAAACGAACTGTATGGCATCCGTCCCGACACACGTGTGCAGATCGGTAGCGCTGCCGGCTATGCGGTATTCACCAATGCCAACGTCAATGTCATCTTTGCCAGCTTCGGTGCCGGAGCAGGCGTCGTGCATGACAATGAAAATGCCCAGGACACTTACATGCGCATGGGCGAAGTCGGCATCGGCCTCGGAGCCGGGGTCAAGGATTTCCGCGCCGTGTTTGTTTTCCATAGCGACGACGCCCTGCAGCGTTTTCTGGACGTAGGCATATCTGTTGGTGGGCAGGCTGACGCTGCTGCCAAAGCGGGTGATCTCGGCGCCGCCGTGAGTGGCGAAGCATTGGCTGACAACATCACGGTGTATCAGCTGACCCAATCAGGTCTCGCCTTGCAGGCGACGGTGAAAGGCACCCGATACTGGAAAGATGGTGACCTGAACTAAGCACCAGCATTTGCTGAGAATCAATCAGACAGAATAATACTGAGGCCCGGCGACGAATCACGCAGAATGCTCGAGTTGTCTATGATGCGGAGTTTCTGATCGCTGGGCCGGTATATTTCGGCATTCTCGGCCATGATTAATTGCGCCGAATAGCGTATTTCCTCAGCCCGCCCAGCATAGCCCATTGCTTCATACACTCTGGCGAGTGCGAAGTGAAAATCGGGCTCCATCTCTTTCAGGCGTAGTGCACGCTGAAACATCAGGCGCGCCACATCCAGATCATTCTCACTCAGCGCGAGATTTCCCAGCGCGTAATGGTAGTACGGGTTGCGTTCATTGAATCGGGCAATAGCCTGTTCGTATTGCCGGGCAATACCGAACTGCCCGGTGTTTCGATAGTACTTGGCGAGATTATTGATCGCCGATGAGTTCCGGTTGTCCACACTGAAGGCCATCTGATAGCTGTATTCCGCCAGTTCAGGCCTGTCGAGACGATTGTAAGTCGCGCCAATATTGTTCCAGGCAATCGACAACTGATCATCGAGAAACAGCGCATTCTTGTAAAATGTCAGGGCCTGCTCTTCATCACCGGCGACGAGGGCTTCCACCCCGAGATTATTGAAGTACAGCGCCCTCGCCTGGGAATCGGAGATGATGGAAGAGGTCAGCTGCTGCAGGGAAATCTCAGGCGTGAAATCCACCACATAACGACGTTGCACATTGAATCGCCCCGTGGCGTTGATGTGCTGACTCAGAACAAGCACGTCGCCACGGCGATCCCAACTGGGCTGCACGCGAACCGTCTGAAAGCGGGCATCAAGACCGGCATAGCGCGCCATGGCGATGAAGAGATTCATCGCTGAGAGACAGTTCCCTTCCCTTGCCTGGAAAGCTTCTTGCGCAGTATGTGTCCTCGTATCGCTGTACTGCAGATTCAGGAATTGCTCCGCGTAAAGAATCTCTTGCAGCTTCTCAACACGCTCCGCTTCGTTGCTGAGATGGCGGAGCTCTCTGTCGAGTAGCGCCTGTACATCGGGTCCGATGTACAGCGGATCAATGTGCGGGAAGCGGTCTTCTTGCTGATCAATTATTTGTGCGTAGCGGACCGGATCAGGTTCAAAGCGGGTTTCCAGATTGATGCCAACACAGGAAGTGAGCAGAGCCCCCAGCAAGCCCCACAGCACACCGCGGAGCCCGCTGCGTAGCAGGCGCTGGCACGTGCTGTTTGCTCCAGGAACCTTGAACATGCATCCACCTTGTCAGGGACGATAGCGTCCCGGTGTGATACGTCCCGCAGTGTCAATCTTCATGAATTCGTAGCGACCCTCAACGAAACGCACCTCGTCAGCGAGCAGTTTTCGCCAGAGTGCAGTCCAACCAGCAACCCGGGCGATAACCTGCACCTCTTTAGCAAGACCGGAATAATCGAGATTTTCGCGCAGGCGAGAGGCATCTGTTCCCCAACTCCGCACGAACTCGCTGCCCTGAGACTGCTCATCATAGTCGTAGACGATCGCCACCCTGGTCTGGGCCAGTCGCATATTATCGGCACTGAGAAAACGGACTTCGAACTCCGAGGTGAATTGCAGCTCGCCTGGTTCTTCTTCATTGCCGTGCCAGGCAACATCGGTATCAATAATCACACTCTTGGTTACAGGCAGGTAATCGACATAGTTGAAGGGAATCGTATCGGCGTGCATCAGCTGATAGCCCACCTCGGTGTCGCGCAGTGCAGCGTTTATCCGCACCCGACTATCGGCATCGATGTCGACTATCGCATCACTGCCGACCGTATAGGAACGCTGTGCAAAATCGAAGAGCGCTTTTACATCCTGGGCCGCAAGCTCGGGGAGTCTCAGGCTATCCCCTTCGCTGGTAGTCAACCACAGTTCGTCCTCCGCAAAGCGAATACTCGCAACAGTGCCGGCATTAAACCTTGCCACCTCGCCCAGTGCTACACCTCCTGGCACAACGATTTCACGAATAGTCGATTCAGAGAATTCATCACCGAGCGTCACTTTGCGGAAGACCGCCGGCTCACTGCGAGCCAGTCGATTGTCATCCTGCGACGCACTGTCGCGAAAGATAGAATCGCTATTGCGTCGCACGCGCTCTCCCAACCATGCCAGATCGGGAAGGGTTCCGTCGTAGCGTCTGGCCATTCTGCTGTCGAGCGAGAGACGGTGTCTGGACGTCGCATAGAGGCGCCCCAGAAGCGTATCAGTGTCCTCAGCGAACTGCCGTGCAGCATCGTGCACAATCTGCAGGGCATGCCAGCCTGCACTTGCGGACACCGCGGCGATAGCCGCTGCATGCTGCACATCAGCACTGGCAATCGAGACAAACAAGCGCTCATCTTCATCAGCCTGCAGCCACTGTTCCAGAAATGCCGAGGGCGCTGGATTTGCCCCACTAGCGGGAACATCTTTCGCACTGGCAAGCATGGCGACGCCGACGAGATCGCCAGCGAGATACGCTGCTTCAGCGGCACGCAATTCGTCCGAATCGGGATAGGTTCCGGGCGAGAGGTCAGCCAGCCGACCGAGACGCGGTTGGTCCGGACTCCCGCGCGCGCGAGTGCGATCATTGAGATTCAGCAACACGTCAATACCGACCGCATCAAGCTGATCGGCGAGTTGCAACAAGAGTAGCTGGGATACACCTGACGCCTGCTCCACGTCCGCGAGATCATCAAGGACCTCTGCCTGAGCGCAGGTGAATTGCAACAGGCTAACGACGACAATGCATTGCGCTGAGAACGACAACTTGCCTGCTGCAGCGGAGCGACCGCAGTATGGCTTATTCTTCGCGTGCACAGTGCTCAAAATACTCACCTCGTTGCTTCGCATGCGCACGCTCGCGCAATGCGCTGACATAGGCAGGTTCCCCGTAGCTGTGTAGCGACTGCGCCATTTTGTCGATAAGGAAATCCGCCCGTTCGAAGTTCTCTTCTTCGATAGCATAGCGGGCCGCTTGCTCCATAATAAAGCTGTCACCGGGAAGCAGGGCGAATGCACGGCGATGGTGTTCACTGCCGTCCCGCCAGTTCCGCTCCGGGAGAAGTGCCAGTTGTCCCAATGCGAGATGCACCTCTGGCAAATCTGCAGCGAGATTCAGCGCCTTGTTGAAGCTGCGTTCGATTTCCGAAATTAAGAACTCGCGCTCTGCGGCGGGAAACACTTTGTCGCAATCCAGCAACTCAGCCTCCCAATACTCACCATAGTCGAGCACGATATTGACATCTTCCGGGGCGATTTCGAGAGCAGTTTCAAAGTAAGCAGCAATCTCCTGATCTCTGCCCTCGAGCTCCTGAAAACGAAGGGCGTCACCCAGCCCCGAGAAATTTCTCGCCTGAGGCTGATCTTGTCTTGTGCCAGCTTCGAAGAACAATTGTGCCGTATCAGGACGACCGCCGTTTAGCGCCAGCTCACCCAGGGCAGCCGGCAGCATGCGCTCCTCCAGCGTTTGCGCTTCTATCTCCGGACTTGCATTCGAACCGCCAATCAACTGTACTCTCGGGCGGTCAGATTGTTCGATAAAGCGCAGGAATTCCGCATCGAGCTGAGCTGGCGTCACGTCGAAAGAGAGGTCATAGGCAAAACGCGCATTGCGATTATCGAAGAGGTAGTCGAGATAGCTCTGCAGATCATTACGACGGTCCGGGAAACCATCGAGCTGGTAGCCATAGGAGAGATAATAGAACAAGGATTCTGCCTTCAGATTGGCAATCTGCAGATTGCGCGGCGACGCCAGAGCCTGATCCTGAAACAACAAGCGCTCCATGGAAAATGCGCTGCTGATACTGGCCATGGCGCTGTTGTTCCGCGCAGAGTATTGTTCAAAATCCAGTGCGGACCTGCCTGCTTCTATACGCGCCAGAAACGCCGCAAGGCCTTCCTCATACCAACGTGGCAGCCTCAGATCGGAAAAGTTTCTGATAAGAAAATGCGCATAGTGATGACGGGCCAGAGAGATGGAGTCCGCATCGCCTTCCAGCAGGGCCATGAAATTGGCGCGAGGCGTCGCATAGAAGAAGGCCGAGTCCTGAGTAAAACTGAAGTGTGCGAGTGCTTCCTGATCAGTAAACACATAGACGTAGTTCGGGACGCCTGCGACAGGCAGCGCTGATCCCGGTATATACGGAGCGACACCCGCACGCCACTGTTCAAACTCGCTTGCCAGCCGCTCTGTTCTACGCGCAGACGCCTGGCTGATAAAAGTAAAATGGGGAGACTCGGCGCGAAGCCATCTCGAATCGAGCAACTCAGACTGGGCGTGCGTGAGAGCAGGCGAAACGGCACCTGCAAAGAAGAGCAAGAGGAAAGCGGATAAAGAAAGGCGTGTCAGGTGGCGTCGTTGGCGACAACAACAAGGTACAGCACTCGCTATTCGGACGCTCTGGCAACGAAACAGGGATTCGATCGCTTGCATGTGTAGACACCCGGGCTAACACCTGCAATTACTGTAGCATGGCTACTGTGCCGGACAAAACCTGGCGTCAGTCAATCACCTGCCGTAGGCCCGCACTCGGCGCAACGCCATGTAGCCTGGCGCACTACTCTCTCTACACTCTCTACATTCTCTATTTCTTACATCCCGGGATAATTCGGCCCACCACCGCCTTCCGGAACGACCCAGTGAATGTTCTGTGCCGGGTCCTTGATGTCGCAGGTTTTGCAGTGCACGCAGTTCTGGGAGTTGATCTGGAAGCGCTTGCTGCCGTCACTCTCCTCCACGACTTCGTAGACGCCTGCGGGACAATAGCGTTGCGCGGGCTCATCGAACTTCGGCAGATTGACCTGAATCGGAACCGACGCGTCTTTCAATGTCAGATGACAGGGCTGATCTTCGGCGTGATTGGTATTGCTGAGAAACACGGAGGACAATTTGTCGAATGTGATCTCACCATCGGGTTTGGGATAGGCAATACGCGGCGCTTTGTCCGCAGGCAGCAATTGCTCATGATCTTTGGAACGATCGTGAAACGTGAGT
This sequence comes from uncultured Pseudohongiella sp., assembly GCA_965228725.1. Lineage (GTDB taxonomy): Bacteria > Pseudomonadota > Gammaproteobacteria > Pseudomonadales > Pseudohongiellaceae > UBA9145. The sequence goes on along the minus strand of OZ245834.1, from coordinate 30,981 downwards.
GGAAATTTGCCGAAGAAGATATTTTGCTCGATAAAAGTGAGCGCCGAACCTATCCAGAAACCAAACTTGTGAAAACCGGAGGTGAAGTTTCGCGTCTTGTGCAACTCGGCATACAGGCTGGAGTTACGAACTCGCTCAGCATAGTCACCAAGCTCACGCGCAGGCTGTTCTTGCTGCAGCGCTGCCATCAGACTCTCTGCAGCGAGAATGCCGGATTTCATCGCCGTGTGACTGCCCTTGATCTTGGCAGCATTCATCGTGCCCGCATCACAGCCGATCAGCAAACCGCCCGGAAAAGTCATCTTCGGCAGCGAATTTAACCCGCCCTTGATCAAGGCCCGTGCACCATAATTCAGTCGTTTGCCGCCCTTGATTGTGTTGCGAATAACCGGGTGCTGCTTGAATTTCTGGAACTCATCGAACGGACTGATATGGGGATTCTTGTAGCTCAAGTCGACGATCAGTCCGAGTGAAACCTGATTGCCTTCGACGTGATAGAGAAAACCACCGCTGGTCGCGGCATAGCTGTCACCGATCATCGGATAACCCGCCGTATGCACTACGCGCCCTTCCTTATGCTGCTCGGCTGGAATTTCCCACACTTCCTTGATGCCGATACCGTAGTGTTGTGGGTCGCTGTCTTTGTCCAGGCCGAACTTTGCAATCACTTCCTTGCCAAGATGTCCCCGACACCCTTCTGCAAAAATGGTGTATTTAGCGTGGAATTCAAAACCGGGCTCATAGGACGGCTTGTGTTCACCTTTGGCGTCTACGCCCATGTCACCCGTCGCTACTCCCTTGACGCTACCGTCTTCAGCATAGAGCACTTCGGCTGCCGCAAAACCCGGAAACACTTCCGCTCCCAATTCCATGGCTTGCTCGGCCAGCCAGGCACACAGATTGCCGAGCGAAATAATATAGTTGCCATGATTGTGCATGGTGCGTGGAACGATCAGGCCCGGGAATTTAAAAGATGACTCTGCACCCGGCAGAAAATACACATCGTCGCCAGTCACCTGAGTATTGAGCGGCGCACCTCTGTCTTTCCAATCGGGGAACAGTTCGTCCAGAGCAGACGGCTCAAATACAGCGCCGGAAAGAATATGCGCACCCACTTCGGAGCCCTTCTCGAGCACACAAACCGAGAGCTCCTTACCAGCATCCCTGGCCAGTTGTAGCAGACGACAGGCCGTAGACAGGCCCGCAGGTCCAGCGCCAACGATTACGACATCGACTTCCATGGATTCGCGTTGCATAGATAAACCTCGGTTAAGCAGGGATTCGGAGTCTCCAGTCCTGCAAATCGCTCCGATTCCTTGAACGACATGCATGAAACAGGGGCGACCATTATCCTCAATTCACTTAGGCAGCGCAAAACAGTCGCTCCGCCGCGCACCATTACAAAATGTCACAAAAATACTCTATCGCTGGCACATTCGCGGGTCGAAATTGGTTCATACTACGCCGCTTCCTGCCTCAGGGCGGATCGCGACGTGAGTAATACCGCGTCTTTGCACTAAATTAAGCGGGCAGTGAACTGTCAGCACCACGAGTTACCAAGCCAAAAAAATACTGGAGTCCCTGCATGCGACTTGCACCCTATTCCCGAAAACCACTTGTCACTGCTTTTGCTCTCTGCGCAGCACTGCATTCAGTTTCACTCTTTGCACAGGATGAGCCCGTTACTTCCAATGACTCCACGGTGACCTATCCTGCTTCCTACTTTGCCGAATTCGAACCCTTCTCTGCCAACGACATGCTCGATCGCATTCCTGGCATTACCGTTGCCCGTCAGGGAGCGGGTGGTGGCGGCGGGCCTGGCAGCTCCAGCGGCTCCAATCGTCGCGGACTTGGCCTCGGTGGTGAGCAAATCCTCATTAACGGTCGCCGCATCACTGGTAAGGGCAACGAAGGCAATAGCCAGCTGAGTCGCATTCCTGCGGATCAGGTGCAATACATCGAAATCATTCGCGGCACCTCAGGAGATCTCGATGTGCGCGGAGGCTCTCAGGTCATCAACATCGTATTGCTGGAAGCAGAGTCACGCTCGTCCGTGGCCTACGAATTGAACTCAGATCAGTATCATGACGGTGAGATCAAGCCAGGTGGCAAGATTTCCCTGACTGGTTCACGCGGTGCATTCGAATATCTGCTGAGCGCTGAAACAGAACCACGCTGGGAATATCGCAAGGGCTTCGAAGTCAGCACCCTCGCTGATGGCTCACTGAACAATACTGTGCGTCGCGACACGCTTACCGATTCACAACCTCTGGTGTTGAGCGCGAACCTCGGTTACCAGTTTACCGACCGTGATATTGCCCACCTTAATGCGCAGTTCGAAGACAAGGACGCGCCCTTTGTCGATGATCGCTTTCTCACCGACTATCAGGTCAATCCTGTCGTCTCCAAAGTGGAACTGGACGTCACAGACCAGACCAGTGAATTCTGGGAAATCGGTGGTGACTACGAACACACATTCACTAACGGCAATCGCTGGAAAACCCAGTTCATTGTGAATGAGGATGAAACCGATTCGTTGCGCGAACGATTCGAAGTCGATGGCAATAATCGCACCAAGGATTTGTTCCTCGACAACTACAATCGCTATCGCGAGCGCATTATCCGCACATCCTATGCGATGGGTTTGAATGCCACTCAGGACCTGGAATTCGGTATCGAGCGCGCGCAGACGATACTGGACTCGACATTGCAATTGGGCCTGCTTTCTTCCAATGGCACACCGTCAAATGAGTTCGGTGGCCTGACGCCGGTTACAGATGCTGACGCGACAGTTGAAGAAATTCGCTACGAGGCTTTTGCCGTACACAACTGGCAGATTAACGATCGCATGTCACTTGAGAGCACGCTGATTTTCGAACAATCCGAGATCAATCAGTCCGGTGACGTGAGCAAGTCGCGTGACTTTGACTTCGTGCGACCAAAAATCGATTACCGATTCGACCTGACCCCATCAATGCAGCTGCGTGCAACGATTACAAAAGACGTTGCACAGCTAAGCTTCAATGACTTTACAGCCAACGCAGTGGGCAATGATGACGAACAGAATGCCGTCGCAGGTAACCCGGACATTCGTCAGGAACAGTCATGGCGTTATGACCTGAATCTGGAATACCGCTTCAATAACGATAACGGCGTGATCAACACCAATGTGTTCTATCACGACCTGGAAGATGTTATCGACCGCGTTGACGTGTCCACGCCGGACACTATTGTCTCCGCCAACGGGAATCTCGGCGATGGCGAACGCTTCGGTGCGGCTATCGACGGCAGCTTCCGACTCGCCGGCTGGAACCTGCCAAATATCCTGCTGACTTCACGCGTCGAAGTGGAAGATTCCTCGGTTATCGACCCGTTCCTCGGCATTGAGCGCCGACTGCGTCAACAGGGCAAAGGCAGCTACCGCCTCGGCTTCCGTCATGACCTGGATGCGCGCCCGATCAACTACGGCGTCAACTTCAATGACAGCTTCGAGGGCGGTCGACTGGCCTATGACATCGACAAGATCGAAGACTACGACCAGGACGCTTTTTTCGTCGCCTTCCTGGAAGTCCAGGGCTGGGGTGGCCTGATCTATCGCTTTGAAGCAACCAATACCCATGAACAGTACCGCTGTCGCGTACGCACGCGCTATGAGAATGGCACCATCGCGACGGGTACTATTAGTGAGATTGAAGACTCTTGCAGCCACGCAGGTGAGAAGTACGCCATCAAGATTCGTGGCACCTTCTGATCGGTCAGCTGACAGATTGCTAAAACAAAAGGGGTAAGCTGAACAGCTTACCCCTTTTTTATTGGCCGATGCCTTTAACAGCAGCGCGGAGAAGTAGTTTTCACGCGCCTCGATGGCGACTTGCTACTGGACTCTTTGGAATATTCCCAGAACGCTCCAGGACGCTACTGAACGTAGAGCAGGACAGTAGTGAGCAAGAGCAGTAACAAGCCGCCTTCTGCCATCGCAAGCAGAGTCCTGCCTTTCGGTGTAAGCCCATCTACGAAGCGATGGATCGGCAGCAGCACTTGTCGATATCGATGATTTGTCATGTTTCCCCCAAGCCCGGAAACTCCTGTCAGATAATCAACTTTTCCGGGCGCTTTGGGATATAGACGTCGCAAATTCGAAACAGTTACGAATTTCTCAGGAATGGCGACCAATCGCCGCTTCACTGCGACCAGTGCGTGCCCTGCTGACCTTATTCAACCTTGGTGAATATCATCATGTGCTGCCAGGGAAGAAAATCGAGCGTGTCTGTCCACTCCAGATTGAAAACACTCATCTCTTTGACCACCTGTGTCTCGGTCATCTTGTGCAGTGGCCGAATCGGGACAGAGGGATCTTCACCCCGATACTCAAGCAGAAAAATCCTGCCGCCCGGCTTCAGTGCCCGGTAGATGCCATCAATCATCTCAAACGGATGGGAAAACTCATGATAGGCATCCACCATAATGGCGGCATCGATGGAGTTCTCGGGCAGATTGGGGTCATCGATTTCGCCCAGCACGGGCTCAATATTGGACACCTGCTCCGCAGCCATGCGTTGCTCGATGAGCTGCAGCATCTCGCGCTGAATATCAACGGCGAGCACCCTGCCCTCTGGCACGAGCCGGGCAATGCGAAACGAGAAATATCCGGAACCGGCACCAATGTCAGCCACAACGTGATCCGGAGCCAGCCCCATATTGGCGACAACTTCATCGGGCATTTCTTCCTGAATACGACCAGGCCGGTTCAGCCATTCGGCCGCCTGATGCCCCATCACGAAGGAGATCTCCCGGTCCATATAGAATTTGCCGATGCCCGTCGTGCTGCGCTGGGGATCGATCTCATATCCTGGATGTTCTGCGGCCCAGAGTGACGGCGCAAGAAGCAAGAGCATGAGCAGACTGGTGTGAATTGCAACAGATCGATGACGCATGACGATTCCCCCGGAAAGAAACTCCCTGCTTTGAAAGTCCCTGCATTGAAAGTCCCTGCATTGAAAGTCCCTGCATTGAAAGTCCCTGCATTGTAGCAGCGTAGTCGAGGGTAAAAAAAAGCCCGTAGCGAATTCGGACTCCGCTACGGGCTTGTTGGTCGAGCAACGACTGCTCAGAGCAGTCTGAGCAAGCGATTTCCTGAACCTTTGCATTTTGGGCACACGCTGAGTGCCGTAATCCTGCCCTCTCCTTTACACACGTTACAGACGTCCTGGTAAGGAGTTCGTAATATTGCTTCCAATTCGATCTGGGATTGCCTGGCGACTTGCTGATCTACTGATCCTGCCATTTCCTGCTCCTGTGCTGGGGTGATACTAACTGCGAGAGATTGTTCCTCTGAATATTGCTGTTTGCTTGTGGCTCAGGCCACTCAACTGTTGAGGATTATCCGGCATCCACGAACCGGTGAGTGTTAACGACTTCACAATACTGAACCCCGGGAACGGATTTATTCTCAGACCGGCAGGCGCGCGCGTCGCGTCCCACGCATTGGCACTGTGATAGACTCCTCCCCCTTGAACTGAAACAGGGAAGTCAACAAGGATCTCCACATGAACAAAGTGCTCGAAGGCATCCGCGTACTCGACTTCGGTCGCTATATCGCGGGCCCCTATTGCGCCACTCTTTTAGCCGATCTTGGTGCCGAAGTGATCCGGATCGAAAAAGTAGACGGATCGGAAGACCGATTCCTGTCGCCCATCAGTGAGCAGGGTGATGGCGCACTTTTCATGCAACTCGGACGCAATAAACTTGGCATGACGCTGAATCCCATGAAGCCGGAGGGCCGGGAAATCGTCAAAAAGCTGGTTGCCACTGCGGATGTGGTCGTTGCCAACCTGCCCCCCGATACTCTGGCCGCCATGGGACTGGACTATGACAGTCTGTGCGCCATCAAGCCCGATATTATCCTGACAATGATTTCTGCCTTCGGGCGCGGTGGCCCCTACGAGACCCGGGTTGGGTTTGACGGTCTGGGTCAGGCCATGTCTGGCAGCATGTACATGTCTGGCACCCCTGAGCAGCCCGCGAAGTCCTATGCGCCCTTCGTGGATTTCGGTACCGCCAGCCTGTCAGCGTTTGGCACGATGGCAGCACTGTTCGAACGGCAAAAAACCGGACAGGGACAAATAGTAGAAGGATCGCTTTTCAATACGGCGCTCACCCTGATGAATGGCACGGTGATCGAGCAAGCTGTTATCCAGCGGAATCGCACGGCGACCCTGAATCGCTCGCAAACCTCGGGCCCAGCCGACACTTTCAAAACCCGGGACGGTTGGGTGCTGGTGCAATCAGTCGGCGGCCCACTGTTCAAACGCTGGGCGGATCTGATGGGCGAAAGCCATTGGCTGGAGGATCCCCGCTTCAAGGATGACATCAGTCGTGGCGACAACGGTGAAGCCATCAGTGAGCGACTCGCACAATGGTGTGCTGAGCGTAGTTCTGAAGAAGTGCTGCAAGCGATGGAAGAAGCACGTATTCCTGCCGGGCCTGTGCTTTCTCCCCAGCAAGTATTGGAAGATCCCCACATCGCCGCGAAGGGACTATTCCAGGCCACTGCCTATCCGGGGATGACAACACCTGCACCATTGATGAAAACACCGGTGGAACTTTCCCGCACACCCGGGACGATTGAGCAGCGCGCACCGACACTGGGCGAACACACCGAGCAAATCATGCAGGAGCTCGGTTACGGTGCAGCAGAAATTGAACAATTGAAGAAAGCACGGGTAATCTGAACTATCGAGTGAGTGACGATCTGCGAAGGCCTGTGTCGAGGCCTGGCGATATCCTGCCTGGACTGTCCGTCGCTATGGACATGGGCCACGAATGGCTTTAGTCTGCTTGCGGGCTAAAGTCGGCCCAGGAATTCAGATTTTTCTAAAATAGCTGGCAGAAACAACAAGAAGATGGAGATCTCATGAGCCTGATTAACTTCGACTCTATTCGCGAACTGATGAGCAAGGGCAGCACCAAACACAAGCAGGAACTGTTCAAGGAAGTGCTTCTGATGGTACTTGCACGCGCAGCCAGAGCCGACTCCAATGTCGAAATCATTGAAATAGCGCAAGTACAGAAAGTATTGCAGGAACAAACTGGCGAGACTTTCTCCGAAGCCGATATCCGCACAGCCGCCTCATCAGAAATTTTCGAAACTCAGTCGCTCGAACGCTACCTGAGCAGTGCCACTCGCAAACTCAGCGAGGGTGAACGAATCGCGGTTCTTGGTGCACTGGCAGGCATAATCCGCAGCGATGCCGAGATTCGCTATGCTGAGCTCGACTTCTTCGACAAAGTGGCGACTGCACTCCGCGCGACCCCGTCTGAAATCGCCGGCATGACAACCACCAGCAGCTGAGCGACAGCTCATGACGCGCGCATCACGTCCTGACTCTGCTTCATGGACAAACTGTCGGAAGTACTAAACCATTTCTCAATCTCTGCCGGCGTGTTCTACGCCGGCAATCTTTGCGGCTTGTCTGCGTTCTCTGAAGACGGTATTGAAGAAGGCCATCTCCACCTGTTGGAGCAGGGCAAGATGACCGTGATCGATCAGGATGGTACGCGGATCGCCATAGATGAACCCGCCGTACTCTTCTTCCCGCGACCGGCATTTCATCGCCTGCAGGCCGAGCGTAGAGACAACGCGCAAATCATCTGTGCATCGGTACGCTACGGCACGGGCACGCGCAATCCGTTGGCCAATGCACTCCCCCCACTCATCGTCATCAAGCTCTCTGAAGCGCCAACACTGAATGCAGCAACCAAGCTGCTCTTCGCAGAAGCTTTCGCAGACAATGACGGTCGCCTTGCGATGATGGATCGATTGGCTGAAGTCTTCGTGATTCATCTGCTTCGCTACGTGCTGGAACAGGATATGGTCAGTGAAGGCATGCTCGCCGGACTCACTCACCCGAAGTTGTCCAAGGCCATTATGGCGATTCATTCGGCACCCCAGCAGAACTGGTCACTCGAGGCGCTGGCAGAAATCAGCGCCATGTCGCGCTCGAAGTTTGCGGAACTCTTTCGCCAGCAAATCGGTCAGACGGCAGGCGACTACCTGCTCGACTGGCGTGTAGCGATCGCGCAGAACTTGCTTAAGAAAGGACGCAGCGTGAGTTGGGTGGCCAGCGAGGTGGGATATGAAAATGCGTCGGCGCTGGCGCGAGCATTTCGCAAGAAAACCGGCCAGTCTCCTCGCCAATGGCTCGCAGCCAGCAATACCCCGGTAGCTTAAGCTCCCGGCCCGCAATCAAGACAGCGCTCAACCGGTATCGGTCCCATCTTCAGCTCAGACTGCAACACTCTTAGTGCGGTCCTCACCCCTTCCTCAATGACCGGGTGATAGAACGGACTGTCCAGCATCTGCTGCACGGTGAGCTTGTGCTGCACTGACCAGGCCAGCAAGTGAGCGATATGCTCAGCCGCGGGTCCAATCATTTCTGCGCCAAGAAAGCGACCGGTGCCCTGCTCACCATAGACTCGCAGCACACCGCGATTCTTCGCCATCACCCGACTTCGTCCCTGATCGGAAAAATCCACCTGTCCAACAGTGAACGCGGCCCCGGACTCGGCAAGTGAACGATAGCTTGCACCGGTCATCATGATTTGTGGATCGGTGAACACGATCGACAGCGGTGCGCGGCGTGGTCGTACTCTCACCTCGGGATAACGCGCGGCATTGTCACCTGCGATGCGTCCATCGTCTGCAGCTTCATGAAGCAAGGGATGCGCGTTACTCACATCGCCAGCGATAAAAATCGAACTCTGCCCTATCTGCCCGGTCGCATCATTGAATGATGGCATCCCCTTTTCATCGAGTGCGACGCCGGCGTTTTGCAGTTCCAGTCCATCAATGTTTGGTCGTCGCCCCGTGGCCGCCAATAAATAGTCAACGGTGATAGTCTGTTCGCTGTTCTTTCCTGATTCGCGATAAGAGACCTCGACACCTTCTGGCGTACGACGTACGCGCTCAACCGTGGCGTCTGCCGACAGCTCGAGCGAGTCCGCGAGCACACGCCCTGCCTCCGCGTTAACGATCGGATCCGAGAGCGGTCCGAACTGATTACCCATTCCGAAGAGATAGGTCTTCACTCCCAGACGTGATAGCGCCTGGGAAATTTCCATCCCGATGACGCCCGTGCCCACCACCGCGATGCGCTTGGGCAAGGTATCCCAGGAGAACACGTCGTCATTAATCAGCAGCCGATTGCCCAGCTCGTACCAGGGCGGCGGCACAGCGGGACGCGAGCCGGTCGCGATCACAATGCGTTGTGCCTTGACGCGCGTGTGCTCGCCAACCTGCAATTCCTGCGCAGAAACGAACTGGGCGTGCCCCTGAATTTTGTGTGCATCGGGCCAGTCAGCAACTGCTTGTTCAACAAACCCTGTGAAGCGATCGCGTTCCGACTTCACGCGCTGCATTACTCGCTCTCCGACAATGGACTTGCCCGCAACATCGATGCCGAAGGTTGCGGCCTGATCGATCTGGTGACTGGCGTCCGCGGCCGCAATGAGCAGCTTGCTCGGCATACAGCCCACGCGGGCACAGGTTGTCCCATAGCGACCAGACTCGATCACCACCACACTGTCAGTATGTTCGCGCACCGCACGATAGGCCGACATGCCTGCCGTGCCTGTACCGATGATGGCCACGTCTACTTCAACAGGTTTCTGAATACTCATCTCTATTTGCCTCAATTACTCGACTAACTTCTTGGTTCTCTGCCCTAAAACTGCGACTACGCTTGTTATCCAGCTCCTTCCCGGCAGGGGAGTCACCGATTGCGAGGGATGAAGTCTAGGGAATCCCCCATGACGAAGGATACTGTACGTATCCGAATTGATACCGATCGTCCCCGCACTAAGTGTTGCCAATGCGTAATCCCGCTGCAATACCAATCCATCATGCAAGCTCATTACTCGCCCCGAGATCTGCCAGAAAGCGCCATGTCTACTTCTTAGTTGTGCGAAAAATGCTTGTAAATCGGACACCTGCATCGACCCGGGCTCTAGCTAGTAATCAGCCAAGTGGACATTTCGATGCAATTTCAGTATCATCCCTTGGCTTTAACATGATCCGTAGAGCCGGTTGTTACAAGCATGCACGGGACCAACAGGTCCAAGCAGACTGGTCGGGTTGAGGGAGGACTTATCCGCTCTTCGCAAAGAGCAACGACGCTTATCTGTCTGTCTTGGTTGATCCTTGTGGCAACCAACACCCCCGTATGGGCTGCCGAAAGTCTCACCCTCTCCTCCAGCACCTCGCTCTCCAATGAGGGCTACTTCGTTCTCGATTGGCCTGCCAGTCCAACAGCACGCAGTCTTGCGCTGCAACAATCAGAAGATCGTGAATTTACCAACCCGCTCACGCGCGCACTGGATGCAGTCGATGCCGCAACCATAACCGGTTTGCAAGACGGCACGTATTTTTTCCGGCTGACCGAGAACGATTCAGTGGTCAGCAATACAGTCAGCGTAACCGTTCAGCATCACTCACTCGGCAGAGCTGGCGGTTTTTTCCTGCTTGGCCTGGTGCTGTTCACCGTTCTTGTTATCAGCATACTTTCTGGAAATCGCCGCGCCGGAATCTGACATGAACTATTCAGTACTCTCTCCCGGCATCGCGTTTGCCATTCTCATAGTATTCGGATTGCTCTGGATCGCGTTCGGCTACCTGCTCGGCCGTCAAAACAAGAATCTCGAGGACTATATGCTCGCCGGTCGCAACGTCGGTTTCGCCTTCGCCGCTGCCACCGCAATGGCGACGTGGGTAACCTCCAATACGACGATGACCGCACCTCAGGTCACTTACGAACTGGGTGTGTGGGGAATGGTGGGTTACTCACTCGGCGCCGTCGGCCTGTTGCTATTCGCCCCACTCGCCAAGCGCATCAAGCGTTTGCTGCCCCATGGCTATACTTCCGGTGATTTTATTCGCGAGCGCTACGGCGTTTTCGCCTGGCGGGTATTCCTGCTGATATCCCTCTTCTATGCCTTCGGTTGGCTGATCAGCCTGGGTATGGCGGGCGGCATTCTGGTCAATGCACTAAGCGGCATTCCCTACCATGTCGGGATGTCTGTAATTCTGCTGGTCTGTGTGTCCTACACGCTGCTTGGCGGCTTGCGCGCCGTGATTGCGACCGACTTCGTTCAGACCATTATCATTATCAGCGGTGTCGTCTTCATCGCCTATCTCGTCATCAGCCATGTCGGATTCGAACGCATGCACACCGACCTGGTGACCGAGCGTCCCATGCTGCTGGACCTGCTCTTTCCTGCTGCCATCATGTTTCTGTTCAACAACCTTCTGTTCGGTGTTGGTGAGATCTTCCACTCCAATGTGTGGTGGTCGCGCGCCTTTGCATTTCGCGAGGACACCGGCGCGCGCGCCTATTTCGTCGCCGGTCTGTTCTGGATTCCAATTCCGATCGTCGCAGGCTTTGTGGCGCTGGCGGCACCATCGCTCGGCATTGTCGTCCCTTCTTCCGATATGGTTGGGCCGCTGGTGGCTGGACAATTACTCGGGACCGCGGGCGCAATCGTCGTTTTCGTCGTCGTGTTTGCTGCGCTGGCCTCCAGTCTGGACTCACTCCTCGCTGCAACGGCTGACCTGATCACGCAAGATATCTACCGCGGCCACATCAATCCGGCTGCAAGCGATGCACAGTGCTTTCGAGCTGGACGCTTTATCATTGTTGCTCTCGGCGTTGTGACATGGGTTCTGTGCGTCCCACGCTTGACAACACTCGCCTCGCTGCTTTATTTCACGGGCGCCTTCGTCGCGAGCGCGATCTGGCCTATCGTATTTGGCCTCTACTATCGCTGGGCAACCGGACTCGCCGCCGCACTGGCGATGATCTCCGGCACGCTGTTAGGCCTGGCAGCCTACTTTCTCATTGGCTACTACGTGGCGGCACTCGCATCGTGCGCGATCTCCCTGCTGGTGATCGTGCTCGTCAGTCGCTGGCAGCAGCAGAGTTTTGATTTCCAGACGCTGGTTTCGCAAGACACTACCGAGGCAAGAAACTCATGATATCGGCACCCGTATTAACCCTGCTGGTTAGCGCAGCATTGCTGCTGGCCAGTGCAACTCCTGTCATTCTTCTGGTGTTGGTCTACCGTGACTGGAAGGATGGAAAACTGTGGTAAGCAAGGAGAATCCCGAAGTGGATGACAAAGCACATATCTTAACGCGTGAGAAACCTGATGTTCAGGGTGATGCCCACCCCAAACAGCTCTTGCGCACCATTATCGAAGATGGCGATCACCTGCGCCCTCTCGAGCATCAGCATATTCTTAGCGCCGATCAATTCAGCGCTCAGACCCTGTTGCAACTCTTTCGCCTCGCCGCGAAGTATGAAGCGAACCCTGACCGATTCAGCACTCCATTGCAGGGCAAGATTCTGATCAGTGCATTCTATGAGCCGAGCACGCGCACGCGTCTTTCGTTCGAGAGCGCCTGGCATCGACTGGGCGGCGACATCATGTCAATTACCGATCGCTCTACAACAGGCATCGCGAAAGGCGAATCTCTCTCCGATGTCGGTGAAATGTTCAACAACTATGCCGACTGCGTGGTACTGCGTGACACGCGCGAAGAATCACTCAACGAAATGCGTGAGTCGCTGCGCATTCCGATCATCAATGCTGGCAATGGGCTCGATGAACACCCTACGCAGGCGATGGCGGATATCTACACAATTTTCAAATGGCGACCCGAGCTGGTCGACAAAGATCTCCCGCAAGACAAACGCATTAAAGTCGGCATTATTGGCGTGCCAGACAAGATGCGCACAGTGCGCAGCCTGCTGAAAATATTTTCAATCTTCTCTCATGCGTTTTCCGAAGTGTATTTATTCAATGAGGAAAAGGATGCCTGTGATCCTGAAGTACTCGCCGGATTCCGCGAGAAGGGACTGAATATCATTGAGGGCGGCACGCAATTCCAGGAGCTGGTACCTGAACTGGACGTTGTCTACATCAATGCGATCGCCTGGACTGGCGACGATTTCCAGACCTTCGGCAACAACTTCGTGCTCACGCCTGACACGCCATTCAAGGAGGACGCGATCGTTCTCCATCCCCTCGCCCGCGGCGAGGAACTCTCCCACGACCTCGACCAGACGCGCTTCAATTGGTATTTCTCCCAAGCCAGAGGCGCAGTCTTCGTACGCATGGCACTGCTCACCTGTCTGGTGCACCGCAAAGGCCGCGTGCTCGACGTCGTATAAACCCTGTCTGTTAATTTCAAAATCTGAGACTCATTTATGTGTGGTATAGCTGGCATTCTGCATGCCAACCCTGACACCCCAATCGACCCGCAACTCCTGGTCAATATGGCCGCTATTCAATATCACCGCGGCCCTGATGGCTTCGGCCACAAGCAGTTCGCTGACCATGGCGTCGGATTCAGTCATGCGCGCCTGTCAATCATCGACCTCAATGAAGACCGCGGACGCCAACCGTTCATCAGCCAGGACAACAATCTGCTGCTCGCACACAACGGTGAGTTCTATGACTATCAGCGCATACGCGCCCGCCTGACAGCACAGAACGCACGTTTCGCAACCAAGAGTGATTCAGAAATCATTCTGCACCTCTTCCCGCGCCTTGGCATCGAAGGCACGCTCGAGCATCTGCGCGGTGAATTCGCCTTCTCTCTCTATAACAAGCAGGAAGACGCGCTGTATCTCGTGCGCGATCGCTTCGGCATCAAGCCACTGTACTGGACGCAAGTTGGCGACTCGGTTGTGTTCGGCTCCGAACTGAAAGTTTTGTTCGCGCATCCTGATGTGAAACCCGAATTCACCGCCGAGGGACTCTACCACCAACTCATTCAAACAATGGTACCTGGCACGACTGCCTTCAAAAATATTCATCAGGTTAAGCCCGGCCATGTCGTGAAGATTCAGCGCCAGGGCGGCAAACTGGTCGTCAAGGAATCGAAATACTGGGACCTCAATTTTCCGCGCGAGATCGATCGCGTGGAGATGAGCGAAGAAGAAGCCATTAACCGGACCCGCGAGGAACTCCTGAACGCCGTTGCACTCCGTTTGGAAGCGGATGTACCCGTCGGCAGCTATCTTTCGGGCGGCATCGATTCCTGTGCGATTATCGGTTTGGCTTCTGCATGCCGACAAGGGCCTGTTCGGGCATTCACTATCGGCTTTGACGACGCAAAATATGACGAGAGCCCAATCGCTTCGCAGATGGCTGAGAGCTGCGGCGCAGAGCAGGACATCATGCGCTTGTCGGGCAATGAATTGTACGGCCATTTCGAAGAAACGCTCTGGCATACCGAGCGCACTATCTACAACACTCTTGCCGTGGCCAAGTTGTTGATGAGCCGACATGTAAACAAGAACGACTACAAGGTCGTCATGACCGGCGAAGGTTCGGACGAACTCTTCGGCGGCTATCCGGCGTTCCGCCGCGACATGTTTCTCCATGGTCTGGACTCACTCTCAGCGGCAGAGAAAGCCAATTGGCAATCGCTGCTGAATGAAAGCAATGCACTCTTCACCGGTGCCATGTTGTCGGAAAAACAAGTCGACGATCCCGCGCTGCATTTTACAGTGGGTTTTACACCCAGTTGCCTGCAACCCTGGCTCGCCTGTGCCGATCTGGTCCCCGACCTGTTGAGCTCCGATCTCCGCGAGGAAGTGAAATACTACCGACCCGGAGCGGCGATTGCCGACGCACTTGACGTAGAACAACTGCAGGGGCGTCATGCGCTGGACAAGGCACAGTACGTATGGTGCAAGACCATGCTGGAAGGTCAGATTCTCACCTGGGGTGGCGACCGCGTGGATATGGCCAACTCGATGGAAGCTCGCCCTGCGTTCCTGGATCACCATCTCGCTGAGTTTGCCGTACAGATACCACCACAACACCGAATCAAGGGACGCACAGAAAAATACGTGTTGCGGGAAGCGATGAAAGGCATTCTTCCAGAGGTGCTTTACAAGCGCGAGAAATTCGCCTTCATGGCGCCTCCTGCACACACGGACGAAACGAAGTGGAAGCAAATGAAAGAGCTTGCCGACAAGCACTTGTCAAAAGAGCGCATCGAAGCGACGGGCATGTTGTCATATGAAGGTGTGAGCGCCTTGTTTGCTCGCCATGAGGACCCGGCGACAACGGCTGCCGAACAGGTACAGATGGACGCAGTGATCAACCATTTGATCGGCGTACAGGTTCTGCATCAGCACTTCATCGAACAGGATATTCCGGCACTGGCAAAACGTCGCGCCGATGAGTTAGGATGGGCTGCATGAACCAGAAACTTCGGATTGCAGAGCAAAACTCGATCAATCTGGAGCGGGTCAAACAAGACCTCTACGATTTGGCCCGTTTCGGCTATAACGCAGAAGATCAAGGCATCTACCGTCAGGGCTTCAGCGACGAAGACATGAAAGCCCGCCATTGGCTCATGGCCAAGATGGAGAAGCAAGGTCTTGCTGTTTCCATGGACGGTGCCGGTAATGTCATCGGGCGTTATGGTCCGAAAGATCAAAAAACACTGCTTATCGGCTCCCACCTCGATTCCGTTCCTGCGGGAGGCATGTTCGATGGCGTCCTCGGCGTCATCGCCGGTCTGGAGTGCATCCGCATCATTCAGGAAAACGACATCCCTCTTAAATATGGCTTGGAAGTCATCGGCACCAGCGAAGAAGAAGGCCGCTTTGGCGGCATGCTGGGTGCGCAGGCGCTCACGGGCAATCTGAAACTCGACTGGCTGGAACGCGCACAGGACCACAGCGGCGAAATGCTGCGCGATGCGATGGCGAAGTGTCAGCTGCCTTATCATCTCGCCATGGAGGCCGCGCGCGATCCGGACGATCTCGTGGGCTTTCTCGAGTTGCATATCGAGCAAGGCCCCGTGCTGGAGAAAACCAGCAATACCATCGGCGTAGTTGAGGGGATCTCGGGCGTTTTCAAATGGCTGATCAAATTCATCGGCAAAGCGGACCATGCCGGCACAGCGCCGATGGATCTGCGCAGTGACGCCTTCATGGGCGTTGCGGATTTTGCACACGAGATATCCCGCATCATTGATGAAGAAGGTACGGACAAGAGTCGCCTGACAATCGGCAGCGTCGAACTGAAACCGGGATTCGCACACACCGTGCCAGGCGAGGCGGATTTCACGCTGGTGGGCCGAGACATGAGCGAAGAGGTGATGCGCAACCTGGCTGACGCCTGCCGCAAGGTCTGCTCGTCTATCGCACGCAAGCACAAACTGATGTTCGAATACGATCAGATGAGTTGGCTGGAGCCGAAACCCTGCACACAGGAAATGATCGACCTATTGGAGAAGCATTCCAAGGCGCTGGGTTACAAGACCTTGCTAATGCCAAGCGGCGCAGGTCATGACTCGCAATTCTTTACCGATATCACTCCTACCGGACTACTCTTTATTCCCAGCGTTGGTGGCATCAGTCACGCGCCGGACGAATGGAGTCACTGGCATGATGTCGAGAAAGGCTGCAATGTCTTGCTCAATGCCACACTGGAACTCATTGCTGAACAGTAAGGAGTTCCTGTTGTGCAGCAGCGGAGCAATCTGGCCGCGATCTGCAGACGCAGCCCCCAGACGACAATCTCAATAAGCCGCTTCACACAGTGAAGAAAGGAAAATCTTCCGTGCTGTTGAATGGGTAGGCGCTTGAGTGCTCATTGTCATAGATTCCCAGATACTGCCGCATCGCCTTGTGCACGTGTTTGGGATGAATCCTCACACCATTGAGATAATCCTGCACCCCGGTCGTCAGATCCACCGGATAGGCATTGTGTCCCCCATCCGTCTCGCCAAAGACGCGGTTGGTATAACTGGCGTTTCTTTCCATCACCATATAACTACCGATAGGCCAGTGATCCTTGCCTGCTCCTGAATTGTAATGCGGCGTTCTGCCAAAATCAGAACCGATGAGTAGCACTATCCTGTCTGCAAGTCCCAGCTCTTCGGCATAGGTCCAGAAATAATCAATTGCATCGTTGAGGTTGTTGAGGAGTATGGTGTGACCCTGATCATGATCCTGGTGCGTATCGTAACCTCCCTCAAACAGGTCCGCTGCCACCGTAACACCTGCACGCATAGCGATCAGGCTGATCTGAATCTGCTGGTGCAGATTCGACCAGAAGTTCTGACTGAGGGTGCGGCTCTCCTGCAACTGATCTTCTGACGGAATGCTATTGGCGAAGTCATCGAGTCCCTCGACCTGGGTTAATGCCTCGGCGAAATACTGTCGATTATCGCGATTGCCTGCAGTGATGTTGGCTTCGTCCGCAAGTCGTTGCGCGCTTTGCATCTGCAACGCCCGGATGCGATCAAAATCACTGGCGCGCCGATACTGGATGCCCGGATTCCATTGGTCGTTATTGGGAAACAGAATATTGCGAATCTGGCGAATATCACTGATTCGCGAACTTCTGATCAATTCCTGGGTATTGCCGAAGCCACCGAAGTTGAGATAGGCCAGTGGGAATTGGGGGGCATTGCTGGCGGCATACAATGCAGTGAGCGAGGGATAGCCTTCCGAGTTGCGACCACTCCAGTTATGCACCACGCCGACGCTGTGTGAATTGGTCTGCGCATCCACGCCGTTGATGACCAGCATGTCCTGATAGTACTTCTCGAATAGCGTCTGGTTGCTCGCAAAGGGGGCATAGCTGATATTGCCCGCCGTCAGGGTTTCGCTGCTGCGCGCCCAGATATTGATTTCTTCTTCACCCGCCACGTTCATCTTGGGATCACAGTAGCTGGTTACATCCATACCACCGTCAAGTTGCAGACAGAAAAGCAATTTGCCGCCGAACGCAGTCTGCGCGAATACATTTCGCAGGCCGCCAACCGGTGCCGCACAGTAGCCGGCAGCCAATGACAATTTGCGAATGAATTCTCTTCTGTTCATCGACGTGTATTACTCATAGAGATAATCGTAGTGAGACAGCAGGTAGATGAGCACGGTTATCCATGCCTGCTTCGCGAAAAACGGATCGCGGCCGGTATTGGAAATATACTCACTCATCTCTTCAGTCGTACCTACCCAGGGATAATCGCCTTCATCAGGGTTACCGTAGTTGATCTCGAATGACTGCAAGTTGTTGGGCATGTCATCGCCGATCCGGTAGTCCGACCAGAACTTGCACGTCAGATCCGGTGCCCAGGAGATATTGGCGTAGTCAGCAGCATTACTCAGACTCCTTACCTCCTCCCAGCTCTCAACAAACAATTGATAGGCTGCCTCTAGTTCGGCGTCCGATGTCACATAGTCTTCGCCATGTAACACATGATAGAGCTCTACCAGTTTGGCCTTGATTGCACTGGCCCCAGCCGCAGTGGACTCAAGAGGCTCAGCCGTGCTCTCTGCACCGAGCGAAATACTCAGGCTTTCGGCAAGAGGGTGCTCTCCGCCCTGCCGGATCGCCCGCACTGTAGCGGTGATTCGGTGCTCGCCGGCACTGCCTGGTGTATAGGAGAGTTTCGCCATGCTGCCGTTACACAGGCCGAAGCCACCCGCGCCATTCAGCCAGGCACAGTCGGTGGATAATTGCGTGGTTTGCTGATCCGCATAGAGCTGTCGCGTCACACCATCGGGGCTGCTAACATCGACTCGCTCCACCTCAAGATAAGTATTGGAGTCACAGACCTGATCCTCTTCGTTCCAGTCACAGAATCCGTTGTTGATGGAAACGAGTACATTACTCGTCGCGCTACCCAGATTCACGTCGATGAACACGGTGTCCTCGGTGCCGTCGTAATGGGTTGGCACCACGCTCGCCTCGACATCGATGGTCAGCGGGGTCGTAAACTCCGTAATGCCTGCAAACAGTTTGCGTGCACTGTCTTCCAATGCGAACTCACGCAGCACGATGGGGCACGCCGATTCCACCGCATGGGTCATCGCCACTGTGCTCATCAGCGCCGTCATCTCCCGTGCTCGCCGGGTCACGCCCGCGGAATCGATGCCACCATAGTAGAGCTTGTAGTCACTGGCGAGGGCCGAGTAAGGCAGGTCTCTGTCAAATTCATAATTGGAGTCCAGGGTAAAGCCGGTGAGCGAAGTCGTTTTGCGCGTCAGCTGTTCAGGTGTTAGTAGGCGCTCGTTGCCGAGATTGGCGAAGTCGTGCGCGGCAAGTTGCACTGTGCCAAGCATCGCTGCGTCTACCGATTCCGCGCGAAACCACGGCGACATGATCAGGTCGACAAGTAGATCCTTGAGTAACATACCGCTGCTGCTAAATGTCTCAGCCAGCTCAGCAATACTGGCTGACTGCGCGTTGTATGCCAGTAGTTGCGCCGCGTAAGTCGCGTCGGTTTGCACTTCAGGCTGTGCGACCGGATCCGTGCCGATGACAGAGGGCCACCAGAATTTTACCGCCGCAGTCGCGAACGCAGGATCCTGTACGATCTGTTGCGCCAGCCACTGCAGGGAATTGTCGCCTTCAGCGACCTCGCCAGCATAGCCGGGTGCGCGCATGTCACGGTACCAGGTGTCCCCTTCCTGATAGATTCGACTCGACCAGTCTTCGGGATACTTGTAGAAGCCGTCCAGCGAGTCGTAGCCATTGTTGCGATAAAAACCCTCTTCCGCATACATCTGGAAGGCGCCGGCGACCGGATCCATATTGGCGTGACACACAGTGCAGTTGTTATTGAACAGCGTGGGGTTATTGGTATCGGCGAGTGCGACCGGGTCAGTCGTGCGAGGGGCGGATTTTTCTATGTCGAAATCGAGGAAATGAAAAAACGTCCAGCGCGCTCGCGCGCGATTGCGATTGGTCGCTGTGGTCGGATAGCGGAACAAAAAGGCCTGCGTATTCAAGACGCCAGCATGGGGATACTTCCAGAACAGTGACCCCGCATCGTCGATTCTTGTTTCCTGGATCTCGACGACCTCGGTATAAACAACATCCTCACTCCAGGTGTAATACTGATCAAGCGTGATCGGCTGAAAGTCAGAATAGTCTTCCGGGTTGGCAAAGTTTCCAGTGCCACCCATCGCCCACGTTGCGATGGGATTCGCCATCATATAATCGGCCGTGAGAATTTCACTGTATGGTAGATCGTTCTCAACAACATAGGCGATCAGCTCGAGCGGAGAATCCCGCAGGCCCCGATCGACGCCATTGATGAAGCGGGCCAAATCGTAAGACCAGGAGAGCCCCCGGTCGAGGTCAGCCAATTGCAGGTCGATGCGGTGATTGATGAAATTGGGAAAAATCCCGCCGCCATCGAGAAAGTTACCGTCATTGGTTCCTCGTACCAGCAATCTGTCATTGGAACTCTCGAGCAGGAAATCGTGAAAACTGTCTCCTGCCATCAGACCCCGAATCGCTGCCCGCAAGTCGGTATCGTCTGCGGTGGCTACTGACGCATACTCGGCCTCTGTCGGTGCCCTGCCCGCTAACAGGATCGCCGCCCTGCGCAGCGTCGCCTGTGCAGACAATAATTCCACACCAGCGAAAAAGTCGGAGTCATTGCTGCTGCCACTACTCGAGCCGGTCGTGAGCAGCTCAAGCACTTCCTGCAGCTTATTGTAGTCCGAGCTGCCGACCGCAAGCTGGGTGCCGCCGCCATGGGACAGTCCGCCGCTTGCCTTCTCCATTACGTAGTCCGCGGCGTCATCACGGGTGCCGGCGAAGTTTTGCAGGGTCTCGAAATTCTGCAATACACGATCGTCACCGGTGCGGGAATAGATCAGCCCGGTAGCCCCGGCCACGCCGCCACTGACATGGCAGATGCTGCAGCGGCTATCAATGATCTGGGCAGAGATGTTCTCCTGAAATAGATCGTATGCCCCGGACTCTGCTGCGATGGTCGTGGTGCTGGCAACCTGAAACTGAATCGGCGAATCGTTGATCAGCGTCATCAAGACGCTGAGCGTCGCGCTGCCACTCTGAATACTGGGAATGGTTAAGGTGTTGTTGGCAAAGTTCGCCGCATTGCTGCGATCGGCATTGCTTAACTCTGCGGCCGCCGTGAGCGAGTAGACAGCGGGGCTGCTGCCAGCGACAAGGGTGAGTTCCACACTGTACTCGACCTCGCCGACCACAACGACGGGAATGCTGATCACGGAACCGTTCTGGGTAGCGGAATCTGCGGCGAGGGTGATTCCGGAAACCAGCAACGCGAGAAGAAGCGTCGCTGTCCTGGCCATCAGGCCCTGCTTCGTGTTGCCACTCTGAGCCATGCGCGCACCTGCGGGAGGCAGTGATTTGACGGGCAAAAATCGATTAGTTGAGGTTACCGGATTTGGGGTGTCTGGTCGATTATTGTGTGATCTTGGGGTGGGCTGTCGGGATGGAATTGGCGGCTGGGATAGCGCTCTGTTTTGGTGCTTTTGGGCTGGGGTATTTGGGGTCTGCCTGGCACGTTTTGTTGGCGCTGTGCCCGGCACGATTGATTCGTTTTTGAGCTGAGCTCAAATACTCACCCCGCTGGGGCGGCGTTTCACGCCGTCTGCGCCGCTTGCGCGGCTTTGATTCAGATTCTGGCTTAGCCAGAATCTTCACCCCTTCGGGGCAGCGCTGCGCGCTGTCTGCGGAGCTTGCGCTCCTTTCGAACGGAGCACGTTCTTCGGCCGAAGGCCCCATATACGAAAAAGCCCGCTGAAAGCGGGCTTTTTTGCAAGGTCGGTGAAATGTCGGTCTAGCTCGTTTCTTAGGCAGTGTTCCCGACACGATTGATTCGTTTTTGAGCTGAGCTCAAAAACTCACCCCGCTGGGGCGGCGTTTCACGCCGTCTGCGCCGCTTGCGCGGCTTTGATTCGGTATTCAGCTTAGCTGAATTCCTCACCCTACGGGCAGCGCTGCGCGCTGTCTGCGGAGCTTACGCTCCTTTCGAACGGAGCACGTTCTTCGGCCGAAGGCCCCATATACGAAAAAGCCCGCTGAAAGCGGGCTTTTTTGTAAAACGTCGACCTAGCACGTCTTGCGCACAGCGTGCCCGGCACGATTGATTCAGATTCTGGCTTAGCCAGAATCTTCACCCCTTCGGGGCAGCGCTGCGCGCTGTCTGCGGAGCTTACGCTCCTTTCGAACGGAGCACGTTCTTCGGCCGAAGGCCCCATATACGAAAAAGCCCGCTTTTAGCGGGCTTTTTCGTATATGGCGCACCCGGCACGATTCGAACGTGCGACCCCCTAGTTCGTAGCCAGGTACTCTATCCAGCTGAGCTACGGGTGCGTGTGGTTTTGTGGGCAGTGGCCTCAAAACGAGGGCGGTATTATAGCGAAATTCTTGGTTTTTCATAGTCATAAGTGCGTTTGTTTATCGCTTCACTGTTTTCTGGGTTACAGCGCTGTATTACCATGCGTTTTATGCGTCGAAACCTCCCTTTCAGTGCCCTGTTTGCTCTGCTCCTGGTGTTTCCCCGGGCCCTCTTTGCCGACTATGAGGACGGGGTCAATGCGGCGTTTGCTGGGGATTTCGAGACTGCCCTTCGAGAATTTACGACTGCCGCCGAAGCCGGCCTCGATCTCGCGCAATACAACCTCGCAATTCTCTATTTCACAGGTCAGGGCGTCGCCCAGGACCTGGGCAAGGCATTTCAATGGACTGAAGCCGCCGCCTTGCAGGGGCATATCAATGCCCAGTACAACCTCGGCTCGCTGTATGTCGCCGGTCAGGGTGTCGACAGAGATGTTGATGCGGGGGTCGACTGGTTTGCCCGGGCGGGCAAGGCTGGACATGCTGCCGCTGCCTTCGCGTTAGCGAGCCTTTATCACGCTGGTGACGAGTTGGCCAAGGATGAGGTACTGGCCCACGCCTGGGCTAGTCAGGCAGTCTACAACGAGCACCCGGAAGCTCAGGCACTGAAGAACCAGATCGAAGGCGAACTCAATCCGGATCAGCTCGGGCAGGCGCGCCGCACCTTTGCTCGCTGGCAAATAGAGCAATAATTCAACAACTTACCGAAATTCCCTGGCCTACGCTTCGCGCCTGCTCTGACACCCACTCCGACACCAACTCAGCGCCATACTCTGCGGCACCTTTGTACCTTCTCCCGAACGGCCCCTTTGCCTACCTCACAGGTAATGGTTTTCACGAAATGGCAGCGCTAAGATCAGCAGAGCAATCGCCTTTACGCGGCATTGCCACAATCAGCAGATCGCTCAGGAGTTCACATGCCCGCCGTAGGCACTTTGTTAAGCGAATACCGCAAACGTAATCGATTATCGCAACTGGAGTTATCCCTGTTGGCAGAGGTCTCATCCCGGCACATCAGTTTTATCGAAACCGGCAGAACCCAGCCCAGTCGCAACATGCTGCTGCGACTGGCCGATGTACTGAACCTGCCTCACAGGGAGAGTAATCTGCTTCTCAACTCCGGCGGCTTCTCACCGGCCTACTCGGAACTCAAGGCGAATAGCAACGAACTCGAGCCCGTACGGCAGGCACTGTCACTGATTCTGGACAATCACAATCCCTACCCGGCCCTGGTCATGGACGGCAACTACACGTTGCTGATGGCCAACGCGGCACAACAGAGCCTGGTCAGCAGCGCGCTCGGCGACCTGGGAACCGAACAGGTGAATATTCTTGAAGCCGTGTTTGATCCAGATGTGTTCAGGCCATTTATCGCCAACTGGAACGACGTGGCGAGCCATCTGCTGCGTCGCCTGCGCCGGCAAACTCTGGCCTATGGCCGGCCAGAGCATCATCGACTCTTCGACAGCTTATTGACTATGGACCCACCTGCTGACTGGCAATCGCCAGACGATCATGCCGAAGACGGGCCATTTCTGACGGTGGACTATAAACTGGGTGACGTGACCCTTAAGCTATTTACGACACTCACTCAGTTCGGTACCGCTCTCGATACCGGCGTCGAGGAAATTCTCATTGAGAGTTATTTTCCTGCAGACGCCGCAACCAGAGCATTCTTCGAGAAACTGCAATGAGCAGCTTGCTGTCGCCCAAACCTGACTATTGACCGGCGGCAGCTTGCTCTTCTGCCAGCTTATCCTGGGCATTCTTCATCAGGATATCCAACCAGGCGGTCCAGGATTCGGGATCTACGAAAGGATGAGGGTCATCCGGATCGCGATCGGCCAGCATTTCGGCGCGTTCGAACACGTCCCCGCCCGACTGCGCATGATTCGGCACGTTGACCTCGATGCCCTGCAGTTGCTGCAGGCGGGAAATAGTGTCGATGTATAGCTCGGTACGCTCCACGCCTGAAAAATTCAAGCCTACGCCACCAAACATGAACGCCGTATACGGATAGCCGTTGTCATAGACGGTGAAGAGTGTCGAGAGCACTCCGGGTGTGTGACCGGGCGTTGTCATGAAACGGAGCTGCGTACGGCCCAGGTTGAGCGTGCTGCCATTCGCCACCGACAAGTGCCTGATCGGTTTGGGGTATTCGCGATAGACCGGAGGTTCGTCAGTCATTTGCCAGTCTTCTTCCGTCATCATGACTACTGCACCGAATTCTTCCTGAAACCGTCGCGCCCCGCCGATGTGGTCATAGTGTGCATGGGTGACCACCAGATAACGAATGTCGTTCGGATCAAAGCCCAGTTCGCGAATGCCGTCGATGGCCAGGTCCGTCAGCCCATCATACATCGCATCAAACACAATCAGTCCCTGATCCGTCACGAGTAACCATGAAGCGACCCAGCGCGCTCCGATATAGTAGAGATTGTCGAACACCTGGAAGGGGGCAACCCGCTGCAGTTCAGGATTGTCGTTGTCGCTCAGCTCCTGGGCGGTAGACAAGGAGATGGCTGACAGTGAAAGACATAAAACAGCGAGTAGCCGACGTACGTAGCGAGCAGTAAAGTGAGACATGAATACTTCTTCTGTAATTATAGGAATGTGATTAGAAATCCGTAGCTGAGGCTGTTATATACGATATAAGATGCTTTTGAAACCGCCCCTTTCCAGCAAGTGAAAAGGCATACAGCTCTCAGCTGGAATTGACCCGTTTGCGGTTCAACCTCATGGACCTTGCAACACTATGATCATCGCCTGCCCCAAAGAATCCAAAAGCCAGGAACATCGCGTAGGACTGACCCCGGACTCCGTCCGGCTGCTGGTACAGGACGGCCATCAAGTCTGGATGGAGACCGGAGCCGGCGCAGGAATCGGCAGTTCAGATGAAGACTATATTGCAGCCGGAGCACAGATCGGAGCGAATCTCGATGCGATCCTGGAGCCTGCCGAACTGGTCATCAAAGTGAAGGAGCCCAATGCGGCAGAGCGCGCCAAACTACGCCGCCAACATACCCTGTTCACCTATTTGCACCTCGCTTCCGACAAAGAACAGACACAGGATCTCATCGCCAGTGACGCGATCTGTATTGCCTATGAGACCGTCACTGGCAAGGGCAATTCGCTCCCGCTCCTGACTCCCATGTCGGCGATCGCCGGCCGTCTCTCGGTGCAGGAAGCTGCCGGGCATCTGCTCAAGCACCGCCATGGCCTCGGCGTACTGCTCAGTGGGGCACCAGGCGTTGCTGCAGAGAAAGTCGTCGTGATAGGCGGAGGAGTTGTTGGCAGCAACGCCGCACGCATCGCACTCGGCCTCGGAGGTGACGTGACGATTCTGGATCGGTCCGAGGCCAGGCTCACAGAGTTGCAAACACAGTTTGGCGGCAAGGTGCACTGTGAGTATTCGGATCAGGAAAGTATCGCCAGACATGTCAGGCAGTCCGCACTGGTGATCGGTGCTGTGCTGGTTGCTGGCAAGCGCGCGGACTCACTCATCAGCAGCGCGTTGGTCAGAGAGATGATGCCGGGGTCAGTAATTGCCGACGTCGCCATCGATCAGGGCGGTTGCTGTGAGAATTCCCGGCCCACCACCCATGCTGAACCGGTGTTTATCAAAGATGGCGTGATTCATTACTGCGTTGCCAATATCCCCGGCGCGGTGCCAGTCACGGCCAGTCGGGCACTCAACCATGCAACGCTGCCCTTTATTCGCGAATTGGCTGCCAAAGGTGTACGGTCAGCACTCGAAGACAATCCTGACCTGCTCAACGGCCTCAACGTCTGCAGGGGGCAGGTGACTAATGCCGCGGTGGCTGAGGCAGTGCAGTTGGCTCATCGCGAGGCCGGGCAGGCGATTGCTGAACTCTGATAGCTGACCAGATAGCCATTGCGAGATCCGGTTTCTGTCAGCCAAGCAAATCCGCCAGCGCCAGCAAGGCTGAGGCACTTTTAAGGTGCGGAGCATCAACCATTCGGCCTTCAAATACGAATGCCATGCGCCCTTCCTGCTGCGCCTCCGCAAACGCATCGAGTAGTGCCTTCGCCCGGGCGATGTCCTCCGCACTGGGTGTGAAGCATGCATTGACGACATCCACTTGATCAGGATGGATAGTCAGCTTGCCCCGATACCCCATATCCGCAGCGGCGAGGCACTCTTTGCGCAGGCCCTCGAAGTCCTTGAAGTCAACATAGACTGCATCAATCGCACTCACTTCAGCTGCAGCGGCGGACAGCAAGCAGAGTGACCTGACATAGCTGAACACTTCGAGGTAATTGCCCATTGCGTCGCGTTTGGCTCGAGAGCCCAACGCAGCGGACAAATCTTCTGCCCCCCAACTCAGCGCGGTCACCCGGTCGTTCTGAGCCATTTGCGGCACGTTGAACACCGCCTTCGGTGATTCTGTTGCGATCAGGATCAATTCGATACTGTCCTGCTCAAGGCCGTGTTCTGTTTCAAGAGCCCCCACTATCTGATCGATGGCGTCGACTCCAGCGCGCGTACTGGCCTTCGGTACGACCAGACCGTCGGGGCGCGCGGCAACGATGGCTTCAAGGTCCTCTCTTCCCCAGGGAGTGTCCTGCGCATTGATTCTCACCAGCCGCTCACTGCGACCAAAGTCAGCCTGCAGCCATTCACACACCGCATCGCGTGCAGCGGCTTTGTTGTCCGGTGTGACGGAGTCTTCGAGATCGAGAATCAATGCATCGGCGGACAACTGCAGCGCTCTGGTGAACATGCGCTCTTTGCCAGCAGGCACAAAGTGTAGCGACCGGCGTGGACGCAGTGGCCGCTCAATCTCCTTCTCATTTTTTGCCATCAATTCATCCTCTCGCCCTGGCGACTGGATAACCAGGAAACTGGTTCATTCCGCTCAAATTTTCGACTTTGTGCCACGATACTAAAACGCCACCCAGACGCTAGCAACTTACTGCCGCTTGAATTACAGTCGAGCAGTGCAGACTTGGCCTGCACGTTCGCAATCGACAGATAACAACCTATCCAATGTCCCAGCAAGAATCAGACTTCGCCGAATGGATCGGCAAAACAAGCCGTATTGCCGGTACAATCGACAGAGAGCATACCCTCGCCATCGCGGCTACCCTGAATCTGGATTCTGCGTTCGCCGAACGCTCACCGCTTCCTCCTTTGTGGCACTGGTGCTTTCTCAACAATCCTGAGCCACAAGCCAAACTCGGGGAGGACGGGCATCCGCGACGGGGAGAATTTCTCCCGCCGATCAGTCTGCCGCGGCGCATGTGGGCGGGTTCGCGGATTCAGTTTCTGCAACCGATCAAGATTGGCGCAATGACTGAAAAGCAATCGCGGATCGCATCAATAAAGCAAACAACGGGGCAATCTGGCGAGCTCGTCTTCGTCACGGTGGAACACGAAATCTCCCAGGCACACGGCTTCTGCCTGCGAGAAGAACAGGATATCGTTTTTCGCGCCGCGCCTACTGAAGACGATCCAACGCTGAAGAAAACTGCGAACAATGCAGCGCCTGCGCAGGCGGGCTTTCACCGTGACATGCATGCCGATGCAGCCCTGCTGTTTCGCTATTCCGCAGTCACGTTCAATGCGCATCGCATTCACTATGACCGGACCTACTGCACAGAGCAGGAACACTATCCGGGACTCGTTGTGCATGGCCCACTCCTCGCGACTTTGCTCATGCAACTTCTGCAACAGAGCAAACCGGAATTCAATGTTGAGCAATTCCGTTTCCGCGCACTCGCTCCTGTGTTTGACCTGACCCCTTTTCGCCTGAATGCCAGCAACGACAAGCCTGATGAATTCGCCCTCTGGGTAAGCAATAGCGACAATGCGCTCTGTCTTTCCGCCGTCGCCACAGGTACTCACAAGCGCTAGCCATGGAAGATCAGGACCTACCTCTTACAGGCATCACCGTCGTGTCATTCGAACACGCCATCGCTGCCCCGCTCTGTACACGGCAGCTGGCCGATCAGGGTGCGAGAGTTATCAAGATTGAACGGCGTGAGAGCGGGGATTTCGCCCGCCATTACGACACGAGAGCCGAGGGCCAATCTTCGCATTTCGTCTGGACCAACCGCGGCAAGGAAAGTTGCACGCTCGATATCAAACACGAGGACGCCGCACCTGTCTTGGACCGCCTGTTGGAGAATTGCGATGTACTGGTTGAGAACCTCGCCCCGGGCGCCCTGCAACGCTGCGGACTGGGCCCCGACGCGTTGCAGAGCAGACTTCCGCGATTGATTTACTGTTCTATCTCGGGCTATGGCAGAGACGGCCCCTATGCTGAACGCAAGGCCTACGACTTGATGGTACAGGCTGAATCCGGATTACTCTCTGTGACCGGCGCCGAGCAGGTCGCAAAGTCTGGCATCTCCATTGCCGACATCGCCGCCGGCACTCAGGCTCATGCCGCGATTCTCGCGGCGCTGCTCAAGAGACCGCGCAGCAAACGAGGCAGCGTCATTGAGATTTCCATGCTTGAAGCACTGGTAGAATGGATGGGCTATCCCCTCTACTACAGCTACGCCGATCAGATTCCCCCGGCCAGAACTGGCGCCGACCACGCCAGCATTTACCCTTATGGCGCGTTCCAGTGTAAGGGTGGTGACAACATTCTGTTCGGCATCCAGAATGAACGTGAATGGCATAGCTTCTGCACCACTATCCTCAAGATGCCGGAGCTGGCATCTGATGCCCGATTCGACGAAAACAGGAAACGCTCGGAACAACGCACCCTACTGCGTGACCTGATCGAGGAAAAACTGCAGCACTGGACTGCGGAAGAAGCTGGCAAGGCACTGGACGCAGCCGAAATCGCCTGGGCGCGGGTTAACAGCATGCACGAGGTCTGGCAGCACCCGCAATTACGGGCGCGCCATCGCTTTGCAGAGTTCACGACACCTAGGGGCACTCTTGAAGGCACCATTCCTCCCGTGCACGCAGAACTGAAAAATCTCGCCCCCATCCCGGCCCTCGGCGAGCACACGCACAGCCTACTAAGCGAACTCGGCTTCTCCGCCACCGAAATAGCCGATCTTCAGCAGCGGAAAGTTGTGTAAAACCATCAAATTAGCCCATTTTCAGCGTTTATCATCACAATAGCCCTGTGCTAATATTCGCGCTCCCCAGAACGGGGTAGATAAGGAGAGATGGCCGAGTGGCTGAAGGAGTTAACCGGTGCGAGAATCGCATTTCGGGTTGGCTCAAATGCACTAACCCATTAAACTCCTGTCCCCCTGCCAAGGGCGTATAGGAGAAATCCTGCCCGGGGCATTTGCAGTACACAAACACGGAGAGATGGCCGAGTGGCTGAAGGCGCGCCCCTGCTAAGGGCGTATAGGAGAAATCCTATCGAGGGTTCGAATCCCTCTCTCTCCGCCAGATACAAAAGCGCCCGGCTCTGCCGGGCGTTTTTGTATCTGGTGGGGAGAGCAGGTACAGAGAACCCTCGCGGTTCGAAAGCCACGCAAGTGGCGCAGACGGCGCCAAGCGCCGCCCGCAGGGCGAAGAATTTGGCTCAGCCAAATTCTGAGTCAATCCCTCTGGAGCGCAACGCGCTCCCTTCGTGCCAGATGCACAATCCAACAAAACCCAAACCGGCTCTGCCGGGCGTTTTTGTATCTGGTGGGGAGAGCAGGTACAGAGAACCCTCGCGGTTCGAAAGCCACGCAAGTGGCGCAGACGGCGCCAAGCGCCGCCCGCAGGGCGAAGAATTTGGCTCAGCCAAATTCTGAGTCAATCCCTCTGGAGCGCAACGCGCTCCCATCGTGCCAGATGCACAATCCAACAAAACCCAAACCGGCTCTGCCGGGCGTTTTTGTATCTGGCGGAGAGAGTAGGTACAGAGAACCCTCGCGGTTCGAAAGCCGCGTCAGCGGCGCAGATGGCGCTAAGCGCCGCCCCAGCGGGGTGAGTTCTTGAGCTTAGCTCAAGAACGAATCAAAGCCACGCCAGCGACGCAGACGGCGCAGCGCGCCGCCCGCAGGGCGAAGAATTTGGCTCAGCCAAATTCTAAGTCAATCCCTCTGGAGCGCAGCGCGCTCCCATCGTGCCAGGCGCACAATCCAACAAATCCCAAACCGGCTCAGCCAAACTCCGAGCCAATCCCACTGGGCCACAAACCCCACACACCCAAAAGAAACCATTCTCACAAACGAGAGGCGGCACGATTTACAGGTCAGACAAACCACAATCTACCCAGCAAAACCTCCCGCGAAAAATCTGCAACCTCGCAAATTTTCCTTAGGGCAGGAAACAAACCCAAACCCCAGAAAGCAAAAAACCCGGCAAAACCGGGCCCCTTCCAAGCTTGTACACCAAGCTCTTAAGCTAAACTCGCAGACGCTAATACCTTCTAACTACTACTAGGCTCTGGATCGCCGCTTTTTTCTTTTTGTATGCGCTGATAAATTTCTTCGCGATGAACAGCAACTTCTTTTGGTGCGTTAACACCGATTCTTACCTGATTACCTTTCACCCCAAGAACCGTCACTGTTACTTCATCACCAACCATCAATGTTTCACCGATACGACGTGTCAGTATTAACATTGCGATCCTCCTTTTTCATTCCTTTGTTCTTCCTTCAGAACTACTCACAGTATTTCACTACTGTCCGCGAACCGATCAAGCAGGTTTCAGTTCACAGAGGACAACACGCGATCAACCACCATCTTTAGCGGCTTTTCTGCTTCCCGCGACTTTCGCGTTGTGCCCCTGACAACCACTTTACTCCGGTCAATCGCAAAACTCTACAGAATACGGGCCTCCC